>CAVXND010000021.1:0-103623 GCA_963762785.1 uncultured beta proteobacterium
GCTTGATGTTGAAGTTCATGTTGAACTCCGACAGGCGCCGCTTGTTAACTTCGCTCGCCTTGATCTCGACCAGCTGCGGGGAGGCCGGCGAGATGTCGACGATCGGCGAGCTCTGCAGGTTGCGCATCAGCGTCGACACGCGCGCGTTCGATTGCGCATAGCCGCTGATGTTGACCTTCAGCCCGTCCTGCTTGACCGACTTGATGTAGACGCCGTCGGGCGTCTGCCGGACGAGCTGGTCGAGGAGCTCGACGGCCCGCGCGCGGTCGGTCTGCAGCGCCTCGATGATCTGCTTGCGGGCGAGGAGCGCGTTGATCTCGTCGCGGAGCTTGCGGATCTCCGCGATCTCGGTGTCGAGCTTGGCGTTTTCCTTCTTCAGGAAGTCGTTGCGGTCGTTCTGGGCGGAGACGTAGCCGCCGATGATCCCGTGCACGGCGAGCCAGACGGCGCCGCCGAGCGCGGCGAAGACGATGGCCGTCAGCCCGAGCTGGCGGCGCTGGCGCTTGCGGCGCTCCTCGCGGTGCGCCAGCAGGTTTACGCGGATCATTCGTCGAACCTCCGCATGGCGAGCCCGCAGGCGATCATCAGCGCCGGGGCGTCGGAGATGAGCTTCTTCAGCTGGATGCGGGGCGAGATCGACATGTTGGCGAACGGGTTCGCCACCATCGCGTTCACGCGCACGCGCGAGCTCACCATGTCCTCGAGCCCGGGCAGGGTCGAGGTGCCCCCGGTGAGGAGGATGTGGTCGATCGCGTTGAACTGGGTCGAGGTGAAGAAGAACTGCATCGCCCGCTGGATCTCCAGCGCGGCGTTCTCCATGAACGGCCGCAGCACCTCGGCCTCGAAGCTGTCGGGCAGCCCGCCGGAGCGCTTGGCGTTCTCGGCCTCCTCGCTCGACAGCCCGTAGTGGCGCGCGATGTCCTGGGTGAGCTGGTTGCCGCCGAACGCCTGCTCGCGGGTGTAGACCGCCTGGTCGTTGCGCAGGACCGTGATGTTCATGATGCTCGCGCCGAGGTCGACGACGGCGACGTTCTGGTCGCGGCCCTCGCTCGGCAGCTGCTGGCGGATCAGCTCGAAGGCGGTCTGCATGGCGTAGGACTCGACGTCCATCACCAGCGCCTTCAGGCCCGCCGCCTCGGCGACCGCGACGCGATCCTCGACCTTCTCCTTGCGGGAGGCGGCGATCAGGACCTCGACTTCCTCTGGTCCCGACGGCGCGGGCCCGATCACCTGGAAGTCGAGGTTGACCTCGTCGAGCGCGAACGGGATGTACTGGTTCGCTTCGCCTTCGACCTGGACCTCGAGCTCTTCCTCGCGCAGGCCCGCCGGGCAGACGATCTTCTTAGTGATCACTGCCGCCGTCGGCAGCGCCATGGCGACGTTCTTGGTGCGGGTGCCGAGCTTCTTCCAGGCACGACGGACCGCTTCCGCGACCGACTCGAGGTTGGCGATGTTGCCGTCGAGGACCGAGTCCTTCGGCAGCGACTCGATGGCGTAGCGCTCCACGCGCTGCGCGCCCTTGCCGGCGTCGGCGAGCTCCACCATCTTGACGGCGGAGGAACTGATGTCCATGCCAAAGAGCGGTGGCGCTTTGGCCTTGAAAATATCGAGCTGCAACGTCGAATCCTCCCCCCGGGGAAACCCGAAATTCCCCTTAGGTTCCGAGTGTTTAGGCGCCTGCTTAAGAATTTAGTTTAAAGCCTAGCAACAAGTACAAGGGTCGTCTAGTCAATTTTTCACGATTGTGTTGGCAAGGGGGGTCCCTATAATGGCGTCACCTACTCGCAGAAAGACTCCGCCGTTGAAGTGGTTACGCTGGTTTGCCTTCCCGGTCGCCTTGCTCGCCGGGCTGGCGGTCCTGGGGGCGATTGCCGGGGCCTTCGTGCTCCTGGTCGCCTACCCCAAAGTCCCGCCGATCGACGCGCTGACCGACTATCAGCCGAAGATCCCGTTGCGCGTCTACACCGCCGACGGGGCCCTGATCGGGGAGTTCGGCGAGGAGCGTCGCGCGGTCGTCCGGATCGCCGAGGTGCCCCCGGTGCTGAAGCAGGCGGTGCTCGCCGCCGAGGACGAGCGCTTCTACCAGCACCAGGGCGTCGATTATGTCGGCGTCATAAGGGCAGCCTACTCCAATCTCGTCGCCGGAGGCAAGCGCCAGGGCGCGAGTACGATAACAATGCAACTTGCCCGCAACTTTTTCCTCTCGAGCGAGAAAACCCTCACCCGCAAGCTCTACGAAGCCCTGCTCGCCTTTAAGATCGAGTCCAGCCTGTCCAAGGACCAGATCCTCGAGATCTACCTGAACCAGATCTACCTCGGCCAGCGCGCGTACGGGTTCGCGGCGGCCGCCCAGATCTACTTCGGCAAGCCGCTCGCCGACGTGACCGTGGCCGAGGCGGCGATGCTCGCCGGGCTGCCGAAGGCGCCGTCGAGCTTCAACCCGGTCGTGAACCCGAAGCGTGCGAAGCAGCGCCAGCTGTACGTCCTGCGCCGGATGCACGAGCTCGGGTACATCAACGACGCCCAGTTTGCTGCGGCGCAAAGAGACTCCTTGGTGGTGCGGCGCGACCTGGACGGTTTTGCCGTGCATGCGGAGTACGCCGCGGAGATGGTTCGGCAGGTCCTCTACGAACGGTACCCGGACGACGTGTACAGCCGCGGGTTCCGGGTCTACACCACGCTCACGAAGCGCGACCAGGAGGCGGCGTATCAGTCGCTGCGGCGCGGCGTCCTCGAGTACGACCGCCGGCACGGCTATCGCGGTCCCGAGGGCTACGTCGACCTGCCGAAGGGCGCGCCCGAGGAGCCGCTGGAGGAGGTGCTGCAGGAGTTCCCCGACAACGAGGACCTGCTCGCAGCCGTGGTGCTCGAAGCCGGCCCGAAAGAGGTCAAGGCCTACCGTCGCGGCGGCGAGATCGTCACGATCGCGGAGGGCGGCCTGCGCTTCGCGGCGTCGTCGCTCGCGGAGAAAACCCCGCCGAACCGCCGCATCCGCCGCGGCGCGGTGATCCGCATCCAGAAGGAGGACAAGCTCGGCTGGCAGATCCTGCAGCTCCCCGACGTCGAGGCGGCGTTCGTCGCGCTCGACCCGCAGACGGGTGCGGTGCGCGCACTCGTGGGCGGGTTCGATTTCTCCCGCAACAAGTACAACCACGTCACCCAGGCGTGGCGCCAGCCGGGCTCGTCGTTCAAGCCGTTCATCTACTCCGCGTCGCTCGAGAAGGGGTTCACCGCGGCCACCATCGTGAACGACGCGCCGGTGGTCGTGGACGCCGCGCTCACCGGCGGCCAGGTGTGGGAGCCGAAGAACTACGACGGCAAGTACGAAGGGCCGATGCGCCTGCGGATGGCGCTCGCGAAGTCGAAGAACATGGTCTCGGTCCGCGTCCTGCAGTCGATCGGCACGCAGTACGCGCAGGACTACGTCACGCGCTTCGGCTTCGACGCCGACAAGCACCCGCCTTATCTCACGCTCGCGCTCGGCGCGGGCTCGGTGACGCCGTGGCAGATGGCGCGCGCGTACAGCGTGTTCGCGAACGGCGGCTACCGGATCGACCCGTACCTCATCGAGAAGATCGTCGACGACCGCGGCAACCTGCTCGCGCAGGCGCAGCCGGTGAAAGCGGGCGACCCGGCCCTGCGCGCGATCGACGCGCGCAACGCCTTCATCATGGACAGCATGATGCACGACGTGGTCCGGATCGGCACCGCCGCCCGCGCGGCTTCGCTCGGGCGGAAGGACCTTGCCGGCAAGACCGGCACCACCAACGACCACGTCGACGCGTGGTTCGCGGGCTACCAGCCGGGGCTGGTCGGCATCGCCTGGATCGGGTTCGACCAGCCGAAGAAGCTCGGCGCGAACGAGACCGGCAGCGCGGCGGCGCTGCCGATCTGGATGGGTTTCATGCGGACCGCGCTCAAGGGCGTGCCGGAGATGCTGCCCGAGCCGCCGCCCGGCGTGATCAACGTGCGGATCGATCCGGAGACCGGGTTGCAGTCGCCCGACGGCTTCATCGCCGAGTACTTCTACCGCGAGTTCCTGCCGCCGAGCGACGCAACCGCGACGGCGGAACGGGGCACGTCGCGCACCGTCGAAGAAGTCCGCAACCAGTTGTTCTAGGCCCGCAGGCGGGCCTAGAACAACTGGTAAAGCTTTCACACGAACAAGGGGAGCCGCCCCTGAGCCGCCCCTTGTATATCCCCCGGCGGGAACAAGGGGCGACGCCCCCTTGTAAATCCCCCATGGTGCGCCGTGTATGATTGGCGGCGCCATCATGCGCCGCGCCGTCGCTCTGCTCCTCATCGCCTTCGGTCTCGCCGCGTGCGGCACCAAGGGTGCGCTGTACCTCCCGCCGCCCGAAGGTCAGGACGCGGTCGCCGCCAAGAAGAAATGAGGTGACGCCGTTCGCCGTCAGGGACGGCCGGCTCCACGCCGAGTCGGTCCCGCTCGAAGACGTTGCGCGCCGGTTCGGCACGCCGTGCTTCGTCTACTCGCGCGCCGCGCTCGAGAGCGCGTTCCGCGCGTTCGCCGCGCCCCTCGCTGGCCGCGACCACCTCGTGTGCTACGCGATGAAGGCGAACTCCAACCTCGCAGTGCTCGACGTGTTCGCCCGCCTCGGCGCGGGATTCGACATCGTGTCCGGCGGCGAGCTCGCGCGCGTCGTCGCGGCGGGCGCCGATCCGGGCAAGGTGGTGTTCTCCGGCGTCGGCAAGTCGGAGGCCGAGATCCGCCAGGCGCTCGCCGCCGGCATCCTCTGCTTCAACGTCGAGTCGGGCGGCGAGCTCGAGCGCATCGAGCGCATCGCTGCCGAGGCGGGGAAGCGCGCGCCGGTGTCGGTCCGCGTGAACCCCGACGTCGACCCGAAGACGCACCCGTACATCTCGACCGGGCTGCGGGAGAACAAGTTCGGCGTCGCCGTCGAGGACGCGCTCCGGCTGTACCGCACGGCGAGCGCGTCGCGCCATCTGCAGGTCGTCGGGATCGATTTTCACGTCGGCTCGCAGCTGACCGAGGTCACGCCGTTCGTCGCCGCGCTCGACAAGGCGCTCGAGCTGGTTGACGCACTCGAGCGCGAGGGTATTGCGCTGCACCACATCGACCTTGGCGGCGGCCTGGGGATCCGCTACCGGGACGAACGCCCGCCGTCCCCCGACGCCTATCTCGGCCCGCTGCTCGACCGCCTGGCCGGCCGGCCGCAGAAAATCCTGCTCGAGCCGGGGCGGGCGCTCGTCGGCAACGCCGGCCTCCTGCTCACCCGGGTGGAGTACCTCAAGCACGGTCCCGACCGGAACTTCGCGATCGTCGACGCGGCGATGAACGACCTGCTGCGCCCCGCCCTCTACGACGCCTGGCACGAGATCGTACCCGTGGCGCGGCGCAGCGAGCCCGAACGGAGCTACGAAGTGGTCGGTCCGGTCTGCGAGACCGGCGACTTCCTCGGCCGCGGCCGCTCGCTCGCGCTCGCCCCCGGCGACCTGCTCGCCATCCTGTCGGCGGGGGCTTACGGAATGGTAATGAGTTCGAACTACAACACCCGGCCACGCGCGCCAGAAGTCATGGTCGACGGGGCGAACGCGCATCTGGTCCGCGAGCGGGAGGGGACCGCGTCGCTCTTCGCCGCGGAGCGGCGCCTTCCCTAGACCGCTCTTCCCTAGACCGGGCTCATTGACCCACCCCAGCCGGGCTGTTAGCGTCAACTTCCCCCGGGAGCCAGAGGCCCCGGCGCCTATCCGAGACTCCCAGTGAAACGACGACTCTCTTTCGTTGCGCTTGCCCTCGCTGCACTCGCCGCCGGCTGCGGCGACAACAAGGCGGACACCAAGAAGCAGGCCGGACCGCCGCCAACGCTCGTCACCGCCGCCAGGGTCGAAGTGCGCACGCTCGAGGTCGTCGAGGACTCGGTCGGCTCGCTCGAGAATTTCATCGACCCGAAGGTCGGCGCGGAGGTGGCGGGCCGGGTGGTGAGCGTGCGGGGCTTCGTCGGCAAGAAGGTGAAAAAGGGCGATCCGCTGGCCGAAATCGACGCGTCCGATCTCGAGATCCAGAGCCGCGCGGACAGCGCAGAAATCGCGCGGCTCGAGGCGCTGGTGGCAAACCAGGACCGCATCATCGCCAACCAGCAGAAGCTGGTCGAGAAGAACTACATCTCCCAGAACGCCCTCGACGAGTCGCTCGCCCAGGGCAAGGCGGTCCGCGAGCAGCTCGTCGGCGCGCGCGCGAAGCTCGAAGCCAATCGCAATTCCTTGCGCAAGACCAAGGTCATCTCGCCCATCGACGGCGAAATCGAGGTCCAGATCGTCGCGCCGGGCGACTACGTGAAGCTCGGCGACCCGATGTTCCAGCTCGTCGGCACGCAGCGGCTGCACGCGCACCTGCCGTTCCCCGAGAGCGCGGCGCCGCGGCTCAGGGTGGGGCAGCCGGTGCGGCTCACGTCCCCGCTGATGCCCGACTTCGTCGTCGAGGCGAAGATCGACGAGATCCGGCCGACGATCACCGCCACCAGCCGGGCGCTCGACGTGATCGTCAAGTTCGACACCGACGGGAAGTTCCGCGGCGGCGGCACGGTCAACGCCCAGGTCGTGACCGGGCGCAAGCCCAATGCGATCGTGGTGCCCGAGCAGGCCGTCGTGCTGCGCCCGGCGGGCAAGGTGGTCTACATCGTCGAGGACGGCAACAAGGTGGCGCAGCGCATCGTTCAGACCGGGTACCGGCAAGGCGGTCTGATCGAGATCACCGCCGGGCTCGCCGACGGCGAGACGGTCGCGGTCGACGGCGCGGGCTTCCTGACCAACAACGCGAACGTCGCGGTGTCCAAGCCGCGCGGCGAGAAGTCGGCCCCGGCGCCGGCCACGGTACCCACCGCGGAGCGGCCCGGTCCGAGCAAGCCGATCGCGCCGGCCGCGAAGGGCGGCGCGTCATGACGCTACCCGAGCTGTCCATCAAGCGTCACGTCTTCGCCGTGATGCTTAACGCCGTGCTGGTGCTGTTCGGCCTGATCGCGTATCAGCGCATCGGCATGGACAAGCTGCCCTACGTCGAGTTTCCGGTGGTCTCCGTGCAGACCACGCTCAAGGGTGCGAACCCCGACGTCGTCGACTCCGCGATCACCGGGGTCATCGAGGGCTCGGTGAACAGCGTGCCCGGCATCGAGCACATCCAGTCCACGTCCTCGCCCGGCGTGTCGCAGATCAACATCACCTTCAACCTCGACAAGCGCATCGACATCGCCTTCAACGAGGTGCAGGCGAAAGTGAACCAGGTGCTGCGCCGCCTGCCGAAGGACGCCGACCCGCCGGTGGTCGCCAAGGTCGAGACCAACACCTCGCCGATCTTCTGGATGGCGATCTCGGGCGACCGCACCCAGCAGCAGCTGAACCAGTACGCGATCAACGTCATCAAGAAGAAGCTCGAGACGATCGACGGCGTCGGCGAGGTCCGCGTCGGCGGCCGGCGCGACCGCACGATCCGCGTGAACCTGCTGCCGGGCCGGATGGCGGCGTTCGGCATCGCGGCGCAGGACATCCAGGACGCTTTCACCCGCGAGCACCTGCAGGTGGCCGGCGGGTTCATCGTCGGCGGCGCGACCGAGCACCTGGTGAAGCTCGACCTCGAGTTCCACAACATGGACGACCTCGAGAAGATGATCGTCGGCTTCCGCGAGGGCTCGCCGATCCGGCTCAAGGACATCGCCGAGATCGAGGACGGGCTCTCCGACTTCCGGCAGCTCGCACGGTTCAACGGCCAGACGGCCGTCGGTCTCGGCACGGTGAAGATCCCGAACACCAACACCGTCGCGATCGTGGACCGGATCCTCGAGCGGCTCGAGAAGGAGATCATCCCGACCCTGCCGCCGGGCATGAAGATCGACATCGTCCAGAACGACTCGGTGTTCATCGGCGAGAGCATCCGGGCGCTGAAGGAGCACCTGCTCGAGGGCACGGTGCTCGCCGCGCTGGTCGTGCTCTTCTTCCTGCGCAGCGTGCGGTCGACCCTGATCATCGCCACCGCGATCCCGGTGTCGCTGCTCGGCGCCGTAGCGGTGATCTACTTCTTCGGCTACACCTTCAACTCGGTGACGATGCTCGCGCTGCTGCTGCTGATCGGCGTCGTCGTGGACGACTCGATCGTGGTCCTCGAGAACATCTTCCGCCACCGCGAGCACCTCGATCCCGATCCGATCTCGGCGGCGATGAACGGCAGCCGCGAGGTCACCTTTGCGGTGCTCGCGGCGACGCTTTCGCTGGTGTCGATCTTCGCGCCGGTGATCTTCATCGGCGGCGTGATCGGCCAGTTCTTCAAGTCGTTCGCGGTGGTCGTGACCTTCGGCGTGCTGGTGTCGTGGTTCGTCTCGCTCACGCTCACGCCGATGCTGTGCTCGCGGTTCCTCCGCGTCCACAAGCACGAGGGCCGCGTGCATCGCGCGCTCGACCGGTTCTTCACCGGGCTCGAGAACCTGTATCGACGGCTGCTCGACCTCTCGATGCGGCACCGCTGGGCGGTGCTCGCGGCGACGGCGCTGGTGTCGGCTTCGAGCGTCTACTTCTACAACAACATCGGCAAGGAGCTCGCCCCGGCGCAGGACGAGGGCCGCTTCCTGATCACGATGCGGACGCCGCTCGGGTCCTCGATCCAGTACACCGAGACGCGGCTGCGTCAGGTCGAGGACATCGTGAAGCAGTTTCCCGAGGTCGTGACCGAGTGGGGCATCATCGGTCTCGGTTCGGCGCAGCAGGTGAACCAGGCGACGCTCGTGATCCGCATGCTGCCCAAGGACGAGCGCCGCGCGAAGGGCATGCGCTCCCAGCAGCAGGTCCTGGCGACGATCCGCCGGGAGATCGCGCAGGTGCCCGGCGCGCGGGTGTTCGCGCGCGGCTTCGGGGTGTTTCCCGGGCAGCGGACCGAGCCGCTGCAGTTCGTCGTCACCGGGCCGAACCTGCAGGAGATGGGGCGGAACGCCACCGAGCTCCAGCGCACGCTCCAGAACAATCCGGCGATCGGCCGCATGGACACCGACCTGCAGCTCGACCTGCCGCAGCTCGTGCTCGCGCCCGACCGCACCCGCTCGCAGGCGTTCGGCCTGAGCGCCAACGACGTCGCGTCGGCGCTCAACATGCTGACCGGCGGCATCGACATCGCCAAGTACAACGACGAGCCCGGCGACGGCCAGCGCTACGACATCCGCGTCAAGGCGAAGGACGGCGAGTTCCTGCAGCAGGCCGACCTCACGAAGATCTACCTGCGCAACCGCCAGGGACAGCTGATCCGGCTCGACAGCGTCGCGAAGTTCCAGGAGATCCTCGGGCCGGCCGTGATCGGGCGGTTCGACCTCGAGTACGCCGCGACCTTCTACAACATCCCGGCCGTGTCGCTCGGCGACGCGGTGGAAATCGTGCGCTCCGCGGGAGAGAAGCTGCCGCCCGGCTACCGCGTCCAGTTCATCGGCGAGGCGGAAGAGCTCGGCAAGACCACGCGCTACGTGATGTTCGCGTTCGTCGTCGGCTCGATCCTGCTGTTCATGGTGCTCGCGAGCCAGTTCAACTCGTTCGTGCAGCCGATCATCATCATGCTCGCGGTGCCGCTGGCGATCGTCGGCGGGCTCTTCTCGCTGTGGCTCGCGGTCCCGGCGGTCCAGCTCGCGTCCTGGCTCGGCGCGGAGATCCAGCCGCTCACCCTCAACATCTACTCGATGATCGGCCTCGTGCTGCTGATCGGCCTGGTGGCGAAGAACTCGATCCTGCTGGTCGACCTGACCAACCAGCGCCGGGCACAGGGGCTCGGCGTCGACGAAGCCCTGCGCGACGCCTGCCCGACCCGGATGCGTCCGGTACTGATGACCTCGGCCACGATCGTTCTCGCGCTTGCGCCGGCGGCGCTCGGCCTGGGTGCCGGATCGGAAACGAACCAGCCGCTCGCGGTGGCGGTGATCGGCGGGATGATCACCTCGACGCTGCTGACGCTGGTCGTCGTACCGGCGGCCTACTCGCTGGTGGAAAGCCGTGACGTCCTGCGGCCCGTCCGCCGGTTCCTGCCGGAACGCCTGAAGCCGCGGGCGCAGTAGACGCCGCCGCCCGTAAGCCCGCAGTCAGCGGCTAGTGCCGCCCGACTAGACCGTCGGGCGGCTTCCACGCACTGCCGCCGCGGCCTACATTGGCCGCATGCTCGTCCTCTCGTGCGTCCTCATCATGCTGGCCATCGCGCTGCCGTTGCACTGGGCAGTGCTGCACGAGCTCGAGCGCTGGGAGAGCCCGGAGTACTTCCGGCGGTACGGCGTGATCGTCAAGCACGAGCAGGCGCTGGACGATGCGGCGGAGGTGATCGGCATGTACTGCGGCGCTCCGATCCACCGCAGCGTGACGTTCAAGGGGATGGTGTACGAGTTTGCCGGTGTAGTGCCGCCGCGCCGTCAAAAGCGCATTGACGAGAACGAGCTCTATATCGAGCCCGGGCTCCTGTACGTGACCCGCGGGCGCTGAAGCTCAGGCGTTCGGCCGCGGCTGCACAATCGCGCCGCGCGCGGGCTTTGCCCTGCGGCGCCGATCCTTGAGATGCGCGCGCACCCGGTAGCCGAGCAGCACGGCCAGGATTGCAGCATAGATCGCCGGCTCGGTGATGTCGCGTTTCACCATCCACCAGAAGTGCAGCACGCCGAGCGGGGCGATCACGTAGATCAGCCGGTGGAGCGCGAGCCAGCGCTTGGCCCCCAGCCGCTGCACCATCCTGTTCGTCGACGTGATCGCGAGCGGCGTCATGAGCAGCAGCGCGGTGAACCCGACGGTGATGAAGGGCCGCTTCACGATGTCCTTCAGAATCTCCACCACGTCGAACACGTGGTCGAAGGAGACGTAGCTCGACAGGTGCACGACGCCGTAGAAGAACGCGTACAGCCCGAGCATCCGCCGGAACGACGCAAGCGAGTGCCAGCCGAACATCTTCCGCAGCGGCGTCACCGCGAGGGTGATGAGGAGGAAGCGCAGCGTCCAGTCGCCCGTCGAGCGGGTGATGAACTCGGCCGGGTTCGCCCCGAGCCACTCGGGAAAGAAAAACGCCCCGGCCGCGAGCCGCCCGAGAGGGATGAGCGCCGCGACGAAGACGAGCGCCTTCAGCGCGCGGAGCGTTTGCGGCGTCAGCGTCACGGGCTCAGTAGGACTTGGTGAGATCCATTCCGGCGTAGAGGCTCGCCACCTGGTCGCCGTAACCGTTGAAGACCACCGTCGGGCGGTTGGCGAAGAAGTCGGGGATGCGGCGCTCCTTCTTCTGCGTCCAGCGCGGGTGGTCGACGTTGGGGTTCACGTTGGAGAAAAAGCCGTACTCCTGCGGATTCGCGCGCTCCCAGGCGGTCTTCGGCTGCTTCTCGACGAAGCGGATCCGCACGATCGACTTGCCGGACTTGAACCCGTATTTCCACGGCACGACCAGCCGGATCGGCGCGCCGTTCTGGTTCGGCAGCACCTCGCCGTAGAGCCCGACGCCCATGAGCGTGAGCGGGTGCATCGCCTCGTCGATGCGCAGCCCCTCGAGATACGGCCAGTCGAGCACCGGCAGCTTGGCGCCGACCATCGTCTCCGGCTGGTAAGCGGTGAGGAACTCGACGAACTTCGCTTTCGAAGTGGGCTCGACGAGCTTCGCGATGCGGCTGAACTCGAAGCCGATCCACGGGACCACCATCGACCACGCCTCGACGCAGCGCAGGCGATAGACCCGCTCCTCGAGCGGGAACTTCAGCAGCTCTTCGATCCCGAACGTCCGCGGCTTCGCAACCTCGCCCTCGACGACGACGCTCCACGGCCGGACCTTGAGCGCCTTCGCGTAGCGTGCCGGCTCCTCCTTCTCGGTGCCGAACTCGTAGTAGTTGTTGTAACTCGTGACGTGCTTGTAGTCGGTCGGCTTCTCGCTGGTGCTCAGCGCGCTCTTCGCAACGTTCTCGAGCTTCTGGAGCCCGAGCGTCTTCGCCGTCTGCGCGCCCGCCGCGGACGCAAGCAGCCCGGTCGCGCCGAGGATCGAGCCGGCCGCGGCGAGTTTCATGAACTCCCGCCGCCGCGCATAGATCTCGGGCGGGGTGATGTCGGACGGCAGGATGTCGCTGGGGCGCTTGATGAGCATGACTATTCCTCGAAGACGGCGTCGGCGATTATCGGATACGAGTCGGATGGCGCGGCGGATTCCTTACTGCCCACCGCCGCCGCGACGCTATTGGCGGGTGAGTACCCACTCCACAATCAACCTGGCGTCGGCGTCCGTCAGGCCGGGGTTTGGGGGCATCGGGACCTGGCCCCACGCCCCCTGGCCGCCCTCCTTGAGCTTCTTCGCGAGCCGGGCCGGGGCGGCGGCGTCGGACTTGTAACGCGTCGCCACCTCCCGGAAGGCCGGACCGACGACCTGCTTCTCGACGGCGTGGCACCCGAGGCAAGCGTTCCGGTTGAGGAGCTGAGTCACCGGGTCCGCTTGCGCCTGCGCTGCGGCCGCTTGCGTCGAGGCGGCCTGCGCCGCCGGCGACGGGCCCTCGCGGTTGTAGTAGGTGGCGAGGTAGTCGGTGATGATCCGGATCTCGTCCGGGGTGAGCGGCGCTCCGCGCTTCACCATCCGCTGCATCGTGTCTTCCCACTCGGCGCGCGACTGGCGGGCGCGCACGACGTGCTCGATCTCGTGGCAGACCACGCACTTCGCCTGCGTCAGGTCGGCGCCCGGGCCGGGGACGAGCTCCGCTTGCGCCAGCGCGGAAATGGCGAGCACAGCCAGGGCTGCGCCCGCCACGCAAGCGGTCCTACACCTTGTCAACGACGATTCCCACCCGGTGTATCGAATTCCAGAAGTACCCGAGCGGATTCCACGTCGCCGTGACGGGCTGTGTGTTGCCCTTCTCGTCGGTCGCGCGCGCGAGGATCGTGAGCTCGCCGGGACGCGTGAGCGGCGCCTCTAGGCGGAAGCGCCGCCAGGCGTACTTGTCGGCGCGCGGCGCGAGGTTGGCGGGTTGCCAGGTCGCACCGTCGTCGAACGAGAGGTCGACGCGATCGATGCCGTAGTCGCCCGCCCACGCCGAACCGCGCACGACGACGAGCCCGCCGAGCTTGTAGCGGTCGCCCGACCCGGGCAGCGTGATGATCGACTTCACCGGCCACGCTTCGGTGATCACCGCATCGGCCGGCAGCTTCGACCCCGGCGGCACCGGCGGCCGCGGAATCCGATAGCTGTCGTCCATGTAAGTGCCCTTGAACGGCGCGTCGAGCACCTCGATCCCGGACAGCCATTTGGTCGACGCCGAGCCGACCCAGCCGGGAACGACCATCCGCAGGGGATAGCCGTGAATCTTCGGGAGATCGCCGCCGTTCATCCCCCACGCGATCATCGTGTGCCGCTCCATCGCCTTCGCCATCGGGATGGAGCGAATCACTTTCGGCGCGGTGGGCACGGCGCCAACGTCGTCGCCCGAGAACGCGACGTGGACCGCGCCCGTCTTCACGCCGGCGCGCTTCAGCACGTCCGCGAGGCTCACGCCGGTCCAGGTCGGGCAACCCATTCCGCCGGTCGGCAGCCACGGCGTGCCGCTCGGCCGCGGCTGGAAGCCGCCGCGACCGGAGCCCGCACACTCGACCATGGCCTGCGTCGTGAACGAGGGCATTTTCTTCAGCTCGGCGAGCGGGATCTCGAGTGGCCTGTCGACGAGCCCCTGCACGCGCAGCACGTGATTCGCCGGGCTGAGATCCGGCGTGAGCAGGTTGTTGCGGATGAACATGCGGTCGTTGGGCGTGACGTCGAAGTCGTGGTACTCCGCCGGCACGCTCCACGTGAGCGGCCGCGCCGAGTGGGTGGAGAACCCCGGCACCTTTGCGGCGAGCACGTCGGCGTTCGGAACGGTGCCGGGCGGATCCACCAGCGGCTTGGCGGCCTGCGCGAGCGCTCGTTGCGCGATCCCGCTGCCGGCGGCGGCGAGCGCGCTCAACGTCGCGACGCGGGCAAGGAACGCTCTGCGGTCGAGCGGGGAATCGGGATCGATGGGACGAATCGGGTTGGTCATGGTCCGCTCCTTGACGATGACGTGTATTTATGGAGTTATTGATCGCGTCGATCGCGCGTCCACCCGCGACCGTGACTAGAGGGTAGCCACGGAACGACCGCCTTGCAACCGCGACGCCTTGCGCGTCGCGGGATCAAGGATTTAGCTGGCGGTAAACCGAAGTCGCGATCTCGAGCAGCTCCGGCTTCGGCATCTCGCCCGAGAGCGCGTAGCCGAGCCTTCCGTCGATCCAGTAGAACACCGCGACCTTGTCCTCCTGGCTGAAGCGGAACGCGGTGTCGCGATTCTCGGTCGCGAGGCGCGACACGTAAAGCGTCAGTCGCTTGCCCTTCGCGTCCTGGTACATGAACTGCGCGACGGCGCCGCTGTCGCCCGGCAGTAGCCGCCCGCCTACGAGCTCGAACCCTTCTCTCGTGAGCAGCGGCGCGCGCAGCTTCGCGCCCAGCCGTTTCGACAGCCAGTTGACCAGGTGCTCCTGCTCGGCCGCGCCGACCTCGACCGGATGCCGTACCTCGGGCGAGTACACCGCGTGCGCGACCGCGGCCTGCCGCGCGAGCGACGGGCGCGACGGCGGGCGATCGCCGGCGAACTCGTGCGCGAGCCAGCCGAGCGCCGCGCCGGCGACGAACCACGCGGCCGCGATCGCGTACCGCGCGCCGCGCCTGCTCGCGCGGACGTTGCGGAGCCGCCCCGGAACCGGTTCGCCGAGGACCGGATCGTAGAGCGCGTGCAGCGCCGCGCTCTGTTCACGGTAGGCCGCGGCACGCGCCGCATCCTCGGGCGACTGCGCGAGCTCGGCCTCGAACGCGCGCCGGCGCTCGGGGTCGAGGCGGTCGTCGACGTAGGCGTGGAGATCGTCCTCGGAGAGCTTCATTTGACGACCTTCAAGCCGGGCAGGGCCGGTGCACCGGTGAGCATCGCGCGCAACCGTTCGCGGCCGCGGAAGAGCCGCGACATCACCGTCCCGATCGGGATGCCGAGCGCATCGCTCACTTCGGCATAGGTCAGCTGCTCGAGCCCGACGAGCAGCACCACCGCGCGCTGCTCGGCCGGCAGCAGCGCGAGCGCGGCCTGCAGATCCCGGATCTCGAGTTGGACGCCGTCCACGGGCATGACCGGGGGCAGCGCGTCGTCGTCGAGCGCCTCCTCCGGATGCGCGCGGCGGCTCCGCAGCTGGTTGACGAATACGTTGTGCATGATCGCGAACAGCCAGGCCCGCAAATCGCTCCCCGGGCGCCACAGATGGCGCTTGTTGATCGCACGTTCGACCGTGTCCTGCACGAGGTCGTCGGCGGCGTACTGGTCGCCGACGAGCGCGCGTGCATAGCGGCGCAACCGCGGGATGTGCTCGGCGATCCGCTCGGGGTTCACGTCGGTGATTCCCGCGTCGCTCGAACCGTCAGGGCCGCGCCACGCGCCAGACGTTGTCGAACGCCTCGCCGCGCTGGTCGCCGGGCTTCTCGTCCTTGCTCGAGACGTAGAGCGGCTTGCCCTTGTACGCCCACTGACGGCGACCGTCGTCGCGCGCGATGATCGTATAGTCGCCGGCCGGTTTCGCTCCCCTCGGCGCGACGAGCGGCGGCCAGCTCGCCGCGCACTGCGCGTTGCACGCGCTGCTCCAGTACGTGTCGCGGTCGAAGGTATAGAGCGTCATCCCCGCGGCGTCGACGAGCGCGTTGGCGTCGCGCTTCACCGGCACCTGCGACAGCGCGAGAACCGCGCAACCCCCGAGCAGCATCGCCGACACGCCGAACGCGATCTCGATCCGCCCGCCGTGCGCCTTCCACCGCGTAAACGCGGGCGACTGCGCGGTTATTCCCCGGGCGGGAGCGGCGCGTCGGGTTCGTGACATTGTTCCGCCGCGGCGAGCGGAGAGCCGCGCGCCGGCTAGCGAAGGCCGGCGATGAAATTGGCGACCGCCTTGATCTCGGCGTCGGAGAGCCTGGCCGCGGTCATCCGCATCATCCGGTTCGGGTCGTTCGCGCGCTCGCCGCTGCGGAACGCTCGCAGTTGCGCCTCGACGTACTCGGCGTACTGGCCGCCGAGCAGCGGGTACTGAGCGGGCATTCCCGTGCCGGCGGGACCATGGCAACCGGCACAGGCGGGAACGCTCTTCTCGGCGATGCCGCCGCGGAAGATCCGCTGGCCGAGCTCGATCGTGTTCTTGTCCGTCGCCTTCTCGGGAATGAGCTTCTGGCCGGCGTAGAACGCGGCGACGCTGCGCATGTCCTCGGGCGACAGCGTCGCCGCGAACCCGGCCATGATGTTGTTCGGCCGCTCGGCCGGCTTGTTGCCCGTGCCCGGCCGGAAGTTCGCAAGCTGCTTCGCGAGGTACTCGGGGATCTGGCCGGCGAGCTTCGGATTCGCCGGGCCGATGCTGTTGCCGTCGGGGCCGTGGCACGCGGCGCACACTTCGGTCGCGATCTTCTGTCCCTTCGCGAGATCGGCCTTCGGCAGCGGATCGGCGGCGAGCGCCGTGCCGGCAGCGACGGTAGCGGCGACGATTGTGGCGACAAGCGCCGAGCAGAGCTTCATCGACTCCCCTCTTTCGAGATCGGTTGTTCTGGCGGGAAAGGCCGCCGAAAAAGGCTGTTATTCTACCGGCGTTCGCCGCGCCATTGCGACGCGATGTCCTTGTTTCAACACGCAACCTACGTCGCCTCCGCTCATCACCTGCACGACCTTCCGCCGCCCGGCGCACCCGAGATCGCATTCGCGGGCCGCTCGAACGCCGGCAAGTCGAGCGCGATCAACGCATTGGCGAACCGGACCCGGCTCGCGTTCGTCAGCAAGACGCCGGGTCGCACGCAGACCATCAACCTCTTCCGCCTCGCGGGCGGAGGGATCCTCGCCGACCTGCCGGGGTATGGTTACGCCAAGGTGCCCGAGCCGCTACGGCGGCACTGGGAGGCGACCCTGAGCGCGTATCTGCAGACGCGGGCGAGCCTCTGCGGGCTCGCGCTCGTGATGGACGCGCGGCATCCGCTTACCGAGCGCGACGAGCTCATGCTCGGCTGGTTCCGGCAGACGGGCCGGCCGATCCACGTGCTCCTCACGAAGGCGGACAAGCTCACGCGGCGCACGGCCGTTGCGACGCTCGCGGGCGTGCGTGAGCGCCTCCACGCCTTGGGGGGCAACTACACCGCGCAGTTGTTTTCCAGTGTCCACCGCACCGGCCTCGAGGAGGCCGAGGCGGTGTTCGCCGGGTGGCTGGGGACACCCGGCGAAGGGAATAAAAAAGCCCCGGGCCAAAGGGGAGAAGCCAGGGGCTAAACGCCTTAAGTGATTAAGGCACCCGCTCAGGGAGGAGAAGCGGGAGACGATCGAAACCGTCTACGCTTGAGAGTCCGGCGCCGGGAAAAAGGTTCCCGGCAAGGCGCGCAGCTAGTATCCTCAGCGGGTCGCCGGACGCAGCCCATTGATCCGCTGGAGAAAACGGTCTTCGGAGCAAACTGATGAAGGTCTACGGCAACTACCCCAGCGTGCGCATGCGCCGGATGCGCCACGACGAATTTTCGCGCCGGATGATGCGTGAGCATGTACTCACTGCCAACGACCTGATCTGGCCGGTCTTCGTGATCGACGGCAAGAACGCCACGCAGCCGGTCCCGTCCATGCCCGGCGTCGAGCGCTACACCCTGGACCGCCTGCTGCCGGTCGCGGAGGAAGCGCTCGCGCTGCGCATCCCGACGCTCGCGCTCTTCCCGGCGATCGAGCCCGCGCTCAAGACGCCGGACGGCAAGGAGGCGACCAACCCGAAAGGACTGATTCCGCGGGTCGCCAGCGAGCTCAAGAAGCGGTTCCCCGCGCTCGGCGTGATGACCGACGTCGCGCTCGACCCGTACACCACGCACGGCCAGGACGGCGTCATCGACGAGACCGGCTACATCCTGAACGACGAAACCGTCGCTATCCTCGAGCAGCAGGCGCTGACCCAGGCGGAGGCCGGCGTCGACATCGTCGCCCCGTCCGACATGATGGACGGACGGATCGGCGCGATCCGCGCGGCGCTCGACGCACGGAAGCTCATCCACACCCGGATCATGGCCTACTCGGCGAAGTACGCGTCCGGGTTCTACGGCCCGTTCCGGGACGCCGTCGGTTCGGCCGGCGCGCTCGGCAAGAGCAACAAGCTCGTCTACCAGATGGACCCGTCGAACTCGGACGAGGCGCTGTGGGAAGTCGGCCTGGATCTCCAGGAAGGCGCCGACATGGTGATGGTGAAGCCGGGCATGCCCTACCTCGACATCGTCCGGCGGGTGAAGGACGAGTTCAAGGCGCCGACGTTCGTCTACCAGGTCAGCGGCGAGTACGCGATGCTCAAGGCGGCGTTCGCGAACGGCTGGCTCGACGAGCCGAAGTGCGTGCTGGAAGCGCTCACCGCGTTCAAGCGCGCGGGCGCCGACGGGGTGCTGACTTACTTCGCCCGGGACGCGGCGAAGCTGCTCAAGGCCGGCTGACGGCCGCGGTCTCGACGCTCTCGAGCCGCGCCTCGCTGATCACCTGGTCGAGGGCGTTACCCCTGCGATCCACCGTGTAGACCCGCGCCGGCAGCAGGTTGCGGTCCTGGTCGAGCCAGACGTCGATCGTGGTGCCGCCGTCCTCCTCGTGCCGGAAGCGCAGGCTCCGCACGTTGCCCATTGGCGTGGCAAGCGACTCCTCGCCCGCGAGCCGCACCACGTAGCGCGAGAGCTTCCGGCTGGTCACGACGTTCACGCTCGCGGCGGCCGGGACGGGCTGCACGAAATACATCTGGTACATGAGCGACAGCGGGTCCAGCGCGCCGACGGGCAGGTCGACCGTGCGCGCCTCCTTCTTCCACGCCAGGGCGAGCTTGTGCCCGGTCCAGTCGAACTGCGCCGATTCGACACGGTCGCCGCGGCCGCGATCGAGCGTGTAGCGCTCGGGCACGAGCCCGCCCGCACCGAGCTCCCCGGTCGCCCGCTGTACGAATTTGCCGTCGAAGAAGAGCGACACCAGGCCGGACGCCTCGGCCACCGCAGCGGCCTCGTAGCGGACACCTTCGAGCGACCACGTGTGCGTCAGTTGACCGACCCGCGTCGCGCCATTGCCCGAGTTCACCACCGCGTAGTAAAGATCGTAGACCAGTCGGGCGCGCTTGAGCGGGTATTCCGAGAGCGGCTTCGTTTCGATACCCGGCTGGGTGACGGGCTCGACCGTCGAAAGGGCCGCCGTTTCGCCGCTCCCGGGCACCGCGCCGGTCTCGGCCACGGCAAGCGGCTCACCGTCGGGCGACGGCGCATCGATCAGGCTGGGCGACGCAACGGGTAGCGGCACCGGTTGTCGTGGGACGTCGGCGACCGGGACAGCTCGCTTCTTCGGCGCAGCCGGCTTGCCCACCGGGCGGCGGACCGGCTCGGGCGCGATCTCGACCGGTGGCTGTGTCAGGATCGTCAGCTCGAGCGGCGCCGGTGCCTCGTAACGCCGCCAGTCGAAATCGAACCGGGGCGTGCCTAGGAGCGCAGCGAAGTGCAGGGCGACCGAGAGGCCGATTGCCGCTGCGAGCGTCCTGTTTGTGCGAGTCATGACGTCGTTACCGCGCGATACCCGTCAACCGAACACCAGCGCCACGCCGTGCGCGACGTCCGCCCCGAGCGCGACCGAGCCGTCCGGCATGCGCACGGGCTCGAGGCCGCCTGCCTTCAAGGCGCGCTCGGCGGCGGCGCGATCGGCGACGCGCACGAAGAGCGCCGCCATCAGCGGCGCCGGCCGGGCGCTGATCCAGACGTCGGGAAACCGCTTCGCGAGCGACTGCGTGGTGACGAACGCGACCGGCGTGTCGCCCGTCTCGACGAGGAGGCCCTCGGCGATCGGCTTCGCCTTCGAATCGAACAGCCGCTCGTAGGGCTGCGCGGTCCGCGCGGCGTCGTCGCAGACGATCGCGACCGCCGCGAGCCCGGTCGCGCCGTTCGCGTGCCGCTGATACTCCGGGCGCCAGACGAGGTCGCGGGTGAGGTGCTCGCACACGAAGACTCTTCCGCCGGGGGTCGAGCCGGGCCGCGGCTGGGTGACCCGGAATCGTGCCTCGCGCGCGCCCTCCGGGAGCGCGACCGGCCGCGAGAACTCCAGCACGTCGCCCGGCTGGAAGCCGGCCCAGAGGAGCTCGGTGTACGCGCCCTTCGCGTTCGCGGACTTCAGCGCGAGCCCGGCGAGGCCGTCGCCGGTCCGCGCGAACTCGGTGTAGTACTGCCGCGACGGATGCGGGTTCTCGGCCGGGCTCGTCAGCAGCTCGATGTAGTCGTCCCCGAACATCACGCAGTGATTCTGCGAGCCGAGGGTGTGGTGGCCGCGCGGCGTCACCGTGAACCCCATGCGCTCGAACGTGTGGCGGGCGCCGTCGAGGTCGCGGACGACCAGGACGACGTGATCAATCCCTCGGATATGTTGGCGCATAGAGCGCGATGTTATCATCGTGCGCATGCCGATCATCGATCGCATCCGCGAGCTGCACGGCGAGATGACCGCCTGGCGGCGCGACATCCACGCCCATCCGGAGACCGCGTTCGAGGAGCACCGCACGTCGCAGGTCGTCGCCGGGATGCTCACCGCGTTCGGAATCGAAGTCCATCGCGGACTGGCGAAGACCGGCGTCGTCGGAACCTTGCGCGCCGGCAGCGGCAAGCGCGCCGTCGGCCTGCGCGCCGATCTCGACGCGCTCCACATCCGCGAGCAGAACACGTTCGCGCACCGCTCGAACTACGACGGCAAGATGCACGCGTGCGGCCACGACGGCCACACGACGATGCTGCTCGGCGCGGCGAAGTATCTCGCCGCGACGCGCAACTTCGACGGCACGATCCACTTCATCTTCCAGCCGGCCGAGGAGAACGAGGGCGGCGGGCGGGCGATGGTGGAGGAGGGATTGTTCGAGAAATTCCCCTGCGAGGCCGTATACGGGATGCACAACTGGCCCGGGATGCCGGTGGGGCAGTTCGGCGCGATGCCCGGCCCGGTGATGGCGTCGTTCGACATCTTCGAGATCGGGATCACCGGCCGCGGCGCGCACGGCGCGATGCCGCACACCGGGATCGACCCGGTCGTCGCGGGCGCGGCGCTCGTGCAGGCGCTGCAGACGATCCCGAGCCGCAACGTGAACCCGGTCGACGCCGCGGTCGTCAGCGTCACGCAGTTCCACGCCGGCGACACCTGGAACGTGATTCCCGCCGAGGCGACGCTGCGCGGCACCACGCGCGCGTTCCGCCCCGAGGTGCAGGACGCGATCGAGGCGGGCATCCGCCGCATCGTGGCCGGCATCGACGCCGCGTACGGGACCTCGAGCACGGTCCGCTACGAGCGGCGCTATCCGCCGACGATCAACCACGAGCGCGAGACGGTGATCGCCGGCGAGGCGATCGCGAAGGTGGTGGGCGCCGCGAACCTGCTGACCGACCTCCAGCCGACGATGGGCGCGGAGGATTTCGCGTTCATGCTGCAGGCGAAGCCGGGCTGCTACGTCTGGATCGGCAACGGTCCGGGCGAAGGCGGGTGCATCCTGCACAACCCGCGCTACGACTTCAACGACGAGATCCTCCCCATCGGAGCGAGCTACTGGGCGACGCTCGCCGAGCACGTTCTCGCCAGGTAGGGGCGTAATCGCCCCGGCTGCGCCGTTCGCATCAGCGGTCTCCCTGCGGACGGACGTGAAGGAAGCAGCAGCCGTCGTCGCCGTCGCGCCAGGTATCGGCGTGAAAGGCGAACCCCGCCGCCTCGAACGTCCCGTTGTCCACCACGCCCGCGATGCTGCAGAGCTTCGCCACTTTCTCCGCGCTCATCCCGGCCTCGAGCCAGGCTTCCTTCAGCGGACAGGCGTGGAACTTGATGTCGAGCCCGCCGGCGTCGCAGCGCTTCACCTCCGGCGCGAACGGGCGCCCGCCGTCCGGAATGAATGCGAGGAACGCCGCCCGCAGGCCCTCGATGTCGCGCGGCCCGAAGCGGGCGAACTGCGCGCCGATCGCCAGCCCGCGTTTGTGGATCGCGCGCTTCATGATCGCCTCCGCTTTCGCGGCGCCGAGCTCGGCCGCGAGCTCGTCGTACACCGCGGCGTAGACCATCGCACGCGCCTGCATCGCGTTCTTGAGTTGCGCACGCAGCGCTTCGACTTCGTTCATCGCTCTCCTCCGGGTTTGCGGCGCCGAGCATACCGCACCCCTGCTACCATTTCCCCGTCCCCTGGAGACACCGACCATGCGCTACATCGACCACGGTAACGGCGGTCCGCCGAGCGTGATGAAGCTCGCCGAAGGGCCGAAGCCGTCCCCCAAGCCCGGCGAGGTGCTGATCGAGGTGCAGTACGCCGGCGTGAACCGGCCCGACGTCCTCCAGCGCTCCGGAGCCTATCCGCCGCCGCCCGGCGCGTCGCCGCTGCTCGGGCTGGAGGTCGCCGGCCGGATCGTCGAGGTCGCGCCCGACGTGACGGAATGGAAGGTCGGCGACGCCGTCTGCGCGCTCACCCCCGGCGGCGGCTACGCCGAGTTCTGCGCGACGCCGGCGGTGCACTGCCTGCCGATCCCCAAGGGACTGTCGGCGAAAGAGGCGGCCTCCCTGCCGGAGAACTGGTTCACCGTGTACGACAACGTGATGACGCGCGGCCGGCTCAAGGCGGGCGAGACGATCCTGATCCACGGCGGCTCCGGCGGAATCGGCTATTCGGCGATCCAGCTGGCGAAGGTGCTCGGCGGCGCGACCGTCTACACGACCGTCGGCAGCGCCGAGAAGGCCGAGTTCTGCCGCAAGATGGGCGCCGACGCGGCGCTGAACTACAAGGACGAGGACTGGGCGGCGGAAGTATCGAAGCTGACCGGGAAGCGCGGCGTCGACGTCGTCCTCGACATGGTCGGCGGCGACTACATGATGCGCAACCTCCGCGCGCTCGCGCTCGAGGGGCGCCTGGTGCAGATCGCCTTCCTCAAGGAGAACAGGATCGCCGACTTCGACGCGATGCCGATCATGATCAAGCGGCTCACGTTCACCGGCTCGACCCTGCGGCCGCGCACCGTCGAGCAGAAGGCGGCGATCGCGAAGCCGCTAAGCAGCCACGTCTGGCCGCTCTTCGAGTCCGGCCAGCTCAAGACCTTCGTCTACAAGACCTTCCCGCTCGCCGAGGCGCGCGCCGCGCACGAGCTGATGGAAAGCTCGCAGCACATCGGCAAGATCATGCTGGCGGTGCGAGGCGGCTGAAGCGGCGGCGGCGCACGGAGGCAAGTCCCGCGCGCGGCGTGCGCCGGCGGTCCTCGCCGCGGCTCCCGGCCTCGTCCGCGGCGCTGCGCGAGCGCCCCGACCGGACGAGCTGGCCCGCCGTGAGGATCGCGCCCCAGACGAGCAGCGCGAGCGATCCGAGCAGCAGCACTTCGGCGACGACATTCACGATTGCATCCATCGTCCTCTCCTTCGGACTAAAGGCCGGCCACTGCGGACGGCCTGGTGCCAGACTAGGAGAAGGGCGCCGCCGCGGGTGGCCACAATTGGCCGCGAAGCGGTGCGGTATTCACCGCGGACAAAAAAAATCGGGCGGCGTTGGCGCCGCCCGTCAAGAGGAGCCGGAACGCTAGGAGAGCGTTCCTGCAGGGAGATTCGTGTTGAGCCAGCGGGCGTCGGCGTTCACCGGTTCGCCGCCGTCGAGGCCGTGGGTCAGGCACAGCACCATGCCCCAGGCGACCAGGGCGAGCGAGCCGATGAAGCCGCCGGCGACGAAGAGGTTCAGGATCGTGTCCATGGCGCGTTCCTAGAAGGTCGCGATGAAGGGTTCCGGCGCGCCCTGGGGGGCCGGGAACTGGGCCGGGAAGTACCCGCTGGACGACGCGTCGTTCGTCACGACCGGCGTGCTCGCGTCGGCGGCAATCGCGTCGTCGCGGTGCATCCCCGAGCCGACCAGGACCGCGCCGGCCATCAGCAGGCAGACGACGGCGCCCTTCACGATGCCGGCGAACCGGCTTTCCGTGCCTTCGAATCCGTTGTTCAGCTTGTCCATGTCGATCTCCTTTGTCCTCGTCGTCCGTCCTGGCCTCGGTTCGATCACCCGATCGAACTGGTTCCAGCGTAGGCGCGATGCGTGCTCGAAACTGGGGAGGATTGGCCGGCGGCTTGTGACTTATTCACCTCGGCCTCCGGGGCCCCCTCAGAACGCCTCGATGTGCGGCTCGGCCGGACCCTCGGGGGAGGGGAAATTGGCCGGGAAGTACTCGTATTGCTTGGCCCACGCGGATTGGGCCGCGGCGGTGGCTTCGGTCACGACCCCCGCGCCGCCCTGGGTACCGGCGGCGATCAGGAGGATGCCGACCGCGACCGCGCCGAGAACGGCAGCCTTCACGGAACGGGCGAATTCCATCTCCGGACCTTCGTATTTGTGGCGGATGTTCATGTCGATCTCCTTGCGCTCTGTGGTCCGATCACCCTGATCGGCCTGGACTCAGCGTAGGCGCAAGGGGGCCGCGCGGGCGTCCGCAATTACCGTCGTACCGGTGAGGTATTCACCTCGCGCGGGACGCGCGAGGCACGCGCGCTACCAGGCGGGTGGCAGCGGCTTCTTTATGGTGATGAGCCGATCCTGGACCTCGAGGTAGCCGCCGGTGGTGAGGTCCTTGAAGAGGCGGCTGATCATCTCGCGCGAGGAACCGACGCGGTCGGCGATGTCCTGGTGCGTGAGGCGTTCGGGCACCACGCGCTGGCCGTCGCGCTCGACCGCGAGGTCGGTGAGCAGGCGCGCGACGCGGCCGTAGACGTCGAGCAGCGCGAGGTTCTTCACGTTCATCGTCGCCCGCCGCGCGCGCCGGATGACCTTCGCCAGGAGGTCGAACGCGAAATCGGGGTGCTGGGCGATGTGATCGCGCAGCGTGACGCGGGTCACGACCGAGCACACCATCGGCTCGAGCGTGATGACCGACGCCGACCGCGGCCCGCCGTCGAGCGACATCTCGCCGATGAACTCGCCCGGACCGTGCGTGTCGATCACCACCTCGCGGTCGTTGTCGCCGGTGGCGAACACCTTGACCCGCCCGGAGAGGATGATGTGCAGGGTGTCGCCGTAGTCGCCTTCCTGGATGATCACGACGTCCTTGCGGTAGCTCTGGACCCGGCCGCGGGCCGCGAGCTCCCGGAGGTTGGGCGATTCGAGCGCGGCGATGAGGGCGTCGGTGTCGGCGGGCAAGATGCAAGCTCCCGGTAAGTTCGCGCGGATTGTACGCTTGCCGGTGGTAGGATCGCGCGGCCTTGGCGCGCCGGCCTGCGCCGCCAGCCAGCCCGAACGACCCCGACTCGAGCCATGCCCCCCCGCCTGCAGTTCCTTCGCGGCGAATTCGCCGGCGGCGTGGCGAGCGCGATCCCCGGCCTCGCGCACGCGCTTACGCTCGGCTTACTCGCGTTCGCGCCGCTCGGTCCCGAGCACGCGGACATCGGCATCCGGGCCGGGTTCGCCGCCGGGATCTTCGGCGGCATCGCCGCGACGGTCCGCTCCGGCACGCCGCTTCCGGCGACCGGCGCGCGGGCTTCCACCTGCCTGATCCTCGCCGGGTTCGTGGCGACCCTCGCCGCCGACCCGGCGCTCGGCGCCGCGGGCGTGTTCGGGCTCGCGATCCTGTGCGTCGCCGCCTCGGGCGTGCTCCAGATCCTCTTCGGCCTGTTGCGCCTCGGGTCGCTCGCGAAATTCGTCCCGTACCCGGTGCTCGGCGGCTTCATGTGCGGGGTAGCGATCCTCATCGCGCTGTCGCAGGTGCCGCACATCCTCGGCCTCGCGCCGGGCGCGATGCGGAAACCCGCGCTCGAATGGCTCGCGGCGGCCCAGCCGCTGACCCTGTGGGTCGGCCTGGCCACGGCGGCGATCATCTTCGCCGTCGCCAGGTACTGGAAGCGCGCGCCGGCCGCGCTCGTCGGGCTCGCGGCCGGAACGGCGGTGTACTACGCGACGCGCTTCGTCGTTCCCGACGGGGCGCTCGGACCGGTGGTCGGCGCGATTCAAGGGAGCCTGCCGCTGCCCACGGCGTTCGCCGGCATCGCCGAGCTCGTCGCCCAGCCCGCCGCGGCGAGGCACCTGCCGCCGCTCGCCGCGGCGGCGGCGGTGATCGCGATCATCGGCTCGCTCGACTCGCTGCTCGCCGCCGGGGCGATCGACGCCGCTGCCGGCACGCGGCACCGCGCGAACCGGGAGCTCGTCGCGCAGGGCGTCGGCAACATCGTGTCGGCGGCGTTCGGCGGCGCGCCGGTGGCGCTCTCGCCGACGCGGGCGATCCCCGCCTGGCGGGCCGGCGGGCGGACGCGCGCGATCGGGTACATCGCCGCCGGCCTGCTGGCCGCGGTCCTGCTCGTCGGGACCCCCGCGCTCGCCTACCTGCCGCTCGCGGTGCTCGGCGGGATCATGCTGACCGTCGCCTGGGGCCTGGTCGACGCCTGGACGCGCGGCATCGTGCGGCGGCTCGCCGCGGGCGAGCGCGAGCAGATGCTGCTGTGGAGCGTCGCCGTCGTCGTGCTGGTGGCCGCGATCACGGTGCTCGTGAACTTCGTCGTCGCCGTGATCACCGGGCTCTTCCTGTCGATGGCGCTCTTCATCGCCACGATGAACCGCTCGCTCGTGCGGGCGGTGCACGACGGCACGGTGCGGAGCTCGCGCCGCATCTACGGGCCGGAGGACGCGCACCGCCTCGCCGGCGAGCGCCGGCGGATCAAGGTGGTCGAGCTGGAGGGCGCGATCTTCTTCGGCAGCACCGAGCGCCTGGTCACCGAGGCCGAGCGCTGGGCCGACACCGCCGATCACATCGTGCTCGATCTGCACCGGGTCACCGCGATCGACGCGACCGGCGCGCTCGGGCTCGAGCAGCTCGCGAAGCGGCTCCGCGGGCAGAAGGTGAACCTCGCGCTCGCCGGTGTCACGCCCGAGGGGCGCCACGGCCTGGCGCTGGTGGCGTACGGCACCTTCGCCGATCCGGCGGCGCGTCACTGGTTCGCCGACGCCGACCAGGCGATCGAGTGGGCCGAGCGGCGGCTGCTCGGGTCGATCGACAGCTTCTCGCAGCAGGAGATCCCGCTCGAGCGGCTCGCGTTCGCCGCCGGCCTCGACGGCGGCGAGATCGAAGCGCTCCGGCAGGTGCTGCGGCGGAAGGAGCTCGATCCGGGCGAGACGCTGTTCCGCGAGGGCGAGCCGGGCGACCATCTCTACCTGCTCGCGCGCGGCGCGGTATCGATCTCGATCGGCGGGGCGGACCGCGCGAGCCGCATCGTCACGTTCGCGCCGGGGTCGATCTTCGGCGAGGCGGCGATGCTCGACGGCGGCCTGCGCTCGGCGACTGCGGTCGTCGCCGAGGACGCAGTTGTATACAGCCTCTCGCGATCGGGCCTCGAGCGGCTCGCGTCGATCCATCCGGCGCTCGCGAACAAGCTCCTCCTCAACCTCGGGCGGCATCTCTCCGGCCGGCTGCGCCAGACGACCGACGCGCTGCGCGAGCTGAGCGACGGGTCGGGGTAGGGCACGTTTCCCCCGAGGTGAATTCCTCACCTCCGGAACGGGAATACTCACCGCCGGCGTGCGCGCCGCGCGCGGATGCTGGATGACTGGCGCGCAATCCCGCGCCGCATCCGATGAGCGACCTCGACGATCCCGCCCCGACGCTTGCGTCGCCCCTGCCGCGCGAGCTGCCGATCGAGCAGCTCGCGCTCGCGGCGGGCCTCGACCCGGAGGAGCTGGCGATCCTCAAGCGCCTCCTGCGCCGGCAGGAGCTCAATGCCACCGACGTGCTGTTCCGCGAAGGCGACGCGGGCGACCGCGTGTACACCCTCACGGCCGGGGCGATCGCCATCGCGCTTCGCGGCGCCGACGGCGAGCGCTGCGTGATGACCTTCACCCCCGGCTCGATGTTCGGCGACTCGACGGTCTTCGACGGGACGCCGCGCGCGGCCACGGCCACCGCCGCCGAGGACAGCGTCGTCTACGGGCTGTCGCGGCGCGCGATCGACAAGCTCGCCGTCGCCTACCCCGCGCTCGCGAACAAGGTGCTTCTCAACCTCGGGCGCCATCTCTCCGGCCGGCTCCGCCAGATGCGCGACGCGCTGCAGAAGCTCGGCGGTTCGTCGGCGTGAGCGCGTAGCAATACTGCGCGCCCGGCGAAGCCGCCGGCAGGAAATCGTCCCCCGCGCGAGCGGTAATAGTTCTCACCGGCGCGGGCGCCGATGCCCGAGGATTGAGACATCTTCCCGCTGGCGACGAGTCCCGCCCGCGCACCCGGTGAATGCGTCACCGGGAGCGCGGCAATACTCGCCGCCTGCGGACGGTTGCGTCCTTTACGCTGGACTCATGTCGAACAACGACAGATACAGCGAAAGGAGCACCACCATGAGCATCGCCAACCGGACCGCGCAGGATCTCTCGATGGAAGTCTCGCTGCGGGCGAGCAAGGCCATCGGCCCGTGGAAGCTCAACGCCGACGACGCGCAGTGGGCGCAGGCGGGCAAGTGGTCGCACGCCGTCGCCATCGGCATCCTCGGCGCCTGGTTCATCGCGGTGTCCGCGCTGACCGGCGGGCCGGTGAACGCGGCGACCACCGAGCGCTTCGCGGCCAACGAATCGACGGTCTACGTCCCGGACCCGGTCGAGCCGATCGCGTACACCGCCGCCGGGCTCCCGACGACTTTCTAGCTCGGGCTCCGCGCGGGGGCGGCGGCAGGCGCCGCGACGCCGCGCCGGCCCCACCGCTCGAGGATCTTGCCGAGGATCCCGTTCGGCATGTAGATGATGAAGATCACGAGCAGGAAGCCGTAGATGAAGGTGTCGAGGCCGTGCACGTCGTGCCCGACCGCGACCCGCAGGCCCTCGGCGAGCAGCAGCGTGAACACCGCGCCGACCGTCGGTCCGAGCTGCACGTACATCCCGCCCGCAATCACCGCGAACACGATCTGCAGCGATATCCCGATGCCCGACACCGTGTCGGGATTCACGTAGAGCTGGTACTGCCCGTAGAGCGCGCCGCCGAGCGCGGTCATCGCCGCCGACAGCACCGTGATCGCCAGCTTCGTGCGGGTCACGTTGACGCCGACCGAGGCCGCCGCGTCCTCCTCCTGGCTGATCGCCAGCATCGCGTACCGCGACATGCTCCGGTCGACACGCCGCCAGACCCACAGCGCGAACAGCCAGAAGACGAGCGCGATGTAGAAGAACGCCGTCTTGTCGGCGAACTGCAGCGCGTACAGCGAGAACGACTCGCCGCCCGCGAGCGCGGTCTTGGGGGTCACGCCGAGCGAGCCGCCGGTCTGGTCGCGGAGCGCGACGATCACCAGCCGCGCGACCTCGGTGAGCGCGAGCGTCACCAGCGCGAAGTAGTGCCCGGTGATCCGGAAGCGGAAGCACGGATAGCCGATCAGCACCGCCACCACGACCGCGAGCGCGACGCCGAGCGGGATCCCGATCCAGGGCGTCACGCCGAAGTGGTTCCACAGCATCGTCACGACGTAGGCGCCGGCCCCCATGAACGCGCCGTGGCCGAACGAGACCAGCCCGAACCGCCCCATCAGCGACCAGCTGGTGTAGACGAAGCTCCACAGCAGGATCATGATCAGCAGGTGCAGCGGGTACTTGCCGATCCCGAGGAGCGGCACTGCGGCGAGGACCGCGACCGCGATGACCCACGGGGCCGCACGCGGCATCACTGTTTCCCGCCGAGGATGCCCTGCGGGCGCACGAACATCATGACGATGAAGAACACGAACGCCATGACGTAGCCCCACTCGATGTGGAACAGGTACCCGCCCACCGAGATGAACTGCGCGAAGATGAACGCGGCGACGAAGCCGCCGACCATGTTCCCCAGCCCGCCGAGCACGCAGATGAGGAAGGTGATCGGGCCGAAGCTGAGCCCGATCGCCGGGTGCACGTCGTACTGCAGCACCAGCAGGCAGGCGCCGAGGCCGGCGAGCGCGCCGCCGATCGCGGACGTGATGATGTAGATCCGGCTCGGGCTCACGCCCATCAGCGGCATGATCTGGCGGTCCTGGCTGATGGCGCGGATCGCGGTGCCGAGGTAGGTCTTCTTCAGGAACAGATACAGCACCACCATCGCGACCAGCGCGGTAAGCGCGGCGTAGATGCGCGAGTAGGGCAGGAAGATCTCGCCCAGCTCGAGCGAAGGCAGGCTCAGGCCCAGGTTGCGGAACTGCACCCCGAACGCGAGCGTCGCCGCCGCCTGCAGGAAGAACAGCACGCCGCCGGTGACGAGGAGCTGGTTGATCGGCTCGCTGTTGAGCACCGGGCGGATCACCAGCACGTGCAGCAGCACGCCGCACACCGAGACGACCAGGATCCCCGCCGCGAACGCGAGCACGAGCGGCACCTTGTAGACGACGTAGAGGAAGTACACCGTGTACATCCCGATCATCATCAGCTCGGCATAGCAGATCCACACGACGTCGATCACCCCGAACACGAGGTTGAGGCCGAGCGCGAGCAGCGCGAGCACGCCGCCGAAGAGGAGGCCGTTCAGGACCGCCTCGAGGAAGAAGACGTCGAAGATTTCCAGTAGTCTAGAGGCCCTACGATAGGCGCGCGCGGATGTCGGCGCTCGCCGCGAGGTCCGCCGCCCGGCCGCTCGCCTTGATCCGCCCGACCTCCAGGAGATACGCGCGGTCGACGACCTTGAGCACCTGCTGCACGTTCTGCTCCACGATCAGCACGGTGTAGCCCTCGCTGCGGATCCGGTGCACGACCTCGAAGATGCGCTGCACGATCACCGGCGCGAGGCCCGCCGACGGCTCGTCGAGGAGCAGCAGCTTCGGCTTCGACATCAGGCCGCGCGCGATCGCGCACATCTGCTGCTCGCCGCCCGACATCGTGCCCGCGAGCTGGCTGCGCCGTTCCTTCAGGCGCGGGAACAGCGCATACACGCTCTCCAGCCGCTCGGCGAACCGCGCCCGCGCCGCCGGGACGAACGCCCCCATGCGCAGGTTCTCCTCGACCGTGAGCCGCGGAAAGAGCCGCCGGTTCTCCGGCACGTGGGCGATGCCGAGCTCGATCACCCGGTGCGCGTCGACCTCGTTCAGGCGCCGGCCTTCCATCAGCATCTCGCCCGTGGTGGTGCCGACGAGCTTCGAGATCACGCGCAGCAGGGTCGTCTTGCCGGCGCCGTTCGGGCCGATGACCGCGACCGCCTCGCCCGCGTCGACCTTGAGCGAGACGTCGAACAGCGCCTGGAAGGTGCCGTAGCCGGCGGAGACGTTCGTCAGCTCGAGCATCGATTCGTCATCCCGGCGAGTGCCTGCCCCGGCGGACGGTAGGCCGGGGCCGGAATCCAGCGCCGGCTCCCGCATCCTGGATCCCGGCGTTCGCCGGGATGACGGCGCTTTCGCTCATGCCCGCGCCGCCACCTGCGCCTGCAGCGCCGCCGCATCGGTGCCGAGGTACACCTCGACCACCTTCGGATCGTTCGCGACCTCGCGCGGCAGCCCTTCGGCGATCTTCTCGCCGTGGTCGAGCACGATGCAGCGGTCGACGACGCGCATCAGCACGCCCATGATGTGCTCGACCCAGATGATCGTGACGTTCCGCTCCTTGCGGATCCGCGCGAGCATGTCGGCCGCCTGGTCCATCTCGTGCTCGTCGAGGCCGCCGAGGCTCTCGTCGGCGAGCAGGAGCTTCGGCTGGGTCGCGAGCGCGCGCGCGAGCTCGAGCTTCTTCAGCGCCGCCGCGCCCAGGCCCTCGACCGGCGTGTCCGCCGCGTGCGGAAGCCCCACGAGCGCGAGCGCCTCCTCCGCCTGCTCCCAGGCCTTCGCCCTGGAAACACGCTCGGCCTGCCCGTAGTACGCCGCGACCGCGACGTTCTCGAGGATGGACAGGCGGCGGAAAGGCCGCGGGATCTGGAACGTCCGCCCGATGCCCTTGTGGCACACCTCGGCCGGGACGAGGCCCGCGAGCTCCTCGCCGCGGAAGCGGATCGAGCCGGCGCTCGGCGCGTAGCTGCCCGCGATCAGGTTGAACGTCGTGCTCTTGCCCGAGCCGTTCGGGCCGATCAGGCCGAGGATCTCGCCCTCCTCGACCGCAAAGTCGACGTTCGCCACGGCGGTGAAGCCGCCGAAGCGCTTGGTGAGCTGGGAGACCTGGAGCATGTCCCGACAGAAAGCCCGTTCGCCCCTCGAGAGGATCGAGGCGCGAACGGGCCTCGGGTATCGGCGCGTCGGCGCCTACTGCGCGTAAGGATGGCCCTTCGGGAACGGCAGCACCGCATCCGTCGTGCGGATCGCACTGGGCCACGCGATGTACGTGCGGCCGTTCACGTACTGCATCACCACCGGCGACGAGCGTTCGTTCTGGCCCGCCATCTGCGCGCCGGCCGGGAAGAACTTGACGCCGTAGCCCTGGATCGTCCCGCCGATCGGGATGTCGGTCTCGAGCGAGCTCTTCCGCAGCGCCTCGGCGTCGATGCCGCCGTGCTTCTTGATCGCCCGCGGCATCACGTCGGTGAAGAAGATCCACGCCTGGTTGAAGCCCATGCTGGTGTGCGGCGGCACTTCGCCGAGGCCCTTCACCGCCTGGTAGCGCTTCACCATCTCGTTCGTCAGGTCGCCGAGGCCCGGCTTGAGCGTCTTCGGGTCGAGCAGCTGCGCGGCGACCGGGTCGACGTTGAAGAAGTAGTTCACGTCGGTGCCGAAGGTCTCCATCAGCTTCGAGATCTGGCCGTAGCCGGCGCCGTGGCCGATCACGCCCTTGAACTTCAGCCCCTGCTCGCGCGACTGGCGCAGGAAAAGAGTGATGTCGGGGTTGTAGCCGGTGTGGAGCAGCACGTCGGGCTTCGCCCGGCGAAGCTTGGTGACGAGGCTCGACAGATCGGGCGCGGTCGCCGAATAGCCTTCCTTCAGCACGACCTGCATGCCGTTCTTCTTGCACGCCGACTCGTTGCCGGCCGCGACGCCGGTGCCGTACGGGCCGTCCTCGTAGATGATCGCGACCTTGAGGTTGGCGGGCTTGATGCCCATCTTCTTCTCCGAGTTCTCGTTCAGGAACGTGCACGAGGCCTCGCCGAACTGGTCGGAGTGCACCTGCGGGCGGAACGCGTACTGGAGCTTCTTGTCCTTCAGCACCGCCGAGGCGACGCAGACGTTCATCCAGAAGAACTTCTTCGCCGCGTCGGTCTTCTGCGCCATCGGCACGCAGTGGGCGCTCGAGTACACGCCCATCAGCATGTCGACGCGCTCCTGGTTGATCAGCCGCTCGGCCTCGTTGATCGCGACGTCGGCCTTCGACTGCGCGTCGGCGTAGATCGGGCGGATGCGGTAGCCCTCGACGCCGCCCTTCTCGTTGATCATGTCGATCGCGATCTTGTTGCCGAGATAGGCCGCCTCCGACCCGCCGGCCGCGAACGGGCCGGTGAGGTCGTAGAGGACGCCGATCTTGATCTCCTTCTGCGCTGCGGCGGGCAGGGCGAACAGTGCCGCGAGGATTGCGCCGGCATAGACGCCGGGACGCGCGAACGACCGGAACATGGAACCCTCCTTGAGTGAAGCGGGCAGACGCTGTTATTTCTTCTTCTGGCGGGCAGTCTTTCAGGGCGCCCGCGCCCTGTCAAGCCTCAGAACTGGCGCGCGAGCGCGAGCGACTGGAGGAACTTGTCGGCCGGCTGGAAGCCGATGACGCGCAGGCCGGGGATCTCGCGCCCGGCCCGGTCGAAGAAGATGATTCCCGGCGGGCCGAAGAGCCGATAGCGCTTGAGCAGCGCCTGGTCCTCCGGGGTGTTCTTCGTGACGTCGACCTGAAGCAGCACCATCTGCGCGAGCTCGGCCTTGACCATGCGGGTCGCTGAAGGTGAAGCGCTCCATCTCCTTGCAGGACACGCACCAGTCGGCGTAGAAGTCGAGCATCACCGGCCGGCTCGCGGTCTTGAGCCGCGCATCCAGCTGGGCCACCGTGCCGACGCGCTCGAACCTCACCTCGCCGGCCGGCGCGCCCGGTGCCTCGGCCACGCGCAGGCCGGCGAGCGGCTGGAGCGGATCGCGCGCGCCCGACAGCGCGCCGATCACGAGCGCCGCGCCCGCGACGAGCGCGATCACCCCGACGCCCTTCCAGAGCCGCGCGTACCCGGAGGCATCGTGCGGCAGCGGGTCGAGCGCGTGGAGGTACACCGCGCCGACGATCAGGAGCGCCGCCCAGGCGAGCATCTGCGCCGCGACCGGGATGATCGGCGACACGATCCAGATCGCGACGCCGAGGAGCAGCCAGCCGAAGAATTTCTTCACCGCCGACATCGCGCGCGCGGACTTCGGCAGCAGCGCCCCTTCGGCGGTGCCGACGACGACCAGCGGCACGCCCATCCCGAGCGCGAGCGAGAAGAGCGCCGCGCCGCCGAGCACCGCATCGCGCGTCTGGCTGATGTAGAGGAGCGCCCCGGCGAGCGGCGCGGCGACGCACGGGCTCACGATCGCCGCGGAGAGCATCCCCATCAGGGCGACCGCGCCGAGCTCGCCGCCGCGCAGCTTCGCGCTCGCCGCGTGCGCCTTCGAGTGCAGCGCCGAAGGCAGCTGCAGGTCGTAGAAGCCGAACATCGACAGCGCGAGCACGACGAAGATCGCGGCGAACGCCGCGAGCACCCACGGGTTCTGCAGCGCCGCCGAGATGAATGCGCCGCTCAGCGCGGCGATCACGCCGATCGCCGCGTAGGTCACCGCCATCCCGAGCACGTAAGTCACCGACAGTGCGAACGCGTGCGCCTTGGCGACGGCCCGGTTCTCGCCGACGATGATCCCGGAGAGGATCGGAATCATCGGCAGCACGCAGGGCGTGAAGGTGAGCAGGATCCCGGCGCCGAAGAAGATCGCGAGCGTCAGCAGGAAGCCGCCCGACGCGAGCGCCTGCTCGAAGCGCGACTCGTCGCTGACGATCGCGGGCTCGCCGCGCACCTCGCGGCCGCCGAACGACGGCGCGGCCGGCGACGTGGCGCTCTGCGGCGCAGCGGCGAGCGGCCCGCTCGCCCCGAGCGAAAGGCCCGCGAGCCGCACCTCGACCTTCTGCACCTGCGGCGGATAGCACACCCCGACGTCGGCACAGCCCTGCGACGTCACTTCGAGCTGGAGCTTTTCGGCATTGCCCGTGACGGGCACCTTGACCGCGACCTGCTTGCGGTAGGTCTCGACGTCGCCGAAGAACTCGTCCTTCTTCCGCTGCCCGGGCGGAAACTGCGGCTCGCCGAGCTTCGCGTCGCCGCCGGCGACGGCGAAGCGGAACTTGTCGCGGTACATGTAGTAGCCGTCGGCGATCCGGAACTGCACCTCGACCGCGGTCGGGTCGAGCGCGCGCGCCGACAGCCGGAAGGCCTTCTCCGGCTCGAGCAGGTCGTCGGCCCCCGCCGCCCAGACCGGAGCGGTGAGAAAGGCGAGGACGAGGGCGAGAACGCGCAGCATCGGGGTCAGGGTGCGGGCCGTGTTTCCGCCTACCGTGTTTCCGCCTCGACCCAGTCGAGGTAGGCCGGCAGCCCGCCGGCGAGTGGGACCGCGATGATCTCGGGAAGTTCGTAGGGGTGGAGCTCCCGGATGACCCGCTCGAGCAATTCGTACCGGTCGCGCGTCGTCTTGGCGAAGATCGGGTGCTCCTCCGCCGTCTCGACCGCCCCTTTCCAGCGATAGGCCGAGAAGCACGGGGACATCACGTTGACGCACGCTGCCGCGCGGCGCTCGATGAGCGCTTTGGCCAGTGTCTCCGCCGAGGCGCGATCGGGGAGGTTGCTGATCACGAGCAGGGTGTCGTTCGCCATGGCCTCACCTCACGCGAGCGCGGCAGTGCCGCGCGGCACGCCCTCGAACACGGTCGGATATCGGAGGGCGATCCCGAGCGCGTCCTTCAGCCGCCGGTTCACGAGCCGCCGCGACTCGCGCATGAACGAGAGCAGCGCCGGCGGGATCAGGCGTTCGGCGTCCGCGCGCGCGATGCGCGGCGGACGCGGGAGGCCGTGCCGGTCCGCGACGAGGTCGAACCAGTCGCCCATCTTCAGCTCGCTGTCGTCGGAAGCGTTGTACACGCCGGGCGGCGCATCGCGCTCGAGGGCGCGCACGCAGATCGCGGCCAGGTCGTCGGCATGGATGTGATTGGTATAGCCGTCGTCCTCCGCGCGCAGCACGGGGGTTCCCTTGCGGAGTCGCTCGAGCGGCAGCCGGTCCGCGGCGTAAATCCCCGGCACGCGCAGGATCACGACCTCCACGCCCCGGTCGCGACCCCATTCGCCGAGCGCCGCTTCGGCGTCCGCGCGCCGCCGCGCGCGATCGCTCTGCGGCGCAACCGGACGCGACTCGTCGACGTACGCGCCGCCGCAGTCGCCGTAGACGCCGCTCGTGCTGAGGTACACCACCCTGCGTGGTAACATCGCCGCGCCCGAGAGCGCCCCAACCAGATTGCGCGTGCGCTCGTCGCGCGCGCCGGATTCGGCGGGCGGCGCGGCGTGCAGCACCACCTCCGCGGTGCCGGCGAGCGGCGCAAGCGAGGCGGGGCGGTCGAGGTCGCCCGCGACGGCGGCAACGCCGAGCCCGCCCGGTTCGCCGCGGACGAGCGCGGTCGCCGCGTAGCGCACGGCGAGCTCGGGCAGGGCGCGCCGGGCGACATCGCCCGGGCCGATGATCAACAACCGCTCCATGGGCGGATTTTAACGCTCGCATCCGCATGGCCCGCAAAGTCACCGTCCAGCCGAGCGGGAACGTCTTCGACGTCCCCGAGGGCGACACCATCCTCGCCGCCGGCCTGACCGCCGGCTTCCATCTGCCGTACGGCTGCCGCAACGGCGCCTGCGGGTCGTGCAAGGGCAAGCTCGTCGCCGGCGAGATCGACTACGGGAAGTACCAGCACACCGCGCTCTCCGCGGACGAGCGCGCGGCGGGCTACGCGCTCTTCTGCGTCGCGAAGCCGCTCACCGACGTCACGATCGAGAGCCGCGAGATCGGCGCGGTCAAGGACATCGTCGTCAAGAAGCTGCCGTGCCGGGTGAACAAGCTCGAGCGCGTCGCCGACGACGTGATGCTCGTCCACCTCAAGCTCCCCGCCAACGAGCGGCTGCAGTTCCTCGCCGGGCAGTACATCGAGTTCATCCTCAAGGACGGCGCGCGGCGCAGCTTCTCGATGGCCAACCCGCCGCACGACGACGAGTTCCTGCAGATCCACGTGCGGCACGTGCCCGGCGGCTCGTTCACCGAGCACGTGTTCAAGACGATGAAGGAGCGCGACATCCTGCGCTTCGAGGGCCCGCTCGGCTCGTTCTTCCTGCACGAGAGCGAGAAGCCGATCGTGTTCGTCGCGAGCGGCACCGGCTTCGCGCCGATCAAGGCGATCATCGAGTCGGCGTTCCAGCACGGGATCGAGCGGCCGATGACGCTCTACTGGGGCGCGCGCCGGCCGAAGGACCTTTACCTCGACGAGCTCGCGCGCAAGTGGGCGGCCGAGCGGCCGCAGCAGTTCAAGTACGTCCCGGTGATCTCGGACGCGCTCCCGGAGGACCAGTGGACCGGGCGCACCGGCTTCGTTCACCGCGCGGTGATGGACGACTTCGCGGACCTCTCCGCCGTCCAGGTCTACGCCTGCGGCGTCCCGATCATGGTCGAGTCGGCGCGCCGCGACTTCACCCACGAGCGCAAGCTCCCGATCGACGAGTTCTTCGCCGATTCGTTCACCACTCAAGCCGATCTTGCAGCAGGGTGAGCGTCGGCCGCACAGCCTAGGGCGCGCGCGGCGTCGGGCGGCGGGCTAGGCGCTCCGGCTGATTTCGGCGGCCGGGTCTCCTTTGTAAGATGCGAGTGTCATGCCGGCGCGTGTTGCGCGGCGCGGCGCCGGGGTGGTCGCTTCGGTCCCGACCACCCCGGCGGTGCGGGCGCTGCGCGCCGGGCTCAGTGGACTACCCTCGCGCTCGCGCGCTCGGGGTTCGCCCTTGGGGCGGCCCGGCGGGCTCAGAGCCCGATCAGCTCGGCCGCGTTCGCCGACACCAGCCGGCGGATCTGCGCTTCCTCATAACCGAGGTCGAGACAGGTCTCGATCACGTTGCGGAAGCCGTCGACGAGCCGGGGGTTGCCCTGCTGGCCGAGATCGGAGCCGAGGATGGTCCGCTCGACCGTCCCCGCCTCGATCAGCGCGTCGAGCTCCGGCGGGTCGTAGAACTTGAACTTCGAGCCCGGGATGAACATGCACACCGAGTGCTCGACGTAGACGCCCATCCCCACCAGGCGCCGGATGTCGTCGTGGGTGGCGTCGACGACGTAGGTCGGGTGGTTGCAGAGCAGGCGCTTCACGCCGCGGCGCTTCGCCTCCTCGAAGAGCGGCCAGATCTCGCTGATGTGGAGGTGTCCGCTCGACAGCACGATGTCGCTCTCGGCGACGAGATCGAGGATCGGACCCACTTCGGGCAGCAGCTTTCCCGTTCGCGTCGAGCACGGTGAGCGGCGTCGGCTCGATCATCCGCTTCTTCGTCTGCGGAAACTTGTCCTTGAAGTGCTCGTCCTTGCGGTGGTGGTCGAGGTGGTTGCGCGACGAGAAGGTCGGCATCCACACCAGCTTCGCGCCGAGCTTGATGCCGTGCTCCACCGCGTAGAGGTTGAGGCCGCCGGTGGTGTTGTTCAGCGGCACGCCCGAGAGCAGCGTGACCTTGAGGTGCTTGAAGTGCTTGTTCAGCATCTCGGTCACCGGCGTGGCGGAGTAGTAGTGGTCCTTGATCAGCAGCGCGCGGATGCCCGCCGACGACGCCTCCTGCATCGCCTCGTAGTGGTCGAAGTAGCGCGGCATCACCGACGGGCCGCTGTGGCAATGGAGGTCGATCGCGCCCACCATGAGGCGGTCGACGGCGCCCGGATCGGTCTCGCGCCAGGTGCGCGTCTTCTCGGCGACGGCCATGGCTACGCGTACTCCGGGCGGCGCGGGATGAAGACGTCGAGGTTCATCACCGGCTCGTTGCCGACCACCTCGCCCCAGTGCCGCACGTTCGGCGGGATCGCGAGCAGGCCGCCCGGCCCGAGCACGTGCACCTCGTCGCCGACGTGGAACCGGATCGTGCCGGCCATGATGTACACGAGCTGCTCGTACGTGTGCTCGTGCGGATTGGGCTTGTGGTCGGGCATCAGCCGGTGCAGCGCGAGCGTCGCGCCGTCGCCGGAGAACGCCTTGCGGTCCACGCCCTCGCGCACCGGCGTCCAGGGAATCTTGCTCCAGTCGATGTTCGGGATCTTCATGGGGTGCCTCCTTCGGGGTGTTCGTAGCCGCTGCGCCTAGCGCGACCTGAAACCGAGCTCGCGCGAGATGCGCTGCGCCGCGCCGGTCACGAGCGCGATCTGCTGCGGCGTCGGCGTCGCCGCGATGTACTGCGTCGAGCCGACGATCGCGAGCGCGCCGGCGTAGGCGCCGCGGTGATCGAAGATCGGCGCCGCGAGCGCGTTGACGCCCGGCAGCACCTCGTTCGGCGCGGTGGCCCAGCCGCGGGCGCGGACCTGCGCAATCGCCCGCTCGAGCGCCGGCCGGGTGCGGATCGTCTGCGGCGTCCAGGGCTTGAGCGGCCGCGCGAGCGATCGCTCCTGAAGATCGGCCGGACCGAACGCGAGCGCCACCTTGCCGTGCGCGCTCGCGTGCAGGTCGAGCACGGTGCCGGGACGGGTGCCGAACTCGACGATCGTGCGGCCCTGGAGGAACTCGAGCACGAGGACCTGGTCCTCGACGAGCGCCGAGACGGTCACTGCCTGCCCGGTCTCGTCGCGGAGCGGCGCCATTTCCTTCCGCGCGGCGGCAAGGACGTCGAACCGGTCGCGCAGCCGCTCGCCGAGGATGAAGAGCTTCACGCCGGCCTGATAGCGCTGCGTCGCCGCGTCCTGGCGCACGAAGCCGTGGCGCGCCATCGTCTGCACGTGGCGGTAGACCGTGGCCTTCGACGAGCCGAACTCGCGGGCGAGCTCGGACACGCCGACCGGCTCGCGCGCATCGGCCAGACGCTCGAGCAACCGCAGCGACAGGTCGAGGGTCTCGGTCGCCGCCGGCGCCGGGCTGCGGCCGCGATGCGCGCGGCGGGCCGGCGGCCGCGGCGCGGCGCGCTTCTCGGTGGCGGAAGGGGAGTGTTTCATTAATCAAAACGGTGTTTTGACAAGTCTACGGTCGCGCGCTAGGCTGCGTCAACGCGTCGCGCGCCGGACTGCGCGCTGCGATGCAACACGAACGGCCGGAAAAGCACCGGCCCCACCGAGGAGGCGATCGATGACGAAGCAGGCCGCCGCACCGGCGAGCATCGCGCTCGCCAAGTTGCGCGCCGACCTCGTCTGCGCGTTCCACGTGCTCGACCTCGACGGCCAGGGCAGCGGGCTCGGCGGCCACGTCACCGCGCGCGTCCCCGGCACGGAGACCTTCCTGTGCCACGGCTGGGGCCTCGCTTTCGACGAGATCGGGGCCGACGACCTGCTGCACGTGAGCTTCGCGCTCGAGCGGCTCGAGGGCCGCGGCAAGGTGAACCCCACGCTCACCTTCCACAGCGAGATCTATCGCGCGCGCCCCGACGTGGGCTGCGTCGTGCATACGCACGCCGACCACGTCGTCGCGCTGACCGCGACCGGCGCCCGTTTCGAGCTCGTCACCCAGCTCGCCGCGATCCTGCACGACGACTGGGCGTTTCTGGATGAGTACGACGGGATCGTGCTCGACTCGTCCGAAGGCGCGATGCTTGCGCGCGCGCTCGGCCCGCGGCGCGCGCTGATCCTGAAGAACCACGGCCTGATCGCCGTGGGCGCTTCGATCGGCGAGGCGGTGATCGGCGCGGTGGTGATGGAAGCCTGTGCGCGGGTGCAGCTCGATGCGTGCGCGGCGGTGCGGTGAGCCCGCTCCCGCCCGCGGGCGCGGCCGCGGCGAAGCGATTTCTGACCACCGACGCGCAAACGCTCGACCGCTGGAACATGCTGAAGCGGCGCGCGCACCGCGCGCGCCCCGACCGTATCCCGGCGTCGCTCGTCGCCGACGCCCGGCCGACCTGAGGAGGAGGATCCGATGCAGATAGACCCGTTGCCTGATCACGCTCGCCGCCGCGCTCGCGCTCACGCTGCCCGCCGCCGCGCAGGACTGGCCGACGAAGCCGATCCGCGTGATCGTGCCCTACGCGCCCGGCGGCACCGACCAGCAGATCCGCGCGATGGCGCCGACGCTGCAGAAGATCCTCGGCCAGCCGCTCGTGATCGAGAACAAGGCCGGCGGCGGCGCGGCGATCGGCGCGGCGTTCGTCAAGGAGTCGGCCCCCGACGGCTACACCGTGCTGTACACGGGCAACGGCGCGCTCACCGTCGTCACCCACATGCGCAAGCAGAACTACTCGCTCGACGATTTCGTGCCCGTGGGTAACGTGACCGGCACCCCGTTCGTCGTCGCCGCGCGGCCGGGCGCGCCGTTCAAGACGATCAAGGAGATGGTCGCCTACGCGAAGGCGAATCCCGACAAGGCGACCTACGGCTCGGCCGGGCAGGGGACCACGACCCACATGGCAGGGGAGGCGCTCGCGTCCGCCGCGGGCATCAAGATCGTGCACGTGCCGTATCAGGGCATCGGCCCGGCGGTGACCTCGATCCTGGGCGGCAACGTGGACATGGTGATCGGGCTGCCGAGCGCGATCATGCCGCAGGTCGCCGCCGGCAAGCTCGTGGCGCTCGCCTCGACCGGGCCGCAGCGGACCGACATCCTCAAGGACATGCCGACGCTCCGCGAGTCCGGGATCGACGTGATCGACGTGACGAAGTTCGGGATGCTGGCGCCGAAAGGCACGCCGCCTGCGGTGGTGCAGAAGCTGACCGCGGCGCTGCGCGAGGCGTCGACGAACCCCGAGTTCGTCGAGCTCATGCGCAAGACCTACAACAGCATCATGTTCCTGGAGCCGGCGCAGTTCCGCAGCACGCTCGACACCGAGGACCGCTACTTCAAGGCGCTCATCGACCGGCTCGGGCTGCAGGAGAAGGGCTAGCCGCCCAGCGTCTCCGGCGGCACGAAGCCGCGCCAGTAGTCCGGCCGCAGCGGCTGCGTGCCGAAGCTGCCGATGCGATCCGCGGTGACGCCGACGAGCGACGCGGCGCTCGCGCGGCGCGCGCCGAGATAGCGCGCGAGCTCGTCGATCGCATCGCGCAGCACGCCGAAGCCCCCGGTCATCACCGCGGTGCAGAGCTCGGCCGCCGACGCGCCGGCGAGCATCATCCGCGCGACGTCCAGCCCGCTCCGGGCGCCGTTCGTCCCGATCAGCGGAAACCGCGGCCCGAGCTGGCGGCGGCTGCGCGCGAGCCAGTAGCACGCGAGCGGCAGCGCCCAGCGGCCGCCGTACCCGAGATTCGTCCCGAGCAGCGGGTCGTGCGTGTCGAGGTCGGGCATGAGTCCGAGTGACCGCCCGATCATGATCACCGCCGCCGCACCGCCTTCGCGCGCCGCGGCCGCCAGCGCGGCGACGTTCTCGCTCTGCCCGGTGAGCTTCACCCACACCGGAATGCGCACCGCGTCGCAGATCGCCTTCATCTGCTCGCGCACCCGGGCCGCCGCGCGCTCGGTCACGATCGCGCCGCCCGCCGCCTCCTCGCCGTACGGCGCGCCGACGTTGAACTCGAGGAGGCGAATGCCGGCGGCCTCGACCGTGCGCGCGATCGCCACCGCCTGCCCGAGATCCGCGAGGATGATGCTCGCCGAGACGTACGCATCGCGCGTGCGCGCTTCGCCGTCGAGCGCGGCGACGGTCGCGATCCACTCGTCGGTCGCGATCGGCTGCAACCCCGAGCGGCACATCAGGCTCGCGTCGCGCCAGTCGCGAGCCGGCCACGGCTCGCGCCGCCAGTCCGCGCCGAGCAGCGCGTAGTCGGTGCGCGCGAGCTGCTCGCGCCCGGCAGCGGTCTCGTTCACCGATTTCGCCACCACGACCGCGGCGCCGGCGGCGATTCCCGCGCGAACTCCCGCCGCAGTCAGCACGTGCTCGCCCGCCGCGCAGATCACCGGGTTCTTCAGACGCAGCGCTCCAACCGTCACCGCCAGATCGACGCTCATCAATCACTCCTTCGGGTTCGTGGCGATTGTACTGACGGCATCGACCGTCCGGCCGATCGGCCGTCGGGCTAGGCGCTCCGAATGATTCGGAAGCGCGGCGCGCCCCGTACGATCCCGGTGTGACCAAGGCAAACTCATGACCGAACTCTCGTTCTGGTCGCTCTTCGCGATCGGCGCGCTCGCCACCTGGCGGGTCGCCCACCTCGTCGCCCGCGAGGACGGGCCGGCGGACATCGTGTTTCGCCTGCGCCTGGCAGCCGGCCAGGGCCTTCTCGCGCAGGCGATGGATTGCTTCCACTGCGTCGCACTATGGGTCGCCGCGCCGCTCGCGCTCGTCGTAGCCGATTCCGCGGCGACCTGGCTCATCGCGTGGCTCGCCCTCGCGGGCGCGGCCTCGCTCGCCGAACGGCTGATCGCCGCCCGCGAACCTTTGATCAAGGGAGAACCGGACCATGACCTGTTGCGGACAGAAGCGGGCGGCGATCGTCCGCACCGCCTCACCGAAGGCTGATGCGCCGCGCGCCGCGGCGCTGCGCCGCGTCGTGCTGCAGTACCTCGGCTCGGCGCGCGTCACGTACATCGGCGCCGCGACCAAGCGCCTCTATGCGTTCGCCGCCACCGGCGCGAACGTGACCGTCGACGCGCGCGATGCCGGCGGGCTGATCGCGCTCGGCCTCTTTCGCTGGATCGGCTGAAGCGGCTCGCACGGCGGCGCGCGCCGCCTGTTACCTTCGGGGCGGTGACCGCCCCGCACGCGACCCGCACCGAACGGCTGCTCGCCGCGCCCATCGTCCCGGCGATCGCGCGGCTCGCCCTGCCCGGCGTGGTGCTGGTCGCGTTCCAGACCGCGGTCAGCGTCGGCGACACGATCTTCGTCGGCCGGCTCGGGACGGCGTCGCTCGCCGGCCTCGCGCTCGTCTTCCCGCTGGTGATGCTGCTGCAGATGGCTTCCGCCGGCGCGATGGGCGGCGGCGTCTCGTCGTCGATCGCGCGCGCGCTCGGCGCCGGGCGGCACGACCTCGCCCGCCGGCTGGCGGTGCACGCGGTCGTCATCGCCGCCGCGTTCGGGCTCGCGTTCACGGCGCTCATGCTCGCCGGCGGCCCGGCGATCTACCGGCTGCTCGGCGGCGAGGGCGCGCCGCTCGCCGAAGCGCTCGCGTACTCGAACCTGCTGTTCGCCGGCGCCGCGTCGGTGTGGTTCGCCAACACCTTCGCGAGCATCCTCCGCGGCACCGGGAACATGTTCGCGCCAGCGGTCGTGCTCTCCCTCGCGGCGGTGCTGCACGTTCCGCTCAGCGGCGCGCTGGTGCTCGGGGCGGGGCCGTTGCCGCGTTTCGGTATCGCGGGCGCAGCCGTCGCCTACGTCGTCAACTTCACGTTCGCTGCGGCGGCGATGCTCGCGTGGTGCCTGCGGCCCGGCAGCGCGCTGCGGCCGAAGCGGGCGGATCTGCGCTTCGAGTGGCCGCTGTTCGCCGACATCATGCGAGTCGGCGCGCTGTCGGTAGTCTCTTCGGTGCAGACCGTGCTCACCGCGGTGATCGTCACCGGTCTCGTTGCGGGCTTCGGGGCGGGCGCGCTCGCCGGCTACGGCGTCGGCGTGCGCCTGGAGCTGCTGCAGATTCCGCTCGTCTTCGCGATCGGCCAGGCGATGGTCGCGCTCGTCGGCACGAACATCGGCGCCGGCCGGCCGGAGCGGGCGAAGCGGATCGCGTTCATCGGCGCGGGCATGGCCGCCGCGGTCTGCCTCGCGATCGGACTGACGGTCGCGATCGTGCCCGACGCGTGGGTACGGCTGTTCTCCGACGACCCCGCAGTGCTCGCGGCGGGCGCGAGCTACCTGCGGATCGCCGGGCCGTTCTATCCGCTCTTCGGGATCGGCATGGCGCTGTACTTCGCCTCGCAGGGCGCAGGCCGGGTGCTCTGGCCGGTGCTCGCGGGCACGGCGCGTCTCGCGGTCGTGGTGATCGGGGGCATCGCGGCCGCGAGCCTCGGCGCGCCGCTCGTCACGCTCTTCGCGCTGATCGCGCTCGGCATGGCGGTCTTCGGCGGGCTCACGAGCTGGTTCGTAGCGCGCGCCCACTGGGGTACGACGCGCTTGAGCTAGAATCCGCGCCCATGGCCGTTCAAGGTATCTCGTGGTCCGGTGTCCTGATGCGCGTCGTTTTCGCCGTCGCGCTCGTACTCCTCACGTACAACCCGAGCGGCCACTCGTTCTACCACTGGGCCGTTGCGCCGCCGCCCGGGATCACCGCGCTCAAGGCGTTCCTCGGGATCCTGCTGCTGGTCGGCTGGGTGATCTGCCTGCGGACGGCGTTCGTCGCGCTCGGCTGGCTGGGCGTCACGCTCGGCGCCGCGCTGCTCGGCACGATGGTGTGGCTGCTCGTCGACATGAAGATGGTCGACACCACCCCCGCGATGCTCCTCTGGATCGCGCTCGTGAGCGTCGGCGTCGTTCTCGGGATCGGGCTGTCCTGGTCGCTGATCCGGGCGCGCACGACCGGCCAGATCGAGGTGCAGTAGCCGATCAGGCTGCTTCGCCGCCGGCTAGGCCCCAACCCTGTTCGGGGCCGACGCGCTCGAGTTGGCGGGTGCCACTGCTGGAATCGATGGATCGGGCAGGTTCGTCGACATTTCCATTCACTTAGATCCGTATAACTACCACTAGTATCTTGACTTGTAACATTTTATATGACATAGAATCTATTCAAATACCATTCATACCAGGCCGCGATAGAGGCTTTCATGCTGAGTCGGCTCGGCGAGCTGCAGGCTTTAATCAGAAGGTCCCGACTGGCCACCGCCCACGATCTGCGGGGAAGCCTTGGCGTAAGCCAGCCCACGCTTTCTCGGCTCCTTGGGCAGCTGCGCGGCAACCTCGTGAGACTCGGCCGCGGTCGGCGTACCCGATACGCCCTTTCGAGATCGGTGCGCGGGTTTCCCAGCACGCTGCCCCTGTATCGAGTACGCGCCGACGGCAGCGGGGAACAAACCGGCGTGCTACGCCCCCTCGATCCCGAAGGGTTCGCACTGCTGGACCCGCCGCGAGAATTCTGGCCGCTTCCAGGAGACATGGCGGACGGGTACTTCGAGGGCCTCCCGTACTTCCTCTTCGATGCTCGCCCGCAAGGGTTTCTCGGTCGCGCACTCGCCAGGCGGCGTGCTTCCGAATTCAATGTGTCAGACGATCCGACGCGTTGGAGTGACGACGATCTAGTCGTCGTATTGCTGCTTGCAGGAGAGGACCTGCCCGGTGACCTAGTTCTCGGGGAACACGCGTACGAACGGCTTGTAGCGCGCATGTCGCGACCGAAAATCGCGCTTGCCGACACGGACCTTAAGGACGTCTACCCGCGCCTCGCGGAGGAAGCGCTCAGCGGCGGCGTTCCGGCGTCCTCCGCCGGCGGCGAGTTCCCGAAGTTCACGGCCGCCCGAACAACGATCGAAGGCCATCGCGAAGTCATCGTCAAGTTCTCGGGCGCAGACGACACGCTTGCCGTCCGCCGATGGTCGGATCTGCTCGTCGCCGAATCGGTAGCCGCCACGAGCATTGGCACAAGCCTCGACGAAGCCGCACCGTCCCGCCTCTTCCAGTTCGGCGGACGGACCTTCCTCGAGGTCGAGCGGTTCGATCGCGTCGGAGCATGGGGCCGGAGGCCCGTCTGCACGCTCTACTCCATTGAGGCGGCCTTGCTCGGCCTGGGGGACGCCCGCTGGGATCGGGCTGCAAAGGCACTCGACGAGAGCGGTCTCGTCGATACCGCAATGCGCGACCTGATCCTGACCCGATGGTTCTTCGGCAATCTGATCGGTAACAGCGACATGCACGCCGGGAATCTGGCGTTCTACCCGGCCGGAAGAATGCTCGCGTTGACCCCTTCCTACGACATGTTGCCGATGCTGTACGCGCCGTCCCGCGGCGGCGAAGTGCCAGTACCCGCGTTCGACCCTCAGCTCCCGCTGCCCGGACATGAGAAGGCGTGGCTGGCTGCCGCGTCGCCGGCGGGTCGCTTCTGGGAGGCTTGCGGTGGCAACGACCTCATCTCGGCCCCGTTTCGCGACATCTGCAGGCGGAACGCGGAGCGGGTTTCGGAGCTACGTGCGCGCGTCGCCGGGTGATCGGTCGTTCAGACGTCTCACGCCGCTTCGCCGCCTAAATACGCCTCGATCACCTTCGGGTCGTGGGCCAGCTCGGCCGCGAGACCCGAGAGCGTGATCGTCCCGCTCTCCATGACGTAGGCCCGGCGCGCGAGCCCGAGCGCGGCGCGCGCGTTCTGCTCCACCAGCAGGCACGTCACGCCGCCGGCGTTGATCTCCTGAATCACCTCGAAGATGAGCTGCACCACGATCGGCGCGAGGCCCATGCTCGGTTCGTCGAGGAGGAGGAGCTTCGGCCGCGACATGATCGCGCGGCCGATCGCGAGCATCTGCTGCTCGCCGCCGGAAAGCGTGCCGCCGGTCTGCGCGCGGCGCTCGCGCAGCCGGGGAAAGAGCTCGAACACCCGCGCCCGGTCCGCCTCGACCCCGCCGTCGGCGCGCGCGTAGGCGCCCATCGCGAGGTTCTCCTCGACCGTCAGTTGCGGGAACACGCCGCGACCCTCGGGCACCATCACCAGGCCGGCGCGCACGCGCTCGAACGCGCGCATGCCGACGAGGTCGCGGCCGGCATAGCGCACCGCGCCGGGCGCCGACGCGGTCAGCCCGGAGATCGCGCGCAGCGTCGATGACTTGCCCGCGCCGTTCGCGCCGATCAGGCAGACGAGCTCGCCTTCCTCGACCGCGAGGTCGATGCCCTTCACGGCGCGGATGCCGCCGTAGCGGACCTCGAGGCCCTTTACCTCGAGCAGGCTCATCGGACTACCCTCGCGCTCAAACCGCGCTCGGGGTTCGCCCCTTGGGGCGGCCCGGCGGGGCTCATGCGGCGTGCGCCGTGCCGAGGTACGCCTCGATCACCTTCGGGTCGCGCTGCACCTCCGCCGGCAGGCCTTCGGCGATCCGCTCGCCGTGGTCGAGCACCAGCACCCGGTCGCAGACGCCCATCACCAGCCGGACGTCGTGCTCGATCAGGAGGATCGTCACGCCGTCGCTGCGGATCGCCTGGAGCAGGCCCTTCAGCGCGCGCGTCTCCGAGGCGTTCATCCCGGCCGCAGGCTCGTCGAGCGCGAGGAGCTTCGGCTCGGTGGCGAGGGCGCGCGCGATCTCGAGCCGGCGCTGATCGCCGTACGGCAGGCTGCCCGCGGCATCGTTGGCGCGCGCGGCGATCCCCACGTAGTCGAGCAGCTCGGCGGCGCGCCGCTCGATCGCGCGTTCCTCTTCGGCCGCCGCGCGGTGGCGCAGGATCGCGCCGACCACGCCGGTGCGCGTGCGCACGTGGCGGCCGATCATCACGTTCTCGAGCGCCGAGAGGTTGGCGAAGAGGCGGATGTTCTGGAACGTGCGCGCGATGCCGCGCGCGGTGACCTCGTGCGACTTCAGGCCGGCGAGCGGCGCGCCGTCGAAGGTGAAGCTGCCTGCGTCCGGCGCGTAGATGCCGGTGAGCAGGTTGAAGAGCGTCGTCTTGCCGGCGCCGTTCGGGCCGATCAGCCCGTAGATCTGGCCGCGGTCGATCGTGAAGCCGACGCTGGTCAGCGCGTGAATGCCGCCGAAGCGCTTGGCGATGCCGTCGGCCCGGACGAGCGCGGTCACTGCGGCGCGCCCTCGTTCCGCGCCGCGAGCTCGCGCTTGCGCACCGCGGAGGGCCACAATCCGCCCGGCCGCAGGATCATGACGAGCACCAGCGCGAACCCGAAGATCAGCATCCGGATCACCTCGGGCTCGATCAGCATGCGGCCGAAGAGCTGCCGCTGCAGCGGCTCGACGGTGAACCGGAGGATCTCCGGCACGAACGAGAGCAGGAGGGCGCCGAGGATGACGCCCCAGATGTTGCCCATGCCGCCGAGCACCACCATCGCGAGCACCATGACCGACTCGACCAGCACGAAGCTCTCCGGGCTGATGAACTGCTGGATGGCCGAGAACATCCCGCCCGCGATCCCGCCGAAGCAGGCGCCCATCGCGAAGGCGAGCAGCTTCATGCTGGTGGTGTTGATGCCCATCGCGCGCGCCGCGATCTCGTCCTCGCGGATCGCCTCCCACGCGCGGCCGATGCGGGAGTTCTGCAGCCGCACGTTGATGAAGATCACGAGCACGACCATCGCGAGCAGCAGGTAGTAGTACTTGATCGGGCCGGTGAACGCCAGCCCGCCGACCCGGTCGGTGACGCCGAAGCTCACCCCGTCGATCGCGACCGGATCGATCCGCGCGATCCCGCGCGGACCGTTGGTGATGTTGACCGGCTGGTCGAGGTTGTTGAGGAAGATGCGGACGATCTCGCCGAAGCCGAGCGTGACGATCGCGAGATAGTCGCCGCGGAGCTTGAGCGTCGGCGCGCCGAGCAGGACGCCGAACAGCGCGGCGACGGCCGCGCCGATCGGCAGGATCGCCCAGAACGGCCAGTGGATGTTGAAGTGCGGCGAGGCGAGCAGGGCGTAGACGTACGCGCCGACCGCGTAGAACGCGATGTAGCCGAGATCGAGCAGCCCGGCGAAGCCGACGACGATGTTCAGGCCGAGCGCGAGGAAGATGTAGAGGATCGCGAAGTTCGTGATCCGCACCCAGGTCGTGCCGAAGCTCGCGGTGAGCGCGAACGGGAGCACGGCAAGCGCGATGGTGACGAGCGCGATCCCCACCATCAGCGCGGCGGGGTGCTTCTTCCAGCGCGCCAGCATCTCGTCCATCATGTCTCGTCGATCATGCTCTGTCGCCGACCCGCTCGCCGAGCAGCCCCTGCGGGCGGAAGACGAGCACCAGGATCAGCACGATGAATGCGAACACGTCCTGGTAGTTCGACCCGAAGACGTTGCCGGTCAGGTCGCCGATGTAGCCCGCGCCGAGCGCTTCGACCACGCCGAGCAGGATGCCGCCGAGCATCGCGCCCGGCAGGTTGCCGATCCCGCCGAGCACCGCTGCGCAGAACGCCTTCAGGCCGAGCGGGGCGCCCATCGTGTAGTGCGCGATGCCGTAGTAGCTCGCGACCATCACGCCGGCGACCGCGGCCATCGCCGCGCCGATGACGAACGTCGCGGCGATGATCCGGTTCGAGTCGATGCCCATCAGGCCGGCGATCTGCGCGTTCTGCGCCGTTGCGCGCATCGCCGCGCCGAGCTTCGTGCGGTACACCATGAACGCGAGCGACGCCATCATCGCGGTCGAGATGACGAGGATCCCGATCTGCACGTTGGTGATGGTCGCGCCGCCGACGTCGTAGGAGACCGTCTTGATGACCTGCGGGAACGCGAGCGGGTTGCGGCTCCAGATCATCATCGCGACGTGCTGGAGGATGATCGAGATGCCGATGGCGGTGATGAGCGGCGCGAGCCGCGGCGCGCCGCGGAGCGGCCGGTATGCGATCCGCTCCATCGCGTAGCCGAGGATCATGCACACCGGGATCGCGCACCCGGCCGCGATCAGCACGATCAGGAGCGGCGGCAGTCCGGACGGCGCCAGCGTGACGATCAGGCTGAACGCGACCATCGCGCCGATCATCACCACCTCGCCGTGGGCGAAGTTGATGAGCTGGATGATGCCGTAGACCATCGTGTAGCCGAGCGCGACGACGGCGTACACCGCCCCGAGCGTCAGCCCGTTGATGATCTGCTGGATGAAGACGTCCAAGACGCTCCCCTCCGCCGGGACGGGGGAAGGTAACACGGGCGTGAGGGGAAAAGAAAAGGGCCGGCGGAGCCGGCCCTGATCGTCCTGGATCCCGGCCTCCGCCGCCGGGATCGACCGCCGCTAACGCGCGGTCACTTCTTCGCCGCGTCGCTCGTCGCTTTCGCGGCCGCGTCGACCGCCGCCTTCGCTGCGTCGCCGGCGGCGGTGACCGCGCCGGTCAGCATCTGCAGGAACTCGTTGTAGGCGATCGTCTTGCCGCCCTTCACGATCGCGGTCGGCTCGAGCTTGCCGCCCTTCATCACGAACATCGTGATCTCGGCGTCCTTGCGGTCGCCCTTGTCGTCGAAGGCGATCGGGCCGGTCGCGCCGTTGAAGCTGATCTTCTGCAGCTCGGGCAGGTACTTCGCCGGGTCGGGCGAGTTCGCCTTCTTCATCGCCTCGATCAGCAGGTTCGCGCTGTCATAGGTGAACGGCGCGTAGATGATCGGATCGACGTTGAACTTGGCCTTGTAGGCCTCGAGGAACTTCTTGCTCGCCGCCTGCGGCGGGATGCCGGCCTGCGAGCAGATCAGCCCCTCCGCCGCGGCGTCGCTCGCGAGCTTGGTCATCTCGCCGGTGCACGCGCCGTCGCCGAACGCGAACACCGCCTTGATGCCGAGCTCGCGCCCCTGCTTGAGCAGCGGGCCGCCGGTCGCGTCCATGCCGCCGTAGAACACCGCGTCGGGGCTGCGGCCCTTGAGCTTGGTGAGCACCGGCTTCCAGTCGGTCGTCTTGTCGGTGCCCTTCTCGCGCGCGAGCACCTTCACGCCGGCCGCCTTCAGCGTCTTCTCGACCTCGTCGGCGAGGCCGGCACCGTACGCGGTCGCGTCGTCGATCACGGCCACCGTCTTCGGCTTGGTCGTCGCGGCGAGGTAGTTCGCGATCGCCGGGCCCTGCTGGTCGTCGCGGCCGACGACGCGGAACTGCTGCTTGAAGCCCTGCTCGGTGAGCTTGGGATTGGTGGCCGAGCCGGAGATCACCGGGATGCCGGCCTGGTTGTAGATCGGCGAGGCGGGAATGGAGGTGCCGGAGTTCAGGTGGCCGACCACGCCGGCGACCTTCGCGTCGACGAGCTTCTGCGCCACCGTCGCGCCGACCTTCGGGTCGGCCTGGTCGTCTTCGGCGACCAGCACGAACTTCGCTTCCTTGCCGTCGATCTGGATCTTCGCCGCGTTCGCCTGCTCGATCGCGAGGCGCGCGCCGTTCTCGTTGTCCTTGCCGAGGTGCGCGATGCCGCCGGTGAGCGGCCCGACGTGCCCGATCATGATCGTGATGCCGGGCGGCGGCGCGGCGGTGCCGCGGCCTTCGGTGCCTCGGCGGCTTTCTTGGGTTCTTCCTGGCCGCATGCGGCGAGGCCGAGTGCAGCAGCGACAGCGAGCGCAAGCGGAGCGATTCGCGTGTTCATGTTCATGTTGTCCTCTGGACTGGTTTGACGTCAGGCCTGGGCGTGACGGGATGGGGGTGAACGGCGGAAAACGCGAAATTATCCAGACAGGCTCACGGCCTTGTCAATTTCGCTTGGAAACCCCTGGAACTCCGGGGTCATTCGGAGAACCGGCCTTCGAGCGTCGCGGTTCTGCGACGCTCGACCGCGTCGATTGAGCGGCGGCTTGCCGCCGCTCGAATCGGCGCAGTTATGCCGTCATCGCAGATGACGGCATAACGCTATTTCTGGGACAGGATCCACTTCACCATCGCGTTGATATCGGCGTCCGGAACGCGCCGCGTTCGGGGGCATCGGGATCTGGCCCCACGCACCGACGCCGCCCTTCTTGACCTTCTCGGCGAGCGTCTTCTCGGCGCCGGCCTGGCCGCGGTATTTCGCCGCGACCTCCTTGTAGGCGGGCCCGACGAGCTTCTTGTCGACCGCGTGGCACGACAGACAGGCGTGCTTCTTCAGCAGATCGTCGATGTTCTGCGCGCGCGCCGGTGTCGCGGCCACGGCGGCAAGCGCGGCCGCTGCGATAACCGGAAGGAATGCCTTCATTCGTTCTCCTGTGAGGAAACTTTTCGGGAGCCGGGATGCTACTTGATTCCGGCGCCGCCGAGCAGCCGGCGCAACGCCGCCATCTCGGACACCGGCTCGAGGCAAGTAACGCCCCGGCACACGTAAGCGTTGACCCGGCCCGGGGCCACCGGTTTGTCCAGGGCGGCGGGGAGCCCGCCCTCCGCGCCGTCGATCCCCACCAGCACGCTCTGCGGCCGGAACTCGGGCGTGAGCGCCTTGAGCCAGGGCCGCAGTCGCGGCGTCGGGCCGCGGAGCACGATGACCTCCGGCGGGGCGAGGCACTCCTCGAGCGCGATCGTGAGCGCGCCGAAGCCGCCCGGATAGCGCTGCATCGCCGGGTAGAACGCGGCGACCGCGCGCCGGGCCGCATCGAGGTAGCGGGCCTCGCCGGTCAGGTGTCCGAGCCGCCCGAGCGCGAAGGCCGCGACGCCGTTGCCCGACGGCGTCGCGTTGTCGTGGCCCGGCTTCGGCCGGTGAATGAGCCGCTCGTGGTCGTGGCTGGTGAAGAAGAACCCGCCGTCGGCGTCCTGGAAACGCGCGAGCAGCGCTTCCGCCAGCTCGAGCGCGAACGCGAGGTCGGCGCCGCGGAAGTCCGCCTGCAGCATCTCGATCACCGCGTCGAGCAGGAACGCGTAGTCGTCGAGGTAGGCGTTGAGGTGCGCGCGTCCGTCCTTGGCGGTGGCGAGGAGCGCGCCGTCCTGCCACATGGTGCCGCGGATGAAGTCGAGCGCGCGCCGCGCCGAAGCGAGCCAGTCGTCGCGGCCGAACACGGCCGCCGCGCGCACCATGCCGCGGATCGCGAGCGCGTTCCAGCTCGCGAGGACCTTGTCGTCGAGGCCGGGCCGCACGCGCGGCGCGCGCGCGGCAAAGAGCTTCTGGCGCGCCGTGTCGAGAAGCTCCGCGCATTCTTCCTCGCTGCGTCCGAGCCCGGCGGCGATGACCTTGAGCGGCTGCACGATCGCGAGGTGCCAGTGCTTGCCCTCGAAGTTCGCCTGGCTGTCGAGGCCGTAGTGCGGCGCGGTCACCGCGTACTCCTCGGCGGTGAGGAGCGACTGCACCTCGCGCGGCGTCCAGACGTAGAACTTGCCCTCCTCGTGCTCCGAGTCGGCGTCGAGCGAGGAGTAGTAGCCGCCCGCGGGCGACTGCATCTCGCGCATGATCCAGCCCGCGGTTTCCTCGGCGACGCGCGCGAAGAGCGGCTTGCCGGTGGCAGCCCAGGTCTCCGCGTAAAGCCGCAGCAGCGGCCCGTTGTCGTAGAGCATCTTCTCGAAGTGCGGGATGGTCCAGGTCGCGTCGACCGAGTAGCGGCTGAAGCCGCCGCCGAGCTGGTCGTAGATGCCGCCTTCGGCCATGCGCTCCAGCGTGAAGACCGCGACGTGGAGCGCGTGCTTGTCGCCGGTCGCCGCGTAGCGCCGCACGAGGAGCTCGAGATCGGTCGGATGCGGGAACTTCGGCGCGCCGCCGAAGCCGCCGTGCGCGGAATCGAAGCTGCTCTTCAGCGCGCCGATCGCCTCGGCGACGACCTCGCCCGAGAATTCCTCGTCGCTCGGCGCAGCGTCCTGGCGCATGCGCTCGAACGCCACCGCGATCGACTCGTTCTGGCGCGCGATGTCGGATTTGTGCTCGCGGTAGTAGCGCGCGACGCGCTCGAGGAGCTGCGGGAACGCCGGCATCCCGTAGCGCGCGGTCTTGGGGAAATAGGTGCCGACGAAGAACGGGTAGTGCTCGCCCGGCGTGAGGAACACGGTGAGCGGCCAGCCGCCGCCGCGCTGGTTGAACATCTGGTGCGCGGCCTGGTAGATCTGGTCGAGGTCGGGGCGCTCCTCGCGGTCGACCTTGACGTTGACGAAGAGCGCGTTCATGACCGCCGCGACGTCGGGATCCTCGAACGACTCGTGCGCCATGACGTGGCACCAGTGGCAGGCGGAGTAGCCGATCGAGAGCAGGATCGGCTTGTCCTCGGCGCGCGCGCGCGCGATCGCCTCCTCGCCCCACGCGTACCACTCGACCGGGTTGTCGGCGTGCTGCCGGAGGTAAGGACTCGTTTCCTGCGCGAGGCGGTTCGGCATCCGCGGATTATCCCCGTGCGGCGCGGATCGCGGGGACGTCGACGATCCGCACGCCCGACGCCGGATTCTCCACGGCCGCGACCACGCGCGACCGGCTACTTTCGCGCGGCGTTCAGCGCGCGCCAGACCCGCTCGCCGGTCGCCGGCATGTCGATCGGCGCCGCGCCGGCCTGCGCGAGCGCGTCGATCACCGCGTTCATCACCGCCGGCAGCGCGCCGACCGCGCCGGCCTCGCCGGCGCCCTTGATCCCGAGCGGGTTGAGCGGCGTCGGCGCGGGTTGCTCTTCACCTCGATCGCGCAGAAGTCGTCGGCGCGCGGCATGCAGTAGTCCATGAACGACGCCGAGCAGGAGCTGGCCGGACTCGCGGTCGTAGACCACCTGCTCCATCAGCGCCTGCCCGGCTCCCTGCACGACGCCGCCGTGGATCTGGCCCTTTCAGCGTGAGCGGGTTGACGACCGTGCCGACGTCGTCGACGACGGTGTAGGCGACGATCGCGGTCGCGCCGGTCTCGGGATCGATCTCGACCTCGCAGACGTGGCAGCCGTTCGGATAGGTGATCGCCTCCGGCGAGAACGTGCCGTTCTCGAAGAAGCCGGGCTCGACGCCGGCCGGCAGCCGGTCGGGCACGAACGCCGCCTTCGCGACCGCCCGCAGGTCGAGCGCCCGGTCGGTGCCCGCGACGGTGAACCGGCCGGCGGCGAACTCGATGTCGGCTTCCGCCGCCTCGAGGAGATGCGCGGCGATCCGCTTGCCCTTGGCGACGAGCTTGTCGGCGACCACGACGAGCGCGCTGCCGGCGATCGCCGCGGAGCGCGAGCCGAAGGTGCCGACGCTGAACGCCACCTTGTCGGTGTCGCCCTGCAGGTAGCGGATCGCGCCCGGATCGAGGCCGAGCCGGTCGTGCAGGATCTGCTTGAACGTCGTCTCGTGCGCCTGCCCCTGGCTCATCGCGCCGGTCAGCACGGTCGCGGTGCCGGACGGATCGAAGCGGATCTCGGCGTACTCGAGGCCGGGCGCGGCGGCGCGCTCGATCGCGTTGACCACGCTCGCGCCCGCGCAGCCGGCCGCGGCCGCGCGCCGCGTCGCGCCGCGCGGCGAAGCCGGCGTCATCGGCGGCGTCGAGCGCGAGCTCCATCGAGCGCGCGTAGTCGCCGGAGTCGTAGACCCAGCCGAACGCGTTCTTGTACGGCATCGCCGACGCGGGCACGAGATTGCGGCGCCGCAGCTCGACGGGGTCGACGCCGAGCGTCGCGCGCCGCGTCGTCGATCAGCCGCTCGATCACGTAGGTCGCCTCCGGCCGGCCGTTGCCGCGGTACGGACCGAGCGAGCTCTGGTTCGTCATCACGCAGGCGAGATGCGCGTAGGCGGCGCCGATCGTGTACGTCCCGGCCATCGTGCCGAGGTGGTTGAAGGTGCCGAGGAGGTTGCGATCGGAGGAGATGTAGGCGCCGACGTTGGCGGTCGTCCGCACGCGCAGCGCGAGGAACTTTCCGTCGCGGTCGAGCGCGAGCTCGGCATCCGAGACGCGATCGCGCGCGTGCTCGTCGGCGAGGATCGTCTCGCTGCGCTCGCACGTCCACTTGACCGGCCGGCCGAGCCGGCGCGCGGCCCACAGGACGAGGCGATCCTCGACGTACTGCGGCCCCTTCACGCCGAAGCTGCCGCCCACGTCGGGGACGACGACGCGGATCGCCGGCTCGGGGACGCGGAACACCTCGGTCGCGAGCACGGCGCGCGTGCGATGCGCGTACTGCGAGCCGGCGTGGAGGGTGAAGCGGTCCTCGCCGGCGTCGTAGTGCCCGATCGCGGCGCGCGGCTCCATGTACTGCCCGTGGACGCGCGTCACCGGGTAGCGCCCGCGCACCACGTGCGCGGCGCGCGCGAAGGCCGCATCGGTGGCCGCGCGGTCGCCCATCTCGAAGACGTGGGAGAGGTTGTCGGGGCACTCGTCCCACACGGCGGCCGCGCCCGCACGCGTGGCGTCTGCGCTCGACCCGACCGCCGGCAGCGGCTCGTAGTCGATCGCCACCCGCTCGGCGGCGTCCTTCGCTTGCGCGAGCGTGTCCGGCGATCACGATCGCCACCGGATCGCCGACGTAGCGGACGCGGCCGCGCGCGAGCCCGGGGTGCGGCCGCGCGAACATCGGCGAACCGTCCGGCCGCTGCCGCTTGAACGACACCGCGGTCGTGCCGAGGCCGTCGGCGGCGAGGTCGTCGCCGGTGAGCACCGCGGCCACGCCCGGCGCGGCCGCGGCGGCCGTCGACGTCGATCGAGCGGATGCGCGCGGCGGCGTGCGGCGAGCGCACGACCACCATGTACGCCTGCCCCGGCAGGTTGACGTCGTCGACGAAGCGCCCCTGCCCGCGCAGGAGCCGCGGGTCCTCGAACCTGGGGACGGACTGCCCGATGCCGAACTCGCCCATGCTCTGCCGTGCCTCCTTGGATGCCCGGTTGTAGGATAACCTGCGCGGTCCGGGGCGAAGGAGCGGCGACAGATGGCGGCAGGCAACGTCGGGGTCATCGGGCTCGGTTCGATGGGCATGGGCGCGGCGCGCTCCTGCCTGCGCGCCGGCTTCGCGACTTACGCGTGCGACGTGCGCCGCGACGCGCTCGACGCGTTCGCCGCGGCGGGCGGGATGCCTTGCGCGAACCCGGCCGAGCTCGGTGCGAAGGCCGAGGTCGTCGTCGTCTTCGTCGTCAACGCCGAGCAGACCGAGGCCGTTCTCTTCGGCGCGAACGGCGCGGCGGCCGCGATGGCGCCTGGAAGCGTCGTGATGCTGTGCGTCACGGCGGCGCCCGACTACGCCGAGCGCCTCGGCGAACGGCTCGCCGAGCGCGGCCTGCTGATGCTCGATGCGCCCGTGTCCGGCGGCGCCGCCAAAGCGGCGGCGGGCGAGATGTCGATCATGGCCGCGGGCACGCCGGCGGCGTTTGCCGCCTGCGAGGGCGTGCTGGCGGCGATCGCGACCAAGGTGTACCGCCTTGGCGACCGGCCGGGCCAGGGTTCGAAGATCAAGATGATCAACCAGCTCCTCGCCGGCGTGCACATCGCGGCGATGGCGGAGGCGATGGCGCTCGGCATCCGCGCCGGCTGCGACCCGAACGTGGTGTACGAGGTGATCTCGAACTCCGCCGGCGGCTCGTGGATGTTCCAGAACCGCGCGCCCCACATCCTCGCGGGCGACTACACGCCGCTGTCCGCGGTCAACATCTTCGTCAAGGACCTCGGCATCGTCCTCGATTCCGCGCGCAAGCTCACGTTCCCGCTGCCGCTCACCGCGGCCGCGCACCAGATGTTCCTCGCCACCAGCGCGCACGGACACGGCGGCGAGGACGATTCGGCGGTGATCAAGATGTTCCAGGCGCTGACCGGGATCGAGCTGCCGGGAGGCGCGAAGAAGTGAGCGTCCTGCTCGGCTGCATCGCGGACGACTTCACCGGCGCGACCGATCTCGCGAGCATGCTCGTGCGCGCCGGGATGCGCACGGTGCAAACGATCGGCGTCCCCGCGGATGCAGAGCTCGCGGCCGGCGCGGACGCGGTCGTCGTCGCGCTCAAGTCGCGCACGATTCCGGCGGCCGAGGCCGTCTCGCAGTCGCTCGCCGCGCTCCGCTGGCTGCGCGGTGCGGGCGCGCGGCAGATCTACTTCAAGTACTGCTCGACGTTCGACTCCACGCCGGCCGGCAACATCGGCCCCGTCGCCGACGCCCTGCTCGACGCGCTCGGCGCGGATTTCACGATCGCCTGCCCCGCGTTCCCGGAGAACGGCCGGACGATCTACAAGGGCCATCTCTTCGTCGGCGACGTCCTGCTCTCCGACTCGCCGATGAAGGATCACCCGCTCACGCCGATGACCGACGCGAACCTGGTGCGCGTGCTCGCGCGGCAGACGAAGCGCGAGGTCGGTCTCGTCGAGCACAAGACCGTGCGCCGCGGCGCCGCCGCCATCCGTGCGCGCTTCGACGAGCTGCGCGCCAGGACGACGGCCTATGCGATCGTCGACGCGCTCGCGGACGAGGATCTGATGGCGATCGGCGCGGCATGCGCGGACCTCGCGCTCGTCACCGCCGGCTCCGGCGTCGCGCTCGGGCTGCCGCAGAACTTCTTCGCCGCCGGCCTGATGCAGCCGCGCACCGATGCCGGCGCGCTCCCGGCCGCCGGCGGCAAGCCGGCAGTGCTCGCGGGCAGCTGTTCGGCGGCAACGCGCCAGCAGGTCGCGCGGATGGCCGAGCGGCATCCGGCGCACGCGCTCGATCCGCTCGCCGACCCCGATCCCGCCCGGCTCGCGGCGAAGGCGCTGTCCGCGATCGCGCCCGCGCTCGAGGCCGGCAGGCCGTTCCTCGTCTACTCGACGGCGGAGCCGTCGCAGGTCGCCGCGGTGCAGGCGAAGCTCGGGGCGGAGCGCGCGGCGACGCTCGTCGAGGACGCGCTCGCGCTCGTCGCCGAGCGGATCGTCGCGAGCGGCGTGCGGCGCCTGGTCGTCGCCGGCGGCGAGACCTCCGGCGCGGTGGTGAAGGCGCTCGGCGTGAAGGCGCTCGCGATCGGCCCGCAGATCGATCCCGGTGTGCCGTGGACGACGAGCGTCGGGAGCGAACCGCGCATCGCGCTCGCGCTGAAGAGCGGCAACTTCGGCGCGCCGGATTTCTTCGAGAAGGCGCTGGCGCAGTCGTCATGACCGCGGAAGCCAGCCTCCGCGAGGAGATCGCGCTCCTCGGCCGCTCGATCTACGAGCGCGGCCTGACGCACGGCTCGACCGGGAACATCAGCGCGAAGCTCGACGACGGGTGGCTGCTGACGCCGACCGGCTCGAACCTCGGCCGGCTCGACCCGGCGCGGCTCTCGAAGCTCGACTGGAACGGCAAGCTCGTGTCGGGCGACGCGCCGTCGAAGGAGAACTTCCTGCATCTCGCGATGTACCAGGAGCGAAAGGCAACGGGCGCGGTGGTGCACCTGCACTCGACGCATTCGGTCGCGGTGTCGGTGCTCGCCGACGTCGACGCAAACGACGTGCTGCCGCCGCTCACCGCGTACTACGTGATGCGCATCGGCCGGCTGCCGCTCGTCCCCTACTACGCGCCCGGCGACCTGAAGCTCGCCGACGCGGTGCGCGGATTCGCCGGGAAGCATCACGCGGTGCTGCTCGCGAACCACGGCCCGGTGGTCGCCGGCAGCACGCTCGCCGCCGCCGCCGACGCGGTCGAGGAGCTGGAGGCGACGGCGAAGCTGTTCCTCATGCTCCGCGGCGAGAAGGTGCGCCTGCTCACGCCGGAGCAGGTGGCGGAGCTGCGGGCGAAGTTTCCGGCCTAGGGCGCGCCGTGGCGCCCCGGGACCTGCTCCTCCGGTTCACGCGCGGGTGGCCGCGGCTCACGCCGGAGACGCTCCGCGCCGATCTGCTCGCCGGGCTGATCGGGGCGATCGTCGTCCTGCCGCAGGGCATCGCGTACGCGACGCTCCTCGGCATTCCGCCGGAGTACGGGCTCTACTGCGCGATAGTGCCGACCGCCGTCGCGGCGCTCTTCGGGTCGTCGTGGCATTCGATCTCCGGGCCGACCAACGCGATCTCGCTCGTCGTCTTCGCGACGCTGTCGCCGATCGTCGCGCCCGGCTCCCCGGAGTACGTCCAGGCGGTGTTCACGCTGGCGTTCATCGTCGGCGCGGCGCTGCTCGCGGTCGGGCTGTTCCGGCTGGGCGCGGTGGCGAACTTCATCTCGCATACCGTCGTGGTCGCGTTCTCCACCGGCGTCGGGATCCTGATTGCGACGACGCAGCTCGGGGAGCTGTTCGGGATGACGATCCCGCGCGGCGCGTTCCTGAAGACCTGGCAGTACTTCCTGACCCATCTCGCCGAGATCAGCGTGTACCCGACGCTCGTCGCGGCGATCACGATCGCGGTCGGGCTGGCCTCGCAGCGTCTCGTCAAGCGCGTGCCCTACCCGCTGACCGCGGTCGTGGCGGGGAGCCTGGCCGCGTACGGGCTCAACGTCGCCGTCGGCGCCGACGTCGCGGGCATCCGGACGCTCGGCCCGCTGCCGGGGGCGCTGCCGCCGCTCTCCTATCCGACCTTCCAGCTCGACCTCATCCAGCCGATCGTCGGGGTCGCGGTCGCGGTCACCGCGCTGTGCCTGATCGAGTCGATCTCGGTCGCGCGGTCGATCGCGCTGCGCTCGGGGCAGCGGCTCGACGCCAACCGCGAGTTCGTGGGCCAGGGGCTCTCCAACCTCGCGGCGAGCTTCTTCTCCGGCTTCCCGTCGTGCGGGTCGTTCAACCGCTCGATGGCGAACTACGAGGCGGGGGCGCGCACGCCAGTCGCTGCCGTCGCCGCCGCTGGCTTCCTGGTGCTGATCGTGCTCGCCGTGGCGCCGCTCGTCGCGTATCTGCCCTACGCGGCGATGGCGGGCGTGCTGATCCTTATCGCGTGGCGGCTGGTCGACCTCAAGCAGATGCGCCACATCGTGCACGCCGGGGGCGGCGAGGCAACCGTGCTCGGCGTGACGGTCGCAGCGACCCTGCTGATGAATCTCGACGTCGCGATCCTGTTCGGCGTGCTGCTGTCGCTCGGCATCTACGTCTACAAGACCTCGCAGCCGAGGTTCGTGCCGGTGGTTCCGAACCCGCTCGCGGAGACGCGCAAGTCGGTGGAGGTGCAGGCGGGGCTCGACGAATGCCCGCAACTGAAGCTGGTGCGGCTCGAAGGCGGGCTCTATTTCGGCGCGGTCGACCACGCGGCGCAGGTGCTCGACCGGTTCCGCGCCGCCCACGCGGAGCAGAAGCATCTGCTGCTGCTGTGCAAGGGCGTCAACTACGTCGACCTCGCCGGCGGCGACGTGCTCGCGGCCGAAGCGCTCCGGCGGCGCGGGGTAGGCGGCGGCCTCTACCTGCACGGCCTGCGGCCGCCGATCCGCGAGCGCCTTGTCCGGACCGGCCACCTCGCGGTCGTCGGCGAGGAGAACGTGTTCGAGACCAAGTATCACGCGATCAAGACGGTCTTCCTCGGCCTCGACCGCGGGATCTGCGGGCGCTGCAGCGCCCGCATCTTCGAGGAATGCCAGACGCTGCCGCGAGCGGAGCCGGACCGGCCGTGAGGACCAGCACCGACCGCATCCTCGTCACCCACGTCGGCTCGATGCCGCGGCCACAGGAGGTCGTCGACCTGCTCGCGCGGAAGGAAGCGGGCGAGCCGTACGACCGGGCGGCGTTCGACGCCGCGATGGCCGACGCGGTGCGCGAGATCGTGCGGAAGCAGCGCGCGGCGGGCGTCGACGTCGTGAGTGACGGCGAGCAGTCGAAGCCGAGCTACGCCACCTACGTCAAGGATCGCCTCAGCGGCTTTTCCGGGGACAGCCCGGGGATGCGCGGTGCCGACCTCGACGACTTCCCCGGCTTCTTCCGCAAGCTCATGTCCCGCCGCGCCGGCGCGATCCGGCTCGCCCGGCCCTGTTGCACCGGCCCGATCGCGGTGAAGGATCGCTTGCCGCTCGAGGCGGACCTCGCCCGGTTCGGCGCAGCGCTCGCGGGCAGCGGTGCGACAGAGGGGTTCATGAATGCCGCATCGCCGGGCGTGATCGCGGTGTTCCAGTCGAACCGGCACTACCGGACGCAGGAGGAGTATCTGCAAGCCCTCGCCGACGCGATGCGCGACGAGTACCGTGCGATCGCGAACGCGGGCTTCCTGCTCCAGGTCGACTGCCCGGATCTCGCGATGGGCCGGCACCTGACGTACAAGGGCGAGAGCGACGACGACTTCGTGCGGCATGCGGAAAGCCAGGTCGAGGCGCTGAACCATGCGCTCGACGGCATCCCCGCCGACCGCGTCCGCCTGCACCTCTGCTGGGGGAACTACGAAGGCCCGCACCACCGCGACATCCCGCTCGAGAAGATCTTTCCCACGGTGATGAAGGTCCGGGCGCAGGCGTTGTTGTTCGAAGCCGCGAACCCGCGCCACGCGCACGAGTGGGCGGTGTTCGCCGAGCGCAAGCGCGAGATCCCCGACGACAGGATCCTCGTGCCGGGCGTGATCCAGTCGACGTCGAACTACATCGAGCACCCGGAGCTCGTTGCCGAGCGGCTCGTGCGCTTCGCCGACGTCGTCGGGCGCGAGCGGGTGATGGCCGGATCGGACTGCGGGTTCTCGACCTTCGCCGGCGACGCGCTCGTGGACCCGGAGATCTGCTTTGCGAAGCTCGCGGCGATGGCCGACGGCGCGGCGATCGCTACCCGGCGGCTGTGGGGTCGCGGTTGAGCTCCGGTCCTCGCGTCGGCTGAGCGCCTCAGCGGTCAGCGGTCGAACAGCGCGTTCGCGTCGGGATACGACACCGCCGCGTCGTGGTAGCTCGCGTAGGTCCCGCGGTCGAGGAGCTCGCGCGCGATGGTCCGGGCGGTCTTGAGCGCGGCGCGCGCGGGACCGGAACCCTGCGAGACGCGGCGCACGCCGAGCTGCTCCAGCTCGGCGACCGGCGGACAGCCCGGCATGGCGAGAATGTTCACCGGCCCGTCGATCTCCCGGACGAGGGTGCGGATCGTCGCGGGATCGAGCGCCCCCGGGACGAAGAGGCAATCCGCGCCGGCCGCGCGATAGGCGTTGGCGCGCTCGATCGACGTGCGCAGGCTCGTCGCAGCGTCACCCAGCTTGAGCCAGTAGCTGTCGGTGCGAGCGTTGACCACCAGCGGCACACCGTACGCGCCAGCCGTCGCGCGCACCGCGCGAAGCTTCTCGGACTGGAGCACGGCGTCCGCGAGCGCCTTGCTGCCGTCCGGCGCGGAGTCCTCGAGGTTGACGCCGATGGCGCCGGCATCGAGCACGAGCCGGCAGGTGTCGGCGACCGCTTCCGGCGTGGCGCCGAAGCCGGTCAGCATGTCCGCGCTGACCGGGATGCTCACGCGGGCGGCGATCGCCCGTACCGCCTCGATCATCGCCGCGCGCGGCAAGCCTTCGTCGTCGGGGCGGCCGTGCACATAGGCGATCCCGGCGCTCGAGGTGCCGAGCGCGGCGAAGCCGGCCTGCTCGAACACGACCGCGCTCGCGACGTCCCACACGCTGCCGAGCACCAGGATGCGCGGCCCGCGATGCAGCGCGAGGAAGCCCTCCGCCCGGCGCTTCTGCTCGGCGCGGTCCATGGCCTCACATCGCGCCCGCTACGGCCTTCTCCTCCTCGCGTTGCTGGAGCGCGAAGATCGACGTGTACCCGCCCGACCAGTCCGGCGGCAGCAGGCACGGCCGTGGGTCGTGATGCGCCCAGGCCGCGCGTTCGCCGCGGATGAGCGTCTGGTCGTGCTTGGGCCGGATCGGGTTGACGGTGTACGGGAAAGCGTCGGCCGAGGTGAGCGTGTTCAGGAGCAGCGGCCGGCCGGTGTCGGACATGTTCCGCGGCGACGAGTGCAGCGCGCGGCAGTTGTGAATGGTGAGCGAGCCCGCGGGTCCGGTGAGATACGCCGTCTTCGACACGTCGAGCTTCGCCACGTCCGCGTCGCTCAGGCATCCGGTCCAGTTGCCGCGATCGTCGTACTGCGACAGCATCGGTTCGATCTCGTGGCTGCGCGGCAGGACGCCGAGCGGGCCGTTGTCCATGCCGCAGTCGTAGAGGTACGTGCCCACCGTCAGCGGCGAATAGTTGGTGTGCGGCCAGAAGCTGATGTCGTAGTGCCACTTGACCTCCTCGCCGCCCTGCGCCCACTTGTAGTTCAGCTTGGAGTGGTGGAACTTGACGTTCGGCCCGACGAGATCGGCCACGATGTCGCCGAGCGGCGATTTCGTCACGTACTCCCAGAACACGGAATGGTGCTCGACGGGATTCGACACGCGGCGCAGCCGCGGCGCGTCCGGGCGATGCGCCGGCTCGAGGTCGAAGATCTTGTCCGACTTGGTCACCTGGCGCGAGCGCTCGACCATCTCGTCGGTCGCGGCGCGGAGCCGGCGGATCCAGTCGTCGCCGATGATCCGCTCCAGGAGGAGGTAGCCCTCGCGGAAATAGAACTCGCGCTGCGATTGCGTCAGCACGCGGGGCGGGATGGCGAGTACCTGCTCGGGGGTCATGATGCTGCTCCTTTCAAGCGTGGGCGGCGGCGCCGAGCCGGGCGCCGTCGCGATCGAGTCTTTCACGCACGTCGCGGCCGTCGAGCGCGCGCGGCTCGGTGCGCGATTCGATGGCCATCGCGGCCGCATGGCCGATCGCGTGGCCGTACGAGAAGCACTGCGCGGTGACGCGCGCCGAAGCTACGGCCTCGTGCTGGGCCGACAGGCAGCGTCCGGCGACGAGGAGCCCCTCGCCGCGCGCCGGGACGAAGCAGCCGAACGGCACCTCGTACCAGTCGTCGAGCAGCCACTCGACTCGCGGCTTCGCGCCGGCATGCAGCTCGATCGGCCACGGCGAGCGCGCGATCGCGTCGGCGAACTTGCGGCCGGCCAGGATGTCCGCGTTGGCGAGGGTGGCGACACCGAGCGCCTGCCGCGTCTGCCGGACGCCGACCTGGGTGCCGGTGTCGATCACGAACGAGTCCGCGCAGCCGGCGAGACGGTCGCGGAAGAAGCGCGCGTACTCGCGCACCTGGCGCCGGCCTTCGAGCTCGGCGTCGGTGAAGTCGCGCGCGAAGAGCGTGTTCAGCTCGCGGCCGTCGGGGCCGACGATGCGCGTGCAGTTGCAGAGCAGCTCGTTCGGGCGGGTGGTCGTGAACAGCCAGATCTTGGCGCGCGGGAGGAAGTAGCCCTTGCCGTGATGCGCGCGCAGCATCTCGCTGATCGCTTCCGGCATGATCGTGTCGGTGCCGTACGCCGCGAGGAACCGGGCCGTGTCCACGCCGCCGAGGCGGAAGATCATGGTCGGGTTCTGCACGCGGCCCTGGTCGCCGACGAACGACGGAAAGCCGGCCATCGCGACGAGATCCGCGTCCCCGCTCGCGTCGACGGTCAGCTTCGCGCGGAGCTCGATCGGCCCTTCCTTCGACCATGCCGCCGCGCCCTCGACGCGGTCCCCGTCGAGGAGCGCCCCGGTGACCACGGCATGAAACAGCACCCGTACGCCGGCCTCGCGCAGCAGGTGGTCGGCGGCCTCGCGCCAGACGAGCGGGTCGTGGACGCGGGTGTAGGTCTTGCCGTAGCGGACCGGCGGCGTCAGCCCGCTCTTCGACTCGAGCAGCCGGACGAACTCGTCGGCGAAGCCGAACACCACCTGCTCGGGCGGGGCGCTGCGGTCGTCGGTGGCCGCGTAGAGGCCGCAGACGGTCCCCGACATCCCGGCGACGGCGCCGCCGCCGCAGAAGCCATAGCGCTCGACGAGCGTGACGCGCAATCCCCTGCGGGCCGCGGTGACCGCGGCGGCCACACCTGCGGCACCGCCACCCACGACCAGCACGTCGGCGTCCAGTCTCAGCACGGGCCTGCGATCGATGGGCGTCGTCATCGGCATCGCCTCAGCGCAGCTGCAGCATCACGGTCGGCAGCCAGGTGACGAGCTGCGGAAAGATCAGCGTGAGCACCAGCGTAAAGAGCTGGAGCACGATGAACGGCACCACCCCGCGGTACATGTGGTGGATCGTGATCTCCGGCGGCGCGACCGCGCGCAGGTAGAAGATCGCCGGCGCCATCGGCGGGGTGAGGTAGCTCGTCTGGATCAGGATCAGGAACAGCACGCAGAACCACACCGGGTCGAATCCGGCGGTCTTGGCGAGCGGCGTGAAGATCGGCACGAAGATGAGGACGATCGAGATCCAGTCGAGGAAGAACCCGGCGATGAAGATGATCGCCATCATCAGCGACAGCAGCATCCACGGCGTGAGCTGCATCTCGCCGATCAGCCGGTTCGCCGTGGCGATGCCGCCCGCGCCGATGAATACGCCGGTGAAGAGCGTCCCGGCGAGCAGCACCGTCATGATCATCGTCGTGACCTTCAGCGTCTTGATGATCGCCTCGAACAGCGACTTCAAGCTGAAGGTGCCGTAGAGCAGCGTGAGGCCCACGGAGGCGAGGGCGCCGATCGCCGCGGCCTCGGTCGGCGAGGCCCAGCCGAGCAGGATCGAACCGAGCACCGCGAAGATCAGGATCACCGGCGGGATGAGGTTGCGCGCGCTGATCCACAGCTTCTGCCCGAAGCTCGGGTCGTCGTCCGACGGCGGAATGCGCGGGCCGAATGACGGATTGATCACGCAGCGAATGAAGATGTAGACGAGGTACAGGCCGCCCATCAGCAGGCCGGGGAACGACATGCCGTAGAGGATGTCGCCGACCGACACGTCCGCGAGCGGTCCGATCACGACCGCCACCACCGACGGCGGGATGATGGTGCCGAGCGAGCCGCCGGCGCAGATCACCCCGGAGATGAGCCCCTTGTCGTACGCGTACCGCAGCATGACCGGGATGGTGAGGAGGCCCACGACCGACTCGGTCGCGCCGATCACGCCCGACGAAGCGGCAAACAGGATGCACATCACCACCGTGGCGAGCGCCAGCCCGCCGGGCAGGCGCCGCGTCCAGATGTGGATCGCCTCGAACAGCCGGCTTGCGATCCCCGAGCGCTCGAGCATCGAGCCCATGAACACGAACAGCGGCACCGCGGCGAGCACGAAGTTCGACGCGATGTCGTCGATCTTCTCGATGAACTGGTAGACGACCTTGTCGCCGAACACCACGAGGCCGAAGAGCACCGCGGTGACCATCATGCAGAAGGCCACCGGGAACCCCAGGAACATCAGGGTGAACGCGACCGGGAGCATCAGAAACGGGAGGTACTCCACGCGTCACGCTCCGGCCGGCGGCGCTGCCCGCAGCGCGCGCACAGTCTTGATCACCTCGGCGAGGATCTGCAGCGTGAGCAGCAGGAACGCCGCGAAGAAGACGATGCGGAACGGCCACACCGGCATGTTGAATGCCGACTGCCCGCTCTTCTCGTTCGCGGCCCAGCCCGACCAGAAGTACCGGAAGAGGTAAAGGGTGAGCCAGACCGTCAGCGGCAGCAGGACCGTGTAGCCGGCGAGGTCGATGATCGCCCGCGTGCGCGCCGCGAATCTGCCGCTGAAGATGTCGATGCGGATGTGGTCGCCGGCCCGCAGCGTGAACGCCATCCCGAGCAGGAAGTGCGAGCCGGTAAGCGTGTAGCCGATCTCGTACGCCCAGATCGTCGGGGCGCCGAACATGTAGCGAGCGAACACCTCGTAGCACGTCGCCAGCACCAGCGGCACGATCAGGCATGCGCCGAAGATCCCCACGTATTCGCTCGCGCGCTCGATCGCGCGCACCAGTCCCTGCATCCCGCTGCTCCCCCCGGTGTACGAAAAAGAGCGCGACGGGAAACGACCGCCTCCCGCCGCGCCCTTCGCGCGCGTGTCCCGCGTTCAGGTGCGGATGGTGCGCCAGCGCTCGGCGCCGTCCCACGATTTCTCGAACTCCTCCTGGCTCTTCAGCACCTTCGCGAACCAGGGGTTGTCCTTGGCGGTCTTGGCCGCCCAGTCGCGCCCGATCTTGCGCGCCTGCCGCTGCACCTCGACGTCGAGCTCGATGATCTCGTTGCCGGCCTTCTTGTAGAAGTCGAGCGCCTTCGCGTCCTCGATGCCGATCTTGATCCAGCTGTCGTAGGTCACGAGCTTCGCGACCTGCTCGACCAGGCGCTGGTCCGCCGGCGTCACCTTGGCCCAGGTCTCCTTGTTGATGCACAGCTCGAACGGCGCGGTGGGCTGGTGGACGCCGGGGATGATCACGTACTTCGCCACCTTGTGGAACCCGGGCGTGATGTTCTCCCACAGCGTGCCCCACTCGGTCGCGTCGATCGCGCCGCGCTCGAGCATCGGGTAGACGTCGCCGCCGGCGGTCGTCACCGGCGCCGCGCCGAGATCCTTCGCCATCTCGAGCCAGGCGCCGGCGGTGCGGAGCTTGAGACCCTTGAGGTCGCTGAGATTCTTCACCGGCTTGCGGGAGTGCAGGAACGCCTCGGCGGTGCGGATGAACAGCGGGAACGAGACGATGCCGTCCTTCTCGTCGCGGTACTGGCGCTCCAGCGTGTCGCCGCCGGCGCCGTACAGCCAGTGCAGCATCCGCTCGCTGTCCATCGAGCCGGCGTAGCCGCCGAACACGACCGTGGTCGGATCCTTGCCCCAGTCGTAGCCCATCCAGGTGTGGCCGCATTCGGCGACGCCGTTCTTGACCGTCTCCGGGACCTTGAGCGCGTTGCCGAGCGCGCCGCCGGGGAACACCTGGATCTTGAAGCGCCCGCCCGAGAACTGGTCCATGCGTTCGGCGAACGCCTTGGCGCCGATGTCCATGAGCGGACCGCTCGCCCAGCCGGTCGCCATCTTCCAGCTGTAGTTCGGCCCCGACTGCTGCGCGAGTGCCGCGGCCGGTAGTACGAGCCCGGCGCCGGCACCGGCCTTCAGGAAATCGCGCTTCTTCATGGATCCCTCCTCCTGGGTTGATACTCGTCCGGCGGTTCAGGCCGGCTGCTGATGACCGGAATCGACGATCGGGCCGTCGATCGAGACCGGCGCGTCCGGACGGCGGAAGCGCTCGATCGTGGGTTTGAGCTCGGGCTTCACGTGATCCTCGTTGTAGCCGTTGAACAGCGTCCCGAGCAGGCTGCGCTTCACGTCGCTCGTGCCCATCACCCAGTCGGCGATCGGGAACGTCAGGTTCAGGTTGTGCGTCATCATGATGCCGAAGTTGTGGTGCGCGAAGTGATGGCGGCGGATGGTGTTGACGAACGGCATGTGGCGCACGAACCAGTTGTCGCGCACGTGGCAGCAGTAGTGGAACGTCTCGTAGATCAGGTACTGGCCGACGATCGTGACCATCAGGATGTAGCCGGCGTTCGGGTTCAGCAGGTAGCCGAGCGCGACCGCGAACGGCGTCCCGAACGCCATGAACGTGAACAGCGCGCGCCACGGGAAGAAGATGATCCGCCATTCGCGGGTGGTGGAGACGCTCATCTCGCTGTCGGTGAAGTACTGATGGTGCTGGCGCGTGTGGCGGTCGTAGATGGCGCGCAACGCCCACACGTCGACGAGCCGGTGCATCACGTACTTGTGGATCCACCACTCGAACATGTTGGAGAAGAAGAACACCGGGATCACGAGCAGCCACTCCCAGGTCGCGCCCTGCAGGCGCGAGACGCACCAGGCGATCACCGACAGCCCGACGGCGTAGATCACCCCGATGTGCACCGGTCCGCTGTAGAGCGGATGGATCTGCGCCTGGTACTGGTCCCGGAACTTGAGCTGGCGCTCGGACGGGTTGTGACGGTCGACGAGTTCTGCCATGGGGAGAACCTCCCGGGTCTTGAAGGGTACTGATATGTTAGCCGTATGTTTAGGCGGTTGTCTAATTGCGCGTGCTGCGCTGCGGCAACGCCTAGAAGTCCGTGCTGACGGTGTTGCGGGTGAACGTCTCGATGTTGTCGAGGAGCGCGTCGGCGGCCTTCCCCGCGGCGTCCGGGTCGGCAGCGGCGATCCCGCGTGCGATGTCGGCGTGCAGCTTCGCCGTCTCCGGCATGTCCGCCGCCTGCTTGTAGTGCAGGTACCAGAACCGGCGCGACAGCGACGCCATGAGCTGCATCGCCGTCGCGGCGAACTCGTTCCGCGCCGTCTCGAGGCAGAACTCGTTGAACTCGCGGTCGATGCGCAGGAACGCCACGTCGTCGTTCGTGCGCGCGGCGCGCTCGAACGCCTGCGCCAGCTCCGCGAACCGGGTGCGCTCTTCCGGCGTCGCCCGGCGCGCCGCGCTCCGGGCGACGAGCCGCTCGACCTCGCGCCGGACCTCGAGCAGGCGCAGCTGCCCCTTGACGTTGATGTCCGAGACGATCACGCCGCGGCGCGGGAGGATCTGCACCAGCCGCTCGCGCGCGAGCCGCTGCAACGCTTCCCGGATCGGCGTACGGCCGATGCCGAGCCGCCCGGAGAGCATCGCCTCCGACACCGCGCCGCCCGGCGGCAGCTCGAGGCGCACGATCATCTCCTCGAGCGCCGTATAGGCGCGGTCGGTGAGCGTCTCGCTCGCGCCGGGGGCTCTTACACGTGCCGGCGCTTTTCGACGAGCCCGAGGAATTTCTCGTACTCCTTGTCGTCCACGCCGTAGCTGTGATCGTCGTCGGGGAAGGCGCCCGCCTTGACGTCGGCGACGTACGCTTTCAGCCCCGCGACCGCGACCTCGGTGACGTTGGCGTAGCGCTTCGTGAACTTCGGCTTGAAGTCGGTGAACACCCCGAGGAGATCGTACGAAAGCAGGATCTGTCCGTCGGTACCGACGCCGGCGCCGATGCCGATCGTCGGTATCTCGAGCTGCTGCGAGATCACTTTCGCGATCTTCGCCGGTACCGCCTCGAACTCGAGCATGAAGCAGCCGGCGTCCTGGATCGCGAACGCGTCCTCCAGGATCTTCATCGCCGCGTCCGCGGTGCGCCCCTGGATCTTGAACCCGCCGAACATGGCGATCGTGTGCGGCGTCAGCCCGATGTGCGAGGCGGTCGGAATGCCCGCGTCGACCAGCGCCTTGAGGATGTGCGCCTGCGACTTGCCGCCCTGCGGCTTGACCGCGTCGCACAGCGCGTCCTGCATGAAGCGCGTCGCGTTCGCGAGCGCGCGGTCGATCGTGTTGTAGCTCTGGTAGGGCATGCAGCCGAGCACGAACGTGCCCGGTGCGCCGCGCCGCACCGCGGCCGCGTGCAGCACCATCATGTCCATCGTCGCCGGGATCGTGCTCGGGTGGCCGTGGCAGGTCATCGCCAGGCTGTCGCCGACCACGCAGACGTCGACGCCCGCGGTTTCCGCCCACTTCGCGGAGGTGTAGTCGAGGACCGACGTGTAGACCATCTTCTCGCCGGTCTTCTTCGACTCGCGGATCTCGGTGATCGTCCGCTTCTTGCGCGCGGCGGGCATCGGCGTTTCGGGCATCCGCTCCTCCTCGAGGTACCGTTGATATGTGACTAGTATATCAACGGCGACCTTGGCCCGCGCCGCCGATCGCCCGGCGCTACGCCGCCGTACTCGGATTGCGAAGAAGTCCCGCATCTCGCTGCCGAGGATGTCTTCCTCGGTATTGACGTGCGCGACGATCGAGATGTGGTTGTGGCGCGGCAGGCGCAGGAACCGCGGCGCGCGGCCGCGAGCAACGGCGATGCGGTGCAGGGTTTCCGCGCCGTAGACGTCGAGCAGCGGGTTCTCGTACTCGGCGATGGCCAGGAACACCGGCAGCGGCGAGGCGGCAGCGTAGGTCACCGGCGACCGCGCCTCGTACCGCGACTCGTCATCGCCGAAGTACGCACGTACGCCCGCAGCATTCGGGTTGTCGGGTCGAGCGTCGGCGCGCAGCCGGCCGCTGATCAGCACCAGCCCCTTCACCGCCGGATCGATCCGCACCGGCATGTTCGGATCCCACGCGTAGCCGGCGACGTGCGTGGCGCCCGCGGAATGGCCGACCAGGAAGAGACGCTCGGGGTCGCCGCCGAAGTCGCGCGCGCTGCGCTTCGCCCACGCGATCGCTGCGGCAAGATCCTCCGCGCCGCCCGGGTAACGCGATTCCGGGGCGAGCCGGTACTCGATGTTGATCGCCGAGGAAACCGTGCCGCGCGAAGTAGTAGCAGACGTTGGCGTAGACCTCGTCGGTGACGTCCTTGTCGCCGCGCACGAAGGCGCCGCCGTGTACGAACAGCACGACTGGTACGTTCATCGCGCGCCCGTTGCGGTAGACGTCGAGGATCTGCCGGGGATGGGCACCGTACGGAACGCCCCGCGTCACGTCGACGCCGGCCTTTGGCGCGGCGGCGAGCAGCGGACGATAGATCTCGAGGACGAGATCGCGGTGGCGCTGGATGTCCGTGCCCCAGACGGGGCCGATCTCGGCGAGCTTTCGCCGGGCCGGCTCCGGCAGGTTCGCGAGCGGTGCCAGCGTCACTCCTCCCGGACCCAGTCCACGATCGGCTGCCAGAACGGCGTCTCGCGCTCCGACTGCCAGCTGGGCAGATCGAAGATCGACATGCCCATGAACGCCGCGTTCGCGTAGAGCTGGGTGTCGCGCAGCCAGCCGACGAGCGGCATGTCGTGCTCGCGGACATAGGTGATGAGCTGGGTCGCGGCGCGCGTCCGCGGATCGACGCGGTTGCCGATCACGCCGACGAAAGTCTTGTGCTTGCGCACCGCCTTCTCCTGCGCGAGCTCGGCGAGGAAGTCGCGGGTCGCGGCGATGTCGAACACCGACGGCATGATCGGCACCAGCACCCGGTTCGCTTCCTTCACGAGCTCGCCGAGCCGCTTGCCGTGCAGGCCGGCGGGCGAGTCGAGCACGAGCCAGCTCGCGCGGCGCGGCGCCGATTCCCGCTCGTCGAGGCGGACGATGCGCGGCAGGTGCTCGGGCCGGAGCTTCAGCCACTCGAGCGCCGAGTGCTGACGGTCGAGGTCCCACAGGCAAACGGTCTCGCCGGCGTGCGCGAGCGCAGCGGCGAGGTTCGTCGACAGCGTGGTCTTGCCGCTGCCGCCTTTCGGATTGGCGATCAGTACCGACCGCATGGCCCCTCCCCCTGTGGACCGGCTTGCAACCGGTCCACGCGGGGATTGTTCCAGCTTTCGCCGCGCGACGATAGCCGGACCCGCCGCGGCGTGCGGCATCCGACCGCCGCCGGTCGGGCGCTACGCCCCGTCGGTGATCGCGCCCTTGCTCGCCGTCGAGACGAGCTTCACGTACTTCGCCATGAGGCCCGTGGTGTAGCGCGGCTTCGGCTGCTTCCACTTCTTGCGCCGCGCGGCGAGCTCCTTCGCCGGGACGTTGAGCTGAAGGAGCAGTTTCTTCGCGTCGATCGTGATCGAGTCGCCCTCCTTCACGAGGGCGATCGGGCCGCCGACGAATGCCTCGGGCGCCACGTGGCCGACGACCATGCCCCAGGTGCCGCCGGAGAAGCGGCCGTCGGTGATGAGCCCGACCGACTCGCCCAGCCCCTGGCCGATCAGCGCCGAGGTCGGCGCCAGCATCTCCTGCATCCCCGGACCGCCCTTCGGCCCTTCGTAGCGGATCACGACCACGTCGCCCGCCTTGATCTTGCGGGCCATGATCGCCTTCATGCACTCGGGCTCGGAATCGAAGACGCGCGCCCGCCCGGTGATGGTCGGGTTCTTGAGCCCGGTGATCTTCGCGACGCAGCCCTCGGGCGCGAGGTTGCCCTTGAGGATCGCGAGGTGCCCGTGGGCGTACATCGGCTTGCCGAACGGACGGATGACCTCCTGGTCCGCGCGCGGCGAGTCCGGAACGTCCTTCAGCTCCTCGGCGATGGTGCGACCGGTGATGGTCTTGCAGTTGCCGTGCAGCAGGCCGTTCACGAGCAGCACCTTCAGCACCTGCGGCACGCCGCCCGCCCGGTGGAAATCGGTCGCGACGAAGCGGCCGGAGGGCTTGAGGTCGCACAGCACCGGCACCTTGCGCCGCACGCGCTCGAAATCGTCGATCGTCCACTTCACCCCGGCCGCGGCGGCGATCGCCAGGTAGTGCAGCACGGCGTTGGTCGAGCCGCCGGTCGCCATGACGAGCGTGATCGCGTTCTCGATCGACTTGCGGGTGATGATGTCGCGCGGGCGGATGTTGTTCCGGATCGCGTTCACGAGCGCCCTGGCCGAAGCGGCGGAGGAGTCGGCCTTCTCCGCATCGGGCGAGGCCATCTGCGACGAGCCGAGAAGGCTCATGCCGAGCGCCTCGAACGACGACGACATGGTGTTCGCGGTGAACATGCCGCCGCACGCGCCGACCGAGGGACAGGCGTTCTTCTCGATGCCGGCGAAGTCCTCGTCGCTCATCTTCCCGGCGGCGTAGGCGCCGACCGCCTCGAACACGGAGACGACGGTGAGGTCCTGCCCCTTCCACTTGCCGGGCCTGATCGTGCCGGCGTAGACGTAGATCCCCGGCACGTTCATGCGGGCGATCGCCATCATGCCGCCGGGCATGTTCTTGTCGCACCCGCCGACGACGAGCGTCCCGTCCATCGCCTGGCCGTTCACGCTCGTCTCGATCGCGTCGGCGATGATCTCGCGCGACACGAGCGAGTACTTCATCGCCTCGGTGCCCATGCCGATGCCGTCGGTGATGGTGGGCACGCCGAACACCTGCGGCATCGCGCCCGCCTCCTTGAGCGCAGCCATCGCCCGGTCGACGAGCGGCTGGATGCCGGCGTTGCACGGGTTCATGGTCGAGTGGCCGTTCGCGACGCCGACGATCGGCTTCTCGAAGTCGGTGTCGCCGAAGCCGACCGCGCGCAGCATCGCGCGGTTCGGCGAGCGGGCCACACCGCCGGTGATCGTCCTGGAACGCCAGTTGTCTGCCATGAGTGCCTCCTCTTTCAGCGTGGGTGCGAAGTCTAGCCGGTGCGAAACGCCCTGCTCAGCGCGCCGAGCGCGTGTAGGCGGCGGTGTGGTGGGGCGCCATGGGGAGTGCGGATTCTCGCCCCGGCCAGTGATACCGTCCAATACATTAGAATCGCGCTACTGATACTCGAATAGGTATTAATGGAGCTGCGCCACCTGCGCTACTTCGTCGCCGTCGCCGAAGCCCTGAGCTTCGCCCGCGCGGCGCGGGCGCTGAACATCTCCCAGCCGCCGCTCTCGCGCCAGATCCGCGCGCTGGAGGAGGAGCTCGGCACGGCGCTCTTCGCGCGCACCAAGCGCACGGTGCAGCTCACGGCCGCCGGCGCGGCGCTCCTCCCGGAGGCGCGCCGCCTGCTGCGCGAGGCCGACGGCCTCAAGGCCGGCGCGCAGCGGCTCGCTTCCGGCGAGGTCGGCACGCTCGCGCTCGGGTTCATCAGCGTCGCCGCCTACAACCTGCTGCCGGAGCTCGCGCCGGAGTTCCGCCGCCGCCATCCCGGCGTGAAGCTCGCGCTCCAGGAGGCCACGAGCGACGTGTTGCTCGCCGCGCTCCGCCAGGGAGAGCTCGACGTCGGGCTCGTGCTGCCGCCGGTCGATGCGCCGGGGCTCGAGTACGTGCCGCTCGTGCTCGACACGCTGATCGCTGCGCTGCCCGCGGGCTCCCCGCACGCACGCCCGAAGGGGCCGATCGCGCTCGCGTCGCTCGCGGACGAGCCGTTCATCCTGTTCCCGCGCAAGGTCGGGACCTCGCTCCACGACGCGATCGTCGGCGCGTGCCGGCGCGCCGGGTTCGCGCCGCGCATCGAGCAGGAGGCGATCCAGATGCAGACGATCGTCAGCCTCGTCGCCGCCGGGATGGGCGTCGCGCTGGTGCCGGCGTCGCTCGAGCACCTGCGCCGGACCGGCGTCGTCTACCGGCCGCTCGCCGAACGCGGTGCCCGGGTCGAGATCGGGATCGCGTGGCGCGCCGGCGAAGCGGCGCCGGTCGTGCGCGCGTTCGTCGCGCTCGCGCGCGAGCGCCATCCGGCGCGGCGGCGGTAAACTTCGCGGCCCACGAGGAGACCCAGATGGCGCAGACCCCCGCAGCGCAGCAGACCGCCGGCAAGGAACACTGGACCCGCAAGGGCGACGTCAAGCTCTTCCTCTGGCAGAAGCCGCAACCCCCCGGGACGGCGAAGCAAGGCACCGTGCTGTTCGTGCACGGCTCGTCGATGGGCTCGCAGCCGACCTTCGACCTGCACGTGCCCGGCCGCACCGATTCGTCGGTGATGGACTGGTTCGCCGCGCGCGGGTTCGACACCTGGTGCATGGACAACGAGGGCTACGGCCGCTCCGACAAGCACCGGCCGATCAATTCCGACATTTCGAACGGCGCCGACGACCTCGACGCCGGCGCGCGCCACATCTTCGAGACGACCGGCGCGAAGCAGCTCCTGATCTACGGCATCTCCTCGGGCGCGCTGAAGGCGGCGCTCTTCGCGCAGCGCCACCCGGAGCGCGTCGCACGGCTCGCCCTCGACGCGTTCGTCTGGACCGGCGAAGGCAGCCCGACGCTCGTCGACCGGCGGAAGAAGCTCCCGGAGTACGCGTCGAAGAACCGCCGGCCGATCGACCGCGCGTTCGTGCACAGCATCTTCAATCGCGATCACCCGGGAACCGCCGACGAGGCCACGGTCAACGCGTTCGCCGACGCGATCCTCGCGCTCGACGACTCGGTGCCGACCGGCACCTACGTCGACATGTGCTCCAAGCTGCCGCTCGTGGACCCGGAGAAGATCCCCGTGCCGACCATCGTGATGCGCGGCCAGTGGGACGGCATCGCGGGCGTCGACGACCTGCTCGAGTTCTACAAGCGCCTGCCGAACCCGGACAAGCAGTTCGCGGTGATGCCCGGCATCGCCCACGCGAGCTTCCAGCAGAAGAACTACCGCATTCCGTACCACATCCTGCACGCGTTCTTCACCCAGCCGGAGCCGGTCTATCGCGGCGGATGAAGCGGGAGCGCGTCATGCATCGCTATCGCTTCGAGTGCGCTTGCCGCGACGCTGCTCGCGTTCGCCGTTACAGCATCCGGACAGGCCTGGCCCAACCGGCCGGTCCGCATGGTCGTGCCGCTGTCTCCGGGCGGGTTTGCCGACGTTCCGGCGCGGATTCTTTCGCCGCGCCTGTCGGCCGCCCTCGGCCAGCAGGTGTTCGTCGAGAACAAACCCGGCGCCGGCGGAACGATCGGCACGGACTTCGTCGCCAAGTCGAGGCCGGACGGCTACACGATCCTCTTCACCGGCACCCCGCACGTAATCAGCGCGTGGCTGTACAAGAACCTGCCCTTCGATTCGCTCAAGGATTTCGCGCCGGTCGTGCTGGTCGCCTCGGGGCCCTACGTGGTGGTCGTGAACCCGCAGCTCCCGGTCGGCTCCGTGCGTGAGCTGATCGCGGCGGCGAAGGCCCAGCCGGGCAAGATCGACTTCGCCAGCTCGGGCAACGGCAGCGCGCAGCACCTGGTCGGTGCGCTGTTCAATGCAATGGCGGGCATCGACTTGAATCACGTGCCTTACAAGGGCAGCGGCCCGGCGATGCAGGACCTGCTATCGGGGCAGGTGAAAGTGTCCTTCGCCGGGATTCCGAACGTCATGCCGCAGGTGAAGGCGGGGCGCCTGCGCGCGCTCGCGGTCACGACGCCGCAGCGCTCGCCGGATCTGCCCGACGTGCCCACGGTCGCCGAGGCGGGCGTTCCGGGCTACGAAGCAACGCTGTGGCTGAACATCTCGGCGCCGGCGGGCACGCCGGCCGAGATCGTGAACCGCCTGTACGCCGAAACCGCGAAGGTGCTCCAGGACCCGGAAGTGCAGCAGGGCTTCCGCGCCGCCGGCGTCGAGCCGACCGTGCTCGCGCCGGAGCCGCTCGGCGCGTTCATCCGGTCCGAGTACGAGAAGTGGGGCAAGGTCGTGCGCGACACCGGTGCCACGGTGAACTGACCGTTGCGAGCGCGGCCGCAGGCCGCGCGGCAACGGTCATCCCGGCGAACGCCGGGATCCAGTACGGCCCCGACTCGCGCTCCTGGACTCCGGCATCCGCCGGAGTGACGACGCTAGCGCCCGAGCCGCCCCAGCGCGCGGAGCCCGGGAAAGAGCCGCATTGCACCGAGCACGAATCCGATCGTCGCGGCGCCGCCGAGCACCACGGTCGGCACCGGGCCGATCAGCGCCGCAACGAGCCCCGACTCGAACGCGCCGAGCTCGTTCGACGAGCTGATGAACACCCGGTTCACCGCCGACACCCGGCCGCGCAGCTCGTCGGGCGTGTGGAGCTGCACCACCGTCCCGCGGATCACCACGCTCACGTTGTCGAGGGCGCCCGCGACGAGGAGCGCCGCGAGCGACAGCCAGAGCCACGTCGACAGCCCGAACACGATGATCGCGAGGCCGTAGCCCGCCACCGACCAGACGAATGCGCGCCCCGCTCTCGCATACGGCGGCAGGAAGCCGTGCACCAGCGCCATCGCGAGCGCGCCGATCGCCGGCGCCGCGGTGAGCCAGCCGAGGGCCGTGGGACCGACGTGCAGGATGTCCTTGGCGAAGACCGGCAGCAGCGCCACCGCCCCGCCGAACAGCACCGCGAAGAGATCGAGCGTGATCACGCCGAGAATCGTCTTCGTGCGCCACACGTGCTCGAGCCCGGCGAGCAGCTCGCGCGGCGAGCGCGGGCGCCCCGAGCGCTCGATCGCCCGGCGCCGGATCGCGAGCGAGGCGATCGCAGCGACGGCGATCAGCACCAGGTCGACGACGTAGACGACCGCGGCGCCGCCGGTCGCGGCGATCAGCGCACCCGCCGCAACCGGCCCGGTAATCGAGGCGAACTGGTGGAAGCTCGCGTTCCAGGTGACGGCACGGCTCAGCTGCTCGCGCGGGAGCAGTTGCGCGAGCAGGGCGTCGCGCGACGGCCGGTTGAGCACCTGCGCGGTGCCGAGCCCGAGGGCCGCAAGATAGACCCAGCCCACGGCCGCGCCCGTCAGTGCGGCGACGGCGAGCGTCGCCGCGGCTGCAGCCCAGACGGCGAAGCCCGCCACCATCACGCGGCGCCGGTCGAACCGGTCGGCGAGATGACCGGCCGGCAGGAAGAGCAGGATCACCGGCAGGAATTGCGCGAGCCCGACCCAGCCGAGCGCGAGCGCCGAACCGGTGCGCTCGTAGAGATACCACCCGATCGCCACGCCCTGCGACCGCTCGACCAGCGCGGCGGCGAGATTCTGGACGGAGTAGAGCCGGTAGTCCCGCGACCGGAAGAGAGCGAGCACGTCGGCGCGGGACGGGACTAGGAAAACACGGCGGCCGATTCTAGCCTCCGCACCGCTCGACCGCGCCCGGCGGTTCGGGCATCCTCGCCGCGCATGCTCGTCCATCCCAATTTCGACCCGGTCGCGATCCAGATCGGCCCGCTCGCGATCCGCTGGTACGGGCTGATGTATCTCGTCGGTTTCGCCGCCTCGTACTGGCTCGGCCGGCGACGCATCGCGACCGGCAAATCGGGGCGGGTCACCGTCGCGCTGCTCGACGACCTGCTGTTCTACGGCGTGCTCGGCGTGATCGCGGGCGGCCGGCTCGGGTACGTGCTCTTCTACAAGCCCGCCTACTACCTCCAGCACCCGCTCGAGATCCTCGCCGTCTGGCAGGGCGGGATGGCGTTCCACGGCGGCTTCCTCGGCGTGCTCGCCGCGGTCTGGTGGGTGGCGCGCAAGCACGAGCTGCGCTGGCTCGAAGTCACCGACTTCCTCGCCCCGCTCGCGCCGCTCGCGTTCGCCGCCGGCCGGCTCGGCAACTTCATCAACGGCGAGCTGTGGGGTCGCGTGACCGACGTGGCCTGGGGGATGGTGTTCCAGAACCCGGCCGCGGGGCCCGCGCCGCGGCATCCGTCGCAGCTCTACCAGTTCGCGCTCGAGGGCGTGCTGCTGTTCGTGATCCTGTGGCTGTACTCGGCGAAGCCGCGTCCCATCGGGGCGGTCAGCGGAGTATTCCTGATCGGCTACGGCGTGCTCCGGTTCGTCGCCGAGTTCTTTCGCGAGCCGGACGATTTCCTCGGGCTGCTCGCCCTGAGCCTGAGCATGGGCCAGTGGCTGTCGCTGCCCATGATCGCCGCCGGGATCGGCCTTTATGCCTGGGCCGTACGCCGGGGCTAGAATGCCTCACATGGACGGGGACGAGCCTGATGGACGAAGTCGAGCGCGCCATGCTCGAGCAGCGCATCCTGCAGCTCAAGATCGAGCACCGCGATCTTGACGACGTGATCAAGCGCCTCGCCGACCACACCGTCTACGACCAGGTCCAGCTGCAGCGGCTGAAGCGCCGCAAGCTCCTCCTCAAGGACCAGATCGCCTGGCTCGAGCGGCAGGTCGATCCGGACATTCCCGCCTAGCGGCACGGCCGCTCGTCGCGTTCCGCTGACGCGGCGAGTTCTCGCTCAAATGGCTACTGCACCTTGATCCCGAGCTCGCGGATCACCGCCCCCCACTTGTCCTGTTCGGCCGTCACGAATGCCGTCATGCGCTCGGGCGAACCGCCGAGCGGTTCGGCGCCGAGTTCGGCGAAACGCGTGATGACCGCGGGCTTGGCGATCGCCTTGTTGACCTCGGCGTTTAGCCGGCTCACCACGTCGGGCGGCGTCTTCGCCGGCGCGTAGACGCCGAACCAGCCGAGCACCTCGAAACCCGGCAGCGTTTCGGCGACCGCCGGGACGTCGGGCAGGAGCGGCGTGCGCTTCGCGCTTGACACCGCGATCGGCCGCAGGCTGCCCTTCCGGATGTGAGGCAGCATCACCGCGACGTTCTCGAACATCATCGGGATGCGGCCGGCGAGGAGATCGGGCATCACTGCGCCCGTCCCCTTGTACGGCACGTGCACCATGTCGACGCCGGCCATGCGCTTCACGAGCTCGCCGGCGAGATGCTGCGCCGTGCCGGGGCTCGTCGAGGCGTACTCGAGCTTCCCCGGGTTCTGCTTCACGTAGGCGAGCAGCTCGGGAAACGTCTTGAACGGCATCGACGGGTGGGCGACGAGCACATACGGCGTGCTCGCCACCAGGCTCACCGGCGCGAAGTCCCTGTCCTCGTAGGGCAGAGCGGCATAAAGAAACGGTGCGGTGCCATGCGTGCTCGGCACGACGAGCAGCGTATGGCCGTCGGGGAGCGCCCGCGCGACACCGCCGGCGCCGATGGTCCCGCTCGCGCCGGGCCGATTCTCGACCACGACCGGACGCCCGAAGGACTCGCCGAGCTCCTGTGCGACCAGGCGGCCAATGACGTCGGTCGTGCCGCCCGGCGGAAAGCCGACGACGATCTTCACCGGCTGCGTCGGGTAGGTCTGCGAGACGGCCGGCGTGAGCGTGAGAACCGTGCCTGCCGCGAGCAGGGCGACGGCGAGACGGCGAGCAGGCATCGGATTCCTCCTGTGCAGGGTACGTGCGATCAGGCGACCGCGCGGGCGACGAGCGATACCCCGGTCGCGAGCAGCATGATCGCAACGAGGCGCGCGAGCGCCTCGCGCGAGATCAACCGGAACACCCGCGTCGCGAGCGCGATGCCGGCAAGCGCCGCCGGGATGGCGAGCGCGGCGGCGATCCACGCATTCACGTCGAGCAACAGCCCGGTCACGATGAACGCGAGCACCCGCAGCCCGATGCTGAACACCGAGGTGAAAGTGAGCGTCGCCCGGAATTCCTCCTTGGTGAGCGGCCGGTGCGAGAGGTAGATCGCGTACGGCGGGCCGCCCGCGCCGAACAGCGCGCCGGTGAGGCCGCCGCTGAAGCCGGCAACGTAGGCCCAGCGCCGGCTGACGGTTCCCATGCTCGTGCGGCGCGCAAGCGAATAAACAGCGTACGCGACGATGAAGACGCCGAGCGCCAGCATGCCGGTCTTTCGTGGGAGGTTCACGAGCAGGGTCACGCCGATCACGAGGCCGACCACGATCATCGGCACCATGCGCACCACCTCCGCCCTCACCGCGTGCCGGGGGTTCTCCAGGCCGACGCGCAGCGCGTTGGCGAGATCGACCACCGAGAACATCGCCAGCGCGAAGGTGAGCGGCACGAGGTGCGTGGCGAGGGGGATGGTGATCAGCGCCGAGCCGAAGCCGGTGATGCCGTAGATCAGCGCCCCGGCGAAGGCGATCGCCGCGAGCGCGGCGAGCGTGCCGTAGTCGTCGATCACGCTCCGCGCCCCGTCAGCGGGGACGAGCAGTCGCGCTCATTTCCGGGGCTCGTTGCGCGCCGGCGCGCCCGGCCGCGACGGCGCAGGGCCGTCGCTCGCGCCGGTGTCGCGCATGCCGCCGGGCGGCTCCACGTAGAGCACCGTCGGACGCTTCCCCGGCGCCTGCGGATAGAGGTCCATCAGGGAATAGACCTCCTTCGGCATCGTGGTGTTGACCTTGAGCCCGAGCTCGCGCGCGGCCTTGGCGGTGATCGGGAAATCGTGCGTCCAGCGGCCCTCGCTCAGCGTTTTGGCGGTCTGCTTCGCCTTCTCGGCCGGCATCTGCCCGGCCTCGGTGAGAAGCTCGCTCAGGAACGCCTCCACCTGCGCCTGCGCCTTGCGCGAGATGTCGGCGAGGATGAGGGTCGTGTCGGACACGCGCTCGACCGGTTTCTGCTCGACCGCCTTGATGATCGACGCTGCCGGCGCGCCGCCGATCTGCGGATCGACCGGCCCGAGCACCGCGTTCGGGTCCATCACGATCTCGTCGGCGGCGAGCGCGATCATCGTGCCGCCGCTCATCGCGTAGTGCGGGACGAACACCGTCACCTTGCCCTTGTGCTCGACGAGCGCGCGCGCGATCTGCTCGGAGGCGAGCACCAGCCCGCCGGGGGTGTGCAGGATGAGGTCGATCGGCTGATCGTCGGGAGTGAGCCGGATTGCGCGCAGCACCGCTTCGGAGTCTTCGATGTTGATGTAGCTCGCCACCGGCACGCCGAGGAAGCTGACCCGATCCTGGCGGTGGATCAGCGCGATCACCCGCGACTTGCGCGATTCCTGGATCTTCTCGAGTGCCGCGGTGCGCTCCGCCTCGACCGACCCCCGGCCGAGGAAGGTGAATACCAGGATCAGGACGAGCAGTCCCCAGAAGACGAAGCGGAGGAAGCCGGCGAGTCGGTTGAAGAGCGTGGGTCTGGGCGCGTTCATGGCGGCGCGAGCTTACTGCAAAACTCCCGGCTGTGCCGTCAGCGTCAGCCCAGCGCCCGCTCGAGCACCCGCGCGACGTGCACCGCCTCGCGCCCGGCGCCGTCGGCGATCTGGTGCCGGCAGCTCGTGCCGTCCGCCACCACGAGCACGCCCGCGTCCGCCGCGCGCACCTTCGGCAGCAGCGCGCTTTCGGCCATCTTCATCGACACGTCGTAGTGCTTCGCCTCGTAGCCGAAGGCGCCCGCCATGCCGCAGCAGCTCGATTCGATCGTCTCGACCGCCAGCCCGGGCACGAGCTTGAGCGCGCGCTCGACCGCGGGCATCGCGCCGAACGCCTTCTGATGGCAGTGGCCGTGCAGGAGCGCCGTGGCGCCCGGCAGCGCGTTCAGCGCCAGCGCGAGCCGGCCGCCATCCGCCTCGCGCGCGAGGAACTCCTCGAAGAGCCACGCGTTCGCACCGAGCTTCGCCGCCTCGTCGCCGGGGAGCATCGCGCCGAGCTCGTCGCGCAGGGTCAGCAGGCACGACGGCTCGAGGCCGACGATCGGCACGTTGCGCGCGGCGTAGGGCAGGAGCGCGTCGAGCAGCCGCCGCGCCTCGTGGCGCGCCTCGTTCACCATGCCGACCGCGAGGAACGTGCGGCCGCAGCAGAGCGGCCGGCCCGCGTCCGCGGGCCGCGCGACGTGCACGCGATACCCGGCGGCCTCGAGCACGCGCAGCGCCGCGACCGCGTTCTCCGGCTCGAAGTAGTTGTTGAAGGTGTCGGCGAGCAGCACGACGTCGCAGTCCTCCGGCGCGCGCACCTGGTAGCGCCCGGCGGCCGACTGCAGGAACGGCCGCGCCTGCCACTTCGGCAGGCTGCGCTTTGCCGACAGCCCGACGAGCGTCTCGCTCAGCTTCGCCAGGAACGGCACCCGGTCGCGCAGGTTCGCGAGCGGCGCGAGGCGCGCGGCCACGGGCGCGTAGCGCGGGAGGAACGCGATCAGCCGGTCCTTCAATCCCCAGCCGTGACGGCCGTGGTAGTGGTGCAGGAACTCGATCTTCATCCGCGCCATGTCGACGCCGGTCGGGCATTCGCGCTTGCAGCCCTTGCACCCCACGCACAGGTCGAGCGTCTCGTAGAGCGCATCGGAGGCCAAGGCGTCCGGGCCCAGCTGCCCGGACACCGCGAGCCGCAGCGTGTTCGCGCGGCCGCGGGTGAGATGCTGCTCGTCGCCGGTCGCGCGGAACGACGGGCACATCGTGCCGGCGTCGAACTTGCGGCAGTGGCCGTTGTTGTTGCACATCTCGACCGCGGCGGCGAAACCCTGGCTCGCCGCCCCCGGGACGTTCCACTCCGACCAGTCGAGCGCGGTGTCGAGCCGCGGCGTCTCGTACCCCGGCTTGAAGCGGAAGAGCGAGCGGTCGTCCATCTTCGTCGGACGCACGATCTTGCCGGGATTCATCAGACCCTTCGGGTCGAAGAGGCCCTTGATCTCCGCCAGCGCGCGGGCGAGCTGCGGCCCGATGATCGGCTCGATCCACTCCGAGCGGACCAGGCCGTCGCCGTGCTCGCCGGAGAAGGCGGCGCCCTTGTACTCGCGCACCATCGCACAGGCTTCCTCGGCGATGGCGCGCATCTTCTTCGCGCCGTCCGTCTTCATGTTCAGCACCGGGCGGACGTGCAGCGTGCCGACCGAGGCGTGCGCATACCACGTGCCGCGGGTGCCGTGCTTTTCGAACACCTGCGTCAGCCGGTCGGTGTAGTCGGCGAGGTGCTCGAGCGGCACCGCGCAGTCCTCGATGAACGACACCGGCTTGCCGTCGCCCTTCATCGACATCATGATGTTGAGGCCGGCCTTGCGCACCTCCCAGACGTCCTTCTGCAGCCTGGGGTCGGTGATCTCGACGACGCTGCCCGGCAGGCCGAGGTCGCCCATGAGCTCGACGAGCCGCGCGAGCCTCGCGAGCTGGGCATCGCGATCGTCGCCGCCGAACTCGACGAGCAGGATCGCTTCCGGCGCGCCGCGGATGAAGCGCGCGACGATCGGCGCGAACGTGTCGTTGCCGCGGGCGAGGCCGATCATGGTGCTGTCGACCAGCTCGACCGCGTCCGGGTCGAGCTTGACGATGTGCTGCGTGCACTCCATCGCCCGGCGGAAGGTCGGGAAGTGGCAGACGCCGAGCGTCTTGTGGCGCGGGATCGGCGCGAGCTTCAGCGTCAGCTGCCGCGAGTAGGCGAGGGTGCCTTCGGAGCCGACGAGCAGGTGCGCCAGGTTGTGCGGCAGCAGGGGGGCGCCCCCGGGGCCGGGCTGCACCATGTCGAGGTTGTAGCCTTGTACCCGCCGCAAGACCTTGGGCCAGCGCGCGGCGATCTCCGCGGCCTCGCGCCGGACGATCGCGTGCACCTTCTCGACGAGCGCGCGATAGCCCGGGGGCCCGCTCGCGATGTCGTCGCTCGGTCCGAAGCGGTACCCGGACCCGTCGGCGAGCACCGCGTCGATCGCGAGCACGTTGTGCACCATGTTGCCGTAGCGGATCGAACGCGAGCCGCACGAGTTGTTGCCCGCCATGCCGCCGATCGTCGCCTGGGCGGAGGTCGAGACGTCGACCGGGAACCAGAGGCCGTGCGGCCGCAGGAACGCGTTCAGCCTGTCGAGCGCGATGCCGGGCTGCACGGTGACGGTCGCGCCGGCAGCGTCGAACGAGATCACCTCGGCGAGGTGCTTCGAGTTGTCGATCACCAGCGCGGCGCCGACCGCCTGGCCGCACTGGGAGCTGCCGGCGCCGCGCGGGAGAATCGGCACGCCGGCCTCCGCGGCGATCTGCATCGCGCGCAGCGCGTCGGCTTCGGTCCGCGGCACGACGACGCCGACCGGCTCGACCTGATAGATGGACGCATCGGTCGAGTAGCGCCCGCGGCTCGCGCGGTCGAACAGGACCTCGCCCTGGAGCTCGCGCTTCAGCCGCGCGGCGAGGCTCGTGCCGCCCGCGCCCGGCTGGAACTCGAGCCTGAAGACGTTCACGCCGCGCTTTCGGCCTGCTTCATCGCGTCGAGCAGAACCTCGGAGCCTTGCGCGCCCGACACCCCGAGGCGGCCGTTGAAGATGAAGAACGGCACGCCCTCGATGCCGAGCTCGCGCGCGCGCGCGTCCTCGGCGGCCGTGGCCTCGCGCGCGTCCGCGTTGTCGAGCCACTCTTCGACGGCGGCGCGGTCGAGGCCGGCGGAGGTCGCGATCGCGACCAGGTTCTCGCGCGCGGTCAGGTCGACGCCGTCGAGGAAGTAGGCGCGGAAGAACGCTTCCTTCATGGCGTCCTGACGGCCCTTGGCCCCGGCGAGCTCGATGAGGCTGTGCGCCGCGAGGGTGTTCGGCTGGCGGGTGATGCGGTCGAACGCGAAGTCGATGCCGACTTCGCGCCCGACGGCCGCGACGCGGGTGTAGACCGCACCGCCGCGCGGGCCGAACTTCTGCGCGACGTAGTCCGCGCGCGCCATGCCTTCGGCCGGCAGCCCGGGGTTCAGCTGGAACGGCCGCCAGGTCACCGTCGGTGCGGGCGCGTCGGGGCGTTCCTTCGCGTACAGCGCGAGCGCGCCCTCGAGCCGGCGCTTGCCGATGAAGCACCACGGGCACACGACGTCGGAGACGACGTCGATGGAGAGGCTCATGACGGTACCTCGCGCTGGTGATCCGCCTCATTGCGGCGGTCGGACCATTAGCCTACCATCGGACGCCCGTCACCCACCTTCCTGCCGAGGTGCTCCATGGCCCATCGCGCCGGCCGCCATTTCCTGCAGATCCCCGGACCGACCAACGTGCCCGACCGCGTGCTGCGGGCGATCGACATGCCGACGATGGATCATCGGGGCCCCGAGTTCGGCGCGCTCGGCCTCGAGGTGCTCGACGGGCTGAAGCACGTCTTCCAGACCAGGCAGGACGTGGTGATCTATCCCGCGTCGGGGACCGGCGCGTGGGAAGCGGCGCTCGTCAACACGCTTTCCCCCGGCGACAAGGTGCTGATGTTCGAGACCGGGCATTTCGCGACGCTGTGGCAGAAGATGGCGACGAAGCTCGGCCTCAGCCCCGAGTTCGTCACGACCGACTGGCGCCGCGGCGCCGACCCGGCGGCGGTCGAAGCGAAACTCAAGGAAGACAAGGCGCACGCCATCAAGGCGGTGTGCATCGTGCACAACGAGACCTCCACCGGCGTCACGAGCCGCATCGGCGCGATCCGCAAGGCGATCGACGCGGCCAAGCACCCGGCGCTGTTCATGGTCGACACGATCAGCTCGCTCGCTTCGATCGACTATCGCCACGACGAATGGGGCGTCGACGTGACGGTCGCCGGCTCGCAGAAGGGGCTGATGCTGCCGCCGGGCCTCTCGTTCAACGCGATCAGCGACAAGGCGCGCAAGGCTGCGCAATCGTCGAAGCTCCCGAAGTCGTACTGGGGCTGGGAGGAGATGATCGCGAACGGCAAGACCGGGTACTTCCCGTACACGCCGGCGACCAACCTGCTCTACGGCTTGCGCGAGGCGCTCACGATGCTGCGCGAGGAGGGGCTGGAGAACGTCTTCGCCCGCCACAACCGCCATGCCGAAGCGACGCGGCGCGCGGCACGGGCGTGGGGGCTCGAGATCCTCTGCGCGGTGCCCGAGGAGTATTCGAGCTCGCTCACCGCCCTGATGACACCGGCCGGCCACGACGCCGACAAGCTCCGCAAGACGATTCTCGAGGCGTTCGACATGTCGCTCGGCACCGGGCTCGGCCGGCTCGCCGGCAAGGTGTTCCGCATCGGCCATCTCGGCGACTTCAACGACCTGACGCTGGCGGGCACTCTTGCCGGCGTCGAGATGGGGCTCGAGCTCGCGGGCGTGCCGCACAAGAAGGGCGGCGCGCAGGCGGCGATGGACTACCTCGTCGAGTGCGCGCGCAAGCCTGCGCGCAAGGCCGCGTGACGCCGCTGACGGCGAAGGAGAAGACCGTGAATCGATCGTCCCGGACCGCGCTCCCGATCGGCCTTGCCGTAGCGTGTGCGGTGCTCGCCGCAGCGCCGGCGAGTGCACAGCAGCCGTATCCGTCGAAACCGGTGCGCATGATCGTCGGCTTCCCGCCCGGCGGGGGAACCGACGTCGTGGCGCGCGTGATCTCGCAGCGGCTGTCGGACTGGTGGGGCCAGGGCGTCCTGGTCGAGAATCGCGCCGGTGCCACCGGCACGATCGGCGCCGACGTGGTCGCGAAATCGCCGCCCGACGGCTACACGCTGATCATGGGGCACGTGAACTCGCACGCGATCGCGCCCAATCTCTTCAAGAAGCTGCCGTACGACGCGCTGAAGGATTTCGCGCCGGTGTCGTACGTGGGGTACGTGCCGAACGTGCTCGTCGTCTATCCGGCGGTGCCGGCGCGGACGATGAAGGAGCTGATCGCGCTGGCGAAGGCGAAGCCGGGCGGGCTCAACTACGCGTCGTCGGGGACCGGGAGCACCCAGCACCTCGCCGGCGAGATGTTCAAGCAGATCGCCGGCGTCGACATCGTCCACATCCCGTACAAGGGCAGCGGGCAGGCGATCGGCGACCTGCTCGCCGGAGTGGTGACCATGAACTTCGACACCATGCCGCCGGTCGTGGATCACATCAAGGGCGGACGGCTGCGCGCGCTCGCCATCTCCACGCCGCGCCGGATCCAGCAGTTGCCCGACGTGCCGACCTTCGAGGAGGAGGGGATCGTCGGCTTCGACGTCACCAACTGGTACGGCGTGATGGCGCCGGGCGGGACGCCGAAGGACATCGTGGCGAAGCTGAACGCCGACATCAACAAGGCCATGCGCGAACCCGACGTCCGCACGCGCCTCGAGCAGGTCGGCACGCAGCTGCGCGAGACGCGGCCCGAGGAATTCGAGGCGTTCATGAAGGCCGAGATCGCGAAGTACGCGAAGCTCGTCAAGGACGCCAACGTCCGCCTCGAGTAACGCGGGGGCGGCAGGGGCAGCCGCTCATCGCCTTCGCCGGGCCTGACCGAAGACTTCCGCACCGGATACCGGGCATTTCTGGCTAAAAGGGCAGCCCCGGTTCGGGCGGCAAGTGACGGAAGTCCGCGGCACAGGCAGCCGCCCCATGCCACCATTGCTCGCGGTGAAAAAGGTAAAAAGCCGCATCGTCGGAACAAGCATGCTGAAACGTCTCGTTCTAGCTGCCCTCGTGGCGGCCTCGGTCCCGCTTGCCGCGCACGCCGCGGACGAGCCCGAGCTCCATTGGGTGTTCGCCTCTCGCGGGCACATCCCCAAGGGCTCGCTCGCGGCCGGCAAGGCCGCCGGCGGCGAGGAGCTCTACGCGTGCCGGGCGCGGCTCGCGAACGGCAGCGAGCAGCCGGGGCGGATCCGTCCGCCGATGCTCGGCTGCGCGGTCACGTTCGGCGGGCTCGAGTGGTCGATCGGCGCCTATCAGGTGCTGCGCGACGACGGGCCGAAGGCGATCAAGTGGGTCACCGGGAACAGCGTCCCCAAGGGCGCCTACGCGGTCGGCCGCGAAGCCGACGGCAAGGAGCTCTACCTCTGCCGGACGAAGCTCGGCGACGGTGGCGTCCAGGTCGGCAAGCTGGCCGGCGGGGCGTGCATCTACGGGGTCGGCGGCAAGGAGCAGAACGCCGCCGATTTCGAAGTCCTGGTCAAGCCCTAACCGCCTTTCCCCCTCTCGCGCCGCAAGATTGACGGCGCACCCGGCCGTGGCAGACTAGCGCCCACGCAAGCCGGCAGCGCCACAAAGATAGCCGGCGACCACTCTCGAGAGGAGCAGTCATGAGGTATCCCTTCCGCGGGCTCACGCTCGCACTTTGCGCGGTCGCGCTCGTCGCGGGCGACGGCGGAGGTTTCCGCGCAGGCCTGGCCGACGAAGCCGATCCGGATCATCAACCCGTTCCCGCCGGGCGGCGGTACCGACGTTTTCGCGCGGCCGCTCGCGGCCAAGCTGAGCGTCGCGCTCGGACAGCAGGTGCTCATCGAGAACATGGCCGGCGCCGGCGGCACCGTTGGCGCCGCTCGTGCCGCGAAGGAAGCGCCGGACGGCTACACCTGGTTCATGGGCGCGGTGCATCACACGATCGCCGAGACGCTCTACACCAAGCTGCCCTACAACCTCGAGCGCGACTTCGTGCCGGTGACGGTCGCGGCGTTCGTGCCGAACGTGGTCGTCATCCACCCGAAGCACGACTTCAAGTCGCTGCAGGACCTGATCGCGTACGCGAAAGCGAATCCCGGCAAGCTCAACTACGGCTCCGCCGGCAACGGCACCACGCACCACCTGTCGGTCGAGCTGTTCAAGATGATCACCAAGACCGAGCTCACGCACGTGCCCTACAAAGGCGCGGGTCCGCTCACGCCGGCGCTGCTGAGCGGCGAAGTCGACATGGCGTTCGACGGAATGGGCACTTCGGCGCCGCACATCAAGGCCGGCAAGCTCCGGCCGCTCGCCGTGACCACGGCCACGCGCTCGCCGATCGTCCCCGACGTCCCGACGATGCAGGAGGCGGGCATCGCCGGCTACGAGGTGACGACGTGGTACGCGCTCTGGGCGATCCGGGGCACGCCGCAGCCGATCATCGACCGGATGTTCACGGAAGTCGCGAAGGTGCTGCAGATGCCCGACATCAAGGACATCTGGGCAACCCAGGGCGCCGTGCTCGGCGGCATGCCGCCGGCCGAGTTCGACAAGCTCGTGAAGTCCGAGATCGCCAAGTGGGGCAAGGTCGTGAAGGACGCGGGGATCAAGATCGACCTGTAGCCGCTCCGGCCGATTCCACCCGGGAAGCCACGGTTCGCCGTGGCTTCTTCGTTTACAGTTGCCGTTCGAAGTCGCCGTCCGAGAGGTGCCCGTCATGCCCGGTCCGCTGTCCCACATCCGCGTCCTCGATCTCTCGCGCGTCCTCGCCGCGCCGTGGACCGGGCAGAACCTCGCCGACCTCGGCGCAGAGGTGATCAAGGTCGAGCGTCCGAAGCAGGGCGACGACTCGCGCGCCTTCGGCCCGCCGTGGCTGAAGGACGCGAGCGGCAAGGAGACGACCGAGTCGGCGTACTTCGCCTGCGCCAACCGCGGCAAGAAGTCGATCACCGTCGATCTCTCGAAGCCCGCCGGGCAGCGCGTCGTCCGCGAGCTCGCGGCGCGCTGCGACGTGCTGCTCGAGAACTACAAGTTCGGCGACCTCGCCCGCTACGGGCTCGGCTACGACGACCTGAAAGCGGTCAACCCGCGGCTCGTCTACTGCTCGGTCACCGGCTTCGGCCAGACCGGGCCGTATCGCGAGCGCCCGGGCTACGACTTCATGATCCAGGGGATGGCCGGGCTGATGAGCGTCACCGGCGAGCGGGACGACCTGCCCGGCGGCGGACCGCAGAAGGCGGGCATCCCGATCGCCGACATCATGACCGGCATGTACGCGACGATCGCGGTGTGCGCGGCGCTCGCGCACCGCGCCGAGACCGGCGTGGGCCAGCATCTCGATCTCGCGCTGTTCGACGCGCTCACGGCGGTGCTCGCCAACCAGGGCGCAAACTACCTCGCCACCGGGAAGTCGCCCGGTCGGCTCGGCAACGCTCATCCGAACATCGTCCCCTACCAGACCTTCAAGACCGCGGACGGCGCGGTGATCCTCGCCTGCGGCAATGACAACCTGTTCCGGAAGTTCTGCGAGGTCGCGAGCGCGCCGCAGCTCGCCGGCGACCCGCGCTACGCCACCAACGGCAAGCGCGTCGCGAACCGCGTCGAGCTGACGCGGATCCTCGACGAGATCTTCGCCGGGCGGACGACGCGCGAGTGGGTCGAGATGCTCGAGGGCGCGGGCGTGCCGAACGGTCCGATCAACACGATCGAGCAGGTGTTCGCCGAGCCCCAGGCGATCGCGCGCGGCCTGCGCCTGGAGCTCGCGCACCCCGCGGCCGGCAAAGTCTCGCTCGTGCGCAGCCCGATGCGGTTCTCCGCCACGCCGATCGAGCACGAACGGCCGCCGCCGCTGCTCGGCCAGCACACCGACGAGATCCTGCGCGGGCTGCTCGGCCTGAAGGACGACGAGGTCGCGAAGCTCCGCGCCGACGGCGCAGTGTAGCCATGACGACACGAGGGGGCACACCCCCTCGTGCTCCCCGAGACCGGGCGAATCGCCGCACGCGGCGATTCGTTCTCCGGATCACCAGAGCGTCACCAGCATCCGGGTGGCGAGACTGAACATCAGCACCGCAAAGATCCGGCGCAGGACCTTCGTCGGCAGGCGGTGCGCGACCATCGCCCCGACCGGCGCGAGCGACATGCTCGCCACGGTGACGCCGGCGAGCGCCGGCAGAAACACGTAGCCCGCGCTCCACTCCGGCAGCCCCGGCTGGCTCCAGCCGGTTGCGACGTAGCCGATGGTGCCCGCGGCGGCGATCGGGAACCCGATCGCGGCGGCGGTGCCGATCGCCGCGAGCATCGGCACGTTGCACCACACCATGAACGGCACCGTCAGGAACGCACCGCCGACCGCGGCGAAGGCGGAGAGGCCGCTGATTCCCGCGCCGACGGCGAAGAGCCCGGCGGCACCGGGCAGCGTGCGCGACGGGTTCGGCTTGCGCTGGAGGAAAATGTTGAGCGCCGCCGCATAGACGGTCACGACGAAGATCACGGCGAACGCGAAGCGCGGGATCGACGACGCGATCGCGGAGCCGGCGAGCCCGCCGGCGAGGATGCCCGGCGTGATCCGCCGCACGATGTCCCAGCGCACGGCGCCGCGGCGCGCATGCGCGCGCATGCTCGACACCGAGGTGAAGAGAATCGTCGCCATCCCGGTGCCGACCGCGAGATGGAGCAGGTGCTCGCGCGGCAGGCCCTGGGCCTCGAAGAGCCAGACGAGGAGCGGGACCATCAGCGCCCCGCCGCCGATCCCGAGCATGCCGGCGAAGAAGCCGGCCGCCGCGCCGATGGCAAGATAGCCCGCGAGCCAGAGCGCCGCGTCGGGCACCCCCGTCACTTGCGGCGGGCCTGGAGCAACCGCTCCGCGAGCTCGGCGAAGCCGGCGCCGCCCGCCGCATCGGTCACGTACGCCGGCGCGTGCTCAAGCCGGTGCGCGAGGCGGCGCACGTTCGCGACGCCGATCGAGTAGGGAAAGTACGCGAACATCGGCGCGTCGTTGGGCGAATCGCCGGCAAAAGCGTAGTCCGCGCGCCGGGCGTCGAGGTCGACGCCGCATCGCTCCGCCATGAACACCTTCGTCATCCCGAGCTTGTCGTAGTCGCCGAACCAGCCGTTGACGTGGATCGAGCTCGCCTTCGCCGACATGCCCGCCGCGCCCATGATCGCGACGATGCGGTCGACGGCGGTCTCGGGCAGGCGCGGGACGTCCTCGCAGAAGTCGATCGCGAGATCGGCCTCGCGGTAGAGCTGATCGGACGCGAGCGCCGCACCCGGCACCTCGCGCAGGATGCGGTCACGCACTGCCGCGAGCCGCGCGCGGTTCGCCGCGCGCGTCGCGTCGTCGTCGCGGAAGCGCTTCACGAGGCGGCGCGCCGCCCGGTCGTAGGCGAAGTAGAACGCGCCGTTCTCGCCGATCACGCCGTCGACCGGCCACATCCGTGCGATGTGGTCGCACCACCCCGCCGGGCGGCCCGTGATCGGCGCGACAATCATCCCGGCATCGTGCAAGCGCTCGAGCGCGCTATAGGCGGCGGCAGTGAGGCGCCCCTCGGTGGTCAGCGTGTCGTCGATGTCGAAGAACAGGCCGCGCAACGCAGCCGGCGGCGTCCAATCGGCCAGCGGTTTCATGCCTGCGCCATCAGGAAGTGAAGAGCGGTAGCCGAAAGCTCGTAGTGCGCCTGGACCCGGCTCAGGTTCCGTACGCGCGTCAGGTACGGCGTGCGCTCGTCGTCCCAGACGTAGCGCTTGAAGAGCTTCTCCCAGTCGAGGTCCATCGGCGCGCGGTGCTCACCGCGGCGGCGCGGTCGCGGTCTCCGGCGGCGGGGTGGTCGGCGCCGGCGAGTCGGAGAGCCGCAGCCCGTACTCGTCCTCGAGCTTGACGCGCGTCTTGCCCTCGATCTTCTGCTCCGTCTCCGGCCAGTCGAGCGTCATCAGCGGAAAGCGCAGGCCCTGCGGCCCCCACAGGATCGTGACGACCTGCAGCCAGGCCGCGATCCCGGCGATCGCCGCCACGGCGAGCCCGATCACGAGCACGCTCTTGATGCCCCAGCGGTGCGACAGTCCCACCGTCGACACCGAGCCCTCGCCGCACCATGAACGAGCTGTGCACGTAGTCGACCGCGAAGAAGATCACCAGCGCGCAGTACGGGATCATGAAGAACGTGAGCCCGGCGAGCTCGAGCCAGGCCTTCTTGCGGAAGGCGATGTTGTCGCGGATGAGGTCGATCCGCACGTGGGTGTTGTAGATCACGCCGTAGCCGAGCACGAGACAGAACAGCGCGGCGTGGAAGTGCCACTCGAGCTCCTGCAGCATGGTGGAGTCGAGGACCCGGCCGATGTTCTCCGCGCATCCACAGCTGCAGGCTGTGCGTGCGGCCCTGGTCGTCGACGTACTTCAGCCTTGCGCGCGATGACGTCGATGCAGGTGACCACGACCACCGGCAGCGATGAGCCACGCGCCGTAGCGCCCGACGAAGTCGACGAAGCGGCGCAGCCGGTCGGCGAGTCGTGACCGTCTGCGGCAGCTCGCCGGTGATCTCTGGAATCTGCTCGTTCGGAATCATGTCCGTCGCCTCAGCTGTAACTTACCTTCATCAGCCACAGCGCGAGCTGCGGGAACGCGATCACCATGATCAGTCCGATGAGCTGGAGGATGACGAACGGGATGATGCCCTTGTAGATGCTCTGGATCTTCACTTCCTTCGGCGCGATGCCCTTGATGTAGAACAGCGCGAAGCCGAACGGCGGGGTGAGGAACGAGGTCTGCAGGTTGACCGCCATCAGGATGATGAACCAGTACACGATGTCCTCGTGCGGCACGTGCGTGCCGAAGTCGAGCAGCTTGATGAGCGGCGAGAACACCGGCAGCACGATCAGCGTGATCTCGATCCAGTCGAGGAAGAAGCCGAGGAAGAAGACGATCCCCATCACCAGGAACAGGAACCCCCAGCTGCCGAGGTTCAGCCTCCTTGATCAGGTGCTCGACGATGTCGTCGCCGCCGAGCGCGCGGTAGACGTACGCGAAGCAGGTGGCGCTGATGATGATGAAGAACACCATCGAGATGGTCTTCGCCGCGCTCTGGCAGACGCCGTTCATCATCTTGATGTTGAGCCGGCCCCACAGCCACGCGAGCACGATCGCGCCGGCGGCGCCGACCGCGCCCGCCTCGCTCGGCGTCGCCCAGCCGAGCAGGATCGAGAGCTTGATCGTGCCGATCAGGAACACCGGCGGGAAGAACGCCCGCCAGAGGAGCGGCAGCCATCTGTCCCTTGGGGACCTTGAGAGCTCGGGCGGCAGCGGCGGCGCGACCGAGGGGTTGAACTTCGCCAGGAGGAAGATGAACAGCAGGTAGAGCGCCGACAGCGACAGCCCGGGATGATGGCGGCGGAGAAGAGGTTGCCGACCGACACGCCCATCAGGTCCGCCATGATGATCAGCATGATGCTCGGCGGGATGAGGATGCCGAGCGTGCCTGCGGCGGCGATCGTCCCGGTCGCAGCGCGTGGCTGTAGCCCTGCTTCATCATCGTCGGCAGCGCGAGCGCGGTCATCATGGTGACCGAGGCGCCGATGATGCCGGTCATCGCCGCGAGGATCGTGCCCATGATGGTGACGCCGAGCGCGAGCGCGCCGGGACGCGCTTGAGGAGGACCTGCTCCGCGACCCGCTCGCGCTCGGCCGCGGTCATGTGCAGCCCGCACTTCGTCCGCCGCCAGAGGACGTCCTCGTTCCCGCGCACCCACTCGCGCTCGACGAGGTACACGAGCTCGCGCTCGTACAGGCCGCCGCCGAAGTATTCGCCGAGGTCGGCGGTCTCGCGCACGCCGCCGAGAATCTCCGCCGCGCAGAGGCCGTGCCGCCGCAGCAGGCGCTCGAGCCAGTGCGCGTCGAGCTTCGGGAAGCGGGCGCGATACGCGGCCGCGACGTCGGCGAAGCTCGCGCCGCCGAAGTCGCCGCCGGGCAACGGCGCTTTCGCGGTCCACGGCGCGCGCCCCGGAAACCACCGCTCGAGCCGCTCGAGCGCGTGTTCGGCGAGCTTGCGGTAGGTCGTCAGCTTGCCGCCGAAGATCGAGAGGAGCGGCGGGCCGTCCTCGTCGAGCACGAAGTGATAGTCGCGCGTGACGTCGGACGGGTCGGCCGAGCCGTCGTCGTAGAGCGGCCGCACGCCGCTCCAGCTCCACACGACGTCGGCCGGCGTCACGACCCGCGACGCGTAGCGGCTCGCCGCGGCGCAGAGGTACTCGGTCTCGTCGCGCGAGATGCGCGGCGGCTCGTCGGGGTCGGCGACGACGACGTCGGTGGTGCCGATCTCGGTGAACCGCTCCTCGTAGGGGATCATGAAGACGACGCGCTTGTCCGGGTTCTGCAGGATGTACGCGTGCGCGCGGTCGTGAAGGCGCGGCACGACGATGTGGCTGCCCTTGACGAGCCGCACGGCGCCAGGCGTCCGCACGTGGAGCTCGCGGTCGAGGAGGCTGCGCACCCATGGGCCGGCGGCGTTCACGAGCACGCGCGCTTCGACCTCGGAGGTCGTCCCGGCGGCCTGCAGCTTCAGGCGCCAGAGGTCGCCGTCGCGACGGCCGCCGACGCAACGCGTGTGGGGCAGGATGCGCGCACCTTTCTCGGCCGCGCCGCGCGCGTTCAGCACCACGAGGCGGGCGTCGTCCACCCAGCAGTCGGCGTAGACGAACCCGCGCCGGAACTCGGCCTTCAGGCCCGCGCCGTACCCATCGGGGCGCAGCGGCACGCCGCGGGAGCGGGCGAGCGACGACTTGCCGCCGAGCCGGTCGTAGAGGAAGAGCCCGGCGCGGATCATCCACCGCGGCCGCAGATGCGGCTCGTGCGGCAGCACGAACTCGAGCGGGGCGACGACGTGCGGGGCGATCCGCAGGAGCACCTCGCGCTCCGCCAGGGCCTCGGCGACGAGGCGGAACTCGAACTGCTCGAGATAGCGCAGCCCGCCGTGGATCAGCTTCGTGCTCGCCGACGAGGTGGCGCCGCCGAGGTCGCCCTGTTCGACGAGCACGACCTTGAGCCCGCGGCCGGCCGCGTCGCGGGCGATGCCGACGCCGTTGATCCCGCCGCCGACGACGGCGAGGTCGAAGACCTCAGCCAAGCGCGGCCTTCGTCCGCTCGAGGAGGCGGTCGACGAAAGCGTCGTCGTGATAGACGCCGAAGCCGAACCGGATCCGGCGCCCGCGGCGGTCGACGAGGATCTCGTGCGCGGCGAGGCGGCGCTCGACGTCCTCGGCGTCCTCCAGATCGAAGGCGAGGAAGTTGCCGCGCGGAAAGCGCTCCGGCGGCGTGAGCGCGCCGGCCGGGAGCAGCGCGAGATTCGCGTCCGCGAGCCCGGCGAGGAACCTCCGTTCGAGCCCCGCGACGTGCGCGCGGATCTCGCGCGGGGTGATGCCGAGCCCCTGCAGCCAGCGCATCACCGCGTTGAACCGATAGAGCCCCGATGCATCGAACGTCGAGCCCCAGAAGCGCATCGCGGCGTCGCCGTAACCCACAGCGTCTCCCTGGGCACCGCTCAGCCGCCCGAAGTCGGAGAACCAGCCGGTGTGCACGGGTCGAAGCGCACAGTCCACCGGGATCGACATGAAGCACGCACCCTCGCCGGCCTGCGCGTACTTGTAGCCGCCGGCCATGTAAAAGATCCGCGGTCCGAGGCGGGCGAGGTCGACCGGGATCGCCATGAACGCGTGATAGCCGTCGATCGCGACGATCGCTTCGGGGGCGGCGCGCGAGAGGAGTTCTTCCAGCCCCTCGACGACGAATCCGGAGTCGAAGAAGACCTGGGACACGAAGACCATGTCGTAGCGGTGCGTCGGCGTGGCGTGAAAACGCTCGCGAAAGCTCGCGTACGGCTCCGCCGGGACGCGGGTGACCGCGAGCCGGCCGGTCTCCTCCAGCCGGCGCGTCTGCCGGCTGAAGCTGTGGAACTCGTTGGCCGTGGTGAGCACGTGCGGCGTACGCGTCCAGTCGAGGCACGAGTAGAGCCGCGTTACGAACTCGTGGGTGTTGGGCGCGAACGCGATCAGCCGCGGGTCCGGGAGGGCGAGCAGCCGTGCGACGTGCTCCTGCGCCTCGGGGACCGCCTGGCCGAAGACCTTCTCCTGCCACTTGCGGTTGGTGAGCCGTGCCGAATCCTCCCAGTACTGGAGGTGCGCGGCGCGGGTCACGTCCGGCCACGGGTGGTGGCTGTGCGCGGTGACGTGCAGCGCGTCGCCGATGGACGAGAGGAAGGTGCTGTAGTGCGCCTTAAGCATTCCAGCGGAAGCCGAGCTGCTCGCGCACCTCGGCGGGCAGCGCCGGCAGCATCGAGCGCGGGATGAGGTAGGTCGAGAGGTTGAAGAAGTCGAGGAAGACGCGGTGCGCCTCGACCGTGCGCCGCAGATAGTCCTGCCCGCTCGAGCCGCCGGTACCGATCTTCACGCCGATCATCCGGTGGACCATCAGCGCGTGGCGGTAGCGCCAGAGCGAGAGGTTCTCGTCGATCCCGACCAGCGCCGTGAGGAGGCGAAACGGGCCCTGCAGGATCGGCTCGTCGCGGTAGAGCATGATCATCAGCGCGGCGAGGAACGCCGGATACGAGAGCCGCCGCTGCCGCCCGGCCTGCAGCGCCTCGTACTTCGCCCGGTCGAACACCGTCTCGAAGGTCTCGCGCGTGCGGTCCAGCTCCGCCAGTTGCGCGCGGCGCGCGCCCTCGGGGAGCTGCGCCTTGATCGTCGCCCGATCCTCGTCGAGCATGCGGGTGACGTTCGCGCGGTACTCGCGCCAGAAGTCGAACTCGGGCGAGCGCACGAACGGCATCCGCGCGAGCCACGCCTCGACCACGTCGAAGAGGCTCGGCTCGCGCTCCGCGGCGCCCACGGTCCTGCGGTCGGGAGCGTCGAGCGCCGCTTCGTAGTCGGCCTCGTTGTAGCGCAGCCGCTGGGTGCGCTCGAGGCCGAGGCGGTTCTCGAGGCGCCGGAACTGCGCGCTCTGGAATCCGGACGAGGGCGTCAGCAGGTTGCGGAAATCGAGGAAGTCGAGCGGCGTCATCGTCTCCAGGATGTCGATCTGGTCGAGGAGCACGCCCTGGATGCGGATGATCCGTTCGAGGTAGTGCAGCGCGCGCCCGACGTCGCGCTCGTGCACGAACTCCGCGCCCATGATCGCGACCACGGCGTCGAGCTCGTGCAGGCACTGCTTGAACCACAGCTCGTACGCCTGGTGGGTGACGATGAACAGCAGCTCGTCGTGCGCCGGCCGGCCGGCCTTCGCGCTCTCGAGCGTCTGGCAGGCGAGGAGCTCCTTGAGCTTCAGGTACTTTCCGTAGGTGAGTGAGGCCATCGTCGAGCACGCGGTCGGCGCGCGGATTATAGGCTGCACGTGTTAGGTACCGCGGGTGCCGGCCACGCGCGAGTTCGCGCCCGCGTCGGAGCGGTTGCCGCGTGCGGTACGATACCCGGCCCGGGAGAGGAGCCCATGGCCCTGCCGACTCACGGACGTTTCGACTACGTGCCGCTGCCCAGGCGCCCGGACTATTCCTGGCCGGGCGGCAAGCGGCTCGCGATGTACGTCGCGCTGAACATCGAGACGTTCGGGTTCGGCGTCGACTGCGGCCCGGTGCTCGGCCCGGCGCTCCCGATGCCGGATCACAAGAACTGGTCCTGGCGCGAGTACGGCAACCGCGTCGGCGTCTGGCGCCTGCTCGAGCTCTTCGACGAGCTCGGGCTGCCGGCGGCCCACAACGTGAACGCCGACCTCTACGAAACGCATCCGGCCGTCTTCGAAGCCATCCGGAAGCGCGGCGACGAACTGGTGGGCCACGGGCGCACCAACTCGGAGCGGCCCGGGTCGCGTCCCGAGGAGGAGGAGCGCAAGCTGATCACGGAAGCCACTGCCGCGATCGCCCGCCACGAGGGCCGGCCGCCGCGCGGCTGGATGACGCCCCTGCAGAACGAGAGCCGCGTCACGCCCGACCTCGTGAAGGAGGCCGGGTACCGCTACATCCTCGACTGGCCCTGCGACGACCAGCCGTTCTGGATGCGCACGCGCGCGGGCCCGCTGCTCAACGTCCCCTACCCGGCCGAGTGCAACGACTACACCCCGATCGTGTACCTGCACCACGACCCGCTGCAGTTCGTGGCGACCGTCGTGCGGCAGTTCGAGGAGATGATCGACCAGAGCGAGCGGCAGCCGCTCGTCTTCGCGATCTCGCTGCACACGATGATCTTCGGCCAGCCGCATCGGCTCCGGGCGCTGCGCGACGGGTTGCGCCACATCCTCGCCCACCCGAACTTCGACCGGGTGTGGCTGACGCGGCCGGGAGACATCGCGGCCTACTGCGAATCGCTGCCGCCCGGAATCGTTCCGGGCAGCTGAGCTCGATCGACGCGGAGAGAGACGGATGAGCGAACCGATCTGGAACCGGTTTCTGACCGAGCGGGACAAGCAGGTCTTCGCGGCCTCGGGCTACGGCGCGCGCCAGGGGTTCGGCAAGCGGCCGGCCGTGCTGGTCGTGGACGTCAACTACGACTTCTGCGGCGACCGGCCGGAGCCGATCCTCGAGTCGATCAAGCGCTGGCGCAACTCGTGCGGCGCGGAGGCCTGGGACGGCGTGGCGGCGATCAAGCGGCTGCTCGCCGCGGCGCGCGCGAAGGAGCTACCGGTCATCTATACGACGAGCGGCCGCCGCGCCGACAACTGGGACCAGGGATCCTGGGCGTGGAAGAACAGCCGCACCGCGGAGCGCGTGATCGCCCGCGACACGAAGCTGCCGGGGAACACGATCGTGCCGGACATCGCGCCGCTGCCGCAGGACATCGTGCTCTACAAGCAGAAACCGAGTGCGTTCTACGCGACGCCGCTCCTGAGCTACCTCGTGCTGCTCAAGGCGGACAGCGTCATCCTCACCGGCGTGAGCACGAGCGGCTGCGTGCGGGCGACGGTGCTCGACGCGTTCTCGAACAACTTCCGGATCGCGGTGGTCGAGGAAGGCTGCTTCGACCGGTCGCAGGCGAGCCACGCCATCAACCTGTGCGACATGCACGCCAAGTACGCCGACGTCGTCAAGCTGGACGAGACGCTCGCCTTCATCGACACCCTGCCGCAGGGCATGTTCGACCTGCCGCAGCCGCTCTGATCCTCAGCAGCAGCGCGGGCCGCTCCCCGCGTGCCGGCGCTCGAGCGCCCAGGCGAGGAATTCGCCGCGCCCGAGCGGGGTCTCGCCGGGATGCGTCGCGCGCAGGTGCGCGAGGTAGGCGTCGTAGTCGGGGATGCCGAACACGCCGTGCCACGCCTCGCGCCCGCGCTCGCCGAGCGCCCGGAAGCGACTGAATACGCCTGCCAGGCTGCCGCTCGACTCAAGCATACGCACCGCCTTCCTCGCGCGGCGTCTCTTTCACCGTCGGGTGCACGGCCCGCAGCGCCCGCAGCGAGATCAACAGCGCGTAGACGCACATCGCGGCGACGAGTACGACGAAGAACCCGCAGACCGCCGCGTCGAGGTAGTTGTTGAACGCGACGCGCTGCATCTCCGCGATGCTCTTCGCCGGGGCGATCAGCGTTCCGTTCGCGGCGGCTTCCGCGAACCGCCGCCCCTGCGCGATGAAGCCGATGGCGGGCGTCGGGTGGAAGATCTTCTGCCAGCCGGCGGTGAGCGTCGTGACGAGGAGCCACGCGGTCGGCACGAGCGTCACCCAGACGTAGCGCTCGCGCTTCATCTTCATGAGCACCACCGTGCACAGGAGCAGCGCAATCCCGGCGAGCATCTGGTTGCCGATGCCGAACAGCGGCCACAGCGTGTTGATGCCGCCGAGCGGGTCGACGACGCCCTGGTAGAGGAAATAGCCCCAGAGCGAGACGCAGAGACCGGTGCAGAGCAGGTTGGCGGGCAGGAACTCCGTGTTCCCGAGCGGCGCCCAGACGTGCCCGAGCATGTCCTGCAGCATGAAACGGCCGACCCGCGTTCCGGCGTCGACGGCGGTGAGGATGAACAGCGCCTCGAACAGGATCGCGAAGTGGTACCAGAAGGCCTCCATCGACTTCCCGCCGAGCGCCTGCGCGAGGATCTGCGCCATCCCTACGGCGAGCGTGGGTGCGCCGCCGGCACGCGAGAGGATCGTGGTCTCGCCGATGTCCTTCGCCGTCTGGTTGATCACCTCGGGCGTGATGACGAAGCCCCAGCTCGACACGACCTGCGCCGCCTTGTCCGCGGTGGTGCCGATGATCGCCGCGGGGCTGTTCATGACGAAGTAGATGCCCGGGTCGAGCACGCAGGCGGCGGTGAGCGCCATGATCGCCACGAACGACTCGGTCAGCATGCCGCCGTAGCCGATCATGCGGATGTGCCCTTCGCTCTCGATCATCTTCGGCGTCGTGCCCGAGGAGATGAGCGAATGGAAGCCCGAGACCGCGCCGCAGGCGATGGTGATGAAGAGGAACGGGAAGAGGCTCCCGGAAAAGACCGGTCCGGTGCCGTCGATGAACTTGGTGACGTCGGGCATGCGCAGCTGCGGCGCGACGACGTAGATGCCGATTGCGAGCGCGACGATGGTGCCGATCTTGAGGAACGTCGACAGGTAGTCGCGCGGCGCGAGCATCAGCCACACCGGCAGGCTGGAAGCGACCGCGCCGTAGATGATGATCGCCCACGCGATCTCGGTGCCGCCGAGCGTGAAGGCGGGACCCCAGCTCGCGTGCTCGGCGACCGCCCGACCCAGCCAGATCGAGCCGAGCAGCAGCACGACGCCGAAGGCCGAGGCCTCTCCGACGCGCCCCGGGCGGATGAAGCGCATGTAGACGCCCATGGCGAGCGCGATCGGGATCGTCGCGGCGATCGTGAACGTGCCCCACGGGCTTTCGGCGAGGGCCTTGACGACCACCAGCGACAGGACCGCGAGGATGATGATCATGATCGCCAGCACGCCGATCAGCGCAAGGGTGCCCGGCACGTTGCCGAGCTCCATCTTGACCATCTCGCCGAGGGACCGGCCGTCGCGCCGCACCGAGACGAACAGCACGATCATGTCCTGGACGGCGCCGGCGAGCACGACACCGGCCAGCAGCCACAGCGTGCCGGGGAGGTAGCCCATCTGCGCCGCGAGCACCGGACCGACGAGCGGCCCGGCGCCGGCGATGGCCGCGAAGTGGTGGCCGTAGAGCACCCACTTGTTGGTCGGGACGTAATCCATCCCGTCGTTGTGGCG
>CAVXND010000022.1:0-27883 GCA_963762785.1 uncultured beta proteobacterium
GACTTTACATACATTCACCCATGTATGTAAACTGGCGCCTCAAGAACATTCGGGCGGCGCACTGCACCGCCCGTCACCAGGGGTTACAAGATGACGCGCTACACGTCCGAGTCGCTGCGCGCGTCCGCGCAGCGCATCGTCCCAGTCGCCCTCGCCGCGGCGCTCGCCGCCTGCGGCCAGGCCGGCAGCCAGCCGCACGGCCAGATGCCGCCGCCCGAGGTGGCGGTGGTCGAAGTCGAGGCGAAGCGACTGCCGGTCGCCTACGAGTACACCGGCCAGACCGCCGGCTACCGCGAGGTCGAGGTCCGCGCACGCGTCACCGGCATCCTGCTCAAGCGCAACTACCGCGAGGGCGAAGTGGTGAAGCGCGGCCAGTCGCTTTTCCAGCTCGACCCGGCACCGTTCCAGATCGCGCTCGCGCGCGCCGAGGCCGATCTCGCGACCGCGGAGGCCCGGGCGGCGCAGGCCGGGCGCGACGCCGAACGCATGAAGTCGGTGATCGACATCAAGGCCGTCAGCCGCAAGGAGTACGACGACTCGGTGTCGGGGTCGCAGATCGCCGCCGCGGAGGTGAAGAGCGCGCGCGCACGGGTCGCCGAGGCGAAGCTGAATCTCGACTGGACGCGGGTCGAGTCGCCGATCAACGGCGTCTCGAGCCGCGCGCTGCGTTCGGAGGGCACGCTCGTGTCGGGCCCGGACGTACTGCTCACCACGGTGACGCAGACCGACCCGATCTACGTCATCTTCGGCATCCCAGAAAGCGAGCTTCTGCGCATCCGCCGCGACGTCGACGCGAAGCGTCTCCAGCTGCCCGCCGACGGGCGGTTCGACGTGACGGTGGCGCTCGCCGACGGGAGCGTCTACGGGAAGGCCGGCAAGGTGGACTTCGCCGACGTACGGGTGAATGCGAACACCGGGACCGTGGAAACCCGGGCGGAGATGCCGAACCCCGCCGGCGGGCTCAAGCCGGGCCAGTTCGTGCGGGCGCGCCTCGCCGGCGCCGTGCGGCCGGCCGCGATCACCGTGCCGCAGCGCGCGGTGCTGGAGGGCCCGAAAGGCAAGTTCGTCTACGTCGTGAGCGCGGACAGCAAGGCCGAGCAGCGTCCCGTAGAGGTCGGCGAGTGGGTGGGCGAAGCGTGGGTGATCGACTCGGGCCTCGCGCCCGGGGACAAGGTGATCGTCGACGGCGTGATGAAGATCGGTCCCGGCGCGCCGGTGCGCATCGCCGCGGCCGGGCAGCCCGCCGGGTCGAAACCGCCCGCGCCCGACGCAGCGACGAAGGCTGCGCCTGACGCGGCCAAGAAGTAGAGACCGGCCATGTTCTCCCGCTTCTTCATCGACCGGCCGATCTTCGCGGCCGTGCTCTCCATCTTCATCGTCATCGCCGGCCTTGCCGCGATGCGCGACCTGCCGATCGCGCAGTACCCGGAGATCGCCCCGCCGGTCGTCACCGTGCAGGCGGTCTATCCCGGCGCCTCCGCCGAGACGCTGGCGCAGACGGTCGCCTCGCCGCTCGAGAACGCGATCAACGGCGTGCCGGACATGCTGTACATGAGCTCGACGTCGGCCTCGAACGGCGTGCTGCAGATCCAAGTCACCTTCAACATCGGCGCCGACGTCGACAAGGCGGCGCTCAACGTGAACAACCGGGTGAAGCAGGCCGAGGCGCGCCTGCCGCTCGAGGTGCGCCGGCAGGGCGTCACCGTCGAGAAGGGGTCGTCGGCGTTCCTGCAGGTGATCGCCTTCTCCTCGCCCGATAGCCGCTTCGACGGCCTCTACATCTCGAACTACGTGACGCTCAACGTGCTCGACGCGATCAAGCGCATTCCGGGCACGACCAACGTCCAGATCTTCGGCGCAAAGGACTACGCGATGCGGATCTGGCTCAAGCCCGACCGCCTGGCGCAGCTCAAGCTCACCACCGCCGAGGTGGTGCAGGCGGTCACCGAGCAGAACGCCCAGTTCGCCGCCGGCAAGATCGGGCAGACGCCCACCGGCGGGCCGCAGGAGCTCGTCTATACGATCAACACGAAGGGCCGGCTGGCCGAGGCCGCCGAGTTCGAGAACATCGTCGTGCGCTCGAACCCCGGCGGCTCGAACCTGCGGCTGAAGGACATCGCGCGCGTCGAGCTCGGCTCGAAGGACTACGAGTTCATCGGCCGCGTGAACGGGCGCGAGGCGACGCTCGTCGGCGTGTTCCTCCAGCCGGGGGCGAACGCCCTCGAGGTCGCGCGCCAGGTGAACGAAACGGTCGCGGAGCTTGCAACGCGCTTTCCCGACGGGCTCGCCCACTCGGTCGTCTACGACACGACGCGCTTCGTCAAGGTGTCGATCCGCGAGGTGGTGATTACCCTCGGCGAGGCGATGCTGCTCGTCTTCCTCGTCGTCTATCTCTTCCTGCAAAGCTTCCGCGCGACGCTGATTCCTCTCCTGGCGGTGCCGGTCTCGCTGATCGGGACGTTCGCCGGGCTCCTCCTGCTCGGCTACTCGATCAACACGCTGACGCTCTTCGGCATGGTGCTCGCCATCGGCATCGTCGTCGACGACGCGATCGTCGTGCTCGAGAACGTCGAGCGGATCATGCACGAGGCGCACCTCACGGCGCGCGAGTCGGCGATCAAGGCGATGCAGGAGGTCACGAGCCCGATCATCGCGATCGTCCTCGTCCTGTGCGCGGTGTTCGTGCCGATCGCGTTCCTGGGCGGCCTCACGGGCGAGCTGTACCGGCAGTTCGCGGTCACGATCTCGATCGCCGTGGTGATCTCGGGGCTGGTCGCGCTGACGCTGACCCCGGCGCTGTGCGTGATGATCCTCAAGCGCGGCGCGCGGCAGCCGAACCGCTTCTTCCGCGGCTTCAACGACTGGTTCGGCCGCGTGACGCAGCGCTATGCGCGCGGGGTCGCCTGGATGATCCGGCGTGCGGCGCTCGGCCTCCTGCTCTTCGCCGGCATGGTCGCGATCACGGCCGGGCTGTGGCGGATCACGCCGGGCTCGCTCGTGCCCGACGAGGACCAGGGCTACTACATCGCCGCGGTCATCCTGCCCGACGGCGCGACGCTCGAGCGCACCGACAGGGTCGTGAGCCAGGTCGTGGACATCATCAAGTCGAACCCGGCGAACGAGAACGCGGTCGCGTTCACCGGCTTCGACTTCCTCGGCGGCGCGTTCCGCAACAGCGCGGCGACGATCTTCGTCACCCAGAAGCACTGGGACGAGCGCAACGTCCCGGTGCAGGCGCTGGTCGGCGAGCTCTGGATGAAGACCGGCCACATCAAGGAGGCGCTCGTCCTCGCGTTCGCTCCGCCGCCGATCTTCGGCCTCGGGAACGCCGGCGGCTTCGAGCTCTACATCCAGAACCGCGGCGAGGGCGGCTCGAAGCGCCTGTGGGAGGTCACGCAGGCGTTCATCGGGCGCGCGGGGAAGGATCCGGCGTTCGCGCAGGTGAACACGCTGTGGCGTCCGAACACGCCGCAGCTCTATGTCAACGTGGACCGCGAGCGGGCGAAGGCGGTCGGCGTGCCGCTCGACGATCTCTTCGGCACCGTCGCCGCGACGCTCGGCACCTACTACGTCAACGACTTCAACCGCTTCGGCCGCACGTGGCAGGTGCTGATGTCGGCCGACCCGCAGTACCGCAAGTCCCCCGACGATATCGGCGGCGTCTGGATGCGCGGCGCGAAGGGCGATATGGTGCCGCTCGGCGCGCTGGCCGACGTCCGCTACACGTCGGGCCCCGAGACGCTCGACCGGTTCAACAACCTGCCCGCGGTGAAGCTCTTCGGCGCGGGCGCGCCGGGCACGAGCTCCGGCCAGGCGATCCAGCACGTCGAGCAGATCGCGAAGGAGGTGCTGCCGACCGACTTCACGCTCGACTGGAGCGGCGCGTCCTACCAGGAGAAGAAGGCGAGCGGCACCTCCGTGATCGCCCTCGCGCTCGCGGCGATCATGGCGTTCCTGATCCTCGCCGCGCAGTACGAGAAATGGTCGCTGCCGCTCTCGGTGCTGCTCGCGATGCCGTTCGGCACGTTCGGCGCGCTCGCCGCGGTGTGGCTGCGCGGGCTGACGAACGACGTGTACTTCCAGATCGGTCTGGTGACGCTGCTCGGCCTCGCGGCGAAGAACGCGATCCTGATCGTCGAGTACGCCTCGATGAAGCATCACGAAGGTCTGTCGGCCGCGGCCGCTGCGGTCGAGGCGGCGCGGCTGAGATTCCGTCCGATCCTGATGACCTCGCTCGCGTTCATCTTCGGCGTGCTGCCGCTCGCGGTCTCCACCGGCGCGGGCGCCGGCGCGCGCCATGCGGTGGGCACCGGTGTCGTCGGCGGGATGCTCGCGGCGACGTTCCTCGCGATCTTCTTCGTGCCGCTCTTCTTCCGGCTGATCACCGACCGGCGCGTGCGCGAGCCGCGCTCGAGCGAGGAGATCCTGGAAGAGGCGCATCACGCGCGCGAGGCGGCGCTGCGCGCCGCGCGCACGCCGCTGCACCACCCGATCGCGCCGACGGGAGGCGATCATGCGTAAGCTCGCCACTTGGTCCGCAGTGCTGACCGCGGCGTTCCTCGCTGCCTGCTCCTTCGCGCCGAAGTACGAGCAGCCGGCGAACGAGCTGCCGGACGCCTGGCGCGGCGCGCCCGCGCAAAGCGCGTCGCTCGGCGCGCCGTCCGACCGGTGGTGGACGGTCTACGGCGACCCGACGCTCGACAAGCTCGTCGAGGAGGCGCTCGCCAACAACCAGGACATCGCGCTCGCCGTGGCGCGGGTCGACGAGGCGCGCGCGCTCGTCGGCGTCTCCGAGTCGCAGCTCTGGCCGTCGATCGAGGGCAACGTCGGCGCGAACCGCAACCGCATCTCCGCGCGGACGTCGTCCTTCTTCCCCGGCATCCCCACGTATCAGACCAACTATCGCGCGTCGCTCGGCATGTCCTACGAGCTCGACTTCTGGGGCCGGATCCGCAACGCCAACGCGGCCGCGCGGGCCGACCTCCTGGCGACCGAGGGCGCGCGCGACACGGTGCGGATCACGCTGGCGACCGACGTGGTGCAGTCGTACTACGCGCTGCGGTCGCTGGACGAGCAGGTCACGGCGACCGAGCGGTCGCTCGACCTCCGCGCGCGCGCGCTCGACCTGCAGCGTAAACGCGCCGACGCGGGCCTGATCGCCGAGCTCGACGTGCGCCAGATCGAGGCCGAGGTCCAGGGGGCGCGGGCGCTGCTCCCGGCGCTGCAGCGGCAGCGCGACGCGGAAGAGGCGGCGCTCACCGTGCTGCTCGGGCGCAGCCCGCGCGCGATCATCCAGGAAACGACGGTGGCGCGTGCGCCGGACGACCTGCGCCAGCCGGCGCTCGTGGCGCCGTCGGGGCTGCCCTCCGAGCTGCTTGCTCCGGCGCCCCGACCTCTACCAGGCCGAGCAGCAGCTGATCGCCGCGAACGCCCGCATCGGCGTGGCGCGGGCGAACTTCTTTCCGCGCATCTCGCTCTTCGGACTCGTCGGCACCGAGGCGGCGTCGCTCTCGGATCTCTTCACCGGGCCGGCCGGCATCTGGACCATCGGCGGCTCGCTCGCCCAGCCGATCTTCCAGGGCGGGCGCCTGCGCGCCGAGAACGAGGCGACCGAGGCGCGCCAGCGGCAGGTGGTGGCGCAGTACCAGAAGACGATCCAGAACGCGTTCCGCGAGGTGCGGGACGCGCTGACGGCGCAAACGCGGACGCGCGAGGTCTACGAGGCCGAGGGCGCGCGCATCGTCGCGCTGCGCGAGGCGCTCAAGCTTGCCGTGGCGCGCTACGAGGCCGGGCTCGAGAGCCAGCTCGCCGCGATCGACGCCGAACGGCTGCTGCTGCTCGCGGAGCTGAACCGCGCGGAAGCGCTGCGCCAGCAGCGCGCGGCCACGGCCGACCTCTTCCGCGCGCTCGGCGGCGGGTGGACGATGCCGGAGGCGACGCCGCCGGCGGTGTCGCAGGCGGGAGAGTCGAAGTAGCCGGGGCCGGGGCTATACTCCCCGGCCCATGAGCGGCTACCGCACGATCGAAGTCCGACGCCTCTCCGGCGCGCTCGGCGCCGAGATCCACGGCGTCGACCTGGCCCGGGCGCTTCCCGACGCGACCGTGGCCGAGATCCGGCAGGCGTTCCTCGAGCACCTCGTCGTCTTCTTCCGCGACCAGACGCTCTCGCCGGCCGATTTTCTGGCGTTCGCGCGGCGGATGGGGAAACCGATCGAGTACCCGTTCGTGAAGGGGATCGAGGGCTTCCCCGAGGTGATCGAAGTGAAGAAGCTCGAGCACGAGCGGCAGAACTTCGGCGGCATCTGGCACTCCGACACGGCCTACCTCGCGCTCCCGCCGATGGGCTCGATGCTGCTCGCGCGCGAGGTGCCGCCGCACGGCGGCGACACCGAGTTCGCGAACCAGTACCTCGCCTACGAGACGCTGTCGGCCGGGATGAAGCGCCTCCTCGACGGCCTCGTCGGGGTGAACGCCTCGACGAAGGCCGACGCGACGCGCACCCGCGAGGACCGGTTGAAGACCGACGGCCGGAGCGAGGCCCGCGAGGAGTACGTGGCGGAGCACCCGGTCGTACGCACGCACCCCGAGACGGGCCGCAAGGCGCTGTACGTCAACGTCGGGCACACGGTGCGGTTCAAGGAGATGACCGAGGCCGAGAGCGCGCCGCTGCTCGGGTTCCTCTTCGGCCACCAGGTGCGGCCGGAGCTCACCTGCCGGTTCCGCTGGGAGGTCGGCTCGCTCGCGTTCTGGGACAACCGTTGCGCCCAGCACAACCCGATCAACGACTACCACGGGTTCCGGCGGCTGATGCACCGCATCACCCTCGCCGGCGACCCGCCTCGGTAGGGACTTCGGTCGCCGGACCGCTCAGGTCGTCGGGGTGGGTTCGAGCGCGCCGCGGAGCAACGCCGCGGCGCTGCGCATCGACGAGCGGCCCGGCGTCGAAGTCTCCACAGGTCTCCTGTCGCCTCAGTGTGCGAGCACCTGCTTCGGCTGCATCGTGCCGACGAAGAAGAGGAGCAGGTAGACGTAGGCGGCGAAACGCCAGTCGAGGGCCGCGAGCAGGACCGCCGCGGCGACGATGCCGAAGGCGATGAGGTAGCGGGTGCAGACCGACCGCCATCTGGCCGCCAGTTCGGCGTGCGCGGGGTCGATCAGGTGGAACAAGGCGCGCCGCCACATGAGGAACTGCGCGGCGAGGATGAGCGCGAGGTTGATCCCGTACACGAGCGGGGCGTCGTCGAGGTCCCGGTGTTCCCCCATCAGCGACGTCGTGAACGGCACGAGCGTGATGAAGAGGATGAAGAGCAGGTTGCGCCACAGGAACAGGTGATCGACGCCGCGGACGAGGTGCATCAGCCGGTGGTGGCCGAGCCAGAAGACGCACAGCACCAGAAAGCTGATCACGTAGCTTTCGAGCTTCGGCAGCAGCGCGAACAGGGCCTGGCGCAGGCCCGCGTCGTCGAACCCGGGCGCGCCGCCGGGAGCTTGAGGTCGAGGACGAGAAGCGTCATCGCGACCGCGAAGATGCCGTCGGTCAGCGCCTCGATCCGTCCCTTGCCCGGCAGCCCGAGGTCGGCCAGGGTCGAACTCCTTTCGCCGCTCTAGCGGGCGAGCCGCCGCCGCTCGCGCAGGGCGGCCCGCTTTGCGGCCCAGCGGCGCCGCACGCGCGCCGGCGGCTGGTGATCGCGCAGGGTCTGCGCGCGGCGCTCCAGGCCGTCGCGCGTGCGCAGGGAGCGCTCGTGGGGTTTCGCGAGCAGCGGGTAGTGCCGGAGCCCGTCCAGCCGCTCGGCCACTTCCCAGCAGTTCGTGCCGTTGGTGACCCAGACCTCGGGCGCGATCGTGCGCAGGTCGAGGACGCGCGAGTAGGTGCGCAGCGTCTTCTCGCCGCGCCGGTTCGCGTACTCGTGGAAGTAGCTCATCGCGAGCTCGCGCAGTGAACGATAGACCGGGTCGCGGTAGCGCAGCGGCACGTGGTTCGTCTTCGAGATCGCACCCCAGCGCCCGTGGCGGCGGAAGACGGTAACGACGTGGTCGTAATCGCGCACCGCCTCGAGATCGAGCAGGAGCGGCGGCTCGCCGTGGACCCACAACGCCGCCGCCGCGACCATCGCGCCCTCGATGCAGTGCGCGCGCCGCTGGCGGAACACCTCCCGGACCGAGAGCACCGTGTCGCCGTCGGGCTCGAAGTTGGCCGGGATCGCGTTCACGAACGCCTGGATCTTCTCCGGGCGGTCGAGCCGGGCGAGCGTGCGGAATTCGGCCGGGGTGAGGCCGAGGTCGTGGCGGGTGGCGTACCGCTTGGGCATGGCGCGAGGTGCGGGGACGGGACCGAAAAACCGCCGCGATGATACGCGACCATCGCGCCCCTGTCGGGCCGGGGTGACGCGGGCGGGGTGCCGGCGTCGGATCCCCGTCGGGCGGCGGCGACGAAACCGCGCGCGACGTCCGATCCTCGACAGACGGCGCAAAAAAGCGGACGTCCGGCGCAGCCGCGCGCCCCGGCCTCTGCAATAATCCCATATTCCAATGTCATTCCGGCTGATCGCTGCCGCCTGTATTCTCGTTCCCGGCCTCGCCACGGCCGCGGAGCTGGGCCGGCTCGTCCTCCAGTCCGGCGTGGGCGAGCCGCTGCGCGCGGAGATCGACGTCCTGTCGGTGCGCCCCGGCGAGGCGGCGACCCTCGCCGCGCGCATCCCCCCGCCGGAGGTGTTCTGGCGCGCGAACCTCGAGCCGTCGCCGGTGCTCGACCGGCTGCGGGTCGCCGTCGAGCGGCGGCCCGGGAATCGCTACGTCGTCGTGCTGCGGTCGAGCGAAGCGCTCGACGAGCCGTTCATCCAGCTGCTGGTCGAGCTCGCGTCCGCGTCCGGCAGCGTCGTGCGCGAGTACCCGTTCCTGCTCGAGGAATCACGGCCGCGCGGGCAGCGCGCGGTCGCGGGGCCGGCGCTGCCGGAAGCGGGGCCTGCGGCCGCGGAGCGCGCGCCGGCGCCCGCGGGCGCGCCGCGCCGCGCCCCCGCGCGCCGACCCCGACGCCGAGCGCGAGGGCTACATCGTCAAGCCGGGCGATACCCTCGCCGGCATCGCGCAGACGCAGCGTCTCGCCGGCGCGACCATCGAGCAGGCGATCGTCGCGATCTACCAGGCGAACGAGCAGGCGTTCTTCGACGCGAACCTCAATCGCCTGCGCAGCGGCCAGCGGCTCGCGCTGCCGGCGGCGGACGCCATCCTCGCAATCGACCCGGCCGAAGCGCGCCGGATCGTCGCGGCGCACGGCGCGTCGTACGCCGATTACCGGCGGCAGCTTGCCGGCGCCGCGCCCGAGCCCGGCGCCCGAGCGGAGGCGCCGGCGGCCCCCGCGCCGAAAACGGAGCGCGACCGACTCAGCGTTTCCCGGGCGGAGCGGCCGAAGCCCGGCACGAGCGCCGCCGCGACCGCGCGCGAGGACGATCTCGCGTCGGTCCAGCGCGCGCTCGCCGAGGCGCAGGAACGGATCGGCCTGCTCGAGAAGAGCCTCGACGACGTGCGCATGCTCCTCGCGATGAAGGACCAGCAGCTGGCGCGCATGGCGCGGCAGGCGCAGGGCGCAACGTTCGCCGGCGACGCCGCCGCCGCCGACCAGATGGTCGGCGAGCGGGACGCGGCGAACGTGCTCTCGCGCTTCCTCGACCATTACGGCGGCTGGCTCGTCCTCGGGTTCGCGGTCGGCTTCGTGTCCTGGATCTTCATGCCGCTCAAGACCGTGCGGCTGTGGTGGAAGAAGCGCCGCCGGCGCCGGCGCGACCTGCGCAAGCACGCACGGCGGGTGCGCCGCGCGGCGCGCAAAGCCGGGCTGCTCTCGATGTCAGCCAAGACGCCGGCGTAGACCGGCGTTCTCCCGCTCGAGTTCGGTGATCCGCGCGCGGAGCGCCGCCACCGCCTCCTCGTCGTGCTTCACCGGGATGTGCTGCGGGCAGTTCGCATCCCACGCCGCGATCTCGAACACGATCGCGCGCTCGACGCGCGGCTTGCCGCCGGCCGGAGCGAGCCGCGCGAGGAGCGATGGGTCGTCCTCTACGGCACGCGCCCGGCCCCACAGCTTGATGCGGGTGCGGGTCGCGTAGTCCATCAGGAAGATGAACGCTTTCGGATTCTCCGCGAGGTTGCCGGCGGTGATGTACTGGCGGTTGCCGGCGTAGTCGGCGAACGCGAGCGTCCGTTCGTCGAGCACCCGGAGAAACCCCTTCGGCCCGCCGCGGTGCTGGATGTACGGCTGCCCGCCGGCGCTCGCCGTCGCGAGATAGAACGAGTCGCGGTCCGCAATGAACGCCGCAAGCTCCGGCGTGACCGCGGCCTGCCAGCCGCCGCGCGCTTCGAGCCGTGCGTACGCCGCGCGCGAGCCGAGGCGCTCCTGCACTGCCTTCACGCTCGGGCTGAAGGCGATGTCCGTAGTGGTCGGTTCCATGCGGCGAACCTTAGACCACTTCGATCCAAACAAGAATAGCAATAGAATTGACATGACCATTCCATTGAACGGAATAATCAGATGAACGATCGCCTCACGCCGATGCTGACGTTCGTCCGGATCGTGGAGTCGGGAAGCCTTTCGGCCGCGGCGCGGGCGATGGATCGTTCGCTGCCGGCGGTGTGCCGGTCGCTCGCACAGCTCGAGACGCGCCTCGGCGCGCGCCTGCTCAATCGCACCACGCGCCGGATCGGGCTCACCGACACCGGCGCACAGTTCTACGAGCGGTGCCGGCGCATCGTCGCCGAGCTGGACGAGGCCGAGACGAGCGTGACCGCGCAGGGCCTCGAGCCGCGCGGAGCGCTCGCGATCTCGGCGCCGCTCCTCTTCGGCCGGATGCACGTCGCGCCCGCAGTCACGACGCTGCTTACCCGGCATCCGAAGGTGACGGCGAGCCTGCTCCTCACCGACCATCTCGTGAACCTGGTGGAGGCGGGGATCGACGTCGCGGTCCGGATCGGCCGGCTGGCCGACTCGTCGCTCGTCGCGCGCCGGCTCGGCGCGATTCCGCGGGTCGTGTGCGCGGCGCCCGCCTACCTTGCGCGCCGCGGTACGCCCCGCGCGCCGGAGGAGCTCGAGCGGCACGACTGCATCCGCTTCACCGACCTCACGCCCGGCCGCGAGTGGCCATTCGTCGCCGACGAGGTCGAGCGGCGCGTGAAGGTAAGCGGACCGCTGGCGACAAACAACGGCGATGTCGCGATCGCCGCCGCGGAGGCGGGGCTCGGGCTCGTGATGGTGCTCGGGTACCAGGTCGAGGCCCAGCTCGCGCGCGGGCGGCTCGTCCGCGTGCTGCGCGAGTTCGAGCCGGCGCCGTCGCCGGTGCAGGCCGTCTACCCGTCCGGGCGGCTTGTGCCCGCGAAGCTGCGGGTGTTCCTCGACGTGCTCGCGGAGACGATCGGCCCGCGGCTCGAGCCGCTGGCGCGCCTGGGCGAACGGCGCAAGACAGCCCGCCGGCGGTGAGCCCGCGGGCTACCGGCTCGCGGCGAGACCCCAGTCGCGAGCGGTCGTACGCAGCACGTGCAGCGCGGCGCGCCGGATCTCGGGTGAAAGCTTGCGGGCCGGATCCGCGAACGGCCAGGCGTCGGCGAGTCCGACCGAGCGCGCCCGCGCGGGTGCCGGGGCCGGCAGGTACGGCGACTTGCGGTGCATGTAGACGGGTTCCGGTTGCATGCGCGCGAGTTTCGGCCGCGAACGTTGCAGCCATTCGCGCGCCGGGCGACCGGTAGAATCCCGGCCCTTCCACCCGTCCCCCGCCCGGTGCGCAACCCCCTCGTCCGCGACATCCTCCGCCTCGCCTGGCCGGTCTACATCGCGCAGATCGCGATCATGGCGAACGGCGTCGTCGACACGGTGATGGCCGGACACTACGGCACGGTCGATCTCGCCGCGGTCGGCATCGGCGCCAGCATCTACGTGACCTTGTTCGTGACGCTGATGGGGGTGCTGTTCGCGCTCACCCCGACCGTGGCGCAGCTGCACGGCGCCGGGCGCTACGCCGAGATCGGCGAGGAGGTGCGGCAGAGCGCGTGGCTTGCGCTCGCACTCGCCGCGATCTCGATCGCGCTCGTGACCCACCCCACGCCGCTCCTCGCGTTCAGCCAGCTCTCCCCCGAGGTCGAGGTGAAGACGCGCGCCTATCTGGCCGCGATGGCGTGGGCCGCCCCGGCAACGCTCCTGTCCCGCGTGTTCCAGGGGTTCTCGACCGCGGTGTCCCGCCCGCGCGTGGTGATGGTGCTGAACCTGCTGGGCCTCGCGCTGAAGATCCCGCTCAACTGGATCCTGATCTACGGCAAGCTCGGTTTCCCCGAGCTCGGCGCGGCCGGCTGCGCGATCGCGACGGCGGTGAGCGCGTGGATTACCTGCGGCGCCGCATGGTGGTGGTGTCGCGCCGAGCGCGACTACGCCCGCTACGGCGTGTTCGCGCGCTGGTCGTGGCCGCGGGCGGCGGCGCAGTGGCAGCTGCTCGCGCTCGGGATCCCGATCGGCGCGGTGTTCTTCGTCGACGTCACCGCGTTCACGTTCATGGCGCTCTTCATCGCCCGGTTCGGCGCGGTGTATTCCGGTGCGCATCAGATCGCGGCGAACCTGACCGCGCTCGCCTTCATGCTGCCGCTCGCGATCGGGAACGCGGGCAGCGTGCTCGTCGGCCAGGCGATCGGCGCCCGCGAGCCGCCGCGCGCCCGGGCGACCGGCATCGCCGCGATCGCGGTCAGCCTCGGCTGCGGACTCGCGGTCGGCGCCGTGATCTTCCTCGCCGCCGGACCGATCGTGCGGCTGTACACCGCGGACCCCGACGTGCAGCGGCTCGCGGTCGGGCTGCTCGTCTTCGTCGCGGTGTATCACGTGTTCGACGCCGTCCAGGCGGCGGCGGTGCAGATCCTGCGCGGCTACAAGCGGGCGGCCGTGCCGATGGTGATCTACGGCGTCGCGCTGTGGGGCATCGCCCTCGGCGGCGGCTACGCCCTCGGCATCGGCGGGGTCGGCGTCGGGGCGCCGATGAGGGCGACCGGTTTCTGGCTGGCGGCGGTGGTCGGAATGACGCTGACCGCGGCGCTGGTCAGCGTTTACTTCTTGCGCGTGAGCCGCGCGCCTTCGTCCTAGGGCGGCCGGCCTTCGTGCCAGGGCGCCCGGCCTTCGGCCTTGGGACGCGAGGACCTGGGCCGTGAGCGCCCCGTCCTCGGGACGCGCGGCCTTCGCCCGCAGCGCCGCGTCGAGCGCGCTCCGCGCCCAGGGCGCCATCAGCTCGCGCGACTCCATCGCGTCGTCCGGCGCACGCCAGTAGGCCATGATCGTGCGCCGGCCCTTCGCTTCGTAGGTGAAAGGCGCGGAGCCGGCGCGCTCGAGCTCGGGCCGGTTGAGCGCGTCGGCCTTGAGGTAGAGCACGTCGTCCGCGATCAGCGCGAACATCACGCCGTCGCAGTAGAGCCCATAACCGCCGAACATCCGCCGCGCGGCGACGCGCCCCGCTGCACCGAGCAGCTCGACCGCGTAATCGGCGAAATCGGCGGTGGCTGTCATATCGCGTGCGACGCAACGGGCATATGATATCGACTGGCCGCGAAGCGTTGTCGCGGCCGGCTGTATCCGGAGGTGTGCATGCCCCACTCGCACGCTCGCGACCACGCGCCGAAGCGCCGGCCGCCGAGTCTCCGCCGCACCTGGCTCTTCGTCGCCGGTGCCGACGCCGGCGCCCATGCCGCCGCACTCGACGCGCAGCCCGACGTGATCATTCCCGACCTCGAGGACTTCACGCCCCCGCCGCTCCGCCCGCGCGCGCGGGAGATGATCCTCGGGCTCCTCGAGAAGGCGCGCAAGCGCGGCATCGTCGCCGCGGTGCGCGTGAACCCGCTCGCAGCGGAGGGCAGGAACGACCTCGCGGTCGTGATCCAGGCGCGGCCCGACGCCGTGCTGCTGCCCAAGACCGTCGCGCAGGAGCAGATCGTCGAGCTCGACCGCGCGATCACCGACCACGAGCGGCGGCTCGCGATCCCGACCGGGAGCACCGAGATCGTCCCCAACGTCGAGACCGCCGCCGGGCTCGTCGCCGTCCAGGCGATCGCGCGCGCGAGCAAGCGGGTCTCGGCCTGCCTCGTCGCGTCGGAGGACATGGCGGCCGACCTCGGCGCGGAGCGCTCGACCGACGGCAGCGAGCTCGCGTACGTCCGGAGCCGGTTCCTCGTCGAATGCGTGGCGGCGGGCGTGGTGGCGATCGACGCGCCCTATACGTTCAGCGACGTCGAGGGTGCCCGCGCGGAGACCCTGCGCTCGCGGCGCCTGGGCTATCAGGCGAAGAGCGTCGTCTCGCCCGCGCACGTCGGGGCCGTGACGGATGTCCTCACCCCGAGCCCGGAGGCGGTGGAGCGCGCGCGGCGGCTCGTCGAGGCGTTCGACGCGGCCCGCGCCGCCGGGCGCGAGCGGGTCGAGCACGAGGGCGCACTGGTCGAGGTGCCGACGTACCTCACGGCCAAGAGATTGATTTCTCGGGCCGAAGCGCTCTTCGGCTACCTGCCGCACTAGACGCTGCCGGCGGGCTCAGCCGGCCGCTTGAAGCCCCCGGGGCGGGGCCGCGGCGCGCGGCGATCGCGGCCGGCGGGGCGGTATGCCGATGGCATCCCCTGCAAGATCGTTCACGCGTGCGGGCCGATTGCCTTTTTGTTGCCAGAATCTTCCGGCACCCTTCCTCTCCTCGCGCCCGTCCTGGTCACAGCCGCAGCGCGTAATCGCAACCGTACCGGCCCGACGGGCCGCACCAGCGAAAAGAAGGGCACATGGAAAGCAAAGCGAATTCTTCGGCGCGCAGCCTGGGCGGCTGGGCGATGCTCGCCGACTTCTCGGGACTCCTGCTCAAGGCCTCCGCGGCCGGGCTGGCGGCGAGCATCGTCGTCGGCGCGGTCGTCCTCGTCGTCGCCAGTCTCGGCGGCTAGACCCGGCGGGTGAACGCCGGCCTCCGCAGGAAGCTGCGGGCCGGTGGCTGGGGCGGGACGCCTCCCCCGGGGCGGCCCGACGCGGGGCAGATTCCTTCCGCGACGCGGCGCGCATCCTCCTCGCGCCGGTCCCCAGTCCCCTGGCCCGGAGCTTCTTGGACCGCGCCGCTCGCAAGCATCCTATCGCGGCGCTGCCGGAACTTCCGCCCGCCGTGCCTGCGCATCGTATAGGGCGCGTACCGTGTCGATGGTGTCGGCCTCAGCGGCGGTCTTGTCGGGGCGATAGCGCTTCAGGCGCGCGAACCGCAGGGCGAGCCCGCCGGGGTAGTGCGGGCTCGCCTGCAGGTCGTTGAAGGCGATCTCCGCGACGATCTCCGGCCGGACGTGCACGACGTGTCCTTCGCGACCGGTCTCGCGCGCGAGGAACGCCGCGGTCTGCCACTCGAGCGTCTCGTCGGTCAGGCCCTTGAAGGTCTTTCCGAGCATGACGTAGCCGCCGGTGCGCGGATCGCGCGCGCCGAGGTGCAGATTGGAGAGCCACCCCTCCCGCCGTCCGCTGCCCCACTCGGCGGCGAGCACGACGAGGTCGAGCGTGTGGGCACGCTTGATCTTCAGCCAGCTCGCGCCGCGGCGGCCCGCCTCGTAGGGTGCGTCGGGCGCCTTGGCCATGATCCCCTCGTGCCCCGCGGCAAACGCGCCGGCGAGGAACGCCTCGCCTTCGGCGACGTCGCTCGTCACGATCCGCGGAATCACGATGCTCGCGGGCGCGACCTCCCCGAGCGCCGCGAACCGCTCGCGCGCCGGCCGGTCGACGAGGTCGTCGCCGTCGCACCGCAAGCAGTCGAAGAAGAACACCGCGAGCGGCAGCTCGGTGCGCAGCCGGTCGACCTCGAGCTTGCGGCCGAAGCGGCGCATCGTCACCTGGAACGGCTGCGGCGCCCCGTTCGCCGCGAGCGCGATCGTCTCGCCGTCGAGGATCAGCTCGCGCGCCGGCAGCGCCCGCACCGCCTCGACGACCTCCGGCACCGCGGCGGTGACGTCGTTCAGGTTGCGGGTGAAGACCCGCACCTCGTCGCCGGCCTTGTGGACCTGGACGCGCGCGCCGTCGAGCTTCCACTCGAGCGCGGCCGTGCCGAACGACGCGAGCGCGCCGGCGACGTCGTCCGCCGGCGTTGCGAGCATCGGCTGCACCGGCCGCAGCAGCTGGATCGCGAACCTCGCGAGCCCCGCCGCGCCTTCGGTCAGCGCCGCCTTCGCGACCGCCGCGAGCCCGCCCGCGTACATCGCCGCGCGGCGCACGTCGGCCGCGGGCAACCCTGCGGCGCTCGCGATCGCGTCGAGCATCACGCCCTCGAGCGCGCCCTGGCGGAGCTCGCCGACGATCAGCCGCGCGAGGAAGTCGCGCTCGTCCGCACCGGCACGGGCGAAGAGTGCGCCCAGCTGTTCCGCGCGCGCCCCGGCAGAACCCTTGCCGGTGGTCGCGCGCAGCCGCTCGAGTGCCGCATCGACCTCGGTGAGCGCCAGCGGATCGCCGCGCGGCTCGCCGCCGTCGCGAGCATCCCGTAACGCGGCGTAGCCGAGGCCGAGCTTGCCCTGCCGCGTTTCCCCCGAGAGGTAGGCGACCGCGATCTCGATCTCGTCCGGTTCGAGCCGGCGGAGCAGCGTGGCGAGCGCCGCGACCTTCGCCAGGCGCCCCGAGGTTCCGGCGACCTGCTGCGAGGTGGTGACGAGGTCGGCGAGACGGGTCATTGCCGGGCGGGAACGGGAGGGATTCTCGATCGCCGCCTTCCGGGAGGAAGACTTCCGCTGCGAGTAGCGTCGCTCAGCCGAGAAAGTGCAGCACCGCCGGGACCTGCCGGCGCAGCAGCGCGTTGCGCGCGCTCCACTCGTCGGGCGGGGCGAGCTGCTCGAGAAAGCGCACTTCCCCGCCCGCCAGCAGCGCGACCGGAACGCCGTCGCGATAGAGCACGCGGTTGCCCGTCAGGGCGGCGAGGCGCGCGCCGGGGGTGAGGACGCCGACCAGGTTGAGCGGGTCGGCGCCGCTCAGGGAGACGAGGGCGCCGGTGCGTTCTTCCCGGCGCACGTCGCGCATCAGGCCGACCGCTTCCGGCAGCGCGAACTGCTCGCCCGAAACGCTCGCGACGAAGCGGCCGCCGCGGATCTCGCCGCGCGCTTCGAGCCGGCGGAGGGTGCGAAGCAGCTCGCGCCACGGCGGCAGCCACGCCGCTTCCCGCTCGACGAGCCGCCAGAAGACGACGCCGTAGCGCTTGAGCAGGGTACGGGCGACGTGCTCGACGATCTCGGGCTCGCTCTGTGTCCGGGACTTCCGCCGCACGAGCGCCCACCGCCCCGCGTCCTCGATCCCGAAGAGCGCCGTCCGCCGGCGTCGGGCTTTCCCGCCGAGCGGTCGCCGGCGATCGGTGGGCACGAGCAGCGCGCGCAGCCCGCCGAAGCTGTCGCAGTTCACGACGCCCGAGCGCGACGAGCTCGCCGAGCGCTTCCTCGACCTGGGTGCGGAGGAGGCCGGTGCCCTCCACGATCTCCTCGAAGAACGACGCACCGTGCGTACCGATGAAATCGGCGACCGCTTGCCCGCGCGCCGAGAGCGCCGCATCGTCGCCCGTTCCCGCGAGCGCGGTCCAGAGCGGGAGGTTGCGCCGGCCGAGGAGCGCGACCGGCGTCGTCCGCACCGGCGCCGGCGTGCGGTCCCCGCTCGGCCGCGGCGTGGCGAGACGCGTCCACACGACGCGGCCGGCGAGGCTCAGCTCGTCGAGCCACGCCGGGTCGTACTCGTTCACGCGCGCCGGCAGGATCTCGGTCTCCCACGCCGCCGCGGGCGCTTCGAAGCCCTCGAGCTGCGAGACGATCGCCGCGAGCGCGTCCGCCCCTTCGACTCTCGCCTCCGCCGCGACGCGCTGCCAGCGGAAGAGGAAGCGCAGGAAATCGCGCGCCTCGACCGGCTCGATCTCGGCGCGCAGGCGATGCACCGTGTAGCGGTGGATGCGGGCGAGGAGCCGCCGCTCGCACCATTCGGTCTCGCGCGCGTCCGGCGAGAACCGGCCGCGCATCGCCGAGCCTTCGGTCTCGAGCCGCGCGAGCGCCGCCTCGATCTCCTGGGGTGCGAGGCCGAGCGGCGCGGCGAGGGCGGGCGCCGTCACCGGCCCGAGCCCCTGCAGGCGGTCGCGGACGATCTCGACCAGCGCGTCCTCCTTCGTCCACGGCTTGCGGTACTCCTGCGGCGCCTCGATCTCAGGGGTGAGCGATGCGCCCGGAAGGAGCGCCTGGAACTCGGGCAGCCGCTCGGCGGCGATCCAGATCCCGGGTCCGAACCGCGCCGCGCGCCGCGCCTGCGCGAGCTCTCCGGCGTACGCCCGCCACTCCGGTTTCAGCTCGTCGTCCGCAAGGAACGCGAGCGTCCCGATCGCGTCGGCGAGCTCGTCGGCGTTGCGCACGTCGGGCCACACCTCCTCGCGGACGCGCCGGATGGCCTCGGCGTCGAGCTTGCCGAGGTCGGCGGCGGTCTCGGGGTCGAGCCAGCGGCGCGCCATCACCGCCTGCGTGCGGCGCTCCTCGAGCGGCGCGTCGTCGAGGAAGGCGTACGGCCGCGCGGAGAGGATCTCCGCGGCGAGCGGCGACGGCTCGGTGAGCTCGCGTGCGACGACGCGGATCTCGCCCCGCTCGAGCCGGGCGAGGACGCGTTCGAGCCCCTCGATGTCCATCGCTTCGTGCAGGCAGTCGGCGATCGTCTGCGCGACGAGCGGGTGGTCGGGGATCTCGATGTCCCCGGCGGCGAGATTCTCCCCGCATGCGACCTGATCGGGAAAGATCGCCGCGAGCAGGTCCTCGGCCGCCATGCGCTGGAGCTGCGGCGCGAGCTTCCGGCCGCCGCGGAAGCGCAGGAGCGCGAGCGCGACGGTCGCGTTCCAGCGCCAGCGCGCCGCGAACATCGGCGCATCGAGCAGCGCCTGGACGAGCAGCGGGCGCACCGTCTTCGAGCTCAGATACCGCGCGACATCCTCGAGCTCGAAGCTGTGGCTGGTCGACAGCGACAGGATGATCGCGTCCTCGGTCGCCGCGGCCTGCAGCTCGAAGTTGAACTTGCGGCAGAACCGCTTGCGGAGCGCGAGTCCCCACGCGCGGTTGATCCGGCTGCCGAACGGCGCGTGGACCACGAGCTGCATGCCGCCCGATTCGTCGAAGAACCGCTCGAGCACGACCGTCTCCAGCGTCGGCAGCACGCCGAGCGCCGCGCGCGCCGCGGCGAGGTAGTCGACGATCTGCTCTGCGGCCACCTGGTCGAGCCCGGCTTCCTGCACCAGCCGACCGGTCGCCGCTGCGCGATCCGGCGCCGCCTCGATCCCTGCCCGCAGCCGTGACACCGACTGCGACAGCTCCGCGCTCCGTGCCGGCGCCTCGCCGAACCAGAACGGGATGCCGGGCGGCGCGCCCTTCGCGTCCTCGACGCGCACCGTCCCGCGCTCGACGCGGAGGATCCGGTACGACGTGTTGCCGAGCTGGAACACGTCGCCCGCGAGGCTCTCGATCGCGAAGTCCTCGTTCACCGACCCGACGATCTGCCCCTGCGGCTCGAGCAGTACGCTGTAGTCGGCGGTGTCGGGAATCGTCCCGCCGGAGGTGACGGCGGCGAGCGCGGCACCGCGCCGGCCGCGCAGCACGCCGTTGACGGCGTCGCGGTGGAGATGCGCGCTGCGCCTGCCCCGGCGGGTGGAGTAGCCGTCGGCGAGCGTCTGGACGACGGCGGTGAACTCGGCGCGATCCAGATCGCGGAACGGATACGCGCGCCGGAACCGCTCGAACAGTTCGTCCTCGCGCCATTCCCGGTGCGCGACCTCGGCGACGATCTGCTGGGCGAGCACGTCGAGCGGCTTTGCCGGCACCGCGATCCGGTCGAGCTCGCCCCGGCGAGCAGACTCGAGGAGCGCCGCGCCGTCGCAGAGATCGTCGCGCGAGAGCGGAAAGAGCCGGCCCTTCGGGACGCCGCCGACCGCGTGCCCCGAGCGTCCCACGCGCTGGAGGAAGGCCGCGATCGTGCGCGTCGAGCCGAGCTGGCACACGAGGTCGACGTCGCCGATGTCGATCCCGAGCTCGAGCGACGCGGTCGCGACGAGGACCTTGAGTCGCCCGAGCTTGAGGCGCTGCTCGGCGTCCAGGCGGATCTCGCGTGCGAGACTGCCGTGGTGCGCGGCGACCTGGCTCGTGCCGAGCCGCTCGGAGAGATGCCGCGCCGCGCGCTCGGCGAGCCGCCGCGTGTTCACGAACACGAGCGTCGTGCGGTGCTCGCTCGCGAGCGCGGCGAGACGGTCGTAGACCTGCTGCCACGCGTCGCCCGACATCACCGCCTCGAGCGGCGCCGGCGGCAGCTCGATCGCGAGGTCGCGATGCTTGACGTGACCGGTGTCGACGATGGTGCAGGGCGCGCCGCCGGTCAGGAAGCGCCCGATCTCGTCGATCGGCTTCTGCGTGGCCGAGAGCCCGACGCGCACGAGCGCCGGCCCGGTCAGGGCCTCGAGCCGCTCGAGCGACAGGGCGAGATGTGCGCCGCGCTTGTTCGGCGCGAGCGCGTGGATCTCGTCGACGATCACCGTACGCGTCGTCCGGAGCGTGTCGCGGCCGGATTTGCTGGTCAGCAGGATGTAGAGCGACTCGGGCGTCGTGACGACGACGTGCGGCGGGCGCTTCCGCATGCTGGCGCGCTGGCCTTGGGGCGTGTCGCCGGTGCGTACGAACGTGCGGATCTCGACGTCGGGGAGACCGAGCGCCTCGAGCTCGGCGCGGATGCCCGCGACCGGCGCCTCCAGGTTGCGCTGGATGTCGTTCGAGAGCGCCTTGAGCGGCGAGACGTAGACGACGTGCGTTTCGTCCGCAAGCCCCCGCTCGACGCCCTCGCGCACGAGCGCGTCGATTGCCGCGAGAAAAGCCGCGAGCGTCTTGCCCGAGCCGGTCGGCGCCGCCACGAGCGCGTGGCGGCCGGACGAAATCGCCGGCCACGCCTCGACCTGCGGCGCGGTCGGCGCGGCGAACGCCGAGCGGAACCAGGCCTGCACCGCGGGATGGAAGAGCTCGAGAACTCGGTCGGTCATCTGTGCATCGTCATCACGGCGGACGCCGGGATCCAGGGGAGGCTGCAACCGGGCTCCGGCTTCCGCCGGAGCGACGCTACGCCTCCACCTTCACGCCCCGCCAGAACGCGATATAGCCCTTGACGTTCGCCGCGGCCGGCTTGACGTCGGGGTAGTACCACGCGGCGTCCTTGTTGACCTGGCCGTCGACGACCACGTCGTAGTAGCTCGCCGTCCCTTTCCACCCGCAGACGGTGTGGGTTTCGCTCGGGCGAAGGTACTCGCGCTTTACCGCGGCGGGCGGGAAGTACTTGTTGCCTTCGACCGTCTCGCAGGCGTCGCTTTGGCGATCACCGCGCCGTTCCAGATTGCGCGCGTCACGTCCGGGATGGTACCAAGCATCGCGCAGCCCGGCGCCCCGCGGCCGCGCCCGCGCGCGTTCACCGGCCCGGGACTCTCGCCCTGTTCTCCGTCTCCCGCATCGCGCGCGCTGCCTGCGCGGCGGGGCGCGCGAGGCTCGCCTGCAGCCACGCGGCGAGGTGCGGATAGCACGCGAGGTCGTAGCGCATCAGCTCGAGCGTGGCGAGCACGCTCGCGACGAGGAAGTCGGCGAGCCCCCAGGCGTCGCCGGCGAGCGTCCGCTGCCGGCCGAGCTCGGCCTCGAGGATCGCGAGCTTCGGCTGCAGCCCGGCTTCCGCTTCGTCGGCCACTGCCGGGTGCCGCTTCTTCTCCGGGAACGCGACGCGGTGCTGGAACATCGCGACGACGCGCGGCTCGAGATCGTTCACCGCGAAGAACGCCCACTGCAGCATCCGCGCTTCGTCCTTGGGCGTGCGCGGACAGAGCGGGCTCGCGTGCTTGCGCGCGAGATAGAGGTTGATCGCCATCGACTCCCAGAGCCGGAAGCCGTCGTCGTCGATCGCCGGCACGCGGCCGTTGGGATTGATCGCGAGAAACCAGGGCGAGCGGCACTCCGCCCCTTCGCCGCCGCCGATGCCGACCGGGACGTGCTCGTAGGGAATGCCGAGCTCGCCGGCCATCCACAGCACGCGGAAGGTCCGGGAGCGCGCCTGTCCGTAAATCTTCAGCATGCGCCGCGTGCCCTGCCGGGGCTGCCAGAGGCCGAGGGTGTATCGCCCCTGTATGTCGCTTGTAAGTACGAGCAGTTGATACTGCGGCAGTGCGGAACGCTCTTGATGCGGCAGTGCGGAAACCGTAGCTCCAACGGCCTAGTCCTTCGGGGCCATAGGCAGACTGGGGTCTTTGTTCGCATTCTTCGCATCTAGTACACCAGCGCTCCAAGGCGCTCCGATCAACGACGGCTGGACGGACATGACGACACTTCTCGGCAGCGACCTCGACGCGGCGCAGCGCGCGCCCGGACGGCGACGAGCGCAGCATCCGCGAAGCGCTGCGGATCACGACGCTCTTCGTTGCGGTCGTGCTGCTCCTGCTCTGGGCGGGCCTGTCCGACGCCAGCGTGATCACCGATTCATCCGTCCGGGCCGCCGGCCCGGACGTCCCGAGTAGCTCCCCGACCCTACGGTAGCAGCGCTCCTCTCTGCCTAGCGGTCGTCTTTCATCCCCGGCGGGGCGCGACCCGCACCGCCGGGGATTCTGTTTTTCCGGGGTGGCTCGTCCAGGGCTGAGACGCACCGGCGCCTGATCGGACCGCCGTCGGCTCATCGCTCCGCCGCGCTGCGCAGCCGCGCATCGATGACCGCGCGCAGGTCGGCCGGCAGCACCGGCTTCGCGAGCAGGTCGTCGCCGCGCGCGTGCACCCGCTCCGCCAGGTCGGAGGTGCTCGAACCGGTCACGACGATCGCCGGGATCTCCGGATCGAGGGCGAACCGGAGGTCGTCGATCACGTCGGTGCCGAGCCGCTCGCCGGCGAGGCGGTAGTCCACGATCAGCAGATCGGGCAGCCGTCCGAGCCGCTCGAGCTCGGGCATCACGTCGTCGCCGTCGCTCGAGCCGATCACCTCCGCCCCCCAGGTCGCGAGCAGCGAGCGCATCCCTTCCACGATCGCCGGCTCGTCGTCGATCACCACCACCAGCCGGCCGCCGAGCGCGCCGTTCGGCCGCGCGGGGCGCGGGCGCGCCTGCGGCGCCTCCGGCGCCGGCACGGCGGCCGGCACCTCGAAGCGGAACACCGAGCCGCGCCCGGGGCGCGAGTCGACACGGACGCGATAGCCGAGCAGCGTGCAGAGCCGCCGGATGATCGCCAGTCCCAGCCCGAGACCCTTGCGGCTCGACCGCCCGTGGTTCCCGAGCTGATAGAACTCCTCGAAGATGCGCTCGCGCTCGGACTCGGGGATGCCGACGCCCGAGTCCCACACCTCGAGCGCGAGCGCGGTCCCGCGCCGCCGGACGCCGGCGAGCACGCCGCCGCGCGCGGTGTAGCGGATCGCGTTCGAGATCAGGTTGCGGAGGATGCGCTCGAGGAGCACCGGGTCGCTGCGCACCCACGCGCGCGTCCGCATCGCGCGGAGCCGGAGCCCCTTCTCCGCCGCCTCCGGCGCGAGCTCGAGGCGCAGCCGCTCGAGCACGCGGCTCACCGGGAAGTCGCGGAGCTCGGGCTTGACCGCGCCGGCGTCGAGCTTGGACATGTCGAGGAGCTCGTTGAACAGCGCCTCGAGCGCCTCGACCGAGGCGTTGATGCCCGCCACCAGGCCGGTCACGCCGGGGTCGCGGCTGCGCTCGGACAGCGCCGCCGCCATGAGCCCGAGCGCGTGCAGCGGCTGGCGGAGATCGTGGTTCGCCGCGGCGAAGAACTGCGTCTTCGACCGGTTCGCGGTCTCGGCCTGGGCGCGCGCGGCCTCCGCGATCTCCTTCTGCCGCGACAGCGCCTCGATCAGCTCGACGTTCTCGAACCGGCGCCGGATCGCCTCGTCGACGAGGAGGCTCACCTTGCGGCCGAACATCAGCCCGATCACGAGCGCGATCCCGAGCGGAATCGCGAGCGCGATCTCGTGCTTGTTGCCGGAGGCGAGGCAGCGGATGATGAACGGCGTGAGCACGAGCACCACCAGCGGGTAGAACGCCGGCGCGAAGATCGAGATCGACGGGATCGTGAGCGACACGAACCCGAACAGGATCAGCGCGAGGTAGGTCTGCTCGACGATGCCGTCGGGCACGTAGAAGAAGATGCCGCTCGCGCCCCAGATCAGGCCGGCGATGACCGCCGCGCCGATGTAGAGCCGGCCCCAGCGCACCGACTCCGCCGGGCCCGGGTTCGCGCGGAGGTACGCGCCGTAGTGGTAGACGCGGACCGCCTGGTGCAGGAGGAGCGCGGCGGCCCACGACGCGATCACGCCGACGGCGACCTTGTCCCACGCCATCCAGACCAGGAACGCGCCGGCGACGAGCGAACCGATCGTCGTCGTCGGCGAATGCAGGTAGACGGTGCGGATCTGCTCGGCGCGGACCTTCTCGCGGAGCGACCCGTCGTCGGCGGGTGCGGCCGGCGGCATGGCAGCGCGTAGGGTACGCCGGGCGCGCGCGCGGTGCGCGCGCGGCTTCAATGCCGGGTGTGCTGGCCGAGCGCGGTCGCGATCACGTTCTCGAGCTGCAGGCCGAGGCGGCTCGCCTCGATCACCGCCTGGGTGCGGGTGCTGACGTTGAGCGCGCGCAGGATCGCCGCGACGTGGATCTTGACGGTGCCCTCCGCGAGGCCCAGCTCGCGGCAGATGACCTTGTTCGGCTTGCCCTGCAGGATCAGCGCGAGCACCTGCGCCTGCCGCGCGGTCAGGCCGAGCTCGCGCGGCGTGGTATGGGCGGCCGCCGCGTCGTCGGCGACGCGCGGCGCGACCTGCGCCGCGTCCTCGCGCGCATTGAGCGCGATCGGCGGCAGGTACACGCCGCCGGAGAGCACGAGCCGCAGCGCCTGGAGCATCACCTGGTTCGACGAGCTCTTCGGGATATAGCCCATCGCCCCGAGATCGATGGCGCGCAGGATGTCCTCGCGGCGGTCGGACGCTGAGATCACGACAACCGGGATCGCCGGGTGACCGGCGCGGAGCTCCTCGAGCAGGCTGAAACCGTCCGCGCCGGGGAGGGTGAGGTCGAGGAGGAGAAGTCCCGCGTCCGGGTGGTCCGCCACCAGCTGCTTGCCGTCCTCGGCGGTGCGCGCGTCGTGCACCTCGACCTCGCCGTCGAGCTGCCGCAGCACGTGGTGCAGCGCCTCGAGGATGAGCGGATGGTCATCCACGACCAGAATCTTCACGAACAACCCCTCTCGTATGTCTTGTTGGTGTTCTGGTATTCCAGTGATGGTAGCACTCGTGCAAGTGAGTTGCACATGGCGCCCTGGGCGGGGCGCGCGGCCGCGGGCAAGTTCACGCTTCGCCGGGGGTGGATCACCTGCCGGGACTAGGCATACGAGCGGATACCGCACGGCCTGCCACCTGCCGATACTTCGATCAGGTCTAAACGACCCCGAAGGAGGCAACCATGGCACCCGACATCGACATCGACATCGACCTCGAGACCGGCGAAGTCGTCGCGCACTCACCGCGCGTTCCGAACGCAGTGTGGATCAACCGGCCGACGCACGCGGAACGCGGCAGCGTTCGCCCCGTGGGAGCGATGGTCGGCGCGATCGCAGTCGTCGCGCTGCTCGCGCTCGGCGCCATCGTGACCCGCGACGAGCCGCTCCTCCCGGCGGCAACGGCCGGCACGACCGCCGAGCCTACCGGCAACGGGCCGACCGGCTACTTCCCGGACGGCTTCGAGCGCGTTCGGGGCGAAATCGAGCCGCTGCCACCGACGTTCTAGCCGGGGTCTACCCCCTCAGGCATAACCCCTAGGGTGGAGGCTTTCCGCGACGCGCGGGCCTACGATCGACGCGTGGCACCACCGGGAGCCCGCATGCCAATCGCCGTTGCGCGTTCCGGCCCGTCCCGGCCGCGCTCGCCCTCGCGCTCTACGCGTCGGGTGCGGCGGCGAACCCGCAGGGCGGCGTCGTCAAAGCCGGGTCGGCGACGATCACGCCGAACGCCTCGAAGTCATCCAGTCCTCGCAGCGCGCGGTCATCGACTGGCGGAGCTTCAGCGTCGGCGCGGGCGGGCATGTCGACTTCAAGCACCCGTCTGCCGCAAGCGCGACGCTGAACCGCGTCAGCGGGCCCGAGATGTCCGCGATCCTCGGGCGGCTCACCGCGCACGCGGGCGGCCTCGTCGCGCTGGCCGAGGCGTTGTCGATGGAGGTCTCGAACAGCCCGCTACCCCACCGTCTGGTGCAGCTTGAAATGAATCAGCGTCCGCAGCTTCGCCGGCATCACCGGCTTGAGCAGCAGATGCGCGTCCATCGCCTTCGCCTCGTCGACGTGCGCCGGCGTGGTGCTGCCGCTGACGATGATCGCCGGGATCTGCGACTTGAACCGTTCGCGCAGCGCCGCGATCGCCTGCGTGCCGACGTTGCCGTCGCGCAGGCCGTAGTCGGCGACGATCAGGTCGGGCGCGCGCCCGAGCGGCTCGACTTCCGCCATCGTCTCGCGGATCGACGCGCCGGCGACGACCTCGGCGCCCCAGCCTTCGAGCAGCACCCGCATTCCTTCGAGCACCGCCGCTTCGTCCTCGACCACGACGATCACGCGGCCCGACAGGTCGCCGGGCGCGGTGGCGGCCTTCTTCTTCCGCGCGGGATCGACCGCCGGGCGCACCCCGAGCGGCAGGCGCACCTTGAACGTCGAGCCGCGGCCCGGGACCGATCGCAGGTCGATCTGCGCGCTCAGCAGGTTGACCAGGCGCTTGACGATCGAGAGCCCGAGGCCGAGCCCCTTCTTGCTGTTCCGTTCCGGGTTGGCGAGCTGGTAGAACTCCTCGAACACCCGGTCCTGCTGTTCCGGCGGGATGCCGATGCCGGTGTCCCAGACCTCGAGGCTCACTTCCTTGCCGCGGCGCCGCGTCGCCGACGAGCACGCCGCCGGCCTTCGTGTAGCGGATCGCGTTGGAGACGAGGTTGCGCAGGATGCGCTCGACCAGCACCGGGTCGCTGAAGAGATACACGGTCGTCGGCAGGATCCGCAGGCGCAGCCCGCGCTCGAACGCTTCGGGCTCGAAGTCCATGCGCAGGCGGTCGAGCATCGCCCCGAGCTCGAAGTGGGTCGGGTTCGCCTTGAGCACGCCCGAGTCGATCTTCGAGATGTCGAGCAGCTCGTTGAAGAGCCCCTCGAGGGCGTCGACCGACGCGTTGATGCTGTTCACGACGTGCAGCACCTCGGGGTCGCGCGCCTTCTCGGTGAGCGCCGCGGCGAAGAGCCCCATGGCGTGCAGCGGCTGGCGCAGGTCGTGGCCGGCGGCGGCGAAGAACTGGGTCTTGGAGCGGTTGGCGATCTCCGCGTCGTTCCGCGCGCGCTCGGCGGCTTCCTTGGCGCGCTCGAGCTCGATGTTCTGCGTCGCGAGCTTGCGCGCGAGCGCTTCGTTCTCGAACCGGTTGCGAAGGCTCGCGACCAGCACGCGGTTGTAGTTCCGGCCGAAGGTGAGCAGCGCGATCGTGGCGACGCCGACGATGAACGCGAGCGTGAGGTGGGCCGGCTCGCCTTCGATCACGTTGCGCACGACGATCGGCACCAGCGCCGGGAGCACGAACACGTAGAACGACGGGAGGTGCACGCCGATGAGGAGGACCGCCGCCGAGGTGACGGCGAAGATGAGCACGAACAGGAACGCCTGGTAGACCGGCGAGTCGGGGATGAAGAAGAGCAGCGTCGCGAGGCCCCACAGGCAGCCCGAGAGCAGCGACCCGAGCGCCCAGTAGTTCGCGGCGCGGTCGATGTCGGCGAGCTCGATGCCGGTGCGCCGCCAGCGGAGATACAGCCAGTAGCGCCAGCCCTGGTTCGCCGCCATGCAGGCGAACCAGCCGGCGATGGCGTT
>CAVXND010000023.1:0-29421 GCA_963762785.1 uncultured beta proteobacterium
CCGAACACGCCGTGCCACGCCTCGCGCCCGCGCTCGCCGAGCGCGCGGAAGCGACTGAATACGCCTGCCAGGCTGCCGCTCGACTCAAGCATACGCAGCGCCTTCCTCGCGCGGCGTCTCTTTCACCGTCGGGTGCACGGCCCGCAGCGCCCGCAGCGAGATCAACAGCGCGTAGACGCACATCGCGGCGACGAGGACGACGAAGAACCCGCAGACCGCCGCGTCGAGGTAGTTGTTGAACGCGACGCGCTGCATCTCCGCGATGCTCTTCGCCGGGGCGATCAGCGTCCCGTTCGCCGCCGCTTCGGCGAACCGGCGCCCCTGCGCGATGAAGCCGATGGCGGGCGTCGGATGGAAGATCTTCTGCCAGCCGGCGGTGAGCGTCGTGACGAGGAGCCACGCGGTCGGCACGAGCGTCACCCAGACGTAGCGCTCGCGCTTCATCTTCATGAGCACGACGGTGCACAGGAGCAGCGCGATCCCGGCGAGCATCTGGTTGCCGATGCCGAACAGCGGCCACAGCGTGTTGATGCCGCCGAGCGGGTCGACGACGCCCTGGTAGAGGAAGTAGCCCCAGAGCGAGACGCAGAGACCGGTGCAGAGCAGGTTGGCGGGCAGGAACTCGGTGTTGCCGAGCGGCGCCCAGACGTGCCCGAGCATGTCCTGGATCATGAAGCGGCCGACCCGCGTGCCGGCGTCGACCGCGGTGAGGATGAACAGCGCCTCGAACAGGATCGCGAAGTGATACCAGAAGGCCTCCATCGACTTCCCGCCGAGCGCCTGCGCGAGGATCTGCGCCATCCCGACGGCGAGCGTGGGCGCGCCGCCGGCGCGCGAGAGGATGGTGGTCTCGCCGATGTCCTTCGCCGTCTGGCTGATCACCTCGGGCGTGATGACGAAGCCCCAGCTCGACACGACCTGCGCCGCCTTGTCCGCGGTGGTGCCGATGATCGCCGCAGGGCTGTTCATGACGAAGTAGATGCCCGGGTCGAGCACGCAGGCGGCAGTCAGCGCCATGATCGCCACGAACGACTCGGTGAGCATGCCGCCGTAGCCGATCATGCGGATGTGCCCCTCGCTCTCGATCATCTTCGGCGTCGTGCCCGAGGAGATGAGCGAGTGGAAGCCCGAGACCGCGCCGCAGGCGATGGTGATGAAGAGGAACGGGAAGAGGCTCCCGGAGAAGACCGGCCCGGTGCCGTCGATGAACTTGGTGACGTCGGGCATGCTCAGCCGCGGCGCCACGACGTAGATGCCGATCGCGAGCGCGACGATGGTGCCGATCTTGAGGAACGTCGACAGGTAGTCGCGCGGCGCGAGCATCAGCCACACCGGCAGGCTGGAAGCGACCGCGCCGTAGATGATGATCGCCCAGGCGATCTCGGTGCCGCCGAGCGTGAACGCGGGACCCCAGCTCGCGTGCTCGGCGACCGCCCGACCCAGCCAGATCGAGCTGAGCAGCAGCACGACGCCGAAGGCCGAGGCCTCCCCGACGCGCCCCGGGCGGATGAAGCGCATGTAGACGCCCATGGCGAGCGCGATCGGGATCGTCGCGGCGATCGTGAACGTGCCCCACGGGCTTTCGGCGAGCGCCTTGACGACCACCAGCGACAGGACCGCGAGGATGATGATCATGATCGCCAGCACGCCGATGAGCGCAAGGGTGCCCGGCACGTTGCCGAGCTCCATCTTGACCATCTCGCCGAGGGACCGGCCGTCGCGCCGCACCGAGACGAACAGCACGATCATGTCCTGGACGGCGCCGGCGAGCACGACGCCGGCGAGGATCCACAGCGTGCCGGGCAGGTAGCCCATCTGCGCCGCGAGCACCGGACCGACGAGCGGCCCGGCGCCGGCGATGGCCGCGAAGTGGTGGCCGTACAGCACCCACTTGTTGGTCGGGACGTAGTCCATCCCGTCGTTGTGGCGCACCGCCGGTGTCATCCGGCGCGGGTCGACCCCCAGCACGCGCGCGGCGATGTACATGCTGTAGTAGCGGTAGGCGAGGAAGTAGACCGCGAGGGCCGCCGTCACGAGCCAGACGGCGCTCACGGATTCGCCGCGCTTGAGCGCGATGGCAGCGAATGCGAAACCGCCGACGATTGCGACCGCACTCCAGATCAGGATCGACACGAGCCGGTTCACGTCGCCTCCTTTGGTGGTGGACGCCGCCGCTTCGTCGACGGCTGTCCAAATTATAGGCAGCCGACGGGAAAGCGCCACACCGGGAGCGGGACGGGCCGATTAACGAACGGGAAGGATCCTGACGGCCCGTCAGGTGGGGAGCGCGGGCGGGTGACAGCGCTACCGGCGCCGAAGAGCGGGCGCAGCCGAGGGCGCCGCGGTGCGGTTACTTCCGCTTGCGCAGCCGCGAGATCGCCTGGAGCTGCGCCGCGGCGGCGGCGAGCTCGGCCTGGGCCTTGGCGATCTCCTCCGCCGAGAGCTTGCTCCGCATCGCGTCCTCGGCCTTGGACTTCGCTTCCAGCGCTTTCGCCTCGTCGAGGTCGTGCGCCCGGATCGCGGTGTCGGCGAGCACCGTCACCACGTTCGGCTGCACCTCGAGGAAGCCGCCCTGGACGAAGACGAGCGTCTCCTCGGCCTCGTTGGGCACCTTGATCCGCACCGCGCCGGGCTTGATCTGCGTGAGCAGCGGCGTGTGCTTGCGGGTAGATCCCGAGCTCGCCCGCGACGCCCGGCAGCACGACGAACTCCGCCTCGCCGGAGTAGATCGACTCTTCGGCGCTAACGACATCAACATGTATGGTGTTGTGCCATTTGCCTGTCGCCTGACGACCCGCGGACGCGGGTCGGAAATTCGCCTTTGACGGTCTTTACGTTGCCCTTACTGCAGTTGTTTCGCCTTTTCGATGGCTTCCTCGATCGGGCCGACCATGTAGAACGCCTGCTCGGGGAGATTGTCGCACTCGCCGTTGATGATCATCTTGAAGCCCTTGATCGTCTCCTTGAGCGGCACGAACTTGCCGGGCGAGCCGGTGAACACCTCGGCGACGTGGAACGGCTGCGACAGGAAGCGCTGGATCTTGCGCGCGCGCGCGACCGCCAGCTTGTCCTCCGGCGCGAGCTCGTCCATGCCGAGGATCGCGATGATGTCGCGCAGCTCCTTGTAGCGCTGCAGGATCGCCTGCACCGAGCGCGTCGTCGTGTAGTGCTCCTCGCCGATGACGTTCGGGTCCACCTGGCGCGAAGTCGAATCGAGCGGGTCGACCGCAGGATAGATGCCGAGCGAGGCAATGTCGCGCGAGAGCACGAGCGTCGCGTCGAGGTGGCCGAAGGTCGTCGCCGGCGACGGATCGGTCAGGTCGTCCGCCGGCACGTACACCGCCTGCACCGACGTGATCGAGCCGACCTTGGTCGAGGTGATCCGCTCCTGGAGCCGGCCCATCTCCTCGGCGAGCGTCGGCTGGTAGCCGACCGCCGAGGGCATCCGCCCGAGCAGGGCCGACACTTCCGTGCCCGCGAGCGTGAAGCGGTAGATGTTGTCGATGAAGAGCAGGATGTCGCGGCCGTCGTCGCGGAAGCGCTCGGCCATGGTGAGGCCGGTGAGGCCGACGCGGAGGCGGTTGCCCGGCGGCTCGTTCATCTGCCCGAACACCATCGCCACCTTGTCGAGGACCTTCGAGTCCTTCATCTCGTGATAGAAGTCGTTGCCCTCGCGCGTGCGCTCGCCGACGCCCGCGAACACCGAGAGCCCCGAGTGCTGCTTGGCGATGTTGTTGATCAGCTCCATCATGTTGACGGTCTTGCCGACGCCGGCGCCGCCGAAGAGGCCGATCTTCCCGCCCTTGGCGAACGGGCAGATGAGGTCGATCACCTTGATGCCGGTCTCGAGCGGCTCGACCGACGGCGAGAGCTCGTCGAATTTCGGCGCGAGCTGGTGGATCGCGCGGCGCTCGTCGGTCTTGATCGGGCCGGCCTCGTCGATCGGGCGCCCGAGCACGTCCATGATCCGGCCGAGGGTGGCCTCGCCGACCGGCACCGAGATCGGGCTGCCGGTGTTCTTCACCGTCATGCCGCGCCGCAGGCCGTCCGATGAACCGAGCGCGATGCAGCGCACGACGCCGTCGCCGAGCTGCTGCTCGACCTCGAACGTGAGGCCCTTCTCCGCGAGCCCGCCGTCACCGGTCGACTCGAGCACGAGCGCGTCGTAGATCCGCGGCATCTGCTCGCGCGGGAACTCGATGTCGGTCACCGCGCCGATGCACTGGACGATGGTTCCCTGTGCCTGCTGTGCTTGTGCCATGTCAGTCCCTAGTTCCTAGCCTGTTTAGCGAATTCTTCGGTCAAACCGCCGCTGCGCCGCCGACGATCTCGGCCAGCTCCTTGGTGATCGCCGCCTGTCGCGTCTTGTTCAGCACGAGCGTCAGCTCGTCGATGATGTCGGCCGCGTTGTCCGAGGCGGCCTTCATCGCCACCATCCGCGCCGACTGCTCGGAGGCCATGTTCTCGACCACCGCCTGGTAGATCAGCGCCTCGATGTAGCGCGTCAGCAGGCCGTCGAGCACCTCCTTCGCGTCCGGCTCGTAGATGTAGTCCCACGACTGACCCTCGCTGATGGCGGTGTCGATGATCGTCTGCGCCGGGGTCTGCGCGAAGATGGAGCGGCAGCGCCTGGATCGCGAGCGGCTCCTGCTTCATCGTGTTGACGAACCGCGTGGTCAAGACGAACAGCTGGTCGATCTTGCCATCGCGGTACGCGTCGAGCTGGACCTTCACCGGGCCGACCAGCTTGTCGATCTGCGGCCGGTCGCCGAGCTGCACCAGCTGCGAGACCACGTTCGCCCCCAGCCGCTGCATGAAGCCGAGGCCTTTGGTGCCGATCGCGCGTGACGAGCACGCCCTTGCCTTCGCCCTGCCACTCGCGCATGCGGTTCAGCGCGACCCGCAGGGCGTTGGTGTTGAGCCCACCGCACAGGCCCTTGTCGGTCGTGATCACGATCAGGCCGACGTTCTTCACCGTGTCGCGTTTGACGATGAACGGATGCTTGTACTCGGGGTTGGCCTTCGAGAGGTGACCGGCGATCTGCCAGATGCGGCCCACGTACGGCCGCGTCTGGCGCATCCGCTCCTGCGCCTTCTTCATCTTCGACGCCGCGACCATCTCCATGGCCTTGGTGATCTTGCGCGTGCTCTGCACGCTCTTGATCTTGTTGCGGATCTCTTTGGTGCCCGCCATCGGAGCCTCCGCGCCTCAATACGCTCCGGACTTCTTGAACTCTTCGATCGCGGCGGCGAGCGCCTTCTCGTCGTCGGCGGTCAGGTCCTGGGTAGCTCTCGATGCGGTCCATGATCGCCTTGTGCTTCTGCTGCAGGAACGCCTTCAGCGCGCCCTCGAAGGCGAGCGCCTTCTTCACGTCGACGTCGTCGAGATAGCCGCGGTTCACCGCGAACAGCGTCACCGCCTGGTCGGCGACCGACAGCGGCGCGTACTGCGGCTGCTTCATCAGCTCGGTCACCAGGCGCCCGCGGTCGAGCTGCTTGCGGGTGGCCTCGTCGAGGTCGGAGGCGAACTGCGCGAACGCCGCGAGCTCGCGGTACTGCGCGAGCGCAAGGCGCACGCCGCCGCCGAGCTTCTTGATGACCTTGGTCTGCGCCGCGCCGCCGACTCGCGACACCGAGATGCCGGCGTTGATCGCCGGCCGGATGCCGGCGTTGAAGAGGTCGGTCTCGAGGAAGATCTGGCCGTCGGTGATCGAGATCACGTTGGTCGGCACGAACGCGGTCACGTCGCCGGCCTGGGTCTCGATGATCGGCAGCGCGGTGAGCGACCCGGTCTTGCCCTTGACCTTGCCCTTGGTCTCCCGCTCGACGTACTCCGGGCTCACGCGCGCGGCGCGCTCGAGCAGGCGCGAGTGGAGGTAGAACACGTCGCCCGGGTACGCCTCGCGGCCCGGCGGACGGCGCAGCAGGAGCGAGATCTGCCGGTACGCCCACGCCTGCTTGGTCAGATCGTCGTAGATGATCAGCGCATCCTGCCCGCGGTCGCGGAAGTACTCGCCCATCGTGCAGCCGGAGTAGGGCGCGATGTACTGCATCGCGGCGGACTCGGACGCGGTCGCGGCCACGACGATCGTGTACGCCATCGCCCCGTGCTCCTCGAGCTTGCGCACGACGTTCGCGATGGTGGAGGCCTTCTGCCCGATCGCGACGTAGACGCAGAAGAGGTTCTTGCCCTTCTGGTTGATGATCGTGTCGACCGCGACCGCCGTCTTGCCGGTCTGGCGGTCGCCGATGATCAGCTCCCGCTGCCCGCGACCGATCGGCACCATCGCGTCGATCGCCTTGAGTCCGGTCTGCACCGGCTGCGACACCGACTGGCGCCAGATCACGCCCGGCGCCACCTTCTCGATGACGTCGGTCTCCTTGGCGTTGATCGGGCCCTTGCCGTCGATCGGCTCGCCCAGCGCGTTCACCACGCGCCCGATCAGCGCCTCGCCGACCGGCACCGACAGGATCTTGCCGGTGCACTTGACGGTGTCGCCCTCGGAGATGTGCTCGTACGCGCCCATGACCACCGCGCCGACCGAGTCGCGCTCGAGGTTGAGCGCGAGGCCGAACGTGTTCTTGGGGAACTCGAGCATCTCGCCCTGCATCGCGTCCGACAGGCCGTGGATGCGGCAGATGCCGTCGGTCACCGAGACGATCGTGCCCTGGGTGCGGACGTCCGCCCCGAGCGCGAGGCTCTGGATCTTGCTCTTGATGAGATCGCTGATCTCGGACGGGCTCAACTGTTGCATGGTCACTCCTGGATATCAGACTTTCGCCAGCGCGGCGGCCATCGCGGCGAGCTTGCCGCGCACCGACCCGTCGATCACCTCGTCGCCGACGACGACCTTGATCCCGCCGATGAGCTCCTTGTCGACGGCCACGTTCGGCTTCACCTTACGCTTGAACCGCGCTTCCAGCTCGTTCACGAGCGTCGCGAGCTGCGCGTCGTCGAGCGGAAAAGCGCTCGCGATCTCGGCGTCGACGACGCCCTCGCGCTCGTGCTTCAGCGCCACGAACGCGTCGCGCACCTCCGGCAGCACGGCGACTCGCCCGTTCTCGATCAGCACGCGCACCAGGTTCTGCGCCTCGCCGGGCAGATCGCCCGCCGCGCCGGCGATCACGCCGTAGAGCTGGTCCGACGTCACGTTCGGGTCGCCGAGCAGCTGCCCGACCGCCGGGTTCGCCGCCACGGCGGCGAGCCGGTCGAGCACGTCCGCCCACGCGGCGAGCTTCCCCTCGCCGTCGGCCACCTTGAAGACCGCCTCGGCGTACGGCCGCGCGATCGTCGCGATCTCGGCCATCGCTACTTGAGCTCGCTCTTGAGGCCGGCGAGCATCTGCGCGTGCGCCTTGGCGTCGACCTCGCGGCGCAGGATCTTCTCGGCGCCGGCGACCGCGAGCGCGGCGACCTGCTCGCGGAGGGTCTCCTTCGCGCGCGCGACCTCCTGCGTGATCTCGGCCTTGGCGCCGGCGACGAGCCGGTCGCCCTCGGCCTTGGCGGTGGTCTTCGCTTCGTCGACCATCTGCGCCGCGCGCTTCTCGGCGGCGGAGATGATCTCCTGCGCGCGGGCGCGCGCGTCCGCGAGCGCGCTCTCGGCCTTCTTCGCCGCGTCCGCGAGCTCGTTGCGGCCGCGCTCGGCGGCGGCGAGCCCGTCGGCGATCGTCTTCTGGCGCTCGGCGATGATGCGCTGGAAGTACGGCCAGATGAACTTCATCACGAACCAGATGAACAGCGAGAACCAGATCACCTGGCCGATGAGCGTTGCGTTGATGTTCACGGCTCCCTCCCGGGGAGATGCTGGAGCAGCGGCTTACTTCATCTGCGAGAGGAGCGGGTTCGCGTACAGCAGCAGCACCGCGATCGCGGTCGCGATGGCGGTGAACGCGTCGAGCAGACCCGCGACGATGAACATCTTCACCTGCAGCGTCGGGATCATCTCGGGCTGGCGCGCCGCGCCCTCGAGGAAGCGGCCGCCGAGAATGCCGAAGCCGATCGCCGTGCCGAGCGCGCCCATGCCGATCAGGATCGCCGCGGCGAGCTGCGTGTTGCCGAAAAAGATCGCGAGTTCCATTTGTTCTCCCGAGGACGGTTTCGAAGGAATCCTTAGTGCGACTCGCTCGCCATCGACATGTAGACGATGGTGAGCATCATGAAGACGAAGGCCTGCAGCGTGATGATCAGGATGTGGAAGATCCCCCAGCCGAGCGAGAGGATCACGTGGCCGATCATCGACACGGCGCTGACGCCCACGCTGTCCCAGGTCCAGGCGCCGGCGAGCAGCACCATCAGGATGAAGAGCACCTCGCCGGCGAACATGTTGCCGAAGAGACGCAGCGCGAGCGAGATCGGCTTGGCGAGCTCCTCGATCACCCGCAGCACGAGGTTCACCGGCGCGAGCATCAGATGGCCGAACGGCGCGGCGAAGATCTCGTGCAGGAACCCGCCGAGGCCCTTGTACTTGACGTTGAAGATCATGATGAGCGCGAACACCGTGAGCGACATGGCGAAGGTCGCGTTCGGATCGGTGGTCGGCACCGCCTTCCAGTGTGCGACGCCGAACACGTTGTCCATGCACCTTCGGGATGAAGTCGACCGGGATCAGGTCGAGCGCGTTCATGCAGAAGATCCACACGAACACCGTGATCGCGAGCGGGGTGACGAGCGCGTTCTTGGCGTGGAAGGTGTCGCGGACCTGCTGGTCGATCATGCCGATCACGATCTCGACGAACGCCTGCAGCTTGCCGGGTACGCCGGCAGTCGCCTTCCGCGCCGCGTAGGCCATGATGCCGAAGACCACGATCCCGACCAGCCCCGACATGATCAGCGTGTCGAGGTGGAAGCGTCCAGAAGCCCGTCGCCGATCTTCAGCGGCAGGTTGACGAGGTGATGGGCGATGTACTCGTTGGCGGTGGGTCGGCGTTTTCGGGCCATGTCGGTAGGTGGTCTTCAAAAAACGATCAGCAAGGCGACCCAGTACACGACCAGCGTCGCGATAAACGTCAGCAGCAGCGGCAGCGTGGCCACGCCCTTGAAGAGGATGAGCACCGCCACGAAGAGGATCACGGTCACCGCGAGCTTCTGCACCTCGGCCACGAGGTGCGCGCGCATCAGCGCCTTGGGATCCGCCGCCGCCCTCCACCATCATCCGACCACCGGTTGCGGGCTGCGAGCCGGCGATCCTCCACGCGTAAGCGAGACTGCCGAGGAACCCGATCGCGCCGCCGAGGAACGCCGACACCGCGGCATTCGCCCCGTAGAACGCGAGGCACGCTAGGGCGATCACAACGCTCACCGCGACTTGGAGGCCGACGATCCGGCCAAGCTGCGCGCGCAAAAAGCGCCTCCCCGCCGCCCGCAAAACCGTCCGATTTTAGAGGGGAATGGCGCGCTGCGTCAAACCCGCGGTGCGCCGCGCCCGGCCGGACGCGCGGCGGTGGACAGCCGCGCGGCGGCAGACTAGATTGGTTGCCCGCCACCCGGAGGACCGCATGTCCAGCGCGCATCGAAACGGCACCTGCCCGTCGGGCGACGTCACGCTCTTCTACCGCCGGTTCGGTGCCCCCGGGCCCGCGGCAACAGGCGCCCCGGTCCTCATCGTGCACGGGCTCTCGTTCTTCTCGTACGACTGGATCGGCGTCGCGTCCGAGCTCGCCGGCCAGCGCGAGGTGGTCGCGATGGACATGCGCGGGTTCGGCGACTCGACCTGGAGCCCGTCGCGCGACTACGGCGTGCCGACGATGGCGGGCGACATCGTCGCGCTCCTCGACCATCTCGGCTGGCAGCGCGCGATCCTCGTCGGCCACTCGATGGGCGGACGGAACTGCGCCTACTGCGCGGCGAAGAACCCGGCGCGCGTCGCCGGTCTGGTGCTCGTCGACTACTCGCCCGAGAACGCGCCCGCCGGCTCGAAGCGGGTGACCGACATCGATCGCCGGACAACCGGACGTGTTCGGGAGCGTGGACGAGGCGATGCGGCACTTCGGCGTCCCGAAGGACTCGCCGAAGCGCGCGCGGTTCGAGGCGTATCTGCGCCCGGTGCCCGGCGGCGTGCAGGTCAAGCGCGACCTGCACTTCCGCGACCAGTTCCGGCGCGTGAAGGAGACCGGCGAGCGCCCGAAACAGGGCGTGGACATGTGGCAGGTACTCGGCGAGCTGGCGTGCCCGACCCTCGTCGTGCGCGGCGCGCAGTCCGACATGTTCGCGCCGGAGACGGTAGCCAAGGTGAAGGCGGCGAATCCCCGCATCAGCCTGGTGGAAGTCGACGGCGGGCACAACGTCGCCGGCGACAACCCGCAGGGTTTCCTCGCCGCGATCCGTCCGTTCATCGCGGAAACGGAGGCGCAGTCATGACGCAGCTCGCACCGGTGCGCACCCGCGGCATCGACCATCTCGCGTTCGTCACCGACGACCTGCCGGCGACGATGGACTTCTACACCCGCGTCGTCGGCATGCAGCTCGTGCACGTGCGGCGCGTGCCGTTCGAGCGCGACCGCGGCCAGCCGCCCTACGACAACCTGCGGCACTACTTCTTCAACATGGGCGGCGATTCGCTGCTCGCGTTCTTCGAGTACCCCAAGGGGCTCGCGCGGCAGAACCGCGATCTCCCCGGCGGCATGCAGCACGTCGCGTTCCACGTGCCGCAGGAGCGGTTCGACGCGATCGTCGAGCGCGTGCGCTCGCACGGCGTGAACGTGATCGGCCCGGTACCGCTCGGCGGCCGCTTCTGGTCGGCGTACTTCTACGACCCGAACGGCATCCGCCTCGAGCTCGCCACCAGCCGCGCGCCGGCCGAGCTCGGCGTCGTCGAGTCGGTGCTGCAGACCGAGGACGAGGCGCGCGCCGAGCTCGCGACGCTGTTCGACGACCCGGCGGTGGTCGAAGCGTGGCTCGCGAAGATGCCGCTCAAGAAGGAAGCCCACGCCCGGCGTGACGAGCCACGCTGGCCGCGGACCTATAATTCCGGCGCCAGCCCCTCGGAGGAGGAGCAGATGAAAGTCCAGTTGTCCCGCTGGCGCCGAAGCAGGGCGTCGACATGTGGCAGGCGCTCGGCGAGCTCGCGTGTCCGACGCTCGTCGTGCGCGGCGCGCAGTCCGACATGTTCGCGCCCGAGACGGTGGCGAAGGTGAAGGCGGCGAATCCCCGGATCGGCGTCGTCGAAGTCGACGGCGGACACAACGTGGCCGGCGACAACCCGCAGGGCTTCCTGGCAGCGATCCGCCCGTTTCTCGCCGGACTGGAGGCGAAGTCATGACGAAGCTCGCACCGGTCGCCACGCGCGGCATCGACCATCTCGCCTTCGTCACCGACGATCTGCCGGCGACGATGGACTTCTACACCCGGGTCGTCGGCATGCAGCTCGTGCACGTGCGGCGCGTGCCCTACGAGCGCGACCGGGGCCAGCCGCCGTACGACAACCTGCGGCACTACTTCTTCAACATGGGCGGCGACTCCCTGCTCGCGTTCTTCGAGTACCCGAAGGGACTCGCGCGGCAGAACCGCGACCTGCCCGGCGGCATGCAGCACGTCGCCTTCCACGTGCCGCAGGAGCGCTTCGACGCCATCGTCGACCGCGTGCGCTCGCACGGCGTGAACGTGATCGGCCCGGTGCCGCTCGGCGGCCGCTTCTGGTCGGCGTACTTCTTCGACCCGAACGGCATCCGCCTGGAGCTCGCCACGAGCCGCGCGCCGGCGGAGCTCGGGGTCGTCGAATCCGTGCTGCAGACCGAGGACGAGGCGCGCGCCGAGCTCGCGACGCTCTTCGACGATCCGGCGGTCGTCGACGCCTGGCTGGCGAGGATGCCCCTGAAAAAAGCACACGCTCCGGCGTGACGAATCCGCTCGGCGCCGCCTACCTATAATCCGGCGCGAGCTCCACCCGAGGAGGAAGACGATGAGGTTCCCATTGGTACGCCCGTTCGCCGTCGCGGCCTCACTCGCACTCGCCGCCGGCGCCCAGGCGCAGGAGACGATCGAGCTCAAGCTCGCCTATTTCGTCGGCGACCAGCACGCGATGTCGCAGTGGCTGATCAAGTGGTCCGGCGAGCTCGAGAAGGGCTCGAACGGCCGCATCGTCGTCAAGCGCTTCCCCGGCGCGCAGATGGGCCCGACGCCGCAGCACTACGACTTCGCGCGCACCGGCCAGGCCGACGTGGCGTGGTTCCTGCACGGCGGCACGCCGGGCCGCTTTCCGCTCGACCGAGATCATCAGCCTGCCGTTCATGGTCGGCAGCTCCGAGATCGGCACCAAGACGCTGAACGACCCGGAGCTGCGGGCGAAGTACCTCGACGCCGAGCACAAGGGCGTGAAGGTGCTGATGCTGCTCACGCACCAGCCGGGCGGTCCGCACACGACCAAGAAGGCGATCCGCACGATGGACGACTTCAAGGGCCTGCGCCTGCGCTTCGCCTCGCCGCCGATCCGCGACCTGGTGCAGGGGCTCGGCGCGACGCCGGTGGGCGTGCCGCCGACCGAGATCGCCGAGCAGCTGCAGAAGGGGACGATCGACGGCGCGTTCATCGACTACGGCGGCGCCGGGATCGCGTTCAAGCTCGGCGGCACGATCAAGTACTCGACCGAGCTCTACGCCTACGTCGCGAGCTTCGGCGTGGTGATGAACGAGGAGTTCTGGAACAAGCTCCCGCCCGATCTGAAGAAGCTCGTCGTCGACCACCATGACCGGCCGGGAGAAGGAGGTCGGCGAGGCGTGGGACGCGCTCGACGTGCCGGGCAAGAAGGCGCTGATGGACGGCGGCGCCGAGGCGATCAAGTTCTCGGCCGCCGACAACGCGAAGGTGCGGCAGATCGGCGAGCCAGGTCTCCGACGCGAAGATCAAGGAGCTCGAGGGCAAGGGGCTCCCGGCGCGCGCGGTCTACAAGCAGATGCGCAGCCTCGCCGAGAAGCACTCGAAGACCTCCAAGAACTTTTGGAACTAGGCTCGGAGACGAGGCTCCGCCTATGAATTCTCCGCGACAGCGGCGGCCGGGGCGGCCGCCCTGTCGCGTGGCAGGCTCGCGCGATGAAGAACCCTCGCGCGTTCGTGGCCGCGCTCTGCGGCTGGGTGTCGGCCGTCGTTCCTCGCGGCGATGATGCTGCTCACCGTCGCGGACGTCGTGCTGCGCGCGGTCGGCGACAACCCGATCCACGGCACGCTTCGAGCTGGTCGAGCTGCTGCTCGTCTGCACGTTCTTCTTCGCGCTGCCGGCGACGTTCCTGCGCGACGAGAACATCGTCGTCGACATGATCGACGGCTGGCGGCCGCGCTGGGTGCCGCTGCTCAAGCGCCTCTCGGCCGAGTGCTCGCGGTCGGTGATGCTCGCGACGATCGCCTGGCAGTCGTGGCTGCAGGCGCGCGACGCGATGTCGTTCGGCGACGTGACCTCGGATCTCTCGCTGCCGAGGATCCTCTACTGGGCGCCGCTCGTCTTCGGCATCGCCGCCGGCGGCGGCGGCCGCCGCGGTCGCGATGGCGCTCCAGCGGGGACCGCGGGAGATGAGCGTCGGCCTCATCGGCGTCCTCGGGCGTCGTCGTGCTGCTCGCGGCCGCTCCTCGTGCGCGTGCCGATCGCGGTCGCCCTCGCCAGCAGTGGGCTTCCTCGGCTACGCCGCGCCGACGGCTGGCCGAAGGCGCTGAAGATGCTCGGCAGCGTCCCGTTCAGCCTGTCGACCGCGTACTCGCTGTCGGTGATTCCGCTCTTCATCCTGATGGGCGCGGTCGCCTCGCGCGCCGCGATGTCGCGCGAGCTGTTCGACGCGGCCAACGCGCTTTTCTCGGGCTTCCGCGGGGCGCTGACCCACGCCACGATCGGCGCCTGCGCCGCGTTCGGCGCGATCTGCGGCTCGTCGATCGCCACCGCCGCGACGTTCTCCAAGGTGTCGATCCCGGAGATGCGGCGCCACGGCTACGACGCCGGCTTCGCCGCCGGCGCCGTCGCGTCCGCCGGCACGCTCGGCATCATCATCCCGCCGTCGGTGATCCTCGCGATCTACTCGATCGTCGCCGAGCAGTCGCTGCCGAAGCTCTTCGCCGCGGCGCTCATCCCCGGCCTCATCCTCGCCGCGCTGTACGTGATCACGGTGGCGATCGTCGCGCGGCTGCGCCCCGAGCTGATGCCGCGCACCGCCTCGATGCCGCTCGGCGAGCGGCTGCGCGCCGCGCGCGGCATGTGGAAGCTCGCGCTGCTCTTCTTCCTCGCGGTGGTCGGCATCTATCTCGGCTGGTACTCGCCGACCGAGGCGGCGGCGGTGAGCGCCTTCGCCGCGATCGTGATCGCGTTCGCCACCGGGCACATGCGGTGGCGCGGCCTGCGTCGACGCCTTCATGGAGACCGCGTTCGCGACGGCGATGCTGTTCTTCATCGTGATCGGCGCGTTCATCTTCGCCCGGTTCATCGTGCTCACCCAGTTCCCGACCGCGCTCGCCGGCTGGGTGAAGGAGTGGGGGCTGTCGCCGGTGATGGTCATCGTCGCGGTGATGCATGCTCTACTTCCTGCTCGGCACGTTCCTCGAGGAGGTGAGCACGATCCTGATCTCGGTGCCGGTCACGCTGCCGCTCGTGCTGGCGATCGGCTACGACGGCGTCTGGTTCGGCATCTTCGTCACCGTGATGGCGACGATCGGCCTGATCAGCCCGCCCACCGGGATGACCGTCTTCGTCATCCAGGCGCAGAATCCCGACATCCCGGCGGCGCGCATCTACCGCGGCACGCTCGCGTTCCTCGTCGCGGACTTCGTGCTGGTCGGGATGCTGATCGCGTGGCCGGCGCTCGCCTCCTGGCTGCCCGCGGTCCTCAAGATGTAGGAGCAGGCGATGGCTGCGAACCCCGAGATCCTGGTCGCCGGCGGCGGCATCGGCGGCCTGTCGGCGGCGCTCGCGCTCGCGCTCAAGGGCCGCCGGGTGCGGGTGCTCGAGAAGGCGGCCGAGTTCGGCGAGATCGGCTACGGCATCCAGATGGGGCCGAACGTGTACCCGATCCTCGAGCGCCTCGGCGTCTTCGAGCGGATGGCGCCGCACGTCGTCTATCCGGACGCGCTGATTCTCGCCGACGCGATCACCGGCGACGAGCTGTCGCGGATCAACCTCGACGCGAAGTTCCGGGCGCGGTTCACGCACCCGTACTTCGTCGTGCACCGCCGCGACCTCCACGGCTCCATCCTCGAGGCCTGCCGCAGCCGCAGCGAGATCGCGCTCGAGGCGTCGAAGGGCCTCGTGCGCTTCGAGGAGCGCGACGACCGCGTCGTCGTCACCTGCGAGGACGGGTCGGAGTACGAGGGCGCGGCGCTCGTCGGCGCCGACGGCCTGTGGTCGCCGACCCGGAGCGCGGTGGTGGGCGACGGCGCGCCGCGCCTCGCCGGTCACTACGTCTACCGCGGCCTCGTCCCGACCGAGGAGATCATCGATCGCAGCCACCTCGACTCGATGACGATCTACATCGGCCACAACCTGCACCTCGTGCAGTACCGCCTGCGCGGCGGGACGGTGATGAACAACGTCGCGACGATCGAGAGCTCCCGCTTCAAGCGCGGCGAGCCGAACCCGGGCGATCCCGCGGAGCTCGAGGAGATCTTCGCCCAGTGCACGCCGCGCGTGCACGAGATGCTCCGCTACGTCTCGCGGGAGCGGAACTGGGTGCTGCACGACCGGGACCCGGTGACCAACTGGACGAAGGGGCGCGTCACGCTGCTCGGCGACGCGGCGCACCCGACGCTCCAGTACCTCGCGCAGGGCGCGTGCATGGCGATCGAGGACGCGGTGGTGCTCGCCGCCGAGGTCGCCCGCCACGGCGACGACTTCAACGCCGCGTTCCTCGCCTATCAGGCGCAGCGCATGAACCGGACCGCGAGGGTGGTGCTGTCGGCGCGGTTCTTCGGCGCGTACATCCATGCCGGCGGCGGCGCGCGGATGCTGCGGAACGAGCTGGTCGCGCAGCGCGAGCCGGACGATCCGTGGGAGATCGACTGGCTGTACCGCGGCATCGAGCGTGCCGGGGTGAGGGCGGGCGGCGGTGACGCTCTGTTGCACGGAATCATGCAAATGATAGACTTGCACGATGGCAACGACGCTGCGCATCGACGACCGGCTCTACCGCGAGGCCAAGGCCGCCGCGCGCGTCAGGGCATCACGATCACCCGCTTCATCGAAGAGGCGCTCAGGCTCAAGCTGCATAGCGCAGGCGCGGTCCAGGCGCGCGAGCCGGTAGTGTCTGCCCACATACGCGGCCGGAGCCGGGTTCCCCTTTTCGCCCGGCGAGCTGAAGGCGCTGATCCAGCGCTCGGATGCCGCCGCGGACCGCGTTAGGGCGCGCCCGAAGCGTCGCCGCGGCTGAAGCGCGCTTGCTGCTGCTCGACGCGAACGTCCTCATCTACGCCTTCCGGCGCGACAGCCCTCATCACGCTGCGTGCTACGACTGGCTCGGCGCCGCGCTCGCCGGGGGCGAACCGGTGGCGACGACGTCGCTCGTCGAGCTGGCGCTGCTCAGGATCAGCACTCTGCCGAGTCTCGGCTCGTGCGGCGGCGAAAGCGGAGGACGTGTTCCGCTTCCTCGACGCGCTGCGGGCGCAGCCCGGGGTGCTGCGCGTGGAACCGGGCGAACGGCACCCGCGGCTGTTCGCCGAGCTGTGCGTGGCGCTTCACCTGCGCGGCAACGATGTCAACGATGCGTTCCTCGCCGCGCTCGCGCTCGAGTACGACGCAACGCTGGTGAGCGCTGATCGCGGCTTCGCACGGTTTCCCGAACCTCGAGCTCGTCGACCCGGTATCGGGGGCGGCCGACCGGGCGCAAATGACTTCCCTGCGGCATGACCGCGCAGTACGGCTACCACGAGTACTTCGAGTACCGGCGGTATCCGCTCGGGGTGCCGTCGCTCGACAACGGCGTCGACCCGGTCCGTCATCCGGTCGCGATCGTCGGCGGCGGGCCGATCGGTCTCACGCTCGCGCTCGGGCTCGCGCGCCACGGCGTCCGCTCGGTCGTGATCGAGGCCGACGACGCGGTGTCCTACGGCAGCCGCGCCGCCTGCATCTCGCGCCGCAGCCTCGAGATCTTCGACCGCCTCGGCGTCGCGCAGGACGTGCTCGGCGAGGCGCTGCCCTGGACCGCCGGGACGAGCTACTACCGCGACGTGCCGGTGTACCGGCTGCAGATGCCGATGGACGAGAACCAGCGGTTCGCGCCGATGGTGAACCTCGAGCAGTGCATCTGCGAGCAGCTCCTCGCCGACCGCGCCGGCCGCGCTGCCCGGGCTCGTCGAGATCCGCTGGCAGACGAAGCTCGCGGGCTTGAAGCACCGGGACGACGGCGTCGAGCTCGAGCTCGAGACGCGCGCGCGGCCGTATCGCCTGCGCGCCGACTGGCTGGTCGCCTGCGACGGCGCGCGTTCGGCGGTGCGCCAGGCGCTCGGCCTGCGGTTCTCCGGCTCCACCTACGACGGCACCTACATCATCGTCGACGTCCACCTGAAGTCGGATTACCCGACCGAGCGCCGCGCGTGGTTCGATCCGCCGACCAATCCCGGCTCGACGATCCTGGTGCACAAGCAGCCGCGCGACATCTGGCGCGTCGACTATCAGCTGCGCGACGACGAGGATCCGGAGGAAGCGGTCAAGCCGGAGAACGTGCTGCCGCGCGTGCGCAGCCACCTGCAAGTGGATCGGCGAGCGCGACGACTGGACGCCGGTGTGGATCAGCGCCTACCGCGCGAACTGCCTCACGCTCGACAGCTACCGACACGGGCGCGTGCTGTTCGCCGGCGACGCCGCGCACCTCGTGCCGATCTTCGGCGTGCGCGGAATGAATTCCGGCATCGACGACACGCACAACCTGGCGTGGAAGCTCGCGTGGGTCGTGCAGGGCCGTTCGTCCGCCGCATTGCTCGACTCGTATTCCACCGAGCGCGTGTTCGCCGCGCGCGAGAACATCCGCCACGCGTCGAAGTCGACCGAGTTCATGGCCCCGCCGTCGAGCGCGTTCAAGCTGATGCGCGAGGCGGCGCTCGGGCTCGCCACCCGGGACCCGTTCTTCGCGACGCTGATCAACCCGCGCCAGTCGAGCGCGATCACCTTCGCCGACTCGCCGCTCAACGCCGCCGATTCGGATGCGCTTCCCTCCGGCCCGGTGCCCGGCGCGGTGCTCCCGGAGTGCCCCGTCGAAACTGCGACTGGCCCGCGATACGTCACCGAGCTGCTCGGCGCCGGCTACACCGCGCTCTGCCTCACCGGCGACGATCCGCGTGCGGCGCTCTCCGGGCTCCGCGATCTGCCGCTCGCGATCGTCTGGATCGCGCCGCGGAAAGCGTCCGGTGCGGATGCGTGGGACGCGACCGGTCGCCTCTTCCCTCTCTACGGCGCAGCGCCCGCGGCGTGCTATCTCGTGCGCCCCGATGGCCACGTCGCCGGATGCTGGCGCGAGCCGCGGGCCGATTCGCTCCGCGGGGCGATCCGGCGTGCATTGCAATAGGGCCTAACCGATGCTCACCGATCAGGAACTGGACGACGTCTATACGACGGCGTGTTACGCGATGACCGACCTCGGCGAGGCAAAGCAGCCGCTGTTCCTCGCGCGGCTCGCGCTGCTCCTCATGAAGGAAGTCGGCGACGCGGCCCGCATCCGCGCCGCGATCGAGTCGGCGCGCGCACTGGACAAGGGCTGATAACTGGTCTGTAATGCCGCACCGGTGCGCCAGACACCGGGCGGTTGAGACGGTCCACGAACAACGAAGGAGGAGATGGCGATCGTGTGCGCGACGTTCGCGGGCCTTCTCAAGGGCGACCCCGATTCCTACTTCAACGGGAATCCGTCCTTCCTGGACACCGAACGACGACGCCCTACTCTGGGGCGGGTTGGACAACATGGACGGGGCGATAGGCCCCGATCGAGACGAGCGCCGACGCGCCTGGACCCTGGCGTCGATCATCCGGATTTCGGGACTCCCGGTGGACGGGCAGGATCTCATCGACGACCGGGTCGGCAACTTCCGGAAAACCGCCTTCCGCGGTTCGTAGCAGCCGCGAGGAGCCGCCTTGGACGACTGATGCACTCCCCACGGGTCCAGGACTCACGCTCCGATCGACGCCGACCGGCAGCGTGAGTCCTGCACAAGCTTCGACCGATCGATCAACTTGGCCATCGTCGCCGCGCCGGCCGCGCCGCTTCTGCCGCGGACTCGGCCGGACCGACGCGATGCCCGGCGGGCACTACATGCCGTAGCTGTCGTTGATCGCGTGGTAGTGCGCGGTCATCCAGGCCTGCATCTCTTCATACCGCCCCGGATCGTTCGGCGGGATCCGGCGCGGTTTGGGCGGCAGCACGAGCACGTAAAAGTCCTGCTGGGACGCGTCGGTGACGAAACTATTCGTCCGCGCGCCGGCAATATCGACGATCAGCAGGCGGCTGTTGGCCTCCACCTCGATCTTGTAGCTCGTGACCAGCCGGTCCCGCAATGCTGCCTCGTCGCGCGTAGTGATCAAGTAGTCCCGCAGGGCCTGCCCGTTCGGGCCCCAGAGGTCGGTCAGCAGGAACTTGAAGTTGCTCTGCGTGACTTGAATGATCCGGTCGGTGTAGTCCGGCTTCCTTGGTCCTGGCATCTCAGTTCTCCCGATCCATCGCGTTGATCCGGTCCGGCGATTGGTCGCCGAACCACCATCGTGCACTTCGCCCGGAGCGTGCGTCGCCGCCCGCTCCGGAACCTACTTCGATCCCTGCATCCCCCAGCCGCCGATCGATCTCCTCGTCCGACAGCACCTGATCCATCATCGGCTGCCGCGCCAGCATCTCCGCGGTCTCGTACACCGTCCGGACGACCGTCGTCAGCTCCGCGCCGGTAAGCGACTCGAAGAACGCCAGCTGCTCGTACACGTGGCCGCTGTCGCTCCCGATCGTGCTGTGCACCTTGAGGAACCGGAACGCGCGGATTCCCGGCGGGCAGACCGCTTCGACCTTCCGGATGAACGCGCGATCGCGCTCGACCGCCATCCGCTCGAGGCAGTAGCTGAACCCGAAGAGCGCGATGGGCTCGTCCGAGTCGACGCAGGCGCGAAACCGGTCGGCGAACGCGTTCGCGCTCGGCGGCTCGAGCAGCCGGACCACCTCCGCCGCCGGCAGGCCGAGCGCCTCGAGATCGCGATAGGCTAGCTCGGCATGGCCGGATTCCTCGTCGGCCTTCTGGCGGGCGAACTCGGCGAGATCCGGTCGTCCCGATCGCGTCCAGCCGCTCAGCGCCGCGACGGAACAGCCCGGGCGTCTGCCCCGCGAAGACGTAGTTCCCCACCAGCCAGCGGATGTAGCGGGACAGCGTGTACGACCCGGTCGCAGGGCGCGCGCTCGGCCTGGGCAAAGGCCGGCAGCGACGCGCGCCCTCGATCGAGGCTCGCGGCGAGGGTGCAGCGCTCGGCCGCAACCTTCGAGACGGGGAGAGCGGATCAGCGCCGACGGAGCCGGCCGTGGCCAGCCAGCAGCGGCCGTCCGGCATCGCGATCAGCAGCGTCTGCGGGGAGATCTGGAATGCACTGCGTGTATTGCGAATCCGTCATCGTTTTCCTTCAGACCCGGCTGTCCCCGGGCTCCGCAGCCTGGCCGTTCGCCGGGCCCGCGGTAACTTGCGCTCCGCGGACGGTGCCGTCAAGCGCATGCTGCTCTATGGCGGAAGTCTCACGAAGTCGGCCAGCTGGTGGGAATCGGCCGTTCGGATTAGGGCCGCCAGTCCCTTCCGCCTAGCGGGTTCCGCGATGCGGTCATCGCCGTCGCGGTATGGCTTGTGATCGTGCGAACCGCACGCGAGAATAGGCCGCGATCCACCGAGTTGCGCCGAGCGCGCCGGAAGGCCGCGGCGAACGACGCCGGCCCGCGCTGGATGGGGAACGGGGGACTGCCGGGTGCGTGACGTCGCAGACATGGCTGCAAGGGCTCGGTCTCGGCAAGTACGCGAAGGCGTTCGAGGACCACGAGATCGACCTCGAGGCGCTGCCCCTTTCTCACCGAGAAGATGCTCGAGCAGCTCGGGCTCCCGATCGGCCCGCAGGGCGAAGCTGCTCGCCGCGATCTCCGCCTCGCCTGCCGCGACCGCGCCTGGCCCCGCCGAGCTCGCCCGAAGCGCGAACCACGCCCGAGACGGCGGTCCCGCTCCGGCACGCCGAACGCCGCCAGATCACCATCATGTTCTGCGACCTCGTCGACTCGACGAAGCTGTCGCGGGAGCTCGACCCCGAGGACTACAAGGCGGTGATGCAGGCCTACCAGTCGGCGTGCGGGCCGGTCATCGCGCGCCACGAGGGCCACGTGTCCCAGTATCGCGGCGACGGCATCGAGGTGTACTTCGGCTGGCCCGCAGCGCAGGAGGACGCGGCCGAGCGCGCGGTGCGCGCCGGCCTCGAGATCGTCGAGGCGGTAACGGCGTTACGCGGTCCGAAGCCCCTCTCGGTGCGGGTCGGAATCAGCACCGGCATCGTCGTCATCAGCGAGGCGGGCAGCGGAGATCCGTCGATCCCCTCGGGCGCGGTCGGCGATACGCCCAACATCGCGGCGCGGCTCCAGGGGCTCGCGGCGCCCGGCTCCGTCATCATCGCCGAGGCGACCAGCCGGCTGATCTCGGCGCGTTTCGATCAGGAGCCGCTCGGACCGCAAGCAGCTCAAGGGCATCGCCGAGCCGATCCGCGCGTTCCGCGTCCGTGCAGGTCAGGGAGGACTCGAGCCGCTTCCAGGCGACGCACACCGCCGCGCTGACGCCGCTGGTCGGGCGGCAGACGGAGCTCGCGTTGCTGCAGCAGCGCTGGCGCGACGCGATGGAAGGCGAAGGGCAGGTCGTCTACATCTCGGGGGTGCCCGGCATCGGGAAGTCCCGGATCGTCCACGAGCTCGAGCAATGGATCGGGAGCGAGCCGCACTTCAGCCTGCGCTTCCAGTGCCTGCCCCACCACACGCAGAGCGCGCTCTTCCCGGTCATCCAGCAGATGCAGCGGCTCGGCAAGCTCTCGGCCGAGCGACTCCGGCCGAGGCGAAGCTCGCCAAGCTCCACACGCTGCTCGCGCTGACCACCGACCGGGTCGACAAGGCGCTGCCGCTCATCGCGGAGCTGCTCTCGATCCCGACCGGGTCGCGATACGCGCCGCTCGGGCTGACCCCGCTGCAGGTGAAGATCCAGACGTTGTTCGTGCTCGTCGACCTGTTGCTCGACCTGTCGACGCGCAGGCCGGTCTTCTGCCTGGTCGAGGACGCGCAATGGATCGACCCGTCGACGCAGGAGCTCCTCGACCTGCTGGTCGACCGGACTGCAAGGGCGCGCGTCCTCCTGGTGGTGACGCATCGGCCCGAGAATCAGCGGCGCGCGGGCGTCCACAGCAACGTCAGCGCGCTGAACCTGTCGCGCCTCCGGCGGAGCGACGTCGCCGAGATGGCGCAGCTCGCGCTGCGCGAGCACGCCGCGTCGACCGCCCTGGTGCAACGGGTCATCGACGAGAGCGACTCGATCCCGCTGTTCGTCGAGGAGCTCGCGCGCGGCGTCGTCGAGTCGGCCGGCGTCGGCGAGCGCGGCGCATACGGCGAGCCCGGGTCGCCGGCGGCGTCGTGGTCGGTCCCGGACTCGCTGCGCGACTCGCTGATGGCGCGCCTCGACCGGGCGCCGCAGGCGCGGAGCGTGGCGCAGATGGCCGCCGTCGTGGGTCGCGAGTTCTCCTACGACATGCTCCTGCACGTCTCGTCGTTGAGCCGTTCGGAGCTCGATTCCGCGCTCGCGCACCTGCAGCGGAGCGAGATCGTCCAGCAGATCGACGCCGACCCGTCCGCGCGCTACGCGTTCAAGCACGCGCTGCTGCGCGACACGGCGTACGAGTCGCTGCTGAAGTCGACCCGGCGGGAGATCCACGCGAGCGTCGCCGCGGCAATCGAGAAGGAGTTGCCGGAGATCGTCGCGGCGCAGCCGGAGCTGCTCGCCTATCACTACAGCCTGGCGGGGGATGCGGCGTCCGCAGTGCGCTTCTGGCTGCTGGGCGGGCAGCGTGCCCGGAGCCGGTCGGCCAACCTCGAAGCGGCGGGTCAGTTCCAGAAGGCCCTCGAGTACCTGGAGACTGCTGCCGGAGACGCCGGAGCGCGGCGCGCTCGGAGCTCGAGATCCAGCTCGCCCTCGGCCTGTGCTTCATCGCGCTGCGCGGCTACTCCGCGGACGACACGCGCGGCCCGTTCGAGCGCGCGTGCACCTTGAGCGCCCAGCTCGGCGAGCCGCAGAAGGAGATCCGGGCGCTCTTCGGCCTGTGGGGACACTACTGGATGCGGGCGCAGCACGATCGGGCGATCGAGCTCGCGGAGACGCTGCTCGCCAGGGCCGATCTGCTCCGCGATCCCGTGGCGGTGATCGTGGGACATCGCGCGATCGGCAGCACGCTCTTCACGCGCGGCGACTTCGTCCGCGCGCGGGAGCACCTCGAGCGCGCCATCTCGCTGCCAGGGCAGGCGGACGGCCAGGGCCTGTCGCTCGCCTACGCGGTGGATCCGCGCATCGCCGCGCAGCTCCTGCTCGCCTGGGACCTGTGGATCCTCGGCTACCCCCAGCAGGCGCTGGACACCGTCCAGCAGGCTCTCGCGCAGGCGACCCGACGTTCCGACCCCTACACCGTCGCCTTCGCCTACTACGTGACGTCCGCGGTGCAGCTGCTGCGCGGCGAACCGCAGGACTCCCTCGCACACGCCGACCGGAGCCTGGCGCTGTCGGGCGAGCACCGGATCAGGCTCTACGCGCTCTATTCCCGCTTCGGACGGGGTTGTGCGCTCGCGCAGATGGGACAGGCGCAGCAGGCGCTGCCCGAGATCCGCGGCGGGATCGAGGAAGCGGCCCGCAGCAACCTGGGATACCTCCGCGGCTTCATGCTCGGATGGCTGGCGACCGTGCAGGCGGGGACCGGCGACGCGGACAGCGCGCTGTCGACGATCGACGAATCGTTCCGGCACGTCAACGACGTCGCAGGGCACGCCTGGGAGGCGGAGCTTCGCAGGCTGCGCGGGGACATCCTGCTCGCCGCGCGGCCCGACGCCGTGCAGCCGAGGCGGAACGCAGCTACCGGGACGCGATCGCACTCGCGCAACGCCAGAGCGCGCGTTCGCTCGAGCTGCGTGCGTCCACCGCGCTGGCGCGGCTGCTGCGCAGCCAGGGCAAAGGCGCGGACGCGCTCCGGGCGCTCGCCCCGATCTACGACTGGTTCCGCGAAGGACTCGACACCGCGGATCTGCGCGAGGCGAAGGCGCTGCTCGACGAGCTGCGATAGCGCGAGCGCGCCGGAGCGCGCGGCTACGCCGCGCCCGCGGCCTCGACCTTGACGTCGAACCGCCCGACCCGCTCGATCTCGGCGGTGATGACGTCGCCGGGCTGCACCGGCCCGACGCCCTCCGGCGTCCCCGAGAAGATCAGGTCGCCGGGGTAGAGCGTGTACATGCTGGTCGCGTACTCGATCAGCTTGTGCACGTTGTAGACCATCCGCGCGGTCGTGCTGTCCTGCCGGGTCTCGCCGTTCACCTTGAGCGAGAGCCGCAGGTTGTTCGGGTCGGGCACCTCGTCCTTCGTCGTCAGCCACGGCCCGCACACCGCATACGTGTCCACCGACTTCCGCCATGACGGCATCTCGGGCCCGCGGATCGTCATGTCGAGCCCGATCGCGTAGCCGGCGACGAAGTCGAGCGCGTTCTCGAGCGTCGCCTTGCGGCACTCGCGCCCGATCACCACCGCGAGCTCGACCTCGTGGTCGTTGCGCCGGTCGGTCATCCGCAGGCGGATCGGCTCGCCCGGCCCGATCAGCGCGCTCGTCGCCTTCAGGAACAGCCCCCAGTCGGTGATGTGGTTGAGCTTGCGCCCGCCGCCGAGCTTCGGGTCGGCCTTCGCCTCGTCGATGTGCGCCTGGTAGTTGATCGGCGCGTTCACGATCTTGGTCGGGTTGGCGACCGGCGACCTGAGCTTGACGCCGGCGAGCTTGCGGCGCGGCGCGCCCGACTCGAGCGCGCGCACGCGCTCGAGCACGCGCTCGAGGTTCGCGATCAGCGGGTCGCCCGGCGCGAGCGGCCAGCGCTGCTGCGGGATGACCTCGAGCGCCGCGGTCACGTCCAGCACCTCGTCGCCCTTCACCAGGCCGAGGCGGTCGTCGTCGAAGCGGCAGATCCTCATGCGGGTTCCTCCAGCAGCACCGCGCCGTTCTCGACCTTCACCCGATAGACGCGGATGTCGACGGTGCACGGCGCGCCGACCGCTTTGCCGGTCGCGATCTGGAACAGTCCCTGGTGCAGCGGGCACTCGATCTTGTCGTCGTCGATGAAGCCGTCGGCGAGGCTCGCCTGCCCGTGCGTACAGGTGTCGTGCGTCGCGTAGATCGTGCCGCCGAGGTTGTACAGGCACACCGGCTCGTCGCCGAGGAACGTCCGGAACGTCCCGTCCTCGGGGACCTCGGCGACCTTGGCGACTTCGACCCACTTGGCCATATCAGCGCAGCTTGCCGTGCAGCGCCCAGTGCGCGGGCCAGGTCGTCCCGTCGCGCTTGCCGAATCCCGCCGCGGCGGCGTGCTCGAACGCCTCCAGCGCGCGCCCGGTCACCGGCATGTCGACGCCGAGCGCTTCGCCCGCCGTCGATCATCGTCCGCAGGTCCTTGCGCATCGAGTCGATGTCGAAGCCCACCGGCCCGGTGTCCTTCCCTTCGAGCGCGGCCGCGACCGACCGAGCCGCGGGCCTTGAGGACGTTCGGCCCGCCGGACGTGTCGGCGAAGATGTCGATCACCCGCTTCGGATCGAGCTTGAGCGGCTGCACCAGCGCGAGCGCCTCGCCGAACGCCTGCCAGTACACGAGGAGCGGCAGGTTGATCGCGAGCTTCATGCGCGAGCCGGCGCCGGCCGGGCCGACGTGCTCGATCCGGCGGCACATCTGCTCGAGCAGCGGCTTGGCGCGCGCGAAATCGGCGTCGGTCGCACCGACGAAGCCGAAGAGCTTGCCGTCGCGCGCCGGACCGGTCGTCCCGCCGACCGGGCATTCGACGATCGCGGCGCCCTTCGCGCGCACCTTCTCGGCGAGCGCCTGCTCCGTCTCGGGTCGCACGGTGCTCATCTCGATGAAGAGCTTCCCCTTCACGTCGCCCGTGAGCAGCCCCGACGGCGCCGCGCGTAGGTCGCGTCGATCGCCGCGGCGTCGGTGAGGATCGTGATGATCGCCTCCGATGCGGCCGCGAGCGCGGCGGGCGTATCCGCGGCCTTCGCGCCCGCCGCGACGAGCGGCGCGAGCTTCGCCGGGGTGCGGTTCCAGACGGTGACCGTGTGCCCCTGTCCGAGCAGACGCGTGGCGATGGCCGCGCCCATGCGGCCGGTTCCGGCGATTCCGACGTTCACGATGCTTCTCCTTTGGACCGAGCGGCGAATGCTAGCTCACCGCGGCGCGCGCGGCACCATTCGGCGCGGACATGGCGCCCATGCTTAAAAAGCATCGCCCGCCGCGCGGCGCGCGGGTGTCGCGAAGTGTGCGCTACACTCAGCGCCCCGCCGGACAGAACCACGAGCGAAATCGGCGAGCGAACGGCGGTGGAGGAGGATGCGATGGGCGAACCGCGGAGCGAGATCCGCGACGGGATGCGCATCGAGTGGGACGTCCCGATCGCGATGGACGACGGCCTCGTATTGCGCGCCGACGTCTTCCGGCCGGTCGCCGACGGGCGCCACCCGGTCATCCTCACCTACGGCCCCTACGCCAAGGGCCTCGCGTTCCAGGACGGCTACCCGAGCGCGTGGCAGCGCATGGTCGCCGAGCACCCCGACGTCCCGCACGGCTCCTCGAACAAGTACCAGAGCTGGGAGGTCGTCGACCCGGAGAAATGGGTGCCCGACGGCTACGTCTGCGTGCGCGTCGACTCGCGCGGCGCCGGCCGCTCGCCGGGCTACATCGACCACTTCTCGCCGCGCGAGACGAAGGACTTCTACGACTGCATCGAGTGGGCCGGCGTGCAGCCCTGGTCGAACGGCAAGATCGGCCTGAACGGCATCTCGTACTACGGCATCAACCAGTGGCACGTCGCCTCGCTGCAGCCGCCGCATCTCGCGGCGATGTGCGTCTGGGAGGGCGCGGCGGACTGGTACCGCGACATGACCCATCACGGCGGCATCCTCTCCACGTTCTGGGCGAACTGGTACGACATGCAGGTGAAGACCGTCCAGTACGGCCTCGGCGAGCGCGGGCCGCGGAGCCGCGTGACCGGCGAGCTCGTGTGCGGCGACGAGACGCTGTCGGAGAAGCAGCTCTACGCCAACCGCTGCGACTTCGGCGACGAGATCCTCGCCCATCCGCTCGACGACGCGTACCACAAGGCCCGCTCGCCGGTCTGGGAGAAGATCACCGCGCCGCTCCTCACCGCGGCGAACTGGGGCGGGCAGGGCCTGCACCCGCGCGGCAACTTCGAGGGCTTCGTCCGCGCCGCGTCGAAGGAGAAGTGGCTCGAGGCGCACGGCATCGAGCACTGGACCCACTTCTACACCGACTACGGCCGCCTGCTGCAGAAGCGCTTCTTCGACTACTTCCTCAAGGGCGAGCGGAACGGCTGGGACCGGCAGCCGCGCGTGCAGCTCCAGGTGCGCCGCCCGCGAGAAGTTCGTCGAGCGGCACGAGAACGAGTGGCCGATCGCGCGCACGCAGTGGACGAAGTTCCATCTCGACCCGGCGGGCCAGGTGTTGAGCCGCGAGCCGGCGAAAGCGGCGGCGACGCATCGCGTTCGACGCGCTCGGCGACGGGCTGACCTTCCTCTCGCCGCCGCTCGAGCGCGAGACCGAGATCACCGGGCCGCTCGCGGCGAAGCTGTCCGTTTCGTCGACGACGAGCGACGCGGATCTCTTCCTCGTGTTCCGCGTGTTCACGCCGGACCTGCGCGAGGTCACGTTCATGGGCGCGATCGATCCGCACACGCCGATCGCGCAGGGCTGGCTCCGCGCCTCGCACCGCAAGCTCGACCCGAAGCTCTCGACCGAGTACCGGCCGTACCACACCCACGATGAGGTGCAGCCGCTGACGCCCGGCGAGCCGGTCGCGCTCGACGTCGAGCTGTGGCCGACGTCGATCGTCGTGCCGGCCGGCCACCGGATCGCGCTCAGCGTGCGCGGCCGCGACTACGAGTGGCAGAAGTCGACCGGCGCGCGCCTCTCGAACTTCAAGAACGAGCTGCGCGGCTGCGGGCCGTTCCTGCACGACGATCCGCGCGACCGGCCCGCGGCGGTGTTCGGCGGCCGGACCACGCTGCACGTCGGGCCCGACCGGCCGGCCTACGTGCTGGTGCCGATCATTCCACCCAAGTGAGGACCAGCCCCATGAAGCTCTACGGTTTCTGGCGCTCGCTCGCGAGCTTCCGCGTCCGGATCGCGCTCAACCTGAAGGGGATCGCGTTCGACGAGACGGTGGTCGACCTCCTCGCCGGCCAGCAGTTCGCCGACGGCTATCGCGGCGTCAACCCGCAGGCCGTCGTCCCGGCGCTCCTCGACGGCGACGGGGCGCCGCTCTTCCAGTCGCTCGCGATCGTCGAGTACCTCGACGAGACCCACCCCGAGCCGCCGCTCCTGCCGCGGCGCCGCGCGAGCGCGCCCGCGTGCGCGGCCTGGCGATGATCACCGCCTGCGACGTGCATCCGCTCATCGTGCCGCGGATCCGCAACTACCTCGGCAACGAGCTCAAGCTCGACGAGCCGACGAAGCTCAAGTGGATCCGGCACTGGTTCAACGAGGGTTCGCGCGCGATCGAGTCGCACCTCGCGGGCGAGAAGGAGACCGGGCGGTTCTGCCACGGCGACCGGATCACCCTCGCCGACGTCTGCGTCGTCTCGCACGCCGTCGGCGCGAAGATCTTCGAGTGCGATCCGGCGCCGTTCCCGACCCTGCAGCGCATCGTCGACGATTGCCTCAAGCTCGACGCCTTCGCCCGCGCGCATCCGCTCAAGCAGCCGGGCGCATCCCAAAAACACTGAGCGGGCACCACCTTCCGAGGAGGAAGAGACCATGACCATCAGCCGTAGGAAGTTCCTGCAAGGCCTCGGCGCCGGCGTCGCCGCGGCAAACGCGCCGTGGGCCGCCGCCCAGGGCGAGCCGATCCGCATCGGCCTGATGACCGTGAAGACCGGCCCGCTCGCGTCGGGCGGGCTCGACATGGAGCGTGCGCTCGTCATGTACCTGCGCGAGCGCAACTACACGCTCGCCGGACGCAAGGTGACGCTGAGCGTCGGCGACAGCGCTGGCGTGCCGGCGCAGGCGCGCACCAAGCTGCAGGAGCTCGTCGAGAAGGACCGGATCCAGGTGCTGATCGGGCCGCTCGCCGCCGCCGAGGCGCTCGCGAGCGACGACTACATCCGGAGCCAGCAGCTGCCCACGCTGTCGGTCGCGGCCGCCGAGGACCTGACCCAGCGCAAGCCGAACCCCTGGTTCGTGCGGC
>CAVXND010000024.1:0-23414 GCA_963762785.1 uncultured beta proteobacterium
GTGTTCAAGGGCCAGCACCTCCTGAACCTCGTGCTCGCGATCGTGATGATCGGCTTCGGGGTCGCGTTCTTCCTCGCGGCGAAGGAGGGCCAGTGGCTGCCGTTCATCGTGATGACGGCGATCGCGTTCGTGCTCGGGGTGCTGATCATCATCCCGATCGGCGGCGCGGACATGCCGGTGGTGATCTCGATGCTGAACAGCTACTCCGGCTGGGCGGCGGCGGGCATCGGCTTCTCGCTCAACAACTCGATGCTGATCGTGGCCGGGTCGCTGGTCGGCTCCTCCGGCGCGATCCTGTCCTACATCATGTGCCGGGCGATGAACCGCTCGTTCTTCAACGTGCTGCTCGGCGGCTTCGGCGCGGCCGAGGGCACGACGGCGGCCGGCGGCGAGCAGAAGCAGGTGAAGTCGGGCTCCGCCGAGGACGTCGCCTTCCTGCTCGGCAACGCCGAGAGCGTGGTCATCATCCCGGGCTACGGGCTCGCGGTCGCGCGCGCCCAGCACGCGGTGAAGGAGATGGCGCAGAAGCTGACCGCGAAGGGCGTGAACGTCCGCTACGCGATCCACCCGGTCGCCGGCCGCATGCCCGGCCACATGAACGTGCTCCTCGCCGAGGCCGAGGTGCCCTACGACCAGGTGTTCGAGATGGAGGACATCAACTCCGACTTCGGCACCACCGACATCGCGTTCGTGCTCGGCGCGAACGACGTGGTGAACCCGCTCGCCGAGGAGAAGGGCAGCCCGATCTACGGCATGCCGATCCTGGAGGCGCACAAGGCGCGCACGGTGATGGTGAACAAGCGCTCGATGGCCGCCGGCTACGCCGGGCTCGACAACCCGCTCTTCTACATGGACAAGACGATGATGGTCTTCGGCGACGCGAAGAAGGTGGTCGAGGACATCGTGAAGGCGCTGGAGTGACGCTCGCCGGCGAGCGACCGGGCCCGCGCGGCGATCCTCGCGCGCATCCGCGACCGGCAGGGCCGCGGCGCGGCGAGCCGGCCGTCGCAGGCCGAGCTCGAGGCGATCGAGACCTACATCTCGCGCCACCCGGCGGGGCCGCTGCCGGAGATCGAGGACGACGTCGTGGCGCGGTTCCGCGGCCGCGCGGAGTCGATGCAGAGCACGACCGACCGGGTCGCGACCCTCGCCGAGGTGCCGGCGGCGGTCGCGAAGTACCTGAAGGCGAACGGCCTCCCGCTCGCCGGGTGCATCTGGCCGCGGCTCGCGGCGCTCGACTGGGCGGGCGCCGGCCTCGCGCTCGAGCCGCGCGCCGCCGCCGACCGCGACGCGGTCGGCGTGACCGGGGTGTTCGCCGCGCTCGCCGAGACCGGCACGCTCATGCTCGTCTCCGGGCCGGACACGCCGGCGACCGTGAGCCTGCTGCCGGAGACGCACGTCGCGATCGTGCCCGCCGGCCGCATCGTGAAGCGGATGGAAGAGGGCTGGGCGCTCGCGCGCGCCGAGCTCGGCGAGCTCCCGCGCGCGGTGAACTTCGTGTCGGGGCCCTCGCGCACCGCCGACATCGACCAGACGCTCGTGCTCGGCGCGCACGGGCCCTACCGGCTGCACATGGTGATCGTCGGGGACGGCGGCTGAATCGACGCCGGGTCCGGAACTCCCCTTCCGGGCCCGCGCTCCAACGCCGACGGAGAAGGGGAATCCCGCGCACCGGACCGCCGCGACAGGCAGCGCCGGTTGCGTATGCGGCGCGCCTTCCCGCGCGCCTTCGACCAACGCCAAGCACATGGACGATCTCGCCTTCCTGCCGCGGCTGGCCGCTCTCCTCGAACCAGATGATCTGGGTCGGGGTGCTGCTCGTCGCCGGGGTCGCGGGCGGCGAGCTCGTGCAGCGGCTCCTCCGGCTGCCGCGGGTCACCGGCTACGCCGCCGCGGGCCTCGCGCTCGGGCCCGGCGGCTGGGGGCTGATCGGCGCGCCGCTCCTCGACGAGCTGGTCGTGTTCGCGGACATCGCGCTCGGACTGGTGCTGTTCGAGCTCGGCACGCGGCTCGACGTCGCGTGGCTGCGCCGCTCGCCCGGCGCTCGCGCTGATGGGCGTCGCCGAGGCGCTCGGCGCGGCGGTGCTCGTGTTCGTCACGCTCAACTGGCACTTCGGCCAGGACGCCGCTCGTCGCGGCGGTCGCCGCGGCGATCGCGATGTCCACCTCGCCGGCGGTGCTGATCCGCGTCGCCGCCGACCTGCGCGCCGAAGGCCAGGTCACCGAGCGCGCGCTGATCCTCACCGCGATCAACGGCGTCATCGCGTTCCTCGCGCTGACGGTGCTCATCCCCTGGCTCCACCTCGAGTACCGCGGCGGGTGGCTCACCATCCTGACCCAGCCGCTCTACCTGCTCGCCGGCTCGTTCGTGCTCGCGGCGGTCGCCTCGCAGGCGACGCTGAAGCTCGTGCAGCTCGTCGGCAAGCACGCCGAGCGGCAGTTCATCGTGGTGATCGCGCTCGTCGTGCTCACGGTGGGCGCGGCGGTCGCGCTGAAGCTGTCGGTGCTGCTCACGCTGCTCGCGATGGGCGCGATGGTGCGCAACGCCGACCGCGAGCGCCACTTCATGGTGGTCGACTCGGGCAACGCCGGCCAGCTCTTCTACCTGCTGCTCTTCGTGATCACCGGCGCGCGCCTCGACCTCGGGCTCGTCGCCACCGCCGGCGCGGCGGGGCTCGCGTTCGTGCTGGTACGCTTCGCCGGCAAGGCGCTCGGCGTGCTCGCCGTCGCGCCGTTCGTCGGGCTGAAGCTCCGGCACGCGGGACTGGTCGCGCTCGCGCTGACGCCGATGTCCGGGCCTCGCGGTGGTCATGGTGTACGAGACCGCCTCGCTCTATCCGGAGGTCCGCGCGAGCGTCGCGCCGGTGGTGCTCGCCGCGGTCGTGATCCTCGAGCTCTTCGGACCGATCGCGACCCAGTTCGCGATCCGGCAGGCGGGCGAGGCGGGAGCCGATCGATGACCCTCGAATTCAAGTCCTCCGAGCCGCTCACCCTCGGCGTCGAGCTCGAGCTGCAGCTCGTCAACACCCGCGACTACAACCTGACGCGCGGCGCCTCGGATCTCCTCGCCGCGGTGGCGAAGCGCAAGCACCCCGGCGACATCAAGCCGGAGATCACCGAGAGCATGATCGAGATCAGCACGTCGGTCTGCTCCGGCCCGGAGCAGGTGCGCGCCGAGCTCGACGCGATGCGCGCGGTGCTGGTCGAGGGCGCGGCGCAAGCTGAACCTCGGCGTCGCCGGCGGCGGCACGCACCCGTTCCAGCAGTGGAGCGAGCGGCGGATCTACGACACGCCGCGCTTCCGCCACGTCTCCGAGCTCTACGGCTATCTCGCCAAGCAGTTCACCGTGTTCGGCCAGCACGTCCACATCGGCGTGCGCTCGGGCGACGAGGCGGTGCGGCTCACCCACGCGCTCGCGCGGTACGTGCCGCACTTCATCGCGCTCTCGGCCTCCTCGCCGTTCGCGGGCGGCGCCGACACGCAGTTCGACTCCTCGCGGCTGAACGTCGTCAACGCGTTTCCGCTGGCCGGGTTCATGCCCTACGTCGCGGACTGGGACGAGTTCGAGCACTACTTCGGCGAGATGCAGGGCTTCGGCATCGTCGAGAGCATGAAGGACTTCTACTGGGACATCCGGCCCAAGCCGGAGTACGGCACGATCGAGATCCGGGTCTTCGACACGCCGCTCACGGTCGCGCGCGCGGCCGAGCTCGCCGCCTACGCCCAGGCGCTCGCCGCCGCGGTGCGGGAGGACCGGGGCTGGTCGCCGCACCCGAGCCAGTATCTCGTCTACAGCTACAACCGCTTCCAGGCCTGCCGGTTCGGGTTCGGCGCGACGATCGTCGATCCCTTCGACCCGCGAGCACCGGCTGCTCGCCGACGAGATCGTCGCGACGCTCACCCGCGTCGCGCCGCACGCCGAGCGGCTGGGCGGGGGCGAGGCGCTCGGCCGCCTCCTCAACGCGGCTGCCGCGCGGGCGAACGACGCGAAGGTGCTGCGCGAGGTGCTCGAGAAGCGCGGGTCGCTCCCCGATGTGGTGCGCGCCGCGTGCGCGGCTTGGCACGGATCCTGACGCCGTCCCCGACGCCGCCCGGCGCGCGCGCTAAGCAGTTGACACTCCGCGCGAAGTCGGGCCTACTTCGCGCGTTCGGCCCGCGCCCGGGATCGTCCTGGCGCGGCGAGCCCGGGCGTCGCGACCCAGGGGGATAGCGCGACGCGGACGGGCCCGGCCGAGAGACCGCCAGGACACCTCATCGAGCAGCAAGGCGGCGCGGGCGAAGAACGCAACTGTCCATTCGAGGAGGAAAGTCATGATCCGTTCGCCATGGTGGTCGCGCGTCTGCGCGACGGCGGGTGCCGCGCTGCTGTTCGGCGCCGCGTCGGCCCAGGCTCAGACGACGACCCTGAAGATGCAGGCCACCTGGCCGGCGTCGCTCACGCTGTACGAGAACTTCACTTTCTGGGCCGAGCGCGTCAACAAGCTGTCCGCCGGCACGCTGAAGATCGACACGATGCCCGCCGGCCAGGTCGTGCCGGCGTTCGAGGTGCTCGACGCGACGCACAAGAAGGTGCTCGACGGCGCGCACTCCTGGGCCGGCTACTGGGTCGGCAAGAACAAGGCCGCGATCCTGGTCACCGGCGGCCCCGGCGGCACGTTCGGGATGGACTTCATCGACTACATGGGCTGGGTCTACAACGGCGGCGGCTTCGAGCTGCTGACGGAGTTCTACCAGAAGGAGCTCAAGCTCAACGTCGTCTGGCTCCCGATCCTGCCGTCCGGACCGCAGGCGTTCGGCTGGTTCAAGCGGCCGATCAAGAACCTCGCCGACTTCAAGGGCATGAAGTGCCGGCAGACCGGCATGGCGGCCGAGGTCTGGCAGCGGATGGGCATGCAGACGGTCAACATGCCCGGCGGCGAGATCATCCCGTCGGCGCAGCGCGGCGTGATCGACTGCGCCGAGTGGGTCGGCGGCGTCGAGGACCTGCGGCTCGGCTTCCACAACGTGTGGAAGTACCACTACACCCCGGGCGTGCACGAGAACACCACCGTCGGCGAGCTGCTGTTCAACGGCGACGTGTGGAAGTCGCTCTCGCCGCAGCACCAGGAGATCATCAAGTCGGCCGCCAACGAGACCTACCTGATCTGGTGGGCGAAGTGGCAGCGGCAGAACGCCGACGCGCTGAAGGAGATGCAGGAGAAGCACGGCGTGCAGATCCTGCGCACGCCGCCCGACATCCTGATCGAGTTCCTGAAGACCTGGGACATCATCGCGAAGGAGGAGTCGGAGAAGAGCCCGTACTTCAAGAAGGTGCTCGAGTCGCAGCGCGCCTACGCGTCGATCGTCGTGCCGGCGAAGCGGTTCATGTTCCCGCCGTACTCGTTCGTGGCCAACTACTACTTCCCCGAGAAGGGCGCGGCCCCGGCCAAGGCGGCACCGGCCGCGGCGAAGAAGTAGCGGTCCGCACATCGCGCGGGGGCTCCACCCCCGCCTGAACGCACCCCGGCCCGCCGCGCGAGCGGCGGGCCGGTTTTTTCGGGGCCAGCGTCCACAGGGAGGCCTTCGATGTCCCAGCCGTCGCCAGGCCTCATCAGGCTCGTCAGACGCGATCGACAAGTTCACCGACACGACCGGCGGGCTGGATCTCCTGGCTGTCGCGTGCCGCTCGTCGCTCGCGGTGACCTACGAGGTGATCGCGCGCTACTTCTTCAACGCGCCGACGATCTGGTCGTTCGACGTGACCTTCATGCTGTACGGGACGCTGTTCATGCTCGGCGCCGCGTACGCGCTGCACAAGGGCGCGCACATCCGCACCGACTTCTTCTTCGAGCGGTGGTCGGTCAAGACCAAGGGCATCGATCGACTCGATCGCCTACCTCGTGTTCTTCTTCCCGTCGCTGATCGTGCTTCTTCTTCGTCAGCTGGAACGAGGGCTGGTACGCGTTCACGATCGGCGAGACCTCCGAGCAGACGCCGTGGCGGCCGATCCTGTGGCCGTTCAAGATGGTGGTGCCGCTCACCTGCCTGCTGCTGCTGATCCAGGGCGTCTCCGAGACGATCAAGAGCGTCTGGGCCGCGCGCACCGGCATCGAGCTCGAGCACAAGGAAAAGGTGGAGGTATGACGATGACCGGCGAAGCGCTTCTCGGCCTGGTCATGCTGATCGTGATGATCGGCGCGATCTTCATCGGCTTCCCGATCAGCTTCACGCTGCTCTTCCTCGCGCTCGCGTTCGGCTACTTCGGCCTGGGCGGGCACACGGTGTTCGACCTCGCCTACTTCCAGACCATCGGCATGATGAAGGAGGAGCTGCTCGCCGCGGTGCCGCTCTTCATCTTCATGGGCTTCATCACCGAGCAGGCCGGGCTGATGGAGCGATTGTTCACCGCGTTCCGGCTCCTGCTCGCGCCGGTGCGCGGGGCGCTGTTCCTGGTCGTGATCCTGACCGCGACCGTGTTCGCGATGGCGACCGGCATCGTCGGCGCGGCGGTGACCGTGCTCGGCATCATGGCCGCGCCGATCATGATCAAGACCGGCTACGACCCGGCGCTCTCCGCCGGCACGATCACCGCCGGCGGCACGCTCGGCATCCTCATCCCGCCGTCGGTGATGCTGATCGTGATGGGGCCGGTGCTCGGCGTGTCGGTGGCCGACCTCTACGCGGCCGCGTTCGGCCCGGGGTTCCTGCTCGCCGGGCTCTACATCGCCTACCTGATGGTCCGCAGCTTCATCAACCCGAAGCTCGGCCCGCCGGTGCCGAAGGAGGAGCGGGTCCACTCGCTCCCGGTGATGCTCAGGGAGGTGGTGGTCGGCGTCCTCCCGCTGATCGGCCTGATCACCGCCACGCTCGGCTCGATCCTCGCCGGCTGGGCGACGCCGACCGAGGCCTCGGGGATCGGCGCGCTCGGCGCGATCATCCTGGCGGTCGCCTACCGCAAGGCCACGCTCGCGGGCCTGAAGCGGGCGCTGCTCAGCACGATGGCGACCTCGAGCATGGTGCTGCTGCTCGCCGCCACGTCGAACGTCTTCGGCGCGGTGTTCGCGCGGCTCGGCACGGCGAACTGGATCACCGAGCACGCTGCTCGCGCTGCCGCTGCCGCCGATCGCGATGCTGGTCATGGTGATCTTCCTGATCTTCCTGCTCGGCTGGCCGTTCGAGTGGCCGGCGATCATCCTCGTGTTCCTGCCGATCTTCTACCCGGTGGTCGCGGCGCTCAAGTTCGACCTCGTCTGGTTCGGCGCGCTCGTCGCGGTGACGCTGCAGACGGCGTTCCTGTCGCCGCCGGTGGCGATGTCGGCGTACTACCTGAAGCAGGTGGTCAAGGACTGGTCGCTCGCGACGATCTACAAGGGCATGTTCGAGTTCATGATCCTGCAGTGCGTCGCGATCGCGCTCATCATCATCTTCCCGCAGATCGCGACCGCGTTCCCCGAGTATCTCCAGGCGGAGGCGCGCAAGGCGCCGGTCGAGCAGGTCGTGGACGACGCGCCGAGCCTCGAGCAGGACACGATGGAGAACATGCAGGAGAAGTCGGACGCGGACGCGAAGGAGCGCGACGACGTCGAGAAGGGCGGCGACAAGCCCGGTTATTCCGTCACCGAGGTGACGCAATAACTGCGCGAGTTGAAGCGGACGCAAAGCCGTGCCGCTTAACTCGCGCGATCCGTGAAGCGAAGCCCGGACCATGAAGATCACCGCAGTCGAGACGATCCGCCTCGGCGAGTTCCCGAACGTCCTCTGGGTGCGCGTCCACACCGACGAGGGGCTCGTCGGCCTGGGCGAGACGTTCTACGCGGTCGCGCCGGTCGAGGCGCAGATCCACGAGACCTGCGCGCCGTATCTCCTCGGCAAGGACCCGCTCGAGATCGAGCGCCACAGCCGCAACTTCCTGCAGGGCTACCTCGGCTTCAAGTCGGTCGGCGTCGAGATGCGCGCGGCGTCCGCGATCGACATCGCGCTCTGGGATCTCTTCGGGAAGGCGACCGGGCAGCCGCTCTACCAGCTGCTCGGCGGCAAGTGCCGCGACCGGATCCGCGTCTACAACACCTGCGCCGGCTACCGCTACGTCCGGGCGAAGCCGGTGCAGACGACCGCGAACTGGGGGTTGCCCGCGGCCGGCAAGTCGGCGGACCGGCCCTACGAAGACCTCGACGCCTTCCTCCATCGCGCCGACGAGCTGGCGCTCTCGCTGCAGGGCGAGGGCTACACCGGCATGAAGATCTGGCCGTTCGACGAGTACGCGGAGAGCTCGAACGGGACGCGGATCGCGCCGGCGGACCTGAAGAAGGCGCTCGCGCCGTTCGAGAAGATCCGGCGGGCGGTCGGCGACGACATGGACATCCACGTCGAGTTCCACTCGCTCTGGGACCTGCCGACCGCGATCGAGATCGCGCAGGCGCTCGCGCCGTACCGGCCGTACTGGTTCGAGGACCCGATCAAGATGACCAACCTCGACGCGCTCGCCGACTATCGCCGCCGGACGAACGTCCGCGTGACGGCGAGCGAGACGCTCGGGACGCGCTGGGCGTTCCGCGAGCTCTTCGAGCGCCAGGCGGCGAGCGTGGCGATGCTGGACGTCGCCTGGTGCGGCGGCATCTCGGAGGCGAAGAAGATCGCCACGATGGCCGAGGCCTATCACCTCCCGATCGCACCGCACGATTGCACCGGCCCGGTCGTGCTCACCGCTTCGGTGCATCTCGCGCTCAACTCGCCCGAACGCGCTCGTCCAGGAAGTGGTCCGGGCGTTCTACTCCGACTGGTATCGGGAACTCGTCACCGCGCTGCCGCCGCTCGACCGGGGCTTCATCACCGCCCCGGCGGGACCGGGTCTCGGCATCGACCTCCTCCCCGACCTCGTCCGCCGTCCCGACGCGACCGTCCGGACGAGCCGGCTGTAGGCCTTACGCGCGCTCATTGACAGCGCGAGCGGGCCGTTCCTACCATGCGCGGGGAGCCGCGCGTCCACACGCGGTCCATCCATCGACAAGGAGAAGGAGCATGCGACAACCGATCCTGAAAGCCGCCGTCGCGGGCCTCGCCGCGGCGTTCCTCGCCGGCGGCGCTGCCGCGCAGCAGCCGGCGCGGCGTCAAGAACCTCAAGATGCAGTCGACCTGGCCGGCGAGCCTGACGCTGCAGGACAATTTCAAGATGTTCGCCGAGCGCGTGGACAAGCTCACCGCGCGGGCAAATCAAGATCGAAGCGCTCGCCGCCGGGCAGGTCGTTCCGGCGTTCGAGATCCTCGACGCCACCTCGAAGAAGGTGATCGACGGCGGCCACGGCGTCGCCTACTACTGGGTCGGCAAGAACAAGGCCGCGACGCTCTTCTCGGCGACGCCGGCCGGGCCATTCGGCATGGACCACTTCGATTTCCTCGGGTGGATGTACGAGGGCGGCGGCATCGACCTGTACTGGGAGTTCTACCGCGACGTCCTGAAGCTCAACGTCGTTGCGTTCCCCATCGGCGGCTCGAGCCCGCAGGCGTTCGGCTGGTTCAAGCGGCCGATCAAGAACCTCGCCGACTTCAAGGGCATGAAGTGCCGCCAGACCGGCATCGTCGCGGAGATCTACCAGCGCATGGGCATGCAGACGGTGAACATGCCCGGCGGCGAGATCGTGCCCTCCGCGCAGCGCGGCGTGATCGACTGCGCCGAGTGGGTGGGCGGCGTCGAGGACCTGCGCCTCGGCCTGCCGCAGGTGTGGAAGTACCACTACACGCCGGGCATGCACGAGAGCAATTCGATGCTCGAGCTGATCATCAACTCCGAGGTCTGGGCGGGCTTCACGCCGCAGCAGCAGGACGCGGTGCGCGCGGCGACGCTCGACACCTTCGTGCGCTGGGGCGTGAGGTGGCAGAAGCAGAACGCGGACGCGATCGAGGAGATGCGCACCAAGCATGGCACGCAGATCCTCCGCACCCCGCCCGAGATCCTGATCGCCTTCCTCAAGACCTGGGACGAGATGGCGACGGAGGAGTCGGCGAAGAACCCGTTCTTCAAGAAGGTACTACGAGTCGCAGCGGGCGTACGCGGCGAAGGTGGTGCCGGCGAAGCGCTTCATGTTCCCGCCGTACTCGTTCGCGGCGAACTACTACTTCCCCGAGACGGCGAAGCCGGCCGCGGCGGCCCCTGCGGCGGCGAAGAAGTGACGCTGCGCTAGCGGTGTCATCCCGGCGAACGCCGGGATCCAGCCGAAAGCCGGGCCGCTAGGCCCGGTTTTCTTTTTGCGGGCGGCTCGTCCGGCAGCCGCGCCCGCGACGGCAGGCCGAGCTTCAGCGCGGCGTGCGCGAGCATGAGCGCCGAGACCGGCGCCGTCACGAAGAGGAACAGCGCGATCAGCACCTCGTGCACGACCGGCTGCCCGCTGCCGAGGAAGTAGAGGAGCGACGCGAGGAGCACGCCGCCCACGCCGAGCGTCGTCGCCTTGGTCGGCGCGTGCAGCCGCGTGAGGAAGTCGGGCAGCCGCACGAGGCCGATCGCGCCGATCAGCGCGAACGCGCCGCCGGCCACCAGCAGGAACGAGATCAGCCCTTCGATCGCGACCCGTATCACGGTCAATCCATCACGTCGCCGCGGGCGGCGAACCGCGCGAGCGCCACGGTCGCGACGAACCCGAAGAGGGCGATCACCAGCGCCGCCTCGAAGTACGCGAAGCTGCCGTAGCGGATCCCGAGCATGACCGTGACCGCGACCACGTTGATGTAGAGCGCGTCGAGCGCGAGGATCCGGTCGGGCACGCTCGGACCGAGCGCGAGCCGGACGGCGGCGAGCGCGATCGCGGCGGCGAACGCGACGAAGGCGAAGCTCAACGCCAGGTCTAGCATCCGAAGATCTCCATCAGGGGTCGCTCGTAGCGGCGTTTGATCTCGCGCGACCAGCGCCGCGGCGTCCTCAAGGTCGAGTACGTGTACGAGGATCCGTCCGCGCGCCTCGTCGACCTCCGCCGCGACCGTGCCGGGGGTCATCGTGATGATGCTGGCGAGCAGCGCGACCGCGTCCGGATGCGTCGTGTCGAGCGGTACTTCGACGAATGCCGGCCGCAGCCGCCCGATCGGGCCGAGCACGCGCCGCGCGACGGCGAAGTTCGCCGTCACGATGTCCCAGGCGACGATCAGGCCGAGCCGCACGGCGGCCCAGGGGCGGCGGAGATGAACCGGGTCGTCGAGGAGGTGACCGAGCCCGAGCGGCAGCACCACCGCGAGCGCCGCCGCCGCGATCAGTTGGATCGGCGCCAAGCTCGAATTGAGCGCGAGCCAGACCGCGGCGATGAAGCCGGAGGCGATCGGATGCGGCAGGAGCCGGCTCATCGCCGTGCCCCCGGCGGGAATGGCCGAACGCTGCCCGCGTCGCGGTCGCGCAGCACCCGCGGCGCGTACAGCCGCCAGTCCGCGAGCTGCCGCGCGGTCGCGTCCGCGTAGCGCTTGACCGGCGCGGCGAAGATCGCGAGCGCGACGCTGCAGGCGAGCAGGGCCGCCATCGGGGCGAGCGACGCCCACGACGCCCGTGCCGGCGGGACGCCGTCATCGGCCGTCTTCCAGAAGAGCGCGCTTCCCGCACGCGCGAGCGCGATCGTCGCCGCCAGGCCGGCGCCGAGGAGCGCCGCCCACAGCACCGGCGTCGCCGGCAGATCGCCGGTCGCCTGCAGGAGCGCGAGCTTGCCGACGAACCCGGAGAGCGGCGGCAGGCCGGCGATCGAGACGGCGGCGACGGCGAGCGCGGCGCCGAGCACCGCCGGCTGCGCGACCGGCGGGCGCGGGGCGAAGCCGTCTCCGCCGCGCTGGGCGGCGATCCGTTCGACCAGCAGGAAGAGCGCGGCCAGCGCGAGCGTCGAATGCAGGAGGTAGTAGAGCGCCGCACCGAGGCCTGCCGCCGAGAACCCGGCCACGCCGATGAGGAGCGTCCCCACCGAAGCGACCGTCAGGTAGGAGGCCATGCGTGCGAGGCCGGCCGCGGCGAACGCTCCGGCCGCGCCGAACACCACCGTCGCGACGGCGCCGGCGAGGAGCCACGGGCCGGCGACGAGGGCAAGGCTGCCGGCGTCGGGACCGAACACGAGGCCGTGCACGCGCAGGATCGCGTACACGCCGACCTTGGTCATGATCGCGAAGAGCGCCGCGACCGGCGGCGGCGCGGCGGTATAGGTGCGCGGCAGCCAGAGATAGAGCGGGAAGACCGCGGCCTTCACGGCGAAGACGACGAGCAGCACGAGCGCCGCGGCGCGGGCGATCGGCACGTCGGCCGGGGCGAGGCGCGGCACCTGCAGCGCGAGATCGGCGAGATTCAGCGTTCCGGTCACCGCGTAGAGGGCGGCGATCGCGAACAGGAAGAGGGCGGATGCGGCGAGGTTCACGGCGACGTAGTGGAAGCCCGCGCGCAACCGTTCCGCGCCGCGGCCGTGGACGAGGAGGCAGTACGACGCGACCAGCAGGACCTCGAAGAACACGAACAGGTTGAAGAGATCTCCGGTCAGGAACGCACCGTTCAGCCCCATCAGCTGGAACTGGAAGAAGGCGTGGAAGAAGCGGCCACGGGCGTCCCAGGGCTCGGGGCCGGTCATCGCGGCGGCGAGCGTCGCCGCCGCGACGAGCGCAGTGAGGCCGAGCATCAGCGCGGCGAGGCGGTCGAGGACGAGCACGATGCCGAACGGGGCGGGCCAGTCGCCGAGGCGGTAGACCTCGATCGCGCCGAGCGAGGTGTGGGCGAGCGCACCGAGCGGCGACGAACCGCGAGCCCCGCGCACGACAGGACCGCAAGCGCGCGCTGCAGCCGCGGCCGCTCGTCGCCGGCGAGCAGGATCAGCACTGCGCAGGCCGCCGGGAGCAGCACCGGAAGGATCGCCGCGTGGTTCACGGCTTGCGTTCCTCGCCGTCGACGTGGTCGGTGCCGGTCGCCCCGCGCAGGGCGAGCGCCAGCTCGATCGCGAACCCGGTGGCGGCGAAGCCGATGACGATCGCCGTGAGCACCAGCGCCTGCGGCAGCGGGTCGGCGTAGGCGTCCGTGCCGTACGCAATGAGCGGCGGCACCCCGATCCACAGGCGCCCCATGGCGACGATGAACAGGTTGACCGCGTACGAAAGCAGGCAGAGGCCGAGGACGACCGGGAAGGTGCGCCCGCGCAGCATGAGGTAGATGCCGGTGCCGGTGAGGATGGCGATCGCCGCGGCGACGAGGATATTCCATTCCGGCTACCTCCGCGTCGCGTCCGCTTCGGCCACGAGCGTCAGCATCGTCGCGCCCACGACCGCGAGATAGACCCCGAGGTCGAAGAACATCGCCGAGGCGAGCGGCAGCTGGCCGATCAACGGCAGCACCGGCTCCGCGTGCGCGCTCGTCAGGAACGGCTTGCCGAAGAGCCATGCGCCGATCCCGGTCGCGCCGGCGATGAGCAGGCCGACGCCGGCGATGCGCGCGTAGTCGAGCCGCAGCCGCGCGCCGCCGCCCGCCATGTGCTGCATCAGCAGCGCGACGGCAGTGACCAGCCCGGCCACGAATCCTCCGCCCGGCGCGTTGTGTCCGCGCACGAACAGGAAGATCGACACGAGGAGCGCGAGCGGGAGCAGCCAGCGTGCCGCAACCCGCAGCAGCAGCGGCGTGCCGGCGGGCGGAGCGCCGGCCGGCGACGCGAGATGGAGACCCGTCATCAGCGCGGTGGCACCGAGCGCGGCGATCGCGAGCACGGTGAGCTCGCCGAACGTGTCGTAGCCGCGGAAGTCGACCAGGATCACGTTCACGACGTTCGCGCCGCCGCCGCGCGGCACGCTCTCGCTCCAGGAAGTACCAGGAGATCGTCTCGAGCGGACGAGTCATCGCCGCAAACGCGACCAGGCCTGCGCCGAGGCCGAAGCCGGCGGCGAGGAGCCCGTCGCGGGTCCTGCGCAGGGATGACGATTCGGCCGGGCTCGTCTGCGGCAGCGCCGCCAGCGCCATGAGCAGCAGCACCGTCGTGACGACCTCGACCGCGAGCTGAGTGAGCGCGAGGTCGGGCGCCGCGAACTGGAGGAAGGCCGCCGAGACCACGAGGCCGACCACGCCGACGAGGACGACCGCGACGAGCCGGTTCCGGTGGAAGACGGCGCACCCGAGCGCCGCGCCGGCGAGCACGATCGCCGCCACCACGGCGAGCGGGCGTGAGCGGCGCGAGCGGGCGACCGCCGGCGGGAATGCCGCTGCCGAGCAGCGGTATCGCGCCGAGCACCAGCGCCACCGCGAAGAGGCAGACGAGCGAGCGCTGCAGCGAACCGTTCTCGAGTGCGGTCGTCACGCGCGTCGCGCCGGCGAGCGCGGCGTCCATGAGGTGCTGGAACGCGAGCCGCGCGGTCCAGCCGGACGGCGCGTGGAGGTGGAGGTTGTACTTGCGCTGCAGCGCCCAGTACATCGCCGCACCGCCGGCGAAGGCGAGCACGCTGAGCGCGAGCGGCGCGGTGAAGCCGTGCCAGATGGCGATCGAATAGGCGGGGATCGGCGCGCCGACCACCGCCTGCGCCGCCGCGTCGACGAGCGGCGCCACCGTGAGCGCCGGCAGCACGCCGACCGCCAGGCAGACGACCGCCAGGATCTCGACCGGCACCTTCATGAACCGCGGCGGCTCGTGCGGCGTGCGCGGCAGGTCGCGCGGCTCGCCGTTGAAGAAGACGTCGTGGATGAAGCGGGCCGAGTACGCGACGCCGAACGCGCCGCCCGCGAGCACCACGCCGGGCGCGAGCGCGCCGAGGAGCCCGAGGTCGCGCAGATCGAGCGCCTCGGCGAAGAACATCTCCTTCGACAGGAAGCCGTTCAGCAGCGGCACCCCGGCCATCGCCGCCGCCGCGACGATCGCGAGCGTCGCGGTGTAGGGCATGTACTTCCACAGCCCGTTGATGCGCCGCATGTCGCGCGTGCCGCACTCGTGGTCGATGATCCCCGCGGTCATGAAGAGCGACGCCTTGAAGGTCGCGTGGTTGACGATGTGGAACACCGCCGCCACCGACGACAGCGGCGAGTCGAGCCCGATCAGGAACGTGATCAGCCCGAGATGGCTGATCGTCGAGTAGGCGAGCAGGCCCTTCAGGTCGTGCTTGAACACCGCGACGTAGGCCGCGAACACGAACGTGACCAGTCCGACGGTGGCGACGATGTAGACGAAGAGCGGCGTCCCGCCGAGCACCGGGTAGAGGCGGGCGAGCAGGAACACGCCCGCCTTCACCATCGTCGCCGAGTGCAGGTACGCCGACACCGGCGTCGGCGCCGCCATCGCCTCCGGCAGCCAGAAGTGGAACGGGAACTGCGCGCTCTTGGTGAACGCGCCGAGGAGGACGAGCACGAGGGCGACCGGATACCGCGGATCGGCCACGATCCGGTCGTGCATGCCGGCGAGCGCGGAGATCTCGTAGGTGCCCGCGATGCTCCCGATCAGGAGGAAGCCGGCGAGCATCGCCAGCCCGCCGGTCGCGGTGACCGCGAGCGCCATGCGGGCGCCCTGGCGCGCGTCGGCACGCGTGTGCCAGTAGCCGATCAGCAGGAACGAGGCGACGCTCGTCAGCTCCCAGAACACCGCGAGGAGGAGCAGGTTGTCGGCGAGCGCGACGCCGAGCATCGCGGCCATGAAGAACGCGAGCTGGCCGTAGAACCGGCCGGGCGGATCGCTCTCGCCCAGGTAGTAGCGGGCATAGAGGATGACGAGCAGGCCGATCCCGAGGATGAGGATCGCGAACAGCGCGCGCGAACCCGTCGAGCCGGAGCGAGACGTTCAGGCCGAGCTCGGGCACCCAATCCCAGAACGCCGCCGGCGCCTCGCCGGCGAGGACGCGGGGCAATGCGGCGAGCACGAGGGCGAGCGCGCCCGCCACGACCGACGGCGAGCGCCCACGCGGCCGCCGTCGCCGAGCGCCGGCCGGCGGCGGCGGCAAGCAGCGTCCCGCCGACGAGCGGCAAGCCGATCACGAGCGGCAGCGTGATGTCGGGCGCGATCACCGCGGCCGATTCTACGGGAACCCCGCACGTATAATCGCGAGCCCGCTGCCGCGGGACGCGGGCCCGCTGCCGCGGGACGCCGCGAGGCCACCGCGGCATCAACAAGGGAGGGGGACTACCGGATGCCGTCGCCGCTCAAGGTCCTCGCGCGCTTCGTCGCGCACGAGAAGGGACTGTTCGCCGGCGCGATCGTCGTGGCCGGCATCGCCGCCGCGCTCGGCGTGCCGTTCGACTTCGTGCTGTTCGGCCTGACGCTCGCCGGCGTCGCGCTCTTTCACCATCACACGCTGCAGGTCGCGCTGATCGGCCTCGCGGTCATCGTCGCTCTACAAGCTCGGCTTCGCCGGCTTCAGGACCGGCCCGGGCCTGAGCGGGCTCGTCGCCCACATGGGGCACGAGTGGGTGATCCTCACCAACCTGCTCGGCCTCCTGGTCGGGTTCGCGCTCCTCTCGAAGCACTTCGAGGACAGCGAGGTGCCGAAGGTGCTGCCGAAGTACCTGCCCGACGACTGGAAGGGCTGCTTCATCCTGCTCGTCATGGTGTTCGTGCTGTCGTCCTTCCTCGACAACATCGCGGCGGCGCTGATCGGCGGGGCGATGGCGCACACCGTCTTCCGCGGCAAGGTCCACATCGGCTATCTCGCGGCGATCGTCGCCGCGTCGAATGCCGGCGGCTCGGGGAGCGTGGTCGGCGACACCACGACGACGATGATGTGGCTCGACGGCGTGAGCCCGCTCGCCGTGCTCCACGCCTACGTCGCGGCGGTGGTGGCGCTCGTCGTGTGCGGCATCCCGGCCGCGCTGCAGCAGCACAAGCACTCGCCGATCATGAAGGACATGCCGCCCGGCACGCACGTCGACTGGGCGCGGGTCGGGATCGTCGGCTTCATCCTGGTGGCCGCGATCGTCGCGAACGTGACGCTCAACCTGCAGGCGCCGCAGCTCGCCGACCGCATCCCGGTGATCGGCCTCGCGGTGTGGGCGGCGATCCTCGTGTCGATCCCGCTGCGCAAGCCCGACTGGAGCGTCGTCCCGGGCGCGGTGAAGGGCTCGATCTTCCTGCTCTCGCTGGTGACCTGCGCCTCGCTGATGCCGGTGGAGAAGCTGCCGCCCGCCTCCTGGCAGACGGCGTTCACGCTCGGTTTCGTGTCCTCGGTGTTCGACAACATCCCGCTCACCGCGCTCGCGCTGAAGCAGGACGGCTACGACTGGGGAATGCTCGCCTACACGGTGGGCTTCGGCGGCTCGATGATCTGGTTCGGCTCCTCGGCCGGGGTGGCGATCTCGAACATGTACGGCGAGGCGAAGTCGGTCGGCCGGTGGCTCAAGCACGGCTGGCACGTGACGGTCGCGTACGTCGTCGGCTTCGCGGTGCTGCTCGCGGTGATGGGGTGGGATGCGTCGCCGAAGCGCGCGTCCGCTCCCGCGGCGGGGACGCCGGCGGCGACCATTCCGGCACCCGGAAAATAGCGGCGTTTTGCTTGCCGGGCAGGGGTTTCGGGACTACCATTCGCGGGCCTTATTGCCGGGGGGCAAGACATACCGCGCCGCAGCAGCAACCGAAGCGCGGAATACCTGCCCCATCCAGGCTGTTGCGCATCGTACGTGGCAGCACTCCGGCGACATCCGAAATCATCTCTACCGAAGGAGCATCTCCATGAGCAAGGAGCAGGTGAAAAAGCCCGCCCAGACGACTCGTCGCCGATTCCTGGCCGGCGCTGCCGCGACCGCAGGCGCGGCGACCCTCGGGTTCCCGGCCGTCGTCAAGGCCCAGGGCCCGATCAGCATGCGGTGGCAGAGCACCTGGCCGGCGAAGGACATCTTCCACGAGTACGCGCTCGACTTCGCCAAGAAGGTGAACGACATGACCGGCGGCGACCTCAAGATCGAGGTGCTGCCGGCCGGCGCGGTGGTGCCGGCGTTCGGCCTGCTCGACGCGGTCTCGAAGGGCACGCTCGACGGCGGCCACGGCGTGCTCGTGTACCACTACGGCAAGCAGAACGCGCTCGCGCTCTGGGGATCGGGTCCGGCTGTTCGGCATGGACGCCAACCAGCTGCTCGCCTGGCACAAGTACGGCGGCGGCAAGGAGCTGCTCAACAAGCTCTACGCGTCGATCGGCGCCAACGTGGTGTCGTTCCCCTACGGGCCGATGCCGACGCAGCCGCTCGGCTGGTTCAAGAAGCCGATCACCAAGCCGGAGGACTTCAAGGGCCTCAAGTACCGCACCGTGGGCATTTCGATCGACGTGTTCACCGGCATGGGCGCGGCGGTGAACGCGCTGCCCGGCGGCGAGATCGTGCCGGCGATGGACCGCGGCCTGCTCGACGCGGCGGAGTTCAACAACGCCACCTCCGACCGCCTCCTCGGCTTCCCGGACGTGTCGAAGGTGTGCATGCTGCAGAGCTACCACCAGAACGCCGAGCAGTTCGAGATCATGTTCAACAAGACGAAGTACGACGCGCTGCCGGCCAAGATGAAGGCGATCATCGAGAACGCCGTCGAAGCCGCCTCGGCCGACATGTCCTGGAAGGCGATCGACCGCTACTCGAAGGACTACATCGAGCTGCAGACCAAGGACAAGGTGCGGTTCTACAAGACGCCGGACTCGGTGCTGCAGAGGCAGCTCGAGATCGTACGACGCGGTCGCGACGAAGAAGTCGCGCCGACAACGCGCTGTTCAAGGAGATCGAGGCGATCGCAGCGCGCGTTCGCCGAGCGCGCGGTGCGCTGGTACCTCGACACCCAGGTCAGCCCGCGCATGGCCTACAACCACTACTTCGGCCAGAAGCCGGGCGGCGCCAAGAAGGCCTGACCCGGGACGCGATCGCCACGAGACACCATCCGGCACCCCCGGATGGTGTTTTTTTCTGCGCCGAGCGTCAGGCCGGAACGGGACAATAGCCGGCTCCCCGCATGGCTCACGTTACAGGTCCCAGTCATGCAGAAGATCGCTGCTCTTCGTCGACAAGGTGAGCACCTGGGTCGGCCACGCGTTCTCGTGGCTCATCGTGGCGACTCACGCTGCTCATCACGTGGGAGGTGTTCTCCCGCTACGTGCTCGACGCGCCGCACGCCTGGGCGTTCGACGTGATGATCATGATGTACGGCACGCTGTTCATGATGGCCGGCGCCTACACGCTGGCGAAGAACGGCCACGTGCGCGGCGACGTGCTCTACGGCTTCTTCCACGCCGCGCACGCAGGCGACGATCGACCTCACGCTCTACATCGTGTTCTTCGTCCCCGGCGTGTTCGCGCTCACGTACGCCGGCTACTTCTACGCCGCCGAGTCCTGGGCGATCAACGAGCACTCGAACATCACCGCCGACGGCCCGCCGATCTACCCGTTCAAGACGGTCATCCCGATCGCCGGCGCGATCCTGCTGCTGCAGGGCATCGTCGAGATCGTCCGCTGCGTCGATCTGCCTCAAGCAGGGCTACTGGCCCTCGCGCGAGGAGGACGTCGAGGAGGTCGACGTCGACAAGCTGAAGGAGATGGTCCACGTCAAGGACGAGGACATCCAGACGCTCGACAAGCTGGTCGTGCAGCGAGGAGGCGCGCAAGTGAGGATGCGCAAGGAGCTCTGGTTCGGCTTCGCCCTGATGGGGGTGATCGCTCACCACGGTCGTCGTCTTCACGCCCTGGGGCCACCTCACCAACGGCCACCTCGGCCTGCTCATGCTCTCGCTGATCGTCGTGGCGATCATGCTCGGCTTCCCGACCGCGTTCACGCTGATGGGCATGGGCGTGTTCTTCGCCTGGCTCGCCTACCGCAGCGTGAACCCGGCGCTCGCCGTCCGGCAGGTGCTCGACCTGATGGTGCAGCGCGCCTACGCGGTGATGTCGAACGACGTGCTGATCGCGATCCCGCTGTTCGTGTTCATGGGCTATCTCGTCGAGCGCGCGGCAGCTGATCGACCGGCTGTTCAAGAGCCTGCATCTCGCCACGGCGCGCGTGCCCGGCTCGCTCGCGGTCGCGACGATCGTCACCTGCGCGATCTTCGCCACTGCGACCGGCATCGTCGGCGCGGTGGTGACGCTGATGGGCCTGCTCGCGTTTCCGGCGATGCTGCGCGCCGGCTACAACATCAAGATCTCGGCCGGGCGCGATCACCGCCGGCGGCTGCCTCGGCATCCTGATCCCGCCGTCGGTGCTGCTGATCGTCTACGGCGCGACCGCGGGCGTGTCGGTCGTGCAGCTCTACGCCGGCGCATTCTTCCCCGGCTTCATGCTCGCGGGCGCTCTACCTCGGCTACGTCATCGTCCTCGCGAAGCTCAAGCCGCTCGCTCATGCCGCCGCTGCCCGCAGAGCGAGCGGGCGGTGCCGCTGCCGCCGTTCGCGCAAGTCGCTGGCGCAGCAGCGGCGCGCAACGCGCTGACCGGGCTCGCGCGCGGCGCTCGGCGGCGGCAGCGCCGGCGTCGCGGAGCGCACCGTCGCTCGCGCCAGCTCTTCGTCACGCTGCTGCCGGCGCTCTTCATCGTCGCGCGTGCTGGTCCTCACGCTACCGGGTGGCGACCGCGCCGGTGATCGAGGCGAGCACCGCCGGCCTGGTCGAGGCGGGCGGCGCGATCGCGGCGCCGACGTCAAGGAGGAGTCGACCGGCCTCATCGGCGCAGCCGGACGGAGGAAGCGGAACCGGACTCGCGGAACCGCCGGCCGAGGAGGCGAAGGAAGGTGCGCCGCCGGCCGAGCGCGGAGGCGCCGAAGGCGAAGGCGGCGAAGCCGCCGGCGCGGCGACCGCGGCCGGGCGAAACCGGCCGAGAAGGCGCCGGCCGCCGAGCACGAGCGGCTGCCGGTGCCCGACCTGGTTCTGGATCGTGCTCGCGATCGGCGTCGGCGGCGCTCGTCGTGCCTCTACTGCGCTCTGGAACTGGGAGCGGCTCGAGGTCTTCAAGTTCCTGCTCACCTCGTTCTTCCCGCTCGCGATCCTGATCATCGCGGTGCTCGGCTCGATCGTGTTCGGGCTGGCGACGCCGACCGAGGCGGCGGCGGTCGGCGCGTTCGGCGGGTTCATCCTGGCGGCGGCGTATCGCTTCATCGCGCACTGGCGTGACGCGAGGCCGGCAGCGCAACCGGGCAGTGCCGTCGCGACGACGGTGAAGGAGCTCGGGACCGATCGTGAAGGAGTCGTCGTTCCTCACCGCGAAGACGAGCGCGATGGTGTGCTGGCTCTTCGTCGGCTCGTCGATCTTCTCCGCGGCGTTCGCGCTGCTCGGCGGGCAGGAGGTCATCAACGAACTGGGTGCTGTCGCTCGACCTGACGCCGGTGCAGTTCATGATCCTCGCGCAGTTCATCATCTTCATCCTCGGCTGGCCGCTCGAGTGGACCGAGATCATCGTCATCTTCATGCCGATCTTCATCCCGCTGCTGCGCGCATTTCAACATCGACCCGCTCTTCTTCGGGCTGCTGGTGGCGCTCAACCTGCAGACGGCGTTCCTGTCGCCGCCGGTGGCGATGGCGGCGTTCTACCTCAAGGGCGTCGTCGCCGCCGCACGTCACGCTCAACCAGATCTTCGCGGGGATGATGCCGTTCATGGGGATCCAGCTGATCGCGCTGGTGCTGCTGTACGTCTTCCCGGAGATCGGGCTGTGGCTGCCGTCGGTTCTCTACAAATAGGGCTATTCCGTCACGCCCTGCGGGCTGACGGAATAACTGCCGCCGTTGAGCGTCGGCTGCCGACGCTCAACGCCGGCGATCTCTCGATAGCGTGCGCGGCCGTGCGCGCGGACGAAGGCGAAGGCCGGCGAGAAGGCCGAAGGGGGAAATCATGGAACCGATGGACATTCTCAAGATCGTCGCCGTCGCGGGGGCGCTGCTGATCGCGCTGTACGGCATCAATCGCATCGACGCGCGGATGAAGGCGAAGAACCAGGGGTTCGGGCCGAATACGCTGCGCGCGCTCGGCCTCGTCATCTTCCTGCCGACGCTCGTCGTGCTCGCGGTCGTCGACCGATTTCCGCACCGAAGTGCTCGCGGCGCTGCTCGGCACCGTCGCCGGCTACGTGCTGTCGCAGTCGACCGCGGACGACCAGTGACGTCGAGGTGGTCGAACTGCCGTAAACTCCGGCCTCGGCGGGCTGTCCGGCCCGCCCGCCCCGATCCGGGCGCAAGGAGGTTCGTGAATCAGACTGCGCAGACCGGCACCACCCGGGTATTCGAGCTGTTCCTCATCAAGCCATCCCACTACGACGATGAGGGTTATGTCATCCAGTGGCTGCGCTCGTCGATCCCGGCGAACACGCTCGCGACGCTGAACGGCCTCGCGCTCGACTGCGCCGAGCGGCGGGTGCTGGGCGAGGACGTCGAGATCCGGATCACGGTCCAGGACGAGACCAACACGCGCATCAGGCCCGACGCGATCATCCGGAAGATCCGCGCGTCGGGCGGACGGGGACTGGTCGGACTCGTCGGCGTGCAGACCAACCAGTATCCCGCGCGCCGTGGACATCGCCCGGCCGCTCGCCGCCGCCGGGATCCCGGTCTGCATCGGCGGGTTCCACGTCAGCGGCTGCCTCGCGATGCTGCCGGACGTGCCGCAGGAACTGCGCGACGCGATGGATCTCGGCATCACGCTCTTCGCCGGTGAAGCGGAGGGACGCTTCGAGGAGCTGCTGCAGGCCGCCGACCGCCGCGAGCTGAAGCCGCTCTACAACTACATGAACGATCTCCCGGGGCTGGAGGGCGTGCCGACGCCGTACCTGCCGGTGGAGGTCGTGACGCGGACGGCCGGCATGCGGACGAGCTTCGACGCCGGCCGCGGCTGCCCGTTCAGCTGCAGCTTCTGCACGATCATCAACGTCCAGGGCCGCAAGTCGCGCGCGCGCAACGCCGACGACGTCGAGCGGCTCGTGCGCGCCAACCTCGCCCAGGGCGTGCACAACTTCTTCATCACCGACGACAACCTGGCGCGCAACCAGAACTGGGAAGCGATCTTCGACCGGCTGATCCACATGCGCGAGGTCGAAGGCGAGCGGATCTACGTGGTGGCCCAGGTCGACACGGCGGTGCACAAGATCCGCGGCTTCATCGAGAAAGCGGCGCGCGCCGGGGTGAACCGGGTGTTCCTCGGCCTGGAGAGCATCAACCCGGAAACGCTCAAGAACACCCAGAAGGGCCAGAACCGCATCACCGAGTACCGGGCGATGCTGCAGGCGTGGCATCGGGTCGGGACGCTCACGTTCGCGGGCTACATCCTCGGCTTCCCGGGCGACACGCCGGAGTCGATCGAGCGCGAGATCCGCATCATCCAGCACGAGCTGCCGATCGACCTCCTCGAGTTCTTCATCCTCACGCCGCTGCCCGGCTCCGCCGACCACAAGAAGCTGCACCTCGCGGGCGTGCCGATGGAGCGGGACCTGAATCGTTACGACGTGGTGCACGTCACGACCGCCCACGGGACGATGTCGGACGACGAGCTGCTCGCGATCTACAAGAAGGCCTGGAACCTCTACTACTCGCCCG
>CAVXND010000025.1:0-35978 GCA_963762785.1 uncultured beta proteobacterium
CGTCACCGATCCGGACGTCGACATTGTCGTCGAGCTGATCGGCGGCTACACCGTCGCCAAGGACCTCGTCCTCAAGGCGATCGCGAACGGGAAGCACGTCGTCACCGCGAACAAGGCGATGCTCGCGGTGCACGGCAACGAGATCTTCGCCGCGGCGCAGAGGGAGGGCGTGATCGTCGCGTTCGAGGCGGCGGTCGCCGGCGGCGTGCCGATCATCAAGGCGCTGCGCGAGGGCCTGAGCGCGAACCGGATCGAGTGGATCGCGGGGATCATCAACGGCACCTCGAACTTCATCCTGTCCGAGATGCGGGAGAAGGGGCTTGCCTTCGCCGAGGTGCTCAAGGAAGCGCAGGCGCGCGGCTACGCCGAGGCCGATCCGACGTTCGACATCGAGGGCATCGACGCCGCGCACAAGCTGACGATCCTGTCGGCGATCGCGTTCGGCATCCCGATGCAGTTCGACAAGGCGTACACGGAGGGCATCTCGAAGCTCACGCGCGAGGACATCCGCTACGCCGAGAGCCTCGGCTACCGGATCAAGCTGCTCGGCATCACCAAGCTCACGGCGCAGGGGATCGAGCTGCGCGTGCATCCGACGCTCATCCCGACCCGCCGCCTGATCGCAAACGTCGAAGGCGTGATGAACGCGATCCTGGTGAAGGGCGACGCGGTCGGGCAGACGATGTACTACGGCGCGGGCGCCGGCGCGGATCCGACGGCGAGCGCGGTCGTGGCCGACCTCGTCGACGTGACCCGCCTGCACACCGCCGACCCGGAGCATCGCGTGCCGCACCTCGCGTTCCAGCCGGACCGGCTCGCTGCGACCCGGATCCTGCCGATGGAAGAGGTCACCACCTCGTATTACCTCCGCATGCGCGTCGCGGACAAGCCCGGCGTGCTCGCCGACATCACCCGCATCCTCGCCGACCGCACCATCTCGATCGACGCCATGATCCAGCGCGAGCCCGGGGAGGGCGAGGAGCAGGTGGACATCATCATGCTCACCCACGAGACCCAGGAGCGGAACCTGAACGCCGCGATCAGGGCGATCGAGGCGTTGCCGGTCGTGGCCGGGCAGGTGACGCGGATCCGGCTCGAGGAGCTCGGGCGGTCCTGAAGCGGGACGTGCCCGCGCGATGCGCTACGTCAGCACCCGCGGCGGCATGCAGCCCGCCGCGTTCACCGACATCCTGCTCGAGGGGCTTGCGCCCGACGGCGGGCTGGCGATCCCCGAGACCTATCCCCGCGTAGACCGCGCGACGCTCGCCGCCTGGCGCGGGCTCGGATACCGGGCGCTCGCGCTCGAGATCCTCGCGCGCTACGTCGACGACATCCCGCGCGAGAGCCTCAACGGGATCGTCGACCGTACGTACACCGCGCAGGTCTTCGGCTCCGACGAGATCACGCCGGTCAGGACGCTGGAGCCGGGACTGCATCTCCTCGGGCTCTCGAACGGTCCGACGCTCGCCTTCAAGGACGTCGCGATGCAGCTGCTCGGCGGCCTGTTCGAGCACGTGCTCGCGCGCCGGGGCGAGACGCTCAACATCCTCGGCGCCACGTCCGGCGACACCGGGTCGGCGGCCGAGTACGCGATGCGCGGCCGGCGCGGGATCCGCGTCTTCATGCTCTCGCCGCACGGCCGCATGAGCCCGTTCCAGACGGCGCAGATGTATTCGCTCGACGACCCGAACGTCTTCAACCTGGCGGTGCGCGGCGTGTTCGACGACTGCCAGGACGTCGTGAAGCGCGTGTCGGCGGACGCCGCGTTCAAGGCCCGCTACCGCATCGGCACGGTGAACTCGATCAACTGGGCACGGCTCCTCGCGCAGGTCGTGTACTACTTCAAGGGCTACTTTGCGGCGACGCGCGCGGACGACGAGGAGGTGTCCTTCGCGGTGCCCACCGGCAACTTCGGCAACGTCTGCGCCGGCCACGTCGCGCGGATGATGGGGCTGCCGATCCGGCGGCTCATCGTCGCGACGAACGAGAACGACGTCCTCGACGAGTTCTTCCGCACCGGGCGCTACGGCGGACGGCGGAGCGCCGACGTGGTGGCGACCTCGAGCCCGTCCATGGACATTTCCAAGGCGTCGAACTTCGAGCGCTTCGTGTTCGATCTCGTCGGGCGCGACCCGCAGGCGGTCGCCGCGTTGTGGCGCGAGCTCGACGCCGCGGGCGAGTTCAACCTCGCCGGCACCGCGCACTTCGCGCGCGTCCGGGACTTCGGCTTCGTCTCCGGGCAAAGCTCGCACGCCGACCGGGTTGCGACGATCCGCGACGTGGACCGCCGCTACGGCGTCGTCGTCGATCCGCATACCGCCGACGGCATCAAGGCCGGGCTCGCGCAGCGCGAGGCCGGCGTCCCGCTCGTGTGCCTCGAGACGGCGCTGCCGGTGAAGTTCGACGCGACGATCCGCGAGGCGCTCGGGCGCGCGCCGCCGCGGCCGCCGGCGTACGCCGATCTCGAGTCGCGCCCGCAGCGGTTCGAGGTGATCGCCCCGGACGTCGCGGCGGTGAAAGCGTACATCGCGCAGCACGCCGACGCCTGAGGTCGCGGCTGCCGCTAAGGCGTCGATTGGCCCGGGGTGATCACGAACACCCGCTCGCCCTCCGGCATCACGTCCACCCGCACCCAGTTCACCGTCGGCGAGCCGAACACCTCGACGCGGGTGAAGTTCGTCAGGCGGTCGAAGGTCAGCGGGTCGGTGAGCGGCTGGTCGACGCGGTAGCGGTGCCCGTCGCCGTGGACGAGGAGCATCGGCTTGGCGAGCGCCGCGGCGTGGAGCCGCAATGCCTGGCGCCAGGCTTCGTAGCCGTCGCCGCGGCCCGGCTCCGCACCGAACAGCGGATCGGCATGCGCGAAGACGACGAGCCCCCGGATCGCGGGCTGCCGCGCCTGCTCGACCGCTTCGGCGAGCCAGGCGAAGTTCGCCGTCATGCGCGCCGCGTGCTCGGCGAAAGCAGCGCTCATGCGCCGGGCGGTCTGGTCGTCCTTCGCCGCGCCCTGCCCGAGGTTGTTGTTGCTGCCCGGCACGTTGAAGGTCGCGAACACGATTCCGCCGGCGACCCAGCGGGCGTTCTCGCGATACGGCCGGAAGCGCGGATCGTCGCTCTGGCGAACGAGCCGGATCCGGGTGCGGCCGAGGCTTTCGTCATCGGGGAAGAAGAGGGCACGCAGCGCGTCGAGCCGCTCGCGCGGTAGGTACTCGCCCGCGGCCCGGGTGTAGCAGTCGACCCACTCGTTGTCGCCGGGCGTGAAGATGAGCGGCCGCGGCGAGGCGTCGAGAAGCGCATGCCGCTCGCGCAAGACGTCGTTGCTGCAGGGCTCGCTCGCGCGCTTGATGTCCCCGACGTTCACCACGAACGCCATGCCTGCGCGATCCATGTCGCGCAGCATCTGCGCGACGGCGGGAATCTCGAGCAGGTGATAGGGCGTATCGCCGAAGACGCCGAACGCGAACGGGACTTGCGCGCCGGCAACGGACGCCGCGAGCCACAGCGCGAGCCCGGCGAGCGCTCTCACCGCGTCCTCACAGCTTCCTGAGCCGGTAGACGAGCTCGAGCGCCTCGCGCGGCGTGAGCGCGTCCGGGTCGACCGACTCGATGAGGTCGAGCGCGGGGTGGCGCGCCGGCTCGGGCGCCGGCGGGGCGACGAAGAGGTCGGGCTGCCCCTCGCGGTCGAGGGTGCGGTGCTCGAGGTCCTGCAGGTGGCGCCGCGCCGCGCGGATCACCGCCGGCGGCACGCCCGCGAGCGCGGCGACCTGGAGCCCGTAGCTCTGGCTCGCCGGCCCCTCCTCGAGCGCGTGCAGGAACACGATCTTGTCCTTGTGCTCGACCGCGTCGAGGTGCACGTTCGCGACCTCGCGATACTCCTGCGCAAGCTTGGTGAGCTCGAAGTAGTGGGTCGCGAACAGCGTGTAGCAGCGGCTCCGCTCGACGAGGTGCCGGGCGATCGCCCACGCGAGGGCGAGGCCGTCGAACGTTGAGGTGCCGCGCCCGACCTCGTCCATCAGCACCAGGCTCGCCTCGGTCGCGTTGTGCAGGATGCTCGCGCTCTCGGTCATCTCCACCATGAAGGTCGACCGTCCGCCGGCGAGGTCGTCGGCGGCGCCGATCCGGGTAAAGAGCTGGTCGACGGGGCCGAGGCGTGCGGCGCGGGCCGGCACGAAGCTGCCGATGTGCGCGAGCAGCACGATGAGCGCGACCTGGCGCATGTAGGTGGACTTGCCGCCCATGTTCGGGCCGGTGATGAGCAGCATCCGGCGCGTGGGCGCGAGCCGCGTGTCGTTCGCGATGAACGGCTCGACCTCGGCCTCGACCACCGGATGCCGCCCGCCCTCGATGTCGATCGCGAGCTCGTCGGCGAAGGACGGGCGGGCCCAGTCGCGCTCCAGCGCGACCGCCGCGAGCGCCGCGAGCACGTCGAGCTCCGCGACCGCGCGGGCGACCGACTGGAGCCGCGGCGCTGCCGGCGCGAGCGTCTCGAGCAGCTCGTCGTAGAGGCGCTTCTCGAGCGCCGCGGCGCGCTCCTGGGCGGAGAGCGCCTTGTCCTCGAAGGCCTTCAGCTCGGGGGTGATGTACCGCTCGGCGTTCTTGAGCGTCTGCCGCCGGCGGTAGTCGTCGGGCACCTTCTCCGCGTGGGCGTTCGTGACTTCGATGTAGAAGCCGTGGACCCGGTTGTACTCGACGCGCAGATTCGGGATGCCGGTCCGCTCGCGCTCGCGCGCTTCGAGCGCGACCAGGAACTCGCCCGCGTTCGACTGGAGGAGCCGCAGCTCGTCGAGCGCCGCGTCGTACCCGGCGGCGATCACGCCGCCGTCGCGGACCATCGCCGCGGGCTCCTCCGCGATCGCGCGCTGGAGCAGCGCGAGGCAATCGGACGGCGGGGCGAGCGCAGCCGCCAGCTCGGCGAGGCGCGACGAGTCCGCACCGGCGAGGATCCCCTGGAGCTCCGGCATTCGTGCGAGCGATTCGCGCAGGCCCGAGAGGTCGCGCGGGCGCGCGGTCCGCAGGGCGATCCGGCCGGCGATGCGCTCGATGTCCGCGACGTGACGCAACGCCGCGTGGAGCGCGCGATGCGGGCCGTCGCCCGATTCGCCGCGCAGCCGTTCGACCGCTTCGTGGCGGGCCGTGACGACCGCTCGGTCGCGGAGCGGATGGTGCAGCCACTGGCGCAGCAGCCGGCTGCCCATGCCGGTAGCGCACCGGTCGAGACGGCTCATGAGCGTCGGTGCCGGCGTGCCGCGCAGCGTCTCGGTGAGCTCGAGGTTGCGGCGCGTCGCGGCGTCCATGCGGAGATAGACGCCGTCGTGCTCCGGCACCAGCGCGACGACGTGGCTGAGCGCCTGCGACTGCGTACGCCGCGCGTAGGCGAGGAGCGCGCCGGCTGCGGCGATCGCCGGCCGCATGTCTTCGCAGCCGAAGCCCGCGAGCCCTGCCACGCCGAAGTGCTCGGCGAGCAGGCGCGTCGCGCCGTCGAGGTCGAACTGCCATGCCGGCAGAAGAGTCACCGCGCGAACGCTCTCCGGCAGCTCGGGGCCGCCGCCGTCGGCGGCGAGCACCTCGGCCGGGCCGATTCGCTGGAGCTCGTCGGGAAGCCGTCGCGCGGGCACCTCGGCCACGCGGAACTCGCCGCTCGCGAGGTTGAGCCACGCGAGGCCGGCGAGCTGGCGCTCGGCATGCACCGCGAGCAGGATGTTGTCGGTCTTGTCGTCGAGGAGCGCGCTGTCGGTCAGCGTGCCGGGCGTGACGATGCGCGTCACCGCACGCTCGACCGGCCCCTTCGACGTCGCCGGATCGCCGATCTGCTCGCAGATCGCCGCCGACTCGCCGAGCTTGACGAGCTTCGCCAGGTACGGCTCGATCGACTGCCACGGCACGCCGGCCATCTTGATCGGCACCCCGGCGGAGGCGCCGCGCGTCGTGAGCGTGAGGTCGAGGAGGCGCGACGCCTTTTCGGCGTCGTCGTAGAAGAGCTCGTAGAAGTCGCCCATCCGGTAGAAGAGCAGCATGTCCGGATGCCCGGCCTTCAGGCTCAGGTACTGCTGCATCATCGGGGTGTGAGTGTCGAGGGGCTTGTTCACGGCGGTGCGGGCGCACGCGGGGCCGGCCGCGCACGCTCGGGCCGCCATTGTATTCGGTGGACAGCCGCACGCGGCGGCGGCACCATACGCGACGCACGGGAAAGGGCGGGAGCCATGGGTGCAATCGAAAGAGCAGCCGACGCAGGGGCCTGGACGCGCGACTCGTTCGCGGGCGTTGCGGACTACGCGGTCGATCTGACGCAGCGCGACCGGGAGGAGATCCTCGCCGCGCTCGGTGCGCTGCGTGCCAGCGGCCGCGTCACGCCGGCGCACGCGCTCGCCCGCGCCGACTTCCCGTTCGGCGCGCTCGGCGAGCGGCTCCGCCGCGCGTACGAGGACGTCCGGTCGGGACGCGGGTTCACGCTGCTGCGGGGGTTGCCGGTCGACGGGCTCACGGTCGACGAGTTCATCGCCGCGGTGTGGGGCGTCGGCACCTGGTTCGGATCGCCGCTGTCGCAGAACGCCCAGGGCGAGCTGATCGGCCACGTCCTCGACGCGACCGCCGAGGACGCGACGCCTCGGATGTACCGGAGCAACCTCGAGCTGCGCCTCCACACCGACTGGACGGCGATGATCACGCTCGCCTGCTGGCAGCAGGCGGCGAGCGGCGGCGCGAGCTTCCTCACGAGCGCGCTGACCGTCCACGACGAGATCAAGCGGCGCGCGCCCGAGCTGCTCGAGCCGCTGTATCGCGGATTCCACCATCACCGGCTCGGCGAGGAGGGGGCCGCTGAAGAGCCGGTCACCCCGTACCGGATCCCGGTATTCGCGCGCCACGGCGGACAGATCACCGTGCGCTATCAGCGCTCGGGCATCGCCGCCGCCCACCGCGCCCTCGGCCTCCCGCTCACCGAGCAGGAGCTCGCCGCGATGGATCTTTTCGACGAGGTGGCGAAGGCGACGGAGAACCGGCTCGCGTTCTTCCTCGAGCGCGGCGACATGCTCGTCATCAACAACTACGCCGTGATGCACGCGCGGACGAAGTTCGTCGAGCACCCGGAACCCGGGCGCCGGCGGCACCTGGTGCGGCTCTGGCTCGACGCGGAGGGCTTCCGCGACGTGCCGCGTGAAGTGCATCTGTTCGGAGTGAACGGTGTGCCGCCGCAGCCCGGGCGCAGCTGCACGTTCGACTTCAAAAAGCTCTACAGCGACGACCCGCGCGCGACCGGCGGCATGCCCGACGCGCAGCTCGGCGAGGCCGAGATCGCCGGCGGCCGCTAAGCCAGAAGACCCAGGAGGAGAAGCATGAGAAAGCTCGTTTGCGCGTTGGCGCTTGCGCTGACGGCTGCGCTGCCGGGCGCGGCGCTGGCGCAGGCGTTCCCGACCAAACCGGTCCGGCTCGTGGTGCCGTTCCCGCCGGGCGGCGCGACCGACATCCTCGCACGACTGCTCGGCCAGAAGCTGCAGGAAATCTGGGGGCAGACGGTGCTGATCGAGTACAAGCCGGGCGGGAGCACCGTGGTCGGCACCGATTTCGTCGCGAAGTCGCCGCCGGACGGCTACACGATGTGCATGGTGATCACCGCGCACGTGATCAACCCGAGCATGCGCACCGACCTCCCGTACGACACGCTGAAGGATCTCTCCGGCGTTTCCATGGTCGCCGTGCAGCACATCGCGCTGGTCGCGACACCCGGCCTCGAGGCGAACAACGTGCCCGAGCTGATCGCGCTCGCGAAGAAGAACCCGGGCAAGCTCACTTACGCGACGCCGGGCACCGGAACCGCGATGCATCTCGCCGGCGAGCTGCTCAAGTCGCAGGCCGGCATCGACATCGTCCATGTGCCTTACAAAGGCGGTGCACCCGCCTACCCGGACGTGATCTCGGGACGCGTGGCGCTGCAGATCGACCCGCTGTCCGCGTCGACGCCGAACATCAAGGCGGGCAAGGTGAAGCTCCTCGCGATCACCGGTCCGCAGCGTGCGCCGACCGCCCCGGACGTCCCCACAGTCGCCGAGACGCTCCCCGGCTTCAGCGTGATCAGCATCTCCGGCGTCGTCGTGCCGAGCGCCACGCCGCGCGAGGTCGTGCGCAAGGCGAGCGCCGACATCAATCGCGCGCTCGCGATGAGCGACCTCGTCGAGCGGATGGCCCAGCAAGGCCTGGAGCCTTCGGGCAACACGCCCGAGCAGTTCGACGCCTTCATCCGCGTCGAGATCGAGAAGTGGTCGAAGGTGGTGAAGGCGTCGGGCGCTAAGCTCGACTGACCCCGCGCCGCGCCGCCTGGATGAGCTGCAGCAGTTGCCCGAACACCTTCGGCGATCCGCAGACGACCTGGCCGGAATCGAGATAGTTGGCTTCGCCCTCGTAGTCGCTGATCAGCCCGCCGGCCTCCGAGATGAGGAGGCTCCCGGCGGCGGTGTCCCAGGGCGCGAGCCCGGTTTCCCAGAACCCGTCGAGCCGGCCCGCTGCGACGTACGCGAGATCGAGCGCCGCGGCGCCGGCGCGCCGCACGCCCGCCGAGTTCTCGGTCACCGCCCTGAACACGCGCAGGAACTCGTCGAGGTGCGCGAGCTCCTTGAACGGGAAGCCGGTGCCGATCAGCGCCTCGGCGAGGCTCGCACGCTTGCCGACCCGGAGACGCCGGTCGTCGAGGTACGCGCCGCGGCCGCGGCTCGCGGTGAAGAGCTCGTTTTTCGTCGGGTCGTAGACCACCGCCTGGGTGATCGTCTCGCGGTGGCGGAGCGCGATCGAGACCGCGTACTGCGGGAAGCCGTGGATGAAATTGGTCGTACCGTCGAGCGGATCGATGATCCAGGTGTAGTCGGACCGCCCGCTGGCGCCCGACTCCTCCGCGAGGAACGCGTGGTCCGGGTAAGCTTTCCTGATGGTCTCGATCACCTCGTGCTCGGCGGCGCGGTCGACTTCGGTGACGAAGTCGTTCTTGCGCTTGGCGGTGACGGCGAGCCCGTCGAGGTCGCGCGCCGCGCGGTTGATGATCGAGCCGGCGCGCCGCGCCGCCTTGACGGCGGTGTGGAGTGTGGGATGAAGGACGGGCATCGGCGGGAAGGGCGGGTGGGGTGGCGAGCGAAGGCGCGATTCTAGCGAATCGAGACGGCGAACCCGCGAGTTTCGCGCGCGTACGCGTGGTGCTCGTGCGCACGACGCATCCGGGCAACATCGGCGGCGCGGCGCGCGCGATGAAAACGATGGGGCTCGCGCGCCTCGTGCTCGTCGCACCGCGCCACTTTCCGGATCGCGCAGGCGGAGGCGATGGCGACCGGCGCGGACGATCTGCCTCGCGCGGGCGCAGGTGTGCGCCACGCTCGACGAAGCGCTGGCCGGGACGACGCTCGCAATCGCGCTGACCGCGCGTCGCCGCGAGCTCTCGCCGCACGCGCTCGACGCGCGGGCGGCGGCGGAGCTGGCGGCGGCCGAGGCCGCCGGCGGCGGGGAGGTCGCGTTCGTGTTCGGGACCGAGATGTCCGGGCTCGCGAACGACGAGGTGCTCAAGTGCCAGCCGGGTCGCGCACATCGCGACCAGTTCGGACTACTCCTCGCTCAATCTCGCGGCGGCGGTGCAGGTCATGGCGTACGAGGCAAGAGTCGCGGCGCTCGGGCCGGCAGCCGTCCCGAACGACCGCTTCGAAGCGGCGAGCTTCGACGAGGTCGAGGGCTTCTACGCCCACCTCGAGCGCAACCTCGTCGGCAGCGGCTTTCTCGACCCGGCGAGCCCGCGGCGGCTGATGGAGCGGTTGCGACGGCTCTTCGGCCGCGGCCGGCTCGAGAAGGAGGAGGTCAACATCCTGCGCGGCATTCTTTCCTCCTGGGACAACGAGGGCGGGCGGTGATGCGTTGCCCCTATCGCCGGAATAGTTGATCGAAACGGTCAGGTTTAGGATAATGGCCGCTGACTCTAGGGGTTAGACATGTTCTCCCGCATCCGCGAAGACATCGCCTGCGTGTTCGACCGCGACCCGGCGGCCCGGTCCGGCTGGGAGGTCATCACGTGTTACCCCGGCTTCCACGCGCTGCTGATCCACCGCTTCGCCCACCTGCTGTGGGGCGCCGGCCTGCGCTGGCTCGCACGGCTCGTGTCGCACTTCTCGCGCTGGATCACCGGGATCGAGATCCACCCGGGGGCCACGATCGGCCGGCGGGTGTTCATCGACCACGGCATGGGGGTGGTGATCGGCGAGACCGCCGAGATCGGCGACGACACCACGCTCTACCACGGCGTGACCCTGGGCGGGACGAGCTGGAACAAGGGCAAGCGCCATCCGACGCTCGGCCGCAACGTGGTCGTCGGCGCCGGGGCGAAGCTGCTCGGCCCGATCGTCGTCGGCGACGGCGCGAAGGTCGGGTCGAACGCGGTGGTGGTGAAGGACGTGCCGCCCGGCGCGACCGCGGTCGGCATCCCGGCCAAGATCATCGAGGACCGCCACGCGCAGGTGCGCGAGGCGCACGCCGCGCGGCTCGGCTTCTCGGCCTACGGGCTGACGAGCGGCGACGACGACCCGGTCGCGCAGGCGATCCGCGGCCTGACCGACCACACCGCCGAGCTCGAGCGGCGCCTCGCCGAGCTGACGGCGAGACTCGAGCAGCTCCAGTCCGAGGACGTCGAGGCGGAGCGGGCGGTCGTCGAGCGCTTCGACCCGACGCGGCTGCGGAAGGTCGCGGACAAGTAGGGCGCGCACCCGCGCGCGCCGTTCCGCCGCTCAGCGCCGCGGGGCGCCGAGCGACTCCAGTACGCCTCTGATCGCCTGCACGCGCTCCTTGAGCGTCGCGCCGGCGATCGGCGCCCGCAGCTTCGTCGGACCGGCGAGCTTCCAGCCGCGGCTCTGCTGCACGAGCCGGATGACGTGCGCGGCGTCGATCGCGGGGTTCGGCCCGAACTGGATCTGCGCGTGCTCCGCCGGGGCGTCGATGCGGACGACGCCGAGCGGGTGCGCGAGGATGCGCAGCCGATGGCTCTCGACGAGCGCCTGCGCCGCCTCGGGGAGCAGGCCGAAGCGGTCGACGAGCTCCTCGTGCATCGCCGTGAGCGCCTCCTCGGTGTCGCAGTTCGCGAGGCGCTTGTAGAGCACGAGCCGTTCGTGCACGTCCGAGCAGTAGCCGGCCGGCAGCAGGGCGGGGACGTGCAGGTTGATCTCGGTCGTGACGCCGAGCGGCTGCGTCAGGTCCGGCTCCCGGCCGGCCTGCAGGCTGCGCACCGAGTGCGCGAGCATGTCGTTGTAGAGGTTGAAGCCGATCTCCTGCATCTGGCCGCTCTGCGACTCGCCGAGCACCTCGCCCGCGCCGCGGATCTCGAGGTCGTGCATGGCGAGGTAGAACCCCGAGCCGAGCTCCTCCATCATCTGGATCGCCTCGAGCCGCTTCTTCGCGTTCGCCGAGAGCGCTTCCTCGGGCGGGGTCAGCAGGTAGGCGTAGGCCTGGTGGTGCGACCGACCGACGCGGCCGCGCAGCTGGTGCAGCTGCGCGAGCCCGAACCGGTCGGCGCGGTCGATGACGATCGTGTTGGCGCTCGGGATGTCGATGCCGGTCTCGATGATCGTCGAGCAGACGAGGAGGTTGGTGCGCTGCTGCACGAAGTCGCGCATCACGCGCTCGAGGTCGCGCTCGCGCATCTGGCCGTGGGCGACCACGATCCGCGCCTCGGGCACCAGCTTCTCGAGCCGCGCCGCTTCCGCCGCGATCGACTCCACGTCGTTGTGCAGGAAGTAGATCTGCCCGCCGCGCTTCAGCTCGCGCAGGGCCGCTTCGCGGATGATCCCCTCGGAGCGCTGGGTGACGAAGGTCTTGATCGCGAGCCGCCGCTCCGGCGCGGTCGCGATCACGGACAGATCGCGCAAGCCCTCGAGCGACATCGCGAGGGTGCGCGGGATCGGCGTCGCGGTGAGCGTCAGCACGTCGACCTCGGCGCGGAGCTGCTTGAGGCGCTCCTTCTGCCGCACGCCGAACCGGTGCTCCTCGTCGACGATCACGAGCCCGAGCCGCTTGAACTTCACGTCGCGCGAGAGCATCTTGTGGGTGCCGATCACGATGTCGACGCGGCCCTCGGCGAGCCCCTTCAGCGCCTCCGTCTGCTCGCTTCCGGTGCGAAAGCGCGACAGCTCGGCGATCCGGATCGGCCAGCCGGCGAAGCGGTCGTTGAACGTGCCGAGATGCTGCTCGGCGAGGAGCGTCGTCGGCGTGAGCACCGCGACCTGCTGGCCGTCGGCGACCGCGACGAACGCCGCGCGCAGCGCGACCTCGGTCTTGCCGAAGCCGACGTCGCCGCAGACGAGCCGGTCCATCGGCTTGCCGTTGGTCATGTCGAACACCACCGCCTCGATCGCCGCCGACTGGTCCGGCGTCTCCTCGAAGCCGAAGCCCTCCGCGAACGCGTCGAGGTCGTGCGGCTTGACCTCGAACTTGCGTCCCTGGCGCGCCGCGCGCTGGGCGTAGAGCGCGAGCAGCTCGGCCGCGGTGTCGCGCACCTGGCGCGCCGCCTTGCGCTTCGCCTTGTCCCACTCGGCGCCGCCGAGCTTGTGGAGCGGGGCCTGCTCCGGCGGGCCGCCGGAGTACCGCCCGATGGTGTGCAGCTGCGCGACCGGGACGTAGAGCTTGTCGGCGTCGGCGTACTCGAGCTGGAGGAACTCGGTGGCGCCCTCGCCGAGGTCGAGGCTGAGGAGACCCGCGATAGCGGCCGATGCCGTGCGTCTCGTGCACGACCGGGTCGCCGATCGCGAGCTCCGACAGGTCGCGGAGCATGCCCTCGATCGACGAGCGCTTCGCCTGGTCGCGCTTGCCGCGCGCGCGGGCGGTCCCGGCGTAGAGCTCGTTCTCGGTGACGATCGCGAACCCGGTCGGGACGTCGAGGGCATCCCAGGCTTCGGCAGCAGGGAGCGAGAAGCCTTCGGCGAGCGGCGCGACGCCGAGCATCAGCCGGTCGTCGGCGGCGAGGAACTCGGCGAACGACGCGCTCGGCTTCGGCTGCAAGCCGTACTGGCGCGAGGTAGTCGGTCATCGTCTCGCGCCGGCCGGGCGATTCGGCGACGAGGAGCACCCGCGCCGGCGTCGCCTCGAGGAAGCCCTTGAGCGCCTGCAGCGGATCGGCTGCGCGGCGCTCGACGGCCACCGGCGGCAGCGGCGCGGCGGCGAGCCGGTCGGCGTCGTCGCGCGCGAGCTGCGGCGCGTGCAGGTCGAGGCGCTCGAACGCCTTTGCGGCGAGGAAGAACTGCTCGGCGGAGAGGAAGAGATCCCCCGGCGGGAGCAGCGGCCGGGTCCGGTCCCCCTGCAGCAGGCGGAAGCGCGACTGCGCATCGCGCCAGAACTCCTCGATCGCGGCGTGCACGTCGTGGTGGGTGACGAGCGCCGCCTCGGCCGGCAGGTAGTCGAACAGCGTGCCGGTGCCGTCGAAGAAGAGCGGCAGGTAGTACTCGATCCCGGCCGGCGCGACGCCGTTCGAGACGTCCTTGTAGACCGGCGATTTCGACGGGTCGCCCTCGAACGCCTCGCGGAACCGGGCGCGGAAGCGGCTCCGCGCCGCGTCGTCGAGCGGGAACTCGCGCGCCGGCAGCAGGCGCACTTCGTTCACCTTGTACACGGTGCGCTGCGTGTCGACGTCGAAGGTGCGCAGCGTGTCGATCTCGTCGTCGGCGAGCTCGATGCGGTAGGGGAGCGCGCTCCCCATCGGGAAGAGGTCGATCAGCCCGCCGCGAATGCAGTACTCGCCGGGCGCGACGACCTGGGTGACGTGGCTGTAGCCGGCGGTCGCGAGCTGGGCGCGCAGCCGCGTCCCGTCGAGGCGCGTGCCCTGCTTGATGAAGAACGTGTAGCCCGCGAGGTACGACGGCGGCGCGATGCGCTGCAGGGCGGTCGTCGCCGGCACGATTGCGACGTCGCAGTCGCCGGTCGTGATCCGGTAGAGCGTCGCGAGCCGCTCCGACACGAGATCGTGGTGCGGCGAGAAGCTGTCGTAGGGCAGGGTCTCCCAGTCGGGCAGAAGTGCGACGCGGAGGTCGGGCGCGAACCACGCGATCTCGTCCCGGAGGCGCTGCGCCTCGAGCGCGGACGCGCAGACGATCGCCAGCGGGCGGCGCGTCGCCGCGAGGCGTGCGAGCGCGAGCGCGTCGGACGAGCCGGCGAGCTTCCCGAAGCGGGTCCGGGTCACGGAAGGAGCGGCAGCGAGAACCACGGGCGCGACAATTCCTGCAGAACACCCTGCATCAACTAGCCGGCCGCGGTGGGACGGACCGCCTCGCGGCGCCCGCTCCAACGCGGCCGGTCGCTATTATACGGGCTGATATGAGGGCGATTCCGGTGATTCCATGGCGACGCGCTGCGTCGGATTGATTCCGGCCGCAGGGCAGGGTGCGCGTCTCGGCGGCGAGACCCCGAAGCAGTATCTCGATCTCGCCGGCCGGCCGATGCTGGCGCACGCCGCCGCCGCGCTGCTCGCGCATCCGGCGGTCGAACTCGCGTTCGTCGTGCTCGCGCCCGACGACGAGCGCTGGGCGACGCACGACTGGCATGCGTTCGGCGACCGACTCGCGCCGCTCTGGTGCGGCGGCGCGACGCGGCGCGACAGCGTGCTGAACGGGTTGATCGCGATGGCGAACGTGGTGGATCCGGAAGACTGGGTGCTGGTGCACGACGCGGCGCGGCCGTGCCTCGCGCGCGAGGACCTCGGACGGCTGATCGAGGCCGTGCGCGAGGACGACGTCGGCGGGATTCTGGCGATCCCGGTCGCCGACACGCTCAAGCGTGCGGACGGCGCCGATCGGATCGCGGCGACCGAGCCGCGCGAAGGGCTCTGGCTCGCGCAGACGCCGCAGATGTTTCGCCACGGGACGCTGCTCCGCGCGATCGGCGGCGCGGGACACGTCACCGACGAAGCGTCCGCGGTCGAGGCAATCGGCCTGCGGCCGCGGCTCGTGCCGGGAAGCGCGCGCAATCTCAAGGTGACCTTTCCGGGCGACGCGGCGATGGCGGTAGAGCTCCTGAGGGACGGCAGATGAGAATCGGACAGGGTTTCGACGTCCACGCGCTCGTGACCGGGCGGAAGCTCGTCGTCGGCGGGGTGGAGATCCCGTTCGAGAAGGGGCTCGCCGGCCATTCGGACGCCGACGTGCTGCTGCACGCGATCACCGACGCGCTGCTCGGCGCCGCCGGGCTCGGCGACATCGGACGGCACTTTCCGGACACCGATCCCGCTTATCCGCGACGCCGACAGCCGCCGTCTCCTGCGGGAGGCCGTCGCGCGCGTTCGGGCGGCGGGCTACGCGGTGGCCAACGTCGACGCCACCATCATCGCGCAGGCGCCGCGCATGGCGCCGCACATTCCCGCGATGGCCGCCAACATCGCGGCCGACCTGGGCGTGGGCACCGATCGGGTGAACGTCAAGGCGAAGACGACCGAGCGGCTCGGCTTCACCGGCCGCGGCGAAGGCATCGCCGCGGAGGCGGTGGCGTTGCTCGATCGCGCGTGACGGCGGGCGCGCGTCCGCTGCGGCTCTTTTTCGCGCTGTGGCCGGACGACGCTGCGCGCGCCGCGCTCGAGCGGTGGTCGGCGGCGATTCATCGCGCCGCCGGCGGCCGGGCGACCCGCGGCGACTCGATCCACATGACGCTCGCGTTCCTCGGCGACTGCGATCCGGAACGGCTCGATGAGCTGAAGGCTGCCGCGGCGAGCGTTCCGAGTGCGTACGTTCGACCTCGTCCTCGACGAGGCCGGGTTCTGGAAGCACAACCGGATCGCGTGGGCCGGGGCGACGCAGACGCCCGCGGCCCTCGAGACGCTGGTGAGCGACCTGCGCACCGCCCTCGCCACGGCGCGGTTCGCGTTCGACCCGAAGCCGTTCGTCTCGCACGTCACGCTCGTCCGGAAGGCGCGGCCGGGGTTCGTCATGCCCACCCTCGACCCGATCCGATGGCGGGTCACCGACTTCGCCCTGGTGCGGTCGGTGATGCGGCCGGCCGGGAGCGACTACCTGGTCGAGGCGCGCTGGGGCTGAGCGCGCGGGAAGACGACGCGCGCGATCAGGCCGCCGCCCTCGCGCGGCACTAGATCGAACGTGCCGCCGTGCATCCGCGCGATGCGGTCGACGATCGCGAGCCCGAGGCCCGAACCGCCCTTGCCGCTGCGCGCCGTCTCCGTCTCGATGCGGGTGAAGGGCTGCTTGAGCCGCTCGACCTCCTGCGGCCGGGATGCCCGGGCCCCGGTCGAGAATCTCGACGGCGGCGCCGCCGCCCTGCGGAACGACCCGCAAGCGGACATCCCGTCTCGCCGTAGCGGAACGCGTTGTCGAGCAGGTTGGAGATGAGCCGCCGGACGGCGAGCGGCCGCAGCGGCAGTTCGGGCACGGCGACGATCTCGTCGGCGAGCGCGTGGCCGGCTTCGCGGTAGCGCCCGGCGATCTCGCGCGCGAGCGCGGCGAGATCGATCGCCGCGAGCGGCTCGCCGCGGGCGGCGCGCGCGAAGTCGAGGAACTGGCCGATGATCCGGTCGATGTCGTCGATGTCGGCCGTCATGCCGCTCTTCAGCTGCGGGTCGGCGCCGGCCATCTCCAGCCCGAGGCGGAGGCGAGCGAGCGGCGTGCGGAGGTCGTGCGAGACGCCGGCGAGGATCAGCGCGCGGTCGTCCTCCAGGCGCGCGAGATCCCGCGTCATCTGGTTGAACGCGCGCGACACCGTCTGGATCTCGGCCGGACCGGATTCCTCGAGCGGCGCCGGGATCCGCCCGCGGCCGATGTCGGCCGCGGCGCGGGTCAGGGCGGCGAGCGGCCGGCGCACGCGAAAGACCACGAGAAACGCGCCGGCGAGCGCGAGCGCCGCGGTCAGCATCGCCCAGCCGAGCCATTGCAGCGCGAGCCGCCGCTCGACCCGCTCGCGCGGCAGCATCACCCAGTACTCGTCGTCCTCGATGCGGAAGCTGACCCAGAACGCCTCGACGCCGTCGCGCGCGAACGCGACCCGGGTCTCGGCGCCGAGCTGGCGGCGGATCTCCGCGATGGCGAGCTGCAGCACCGGCCGGTCGTCGGGCGGGCCGGTGAGGCGCTCGCCGGGCTCGGCCGGGTAGATCTCGATGCCCTCCCGCTCCGAGAGGTCGACCAGCAGCTCGCGGCGCAGATCCGGCCGGGCCGAGACGAGCGCGGCGCGGGTGAGGTTCACGACGCTCACCACCATCTGCGCGACCTGCTGCGCGCGCGGCTCGCGCTCGTAGGTGCTGAAGATCTCGAAGTACGCCGCGACCGAGGCGAGGATCAGCGCCGCGATCAGCAGGAAGGTGCGCCAGAGGAGGGTGCGCGGGAAAACCGTCACGTCTTGGTGCCGTCCGGCACGAAGACGTAGCCGAAGCCCCAGACGGTCTGGATGAAGGTCGGGTTGGAGGGATCGGCCTCGACGAGCTTGCGCAGCCGCGAGACCTGCACGTCGATCGCGCGGTCGAATACCTCGTACTCGCGGCCGCGCGCGAGCTCCATCAGCTTGTCGCGCGAGAGCGGGACCCGCGGATGCGTGACCAGCACCTTGAGCAGCGCGAACTCGCCGGTGGTGAGCGCCACCGTCTCGCCGTTCTTGCTGAGCGTGCGCGTGGCGAGGTTGACCGTCATGCCGCCGAAGCTCACCGACTCGGCGTCGGGCGAGGGCGCACCGGGCGGGAGCGGCGCCGCGCGCCGGCGGAGCACGGCGTTGATCCGGGCGACCAGCTCGCGCGGATTGAACGGCTTGGGGAGGTAGTCGTCCGCGCCCATCTCCAGCCCGACGATCCGGTCGACGTCCTCGCCCTTCGCGGTGAGCATCACGATCGGGATCTCGTTGCGGGTGCCGCGCAGCCGCCGGCAGATCGACAGTCCGTCCTCGCCGGGAAGCATCAGGTCGAGCACCATGAGGTCGAACCGTTCGTGCGCGAGGAGCTTGTCCATCGCGTGCGCGTCCGACACCGTGCGCACCACGAACCCCTGCTCGGTGAGATACCGGTTGAGCAGGTCGCGGAGCCGCAGGTCGTCGTCGACGACGAGGATCTTGGTTTTCGCGTCAGCCATGGCCGCTATGTTAGCGGGCGAGCGGCGCCCGAGTGAGGAATTGGTAACGCGGGTTTCGGCGGAATGGCGCCCGAAACAGGCTGTTACAAACTCCCGCGCGGGTCTCACAGTCTGCTTACACACTTCTTCCATAGTGCGCTCACGGTTGCGGCGCGCTCACCGGAACGAACGGCGCCCCGGCCGTCAAAGGCGGCGACAACTCCAGGGAGAGGCCCATGTTCACGACGAAGAGGATGATGGCTGCAGTCCTGATGGCCTTGCCGCTTGTGGCGGCGGCCGGTACCCGCGACCCCGGCGTGAACCAGCGCCAGCACAACCAGCACGACCGGATCGCCCAGGGCGTCCGCTCGGGCGAGCTGACCCGGGCGGAGGCAAACGCCCTCCGCACGGAGCAGCGTTCGATCCGGCAGGAGGAGCGGCGGTACAAGTCCGACGGTATGCTTACGAAGGCCGAGCGCACGGACCTGCGCCAGGACCTGAACGCCGCGAGCCGGAACATCTACAACGAGAAGCACGACGCGGACACGCGGAACTGATCGTCGATGAAGCGGCTGCTGATCATGGCGAGCATCGCGACGCTGCTTGCGGCGGCGTGGCCGGGTCATGCCCAGCAGCCGCCCGGCGGCGGCCGCCGCGGCACGGACCAGCCCATGCGGCCGATGCCGCCGCCGCAGCGCGATCAGATGCCGCAGCGCGACTTCGGGCGATCGCGACGCGCACGATCCGCGCCGCGGTCAGCTGTCGCCGGAGGAGCGCCGCCAGCTCCGCCGCGACATCGGCGACCACGGCCGCGATGTCTACCGCGACCGGCGGCCGCCGCCCCGCTGAGCCGCACGCCATGAGGTGGACCGCCGCATTCGCGCTCGCGCTGCCGCTCGCAGCGCAGGCCGCGATGGGGCCCGACGACGCCCGGCATCTCCTGAACCGGACCGGATTCGGCGCGCAGCCGCGCGAGATCGCCGAGTACGCCGCGCTGTCGCGCCCCGAGGCGGTCGAGCGGCTGCTTGCCGGCATGACCCGGTCCGCGCGCACGCCGCCGCCGGAGTGGGTGCGCGAGGCGATCGTCCCGCCGCGCCAGTTCCGCCAGGCTTCGCCCGAGGAGCGCAAGGCCTTCCTGGCGGAGGAGATCCGGCGCGGCTTCGACCTGCGGACCTGGTGGCTGGAGGAAATGCTCCAGACCCGGTCGCCGCTCACCGAGCGCATGACGCTCTTCTGGCACAACCACTTCGTGTCGAGCCAGCAGAAGGTGCGCTACACGAAGCTGATGTACGAGCAGAACGTCCTCCTCAGGCGGCATGCGGGCGGCAACTTCGGCCAGCTCCTGCACGCGGTCGCGAAGGATCCGGCGATGGTGATCTATCTCGACTCGGCGTCGAACCGCAAGGGCAAGCCGAACGAGAACTTCGCGCGCGAGGTGATGGAGCTCTTCACCCTCGGCGAGGGGCGCTACACCGAGGCCGACGTCCGCGAGGCGGCGCGCGCCTTCACCGGCTGGTCGATCGACCCGGATTCGGGCGACTTCCGATCGCGGCCGGCGCTGCACGACGAGGGCACGAAGACCGTCCTCGGCAAGACCGGCAACTTCGACGGCGACGCGGTGCTTGACATCCTGCTCTCGCGGCCGCCGACGGCCGAGTTCGTGGTGACGAAGCTCTGGCGCGAGTTCGTGTCCCCCGAGCCCGATGCAGGCGAGGTCCGCCGCATCGCGCAGAAGTTCCATCTCTCCAACTACGAGATCAAGGTCGCGCTGCGGGAGCTCTTCCTCTCGACGGCGTTCTGGGCAGCGGAGAACCGTGGCGCGCTGATCAAGTCGCCGGTCGACCTGGTCGTGGGCACCATGCGCGCGCTCGACTTCCAGGTCGGCGACCCGCTGCCGCTCGCGCTCGTCGTCGCGCAGCTCGGACAGAACCTGTTTTCCCCGCCGAACGTCAAGGGCTGGCCGGGCGGCGAGGCGTGGATCAACTCCTCGACGCTGCTCGCGCGCAAGGGGTTCGCCGAGCGCATCTTCCGTGCGGACGAGATGCCAGGGGTGGCGATGGGCGAGCTCCGGCGCCGCGGCGGCGACGCCGACCTCGCGCGGACGAAGGGCTTAGGACGCATGGGCGAGGAGGGGCGGGCGCGGTTCGTCCGCGCGCTCTACGAGATCCAGTTCGACCCGCAGCGCTGGCTCGGCCAGTTCCCCGGCGCCGTCTCGCACGGCGACATCGAGCGGGCGCTCCTCGCGCGCGAGCCGGTGACCCCGATCCCGACCGATCTGCCGGCGCGCGAAGTGATCAAGCGCGTCGCGCTCGACCCGGCGTACCAGCTCAAATAGGTGTCGGCATGAAGCGTCGCGATTTTCTCCTTACCTCGGCCGCCGCCGGGATCTCCATCCTGGCGCCCCGGTTTGCGCTTGCGCAAGGCGCGGCCGCCGGCTACTCGCAGCTCCTCGTGCTCGTCGAGCTGAAAGGCGGCAACGACGGGCTGAACACCGTCGTGCCGTACGCGGATCCCGGGTACTACGGCCTGCGGCCGCGGATCGCCATCCGGCGCGACGACGTGCTTCAGCTGGACGGTCGCACCGGGCTCCATCCGTCGCTCGCGCCGCTCATGCCGCTGTGGCAGTCGCGCGAGCTCGCGATCGTGCAGGGCGTCGGCTATCCGAGCCCGAACCTGTCGCACTTCCGCTCGATCGAGATCTGGGACACCGCTTCGCGCGCGGAGGAGTACCTCGCGGACGGCTGGCTCGCCCGAGCGTTTGCCGCGGCGCCGGTGCCGAAGCGCTTCGCCGCGGACGGCGTCGTGGTCGGGGCGAGCGAGCTCGGGCCGCTCGCCGGCGGCGGCGCGCGCGCGGTTGCGCTCGCCAACACCGAGCAGTTTCTCCGCCAGGCGAAGCTTGCGCAGCCGACCCAGATGCAGGGGAACCGCGCCCTTGCGCACCTGCTCAAGGTCGAGGCGGACGTGGTCCAGGCGGCGTCGGGACTCAACGGCAACCGCGAGTTCCGCACCCAGTTCCCGCCGGGGCCGTTCGGCAACGCGGTGAAGACGGCGGCGCAGGTCGTGGCCTCGGAGGCCGGCGTCGCGGCGGTGCGGATCAGCCTGAACGGCTTCGACACGCATCAGAACCAGCCCGGGACGCATGCGAACCTGCTGCGGCAGCTCGCCGAAGGGCTCGTCGCGTTGCGCGCCGCCCTCCAGGAGCTGGGGCGCTGGGACTCGACGCTCGTCGTCACCTACGCCGAGTTCGGTCGCAGGCCGCAGGAAAACGGCTCCAACGGCACCGATCACGGCACCGCCGCGGCGCACTTCGCGCTCGGGGGCCGGGTGAAGGGCGGGCTGTACGGCGAGGCGCCGCGTGTGAAACCGGTCTAGGCTGTCAAGCCGCGCAGCCCGTCGAACAGCAGTTTCGCCCCGGTCGCGAAGAGCAGCGCGTAGGCGACGCGGTAGAACCACTTCGGGCTCATCCTGGGCCGCAGCCAGAGCCCGAGCAGCATCCCGCCGATCGCGACCGGCAGCATCACCGCGGCCGTCCATAGCGTGCGTGCGTCAAAGAGCCCGAGCTGCGCGTACGGCACGACCTTCAGCGCATTCATCACCGTGAAGTAGACGACGGTGGTGCCGACGTACACCGCCGTGGCGAGCCGCAACGGCAGGAGGTAGATCGCGAAGGGCGGGCCGCCGGCGTGGGCGACGAAGGTGGTGAACCCGGCCGCGGTGCCGCACACATAGCCCTTCAGCAGGTTGGGCGCCGCCGGGGCCGGCGGGCGGCGGAGCACGCTGTAGGCGACGAACCCGCACGAGATGCAGCCGAGCAGCACGCGGATCCAGTTGTCGTTGAGGTAGCGGAAGGTGGCCCAGCCGAGCGCGAGTCCGAGGATCCCTGCCGGCAGGAGGATCGCGATCTGCCGCCGGTCCCAGTCGTTGCGGTAGGCGTAGACGCCGACGACGTCCATCGTGAGCAGGATCGGCAGCGCGATCGCCGCCGCCTGCACCGGCGAGATCGTGAGCGACATGATCGGCACCATCAGCCCGCCGGCCGCGCCGAGCCCGCCCTTCGAAATTCCCGAGAGCACCACCGCGACGCCCGCGGCGGCGTAGAACCACGGATTGGAGACGAGCTCGGGAGTCAACGCCGCGGGGCGCAGGCGTCAGAAGCCGACGTTGTTCTTCCCCTTCAGGGCGAGCATGGCCCGCGCTTCCTCCGGGCTCGCCACCTCGAGCGAGAGCTCCTCGAGGATGCGACGGATCTTGCGCACCTGGTCGGCGTTCGACTCGGCGAGCTGGCCCTTGCCGAGGTAGAGGCTGTCCTCGAGCCCGACGCGCACGTTGCCGCCCATCTGCGCGCCGACGGTGAGCAGCCCCATCTGGTGGCGCCCGGCGCCGAGGATCGACCAGTAATACTGGTCGCCGAACAGCCGGTCGGCGATCCGCTTCATGTGCAGGAGGTTCTCGGTGTCGGCGCCGATGCCGCCGAGGATGCCGAAGATCGTCTGCACGAAGAGCGGCGGTTTCATCAGCCCGCGGTCGACGAAGTGGGCGAGGTTGTAGAGATGTCCGACGTCGTAGCACTCGAACTCGAAGCGCGTGCCGCACCCCTCGCCGAGGTGCTTGAACATGTACTCGATGTCCTTGAACGTGTTGCGGAAGATGAAGTCGCGGCTCGCCTCGAGGTACTTCGGCTCCCACTCGTACTTGAACTCCTTGTAGCGGGCCAGCATCGGGAAGAGGCCGAAGTTCATCGACCCCATGTTGCACGAGCACATCTCGGGCTTCGTGGCGAGCGGCGCCGCGAGTCGCTCCTGCACCGTCATGTTGTGCCCGCCGCCGGTGGTGATGTTGATGACCGCGTCGGTCGCCTGCTTGATCGCCGGCAGGAACTCGAGGAACACCTGCGGATCGGGGGTCGGGCGGCCGTCCTTCGGATCGCGCGCGTGAAGGTGAATGATCGCCGCGCCGGCTTTCGCCGCCGCGATCGATTCGTCGGCGACCTGGCGCGGCGTGATCGGCAGGTGCGCCGACATGGTCGGCGTGTGGATCGAGCCGGTGACCGCGCAGGTGATGATGACCTTCTTCTGTGCCGCTGCCATGCTGTCCTCCGTTGCTCCGTTGTTCAGACCGTCCGCTGGACGTCGCCGCAGACCGAGAGCGCCTGGCCGGTGATGTGCCGGCCGGCGTCGGTCGCGAGGAAGAGCGCCATGTTGGCGATGTCCTGCGGGCTCACGAACGTCCGCAGGCTGACCGTGTCGAGCAGGCGGTTCTTCATCTCCTCGCCGCGAATGCCGAGCGCTTTCGCCTTGGCGTCGATGACGCGGTCGATCCGCTCGCCCTCGACGTTCCCGGGCTGGATGCAGTTTACGCGCACCTTCTCGGGCCCGGCTTCGATCGCGAGGCTCTTGGTGAAGCCGACGACCGCCCACTTCGCCGCCGCGTACGGCGTGCGCATCGGGAACCCGAGCCGTCCGGCGACCGACGACAGGTTGATGACGCTCCCGCCGCCCGCCTGCTTGATCAGCGGCATCGCGCGCCGGGTGCAGTAGAACATGCCGTTCAGGTCGACGGCGATGCAGCGGTCCCAGTCCGCGGGCGCGAGCTCCTCGACCTTGCCGGTCGGGCCGGCGATGCCGGCGTTGTTGACGAGCACGTCCAGCCCGCCGAGCGTCCGCCCGACGTCGGCGAAGAGGCGGTCGACGTCGGCGACGCTCGCGACATCGGCGACCGTCTGCGTCACCGCCGGGAGTGCTTCCCTCGCCGCGGCAAGGGCGGCCGTGTCGACGTCGCAGATGTGCACCCGCGCGCCGTGCTCGACGAAGGTCCGGGCGATCGCGCGGCCGATGCCGGCCGCGCCCGCCGTGACGAGGACGCGCAGGCCCTGCGCAGAAGTGTCCATTCGGTCTCCTCCCGGTATCGGCGGCAAAGTGTAGCGCGTCCGCGCCCGATAGAATCGGGCGCATGAACCTGCTCGCGATCGAAACCGCGACCGAGCGGCTGTCGCTGGCGGTCAGCGTCGCCGGCGTCGTCCACGAGCGCACGCTCGACGCCGGCCAGCGCCATGCCGAGATCGTCCTCGGCGAGATCGACGCGCTGCTCGCGCGCGCCGGGCTGCGGATCGGGGATCTCGACGGCATCGCCTACGGCGCCGGGCCCGGCTCGTTCACGGGCTTGCGCATCGCGTGCGGCGTGGCGCAGGGTCTCGCGGCGGCGCGCGCGCTGCCCGTGGTCGGCGTGGGCACGCTCGCGGCGCTCGCTGAAGCCGCGCCCGCGCCGCGCGTCGTCGCGTGCCTCGATGCGCGCATGGGCGAGGTGTATCATGCGTGCTACGAAAAACAGCACGGCCGTCTACACGAAGTGATTCCCCCAGGCCTGCACCGCCCGGACGCGGTGCCGCTTCCCGAAGGCGAGGGTTGGACCGGCTGCGGCACCGGGTTCGCCGCCTATCGCGATGCGCTCGCGCTGCGTCATGGTTCCCGGCTCGCCGCCGTCGACCCCGAGACCTTCCCCTCGGCCGCGGCGGTCGCGCGTCTCGCCGCGCCGCGGCTTGCCGCCGGTGAGGGCGTCGCCGCAGCGGCGGCGCTGCCGTTCTACCTCCGCGACCGCGTCGCGCTGAAAACGAGCGAACGGTGAGCGCGGTCCTCCGCCCGGAGCCGCGGATCGAGCCGCTCGCGGCGCGCGATCTCGACGCGGTGGTCGCGATCGAGGGCACGATCTACGAGTTTCCGTGGACCTTCGGCAACTTCCGCGATTCGCTGGCGGCGGGCTACAGCTGCTGGGGCTCCCGCTCGGCCGACGGCCTCGTCGGCTACGCGGTGATGATGCTCGGCGCGAACGAGGCCCACCTCCTCAATCTGAGCATCGCCGCGCCGGTGCAGCGGCGCGGCTACGGCGGCAAGCTGCTCGAGCATCTCCTCGACGTCGCGCGCGGCTACCAGGCGCACGTGATCTTTCTCGAGGTGCGGCCGTCCAACCCGGACGCGCGCCGGCTGTATCTGCGGTACGGGTTCGAGCAGGTGGGCGTACGCAAGGGCTACTACCCCGCGCGTCACGGCCGGGAGGACGCGCTCCTCCTCAGCCTGGCATTGTGAGCGCGCGTCGCGAGCGAATCCTCGCCGAGATCGGCGTGCGGCCGCGATGGCGCCTGCGCGGCCGCGAGGTGTCCGCGCTCCGGCCTGCCGTCGATCCCGCGCCGGCGAGTCCTCCGCCCGCGGTCCGCTCCGGCGATGTCGCCGAGCTCGAGCTCGACGATCGCGCTGCGCGCGTCGCCCGCATGGACTGGCCGGCGCTCAAGACGGCGGTTGCAACGTGCGAAGCCTGCGGGCTCTGCCGGACCCGCACCAACACCGTGTTCGGGGTCGGCGACGAGCGTGCCGAGTGGATGATCGTCGGCGAAGCGCCGGGCGCCGAGGAAGACGCGCGCGGCGAGCCCTTCGTCGGGCAGGCGGGCCGTCTTCTCGACAACATGCTCGCCGCGGTCGCGCTGCGCCGGGGCGAGAACGTCTATATTGCGAACGTGCTCAAGTGCCGCCCGCCGGGCAACCGCAACCCCGAGCCGTTCGAGGTCGCGCAATGCAGCCCGCATCTCGTCCGGCAGATCGAGCTGATCCGGCCCCGGCTGATCCTCGCGCTGGGCCGCGCCGCGGCGCAGCTGCTGCTCAACACCGACGCGAGCATCGCGAGCCTGCGCGGCAAGCTGTTCCGCTATCAGGGCGTGACGACGATCGTCACGTACCACCCGGCCTACCTGCTCCGCAGCCTGCCGGACAAGTCGAAGGCCTGGGAGGATCTCTGCTTCGCCCGCGCGACGATGAAGGACTTGAAAGCGGCGGCCGCGCCGCAATCTTGACGACGCACTAACCCGCAGGAGGACAGAATGAAGAAGCTTTGGGTGCTCATCGCCGCGCTGGCGCTCTCCGGCTGCGGCTACAACGAGATTCAGCAGAAGGACGAGGGCGTGAAGGGCGCCTGGTCGGAGGTCACCAACCAGTACCAGCGGCGCGCCGACCTGATCCCGAACCTCGTTGCCACGGTGAAGGGCTATGCGCAGCAGGAGCAGGAGGTGCTGACGCGGGTGACCGAGGCGCGCGCGCGGGTGGGCCAGATGCAGGTCACGCCCGAGACGCTCAACGACCCGGCCGCGCTGCAGCGCTTCCAGCAGGCGCAGGGCGACCTGTCGAGCGCGCTGTCGCGGCTGCTGGTCGTCGTCGAGAAGTACCCGGATCTCAAGTCGGACCAGAACTTCCGCGATCTGCAGGCGCAGCTCGAGGGCACCGAGAACCGCATCGCCGTGGCGCGCAACCGCTACATCAAGACGGTGCAGGACTACAACGTGCTCGTGCGCGAGTTTCCGGTGAACCTCACCGCGATGGTGTTCGGCTACAAGACGAAGCCGAACTTCGCCGTCGAGAACGAGCGCGAGATCTCGAGCGCGCCCAAGGTCGACTTCAGCAAGCCCGCGGAGAAGAAGTAACGGCGATCGGGGGATGAACGCCGATGAGCGCGGCGCGAGCCGCGCGTCGGCGGTCGCCGTCCCGGGGGCGCGCGCAATGAACCGCAGCAGACCGCGTCTCGCCGCGCTGATCGGCGCGTTCCTGCTCTGGGTCGCGCTGCTCGGCGGCGCCTGCGCGCAGGACCTCGTCCCGGTCCCGCCGCTCAAGGGCCGGGTCACCGACCTCACCGGGACGCTCACCGCGGACCAGGTCGCCGACCTCGAGCGTTCGCTCGCCGCGTTCGAGGCCCGCAAGGGCAGCCAGATCGCCGTGCTCATGGTGCCCACGACGCGGCCCGAAGAGATCGCGCAGTACGCGATCCGCGTCGCCGACCAGTGGAAGGTCGGGCGGAAGAAGGTGGACGACGGGTTGATCTTCGTCGTCGCGAAGAACGACCACAAGCTGCGCATCGAGGTCGGCTACGGGCTCGAGGGCGCGATCCCCGACGTCGTCGCGCGGCGCGTCATCCGCGAGACGATCGCTCCGCACTTCGTCGAGGGCGACTTCTACGGCGGGCTGAAGGCCGGGACCGATCAGCTGATGAAGCTCGTCGACGGCGAGAAGCTGCCGCCGCCGCAAAGCGGCACGCAGCAGCCGGGGCAGGGGGCCGACCTGCAGTCGCTCTTCGTGATCCTGCTCGTCGTGATCGTCGTGGCGGGCGGGATCCTGACGAAGGTGCTGGGGCGCTTCTTCGGCTCGGCGGCGACCGGGGGCGTCGCGGGGTTCATCGCCCTTGCGATCGCCGGCACGATGATCGCGGCCGTTGCGGCGGGAATCCTCGCGTTCTTCCTGACGCTCCTGCTCGGCGGCGTCGGGGGCGCGCTCGCCGGCGGCCGGCGCGGCGGCTGGGGTGGCGGTCCCTGGATCGGCGGCGGTACCGGCGGGGGCTGGGGCGGCGGCACCTGGGGTGGCGGGGGCGGCGGCTGGTCCGGCGGCGGCGGCGGGTTCGGCGGCGGCGGGGCATCCGGGAGCTGGGGCGACTAGATGGGCCTCGGCCGATTCGTCCGTCACATCCTCTCCGACCACTGGTCGGTGCGCTACGCGTTCCCGCGGCCGGCGCTGGCGGCGATCGAGAATGCGATCCGGGCGCAGGAGCAGCGCCACGACGGGGAGCTGCGCTTCGCGGTGGAGTCCGCGCTCCCGTTCTCCGATCTCGTCCGCGGCGTTTCGGCGCGCGAGCGCGCGATCGAGCTCTTCGGCCGGCTGCGCATCTGGGACACCGAGCAGAACGCCGGCGTGCTCGTCTACCTGCTGCTCGCCGACAAGCGCGTCGAGATCGTCGCCGACCGCGGCATCCATGCCCGGGTCGGCGAGGCGGCGTGGGAAGCGATCTGCGGCGCCATGCAGCGCGAGTTCGCGGCCGGGCGATTCGAGGCGGGTGTCGATCACCGGCGTCCAGGCGATCAGCGACCTGCTCGCGCTGCACTATCCGCCGCGCGACGAGAACCCGGACGAGCTCTCCAACCGCCCGGTCGTGCTCGGCTGACGGCGCGGCGCACGAGCTAGTCGACGACCGGACGCTCGGCCGCCGTCACCGCAAGCTCGACCTTGCGCGTGCGCCTGAGCACCGTGATCGTCGCCGGCCGGCCGATCCGCTCGGCGGTGAGGAGGCGATGCAGATCGTCGATCCCGCCGACCGGACGGCCGTCGTAGGCGACGATCAGGTCGCCCGATTCGACGCCGGCGCGCGCGGCCGGCCCGCCGCGCTCCAGCGATTCGACGCGCACCGCACGCTCGGTCTGCAGCGCGTGATGCCGGACGACCCGGCGCGCGACCGGCACGTTGGCGCCGGCGAAGCCGAGATAGCCGCGGCGGACCTTGCCGTCGCGGAGGAGCTGGGTCGCCACCCACCGCACCGTGTCGATCGCGGTGGCGAAGCAGATTCCCTGTGCCCCGGGAATGATGGCGGTGTTCACGCCGATCACCTCGCCGCGCGAATCGACAAGGGGTCCGCCCGAGTTGCCGGGGTTGAGTGCCGCGTCGGTCTGGACGACGTCGTCGATCAGCCGGCCGCTGTACGCGCGAAGGCTCCGCCCGAGCGCGCTCACCACGCCCGCGGTGACCGTGTGCTGGAAGCCGTAGGGGTTGCCGATCGCGATCGCGAGCTGGCCGACGCGCAACCCGCGCGAGGAGCCGAGGGTCGCCGCCGGCAGGCCGCTCGCCCCGATGCGGATCACGGCGATGTCGGTGTCCGGATCGTCGCCGATCACGTCGGCGTCGTAGCTCGTGCCGTCGGCGAAGCTCGCGCGCACCGCGCGCACGCCGTGGACCACGTGGCTGTTGGTGAGGATCAGGCCGTCCGGCGTGAACGCGAACCCCGAACCCGAGCCGTGGCGGGCGCGCCCGCGGCGCGCCTGCTCGACCTCCAGGTGGGCGACGGCGGGTCCCACCCGCTCGGCGGCAGTGACTACCGCGCGGGAGTAGGCGTCGAGCAGCCCGGCATCGCCGTCGCCGGCCGGGCCGGCGGGGACGGACGGGCCGCCTTCGTCGAGCAGGAACTGGGGGATCGCGCCCATGGGGTCTCCGCGAACGGGGTCGTTCGCGCAAGAGGTGAGGGCGCCCGGCCCGAAGTCAACCGGCTCCTGGTCTGTCACGGCTCCTCAGCCGTGCGGCGAGCCCGGCTTGTCCATGCCGATCATGTGCAGCGAGTCGCCCTGGCGCTGGTTGTGGTGATGCCGGCGGCGCACCAGCACCATCGAGCCGCTCACGAACAGGCCGAACAGCGCGATGATCACGTAGATCGACAGGTTGGCCTTGATCATCCCGGCGTACAGCCCGAGCATGATCAGGATCGACAGGTTCTCGTTGAAGTTCTGCACCGCGATCGAGTGCCCGGCGCCCATCAGGATGTGGCCGCGGTGCTGGAGCAGCGCGTTCATCGGCACGACGAAGAACCCGGCGAACCCGCCGATCGCGACCATCAGCGGGATCGCGACCCACAGGTCGCGCACGAAGTTCATCACGATCACCAGCAGGCCCATGGCGATGCCGACCGGCAGCACGTCCACCGCGCGCTTGAGCGAGACGAACCTGGCGGCGGCGACGGCGCCGCCGGCGATGCCGATCGCGGTGATGCCCTGGAGCGCGGTCGCTTTCGACAGCGGGTAGTCGAGCGCCGCGCGCGCCCACTCGAGCACGATGAACTGCAGCGTGGCCCCGGCGCCCCAGAAGAGCGTGGTCGTCGCGAGCGAGATCTGTCCGAGCTTGTCGCGCCAGAGCAGGCGGCAGCAGTGATAGAAGTCGTGGATCAGGTAGACCGGGTTCTTCTTCGGGACGTGGTGGTCGACGCCGGTGTCGGGGATGTACAGGTTGAACGCCGCGGCGATCACGTAGCCGAACAGGATGATCGCGATCGCGGCCTCGCCGGGCGTGTCGATGCCGGTGTCGATGCGCGGGATGTCGATCCCGAGCAGCGCGCGGGACACGGTCTCGCTCACCAGCGCGCCGCCGACCAGCGTCCCGAGGATGATCGAGCCGACGGTGAGCCCCTCGATCCAGCCGTTCGCCGCGACGAGCTTCTCCGGCGGCAGCAATTCGGTGAGGATGCCGTACTTCGCCGGCGAGTACGCCGCCGCGCCGAGACCGACGACCGCGTACGCGATCAGGATGGTGAGGTACTCGGGCGTGTCGGGCGGCGTGAGCACGGCGTAGAACAGCATCATCACGCAGCCCGCGACCTTGATCGCGTTGGTGAAGAACATGACCCGGCCCTTCGGCATCGAGTCGGCGAAGGCGCCGACGAAGGCCGCCAGCGCCACGTACGAGATGGTGAAGAAGAACTTCAGCAGCGGCACCATCCACGCCGGTCCCTGGAGCTGGGTCAGGAGCTGGATCGCGGCGATCAGCAGCGCGTTGTCGGCGAGCGACGAGAAGAACTGCGCCGCCATGATGGTGTAGAAGCCGCGCTTCATCGGGGCTCGACGGACGCGGGGGAATGCGCCGGGGACTGCCGGCCGGCAACGTGGGGATCGGGGGGCTTGCAGGTCGCGGCTGCCGCCGCGCGCCTCGCGCGGACGCCGCCGGCCGCGGCGCCATAAGTTTGGTCCATGGCCGATTTTATGGTTGAATGGCGGCGCGGAGAATAACACACGAAATTTGCCCGCCATGGCGGATCGCAGGCTCCAGGTGTTCCACGCCGTCGCGAAGCAGATGAGCTTCACGAAGGCCGCCGAGACGTTGTTCATGACCCAGCCGGCGGTCACCTTCCAGATCAAGCAGCTCGAGGAGCACCTCAACGCGCGCCTGTTCGAGCGCGGCCACGGCAAGATCGCGCTGACCCCGGCCGGCGACGTGGTCCTCGAGTACGCCGAGCGGATCCTCGCGCTGTCGGCGGAGCTCGAGACGCGCCTGCGCGAGATGACCGGCCGGCTCTCCGGCCCGCTGCTGATCGGCGCGAGCACCACGATCGCCGAGTTCCTGCTGCCGCGGGTGCTCGGGGAGTTCAAGTCGCGGCATCCCGACGTCCAGCCGAAGCTCACGGTCGCCAATTCCGAGACGATCGAGAACCGGGTCGCGGAGCACACCCTCGACCTCGGGCTGATCGAGGCGCCGTCGCACCTGCCGGCGCTGCTCACCGAGGTGTGCTGCGAGGACGAGCTCCAGGTCATCGTCGCGCCGGCCCACCCGCTCGCAAAGCTGAAGTCGGTGGCGCCGAAGCAGCTCGTCCCCTACCCGTACGTGAGCCGCGAGACGGGCTCGGGGACGCGGGAGTTCACCGACCTCTACTTCCGCAAGGCGGGGATCGCGCCCGGCCGATCTCAACGTGGTGATGGAGCTCGGCAGCCCGGAGGCGCTGAAGGGCGTCGTCGGTACCGGCCTCGGCTTCGCCATCCTGTCCAAGGCCACGGTCGCGAAGGAACAGCAGCTCGGCGACCTGGTGGTGATGCCGCTCGCGCCGCGGCTGATGCGCGCGCTCTCGCTCGTCTATCCCAAGGAGAAGTTCCGGTCGCGCCTGGTGAACACCTTCGTCGATTTCGCGAAGGCGCGGCTGAAGGACGCGCGGCGGCGTGACGCGCGGATCGTGACGCGCGTACCATTGGCAGTGTCCGACGGGCCGCGCGTGCCGCCCGGATGACCAGTCCGACTGTCCTGGGGAGGCAATATGGACCTGAATACGCTCGTTAGCTCGCTGCAAGCCACGCTGGGGGCCCAACTGCCGGGAATCCTCGGGGCGCTCGGCATCCTGATCATCGGCTGGCTGATCGCGGTCGCCGCGCGCGCCGGCATGCGCCGGCTGCTCGCGCTGCTCAAGGTGAACGCGCGGATCGAGGAGAGCACCGGGCAGAAGGTGCACGTCGAGTGGGGAATTGCCGTCGGCGTCTTCTGGGTGATCATCCTCATCACGCTGGTCGCGGTGTTCGATTCGCTGCACCTCGACCTGATCTCGAACCCGTTCGCGCAGCTCGTCGGCAGGATCATCGGCTACCTGCCGTCGCTCATCGCCGGCACGGTCCTCGCACTGGTCGCGTGGCTGCTCGCGACGCTCATCCGCGCGGTGGTGAACAAGATCCTCTCGTCCACGACCCTCGACGACAAGCTGTCGAAGGAAGCGGGCATGGAGCCGATGAGCAAGACCGTCGCGAACGTCCTCTTCTGGCTGGTGATCCTGCTCTTCATCCCGAGCATCCTCGCGGCCTACGAGCTGCGCGGCCTGCTCGAGCCGGTGCAGCTGATGCTCGCGAAGCTGCTCGCGATGGTGCCGAACATCGTCGGCGCCAGCATCATCGGCTTCGTCGGCTGGCTGCTGGCGAAGGTGCTGCGCGGCCTGGTGACGAATCTCCTCGCCGCCGCCGGCGCCGACAAGCTCGGCGGGCAGATCGGGCTCGCCGACACGGTGAAGATCTCGCGCGTGGCCGGCACGATCGTCTTCATCTTCGTGTTCGTCCCGTCGCTGATCGCCGCGCTGGACGCCCTCCAGATCGACGCGATCTCGCGGCCGGCGAGCGACATGCTGCAGAAGTTCCTCACGGCGGTGCCGAACATCGTCGCGGCGACGCTGATCCTCGTCATCACCTGGTACATCGCCAAGTTCGCGTCCGGGCTGCTCACGCGGCTGCTCGGGAGCCTGGGCGCCGACCTGCTGCCGCAGAAACTCGGGTTCAAGGCGGCGTTCAGCGGCAACCTGAAGCCCTCGACCCTGGTCGGCGGCATCGTGCTGTTCTTCGCGATGCTGTTCGCCACCGTCGAGGCGGCGAACCGGCTCGAGTTCCACCAGGTGCGCGACGTGGTGACGATGTTCATCAAGTTCGGCGGCGACGTGCTGCTCGGCGGCGCGATCCTGGTGATCGGCTTCTGGCTGGCGAACCTCGTCTACGAGGCGATCGACAAGGCGAGCGGCGAGCGCACGACCGGGCTCGCGCGGGTCGCGCGGATCGCGATCCTCGGCCTGGTGATCGCGATGGGCCTGCGCGCGATGGGGATCGCCGACGACATCGTGAACCTCGCCTTCGGTCTCACGCTCGGTGCGATCGCGGTCGCGTTCGCGCTGTCGTTCGGGCTCGGCGGGCGCGAGGCGGCCGGGAAGCAGATGGAGCACTGGCTGTCGAAGCTCCGCAAGGGGAACTGACCGGACTTGCCGCGTCCGATCCGCGCCACCTTCGACCTCGCGGCGTTCCGCGAGAACCTCGCGCTCGCGCGCGCCCGGGCGCCGCACGCCCGCGCCTGGGCGGTCGTGAAGGCGAACGCGTACGGCCACGGCCTCGAGCGCGCGGTCCGGGCGCTCGAGGCGGCCGACGGCTACGCACTGCTCGACCTGAACGACGCAGTGGGTCTGCGCGAAGCGGGGGTCACGAAGCCGATCCTGCTGCTCGAGGGCGTGTTCGAGGCCGACGACCTGCAGGTCGTCGGCGAGCATGGGCTCGCGATCGTCGTCCACGACGACGAGCAGATCGGGTTGCTGGAAACCGTGCGGCTGCCGGCGCGCGTGCCGGTGTACCTCAAGCTGAACTCGGGGATGAACCGGCTCGGCTTCGCCCCCGAACGCTACCGGCAGGTGTTCGAGCGGCTCGCGCGCTCGCCGGTCGTCGCCGGAATCACCCTGATGACGCACTTCGCCGACGCCGACGGACCCGCGGGGGTCGCCGAGCAGCTCCACCGCTTCGAGGCGGTCGCGGCGCGAATCGAAGCACCGCGGAGCCTCGCGAACTCGGCGGCGACCCTGCGCTTCCCCGAAACGCACTTCGACTGGGTGCGGCCCGGGATCATGCTTTACGGCTGCTCGCCGTTCCCCGAGGAGTCCGCGCAAGCGCTCGGACTGAAGCCGGTGATGACGCTCTCGGCCGAGCTGATCGCCGTGCGCGACCTCCGGCCGGGCGACCGGGTCGGCTACGGCGGCGCATTCGTCGCCGAGCGGCCGATGCGGCTCGGCGTGGTGGCCTGCGGCTACGCCGACGGCTATCCGCGCCACGCGCCGAGCGGCACGCCGATCCTGGTGAACGGCATCCGGACGCGCACCGTCGGGCGGGTGTCGATGGACATGCTCACCGTCGATCTCGATCCGGTGCCGGGGGCGGCGGTCGGGTGCGCCGGTCACGCTCTGGGGCGACGGCCTGCCGTGCGACGAGGTCGCAGCCGCCGCAGGAACGTTGAGCTACGAGCTGCTCTGCAAGATCACGGCGCGCGTGCCGCAGATCGACCGCGCCTGATCATGGCGACGCGCGCGAAGGCGATGTACGCCTGCAACGAGTGCGGCGGCCAGGCGACCAAGTGGCAGGGCCAGTGCCCGCACTGCGGCGCCTGGAACACGCTGGTGGAGGCGGTCGCGGAGCGCGCCAGCCAGCATCGCTACGCCGGCGGGGCCAAGGCGGCGACGCTCGTGCCGCTCGCGCGCATCCCGGCGAAGGAGGCGTCGCGCATGCCGACCGGCGTCGCCGAGTTCGACCGGGCGCTCGGCGGCGGGCTGATCGCGGGGCAGGTCGTGCTGATCGGCGGCGATCCCGGCATCGGCAAGTCGACGCTGCTCCTGCAGGCGCTCGCGTGGATGAGCGGCGCGCGCAAGGTGATCTACGTCTCGGGGGAGGAATCGGCCGAGCAGGTGGCGCTGCGCGCGCAGCGGCTCCAGATCGACACCGCCGCGGTCGCGCTGCTGGCCGAGATCCAGCTCGAGCGGATCGCGGCGACCCTGGAGGCGGAGAAACCGGAAGTCGCCGTGGTCGACTCGATCCAGACGCTCTACTCGGAGGCGCTGCAGTCGGCGCCGGGGTCGGTGGCCCAGGTGCGCGAGTGCGCAGCGCAGCTCACCCGGCTCGCCAAGAGCCAGGGCATCGCGCTGATCTTCGTCGGCCACGTGACCAAGGAGGGTGCGCTCGCGGGCCCGCGGGTGCTCGAGCACATCGTCGACACGGTGCTCTACTTCGAAGGCGACCCGCATTCGAGCTTCCGGCTCATCCGGGCGGTCAAGAACCGGTTCGGCCCGGTGAACGAGCTCGGCGTGTTCGCGATGACCGAGCGCGGCCTGCGCGGCGTGGCGAACCCGTCGGCGCTGTTCCTGTCGCAGCACCGTGAACCGGTCGCGGGCTCCTGCATTCTCGTGACCAACGAAGGCACGCGGCCGCTGCTGGTCGAAGTCCAGGCACTGGTCGACGGCGCGCAAGGCATGACGCCGCGCCGCCTCGCCCAGGGACTCGACCAGAGCCGGCTCGCGATGCTGCTCGCGGTGCTGCACCGGCACGCCGGCGTCGCGGTGCACGACCAGGACGTGTTCGTGAACGCGGTCGGCGGCGTGCGGATCGAGGAGCCGGCGGCCGACCTTGCAGTGCTGCTCGCGGTGATCTCGAGCTTCCGCAACCGGCCGCTGCCCGAAAAGCTCGTCGTGTTCGGCGAGATCGGTCTCGCCGGCGAGGTGCGGCCGGCGCCGCGCGGCCAGGAGCGGCTCCGCGAGGCGGCCAAGCTCGGATTCCGGCGCGCGCTGATTCCCCGGGCGAACGCGCCCAAGCAGGCGATCGACGGGATCGAGGTGGTCGCCGTCGAGCGCCTGGCGGACGCGCTCGCCGAGCTAGGCTAGGACGAGGTTCGCGGCGGCGACGCCGCTCCGGATCGCCGCTTCCAGCGTCGCCGGATAGTCGCTCGCCGTGTAGTCCCCGGCGAGCACGAATCCTGCCACCGCCGTCGCGTTCCCCGGCCGGACGAGCCCCGGCCGGCAGCTGAACGTCGCCCGCCGCTCCGCGATCACCCGATGCCAGCGCGGCTGCGGCAGGCCGGCAGCCCGGCGGCGAGCTCGGCGTGGATGGCGGCGGCAAGCTCGGCGTGCGTCAGCGCCTCGTGGTCGCCTCCGGCGCTCAGCACTGCGGCGATCAGACCGGGGTGGCCCGAGAGCGTCCCGCGGTCGAACGCCCATTGCGCGAGCCCGCCGCTGAACCCCAGCATCGGAAACGGGAGCGACACGCCGTCGGGGTACTGGAGGTAGCAGGTGTAGATCGGCTCGTGCTCGATCGCGGCGATGGTCGCGGCGAGGCCGGCGAGCTCCGGCAGG
>CAVXND010000026.1:0-21930 GCA_963762785.1 uncultured beta proteobacterium
GCGGCGCGGTGGTGGCCGGGAACGCGGTGAGTCAGGCTGCGGTCGCGGTGCGCCAGAAGATCCTGCGCACGGCGGCGGAGCATTTCGAGTGCGCCGAGGCCGACCTCGTGATCGGGAGCGGGCGCGTCGCGATCGCCGGCGTGCCCGGCCGCTCGATCGCGCTCGGCGAGCTCGCGGTGATGGCCAACCCGATGCGCGGGGCGGTTGCGGCCGGCACCGAGCCCGGGCTCGAGGCGACGAGCTACTTCGGCCCCGAGAGCGGCGCGACCTCGAGCGGCGTGCACGCGATGATCGTCGCCGTGGACCCGGAGACGATGATCCCGGAGATCCTGAAGTACGTCGTGGTGCACGACTGCGGCACGCTCATCAACCCGCTGATCGTCGAAGGGCAGGTGCACGGCGGCGTCGCGCAGGGCATCGGGAACGCGTTCTACGAGCAGCTCGTGTTCGACGGCGAAGGGCAGCTCCTCAACGCAACGCTCGCCGACTACCTGCTGCCGACCGCGCTCGACGTGCCGCGGATGGAGCTCGCGCACACTGTCACGCCGTCGCCGCTGAATCCGCTCGGGATCAAGGGCGTCGGCGAGGCCGGCGCGATTCCGGTCGGGCCGCTCTTCGCGCAGGCGCTCGAGGACGCGCTCGGCCTGCCCGCAAAGGGCGTCGAGCTGCTGGAGATACCGCTGAGCCCGAGCCGGTTGTGGGAGCTGGCGCGGGCGGGATCCTGAGTTCCCCGTAGCTCCCCTGCCGGGGAGGGACGGGATGGGCGCGGAGAACGCGCCCGAGCTGGGAGTGCGAGTACCGATACCAACTAACCAGAACGAAGGGGGCAAGCGTGGCAAACAACACGGCAACCAGCGTCTCAGGCTATCTCCCGAACGACCGTCCCGAACCCGTCAGGCTCGTCCTGCTCGGTCTCCAGCACGTCATCACGATGTTCCCCGCGACGGTGCTCGTCGCGCTGCTCTGCGGCTTCCACGTCAGCACCGTGCTGCTCGGGGCGGGCGTGTCGACCGTCGTCGCGCTCGTGCTGTCGCGCAAGGGCATCGGGATGTACATCCCGCTCTTCTACGGCTCGAGCTTCAGCTACATCGCGGCCTACCTCGGCATCGCCGAGGCGATGGGCCACCCGGTCAAGTTCGGCGTGCCCTCGCCGGACAACGTGATCGCGGTGATGCAGGCGGGCATCATCTGCACCGGCATCCTCAACATCCTCGTCGGCTTCGTGATCAAGAAGCTCGGCAAGGAGAAGCTCGACCGCGTGCTGCCGCCGGTGGTCACCGGCGCGGTCGCGTGCGTGATCGGCTTCGGGCTCGCCAAGGCGGCGCTCGACATGTCGCTCGCCGTCGTCCCCGGGTACTGGGGGATCGCGCTCGTCACGCTGCTCGCGACGGTGGCGTTCTCGTACCTGCTGCAGGGCAAGGGCTTCGTCGGCATGCTGCCGATCCTGCTCGGCGCGATCGTCGGCTACGTGCTGACGCTCGTCGTCGCGCCCGACCAGATCAGCTTCAAGGGCGTCGCCGACGCCGCGGTGTTCGTCCCGCCGCACCTCACCTGGCCGAGCTTCACCGGACCGATGGTGGCCACCGCGGTGTTCAGCATCAGCATCATGGCGATCGCCACCATCCCGGAGTCGACCGCGCACCTGTACCAGATGAGCCTCTACGTCGACCGCCTCGCCGAGGAGCAGTCGCGGCCGAAGTACCACCTCGACCGCAACGTCGGCTTCAACCTGATCCTCGACGGCATCGGCGACGTGCTGCACGGCCTCTTCGGCGCGACCGCGGGCACCAACTACGGCGAGAACAACTCGCTGATGGCGATCACGCGAAACTACTCCGGGCCGGCGATCCTCGCCGCCGGCGTGATCTGCATCCTGCTCGCCTTCGTGGGCAAGCTGTCGGCGTTCGTCGCGACCATCCCGGTGTTCGTGAGCGGCGGGCTGGCGATCTACCTCTTCGGGGTGATCGGCATGCAGGGCATCGCGCTGATGCAGGCTTACAAGGTCAACCTCTTCGACCCGCTGCAGCTCGCGGTCGGCGCGACGATCATGGTGATCGGGATCGGCGGCAACATCGGCTTTCCGGGCGGATTCCTGCCGATAAAGATCGCCGGCGTGTTCCCGCAGGGTCTGCCGGCGATCGCGACCTCGGCGGTGGCGGGCATCCTGATGTGGGTCGTGTTCAGCACGCTGCGCAAGCAGCCGCCGGCGCTGCGCGACCCGGCGAACGTCGCGCCGATGCCTTGACACGAGAAGAACAGTCGATTTTGCCGCGGCAGTCGTCGCCATCCTGATGTACGTTGCGTTCTCGGCGCTGAGGCGGCGTGCGTTCGGCGAGGAGGATGCGATCGTGATGAATCGGCAATTTCTGCAGCGCGGCGGGCTCGCCGCGGCGCTGCTCGGCGCCTGCTTCCTTCGCCGGCTGCGCGACGACCACCGTGAACGCGGAGTGGACCGATCCGCAGTTCGCGGGCCGCTCGTTGCGCGGCGAGCGGGTGCTCGTCGTGTGCGACGCCAACGACACCGCGGTGCGGCGCATCTGCCAGGACCAGCTCGCGGCCCAGGTCGCGCAATCCGGTGCGACGCCGGTGACCGGACCCGAAACCGCCGGGCTGACGGCCGGTCCTCCTCCGGCCAACGACAAGACGCTGGCCGCCGCCCGGCGTGCGGGCGCGAAGGCGATCCTCGCCGCGACCGTCGCGCCCGACGCGACGGTTGTGAGCGGGGGGTCGAGCATCTCGTTCGGGATCGGCGGCTGGGGAGGGTCGGGTGGCGGCGTGAGCGGCGGCGGCGTCGGGGTCGGGGTACCGGTCGGCGGGGGACAGGTCGAGACGGCCTACGGCGCGAACATCGCGCTGACCGACGTCGGGACCGTCCGCCTGATGTGGACGAGCAAGGTGACGGCGCCCGCCTCCCGGAACATCAACGTGCAGATCGGCGAGATCGCGAAGGTCGGGATCGGTTCGGCAAGGAGCGCCGGGTTCTTCTGAGCTCACCGTAGCGGCCGGTGGCGACCACTTGTCCTTGGGGTGCTACTGCGAACCGGTCACAGATCGTGACCGGTTCAGTGCCGCGCATCGCAGGGCGCCAGATCGCGTACTCCCCGGACGCGAGCCTTCCGGTCGGCAGGGACTCTAGCCGCCGGCCGCCAGCCCGGCGAAGACGCGCTTCATCGCGTCGAGGCGGTCGAGGTACGCGCGGACGTCGTGATCGCCGCACCGCTGGCCATCGGTCAGCCTGAAGCCGCGCCGCGCGTACGCCTCGCCGGCGCCGGCGCCGCACAGGTGGATGACCGCGGCGAGATCCTGCTTCTGCGCGAAGCGTCGCCGCGCCGATCCGCTGGCGCGCGAGGATCCCCGCGATCCGGACGTCGAGGTACGCCGCGGTCAGCTCGACCGCATGGCTCGGCACGACGCGGAAGTAGAGGCCGTTGAGCCAGCACGCGCGCGGGTCGTGCCACGCGCCGGCTTCGACCACCACATGATCGCGGATGCAGTAACGCTTCGCCTCGGCGAACGTGCCGTCGGTGATCTGGTACATGCCGACGGCGCTCGAGGCCGGCCGGTAGACCTCGAAGGGTTCAGGCGTTGCCCGCCACCGCCAGTACGTGCGGGCGACGGGGTTGCCGGTGGCCTCGAGCTGCGCGAGCGCGGCGAGGAACTCGGGCGTGATCACGCTCGTCGCGTGCGCGCGGAAGATCGGCTCGTACGACCGCCAGGTCTCGGTCGGGGTCTTGTGGAGGACGCCGCTCACCGGGAAGAAGAGCTCGGTCGGCTTGCGCGCGACCTGGACCAGCCCGTTCGCAGTGAACCAGAGCGCAAGGAGGGCAATTACGCCGATCGCCGACCTGCATCGCCGGCGGCGCGGCGCGGAACCGGCGGAGCATGCGTCGGCGCGCGGCGCGCCGCGGCCAGAGGCGCAAGCGGCGGGCCCTCCTTCGCGGCTCGCGAGCGCCCGAATCGCCCATCGTCGGCGCCGCCCGCGCCCCCCGGACGGCCGCGGCGTCAGTCGAGCACGCATCCCGCGCTCCTTGAACACGCGCTGCCATTTAGCCGATTCGAGCTTGAGGTGCGCCGTCAGCTCGTCGGGCGTGCTGGCGATCACCTCGAGCCCGTTCTTCTGGAAGAGCGCGGTGCCCTCGGGCGAGAGCATCACCTTCCTGACGCGATCGGCGAGCGTTTCGATCGACCGCTCCCGGCGTGCCCTTCGGCGCGAGGATCGCGTGCCACGTCACGAACTCGTAGCCCGGAAGGCCCGACTCGTCGAGGGTCGGGATGTCCGGATAGGCCGGCGATCGCTTCAGCCCGGTGACGCCCAGCGCGCGCAGCTTGCCCGCGGCCACCTGCGGGCCCGACCTCCGAGATTCCCGAAACGACCATCTCCGTATCGCCGGCGATCGTGGCGAGCAACGCCGGACCGCCGCCCTTGAAGTGGATCGCCACGATGTTGGTCTTGCCGAGGTAGTTCACCAGTTCGCCGCCGACGTGCGGATTGGTCGCCGGACCCGCGGTGGCGAAGTTGAGGCTGCCCGGTTTCGCGCGCGCGAGATCGAGAAACTCCTGCAGATTGCGCGCCGGCACCTTCGGGTTGATCGCCATCACCGACGGCGACTGGCACAGGAGCGAGATCGGCACGAAATCGGTGAAGGTGTCGTAGTTGAGCTTGGCGTAGAGGAGCTGGTTCGTGACCAGCGGATTGGTGTTGAGGAGCAGCGTGTATCCGTCGGGCGTCGCGCGCGCGGCCTGCTCCATGCCGATGTTGCCCGATGCGCCGCTGCGGTTCTCGACCACCATCTGCTGACCGAGGCTCTCGCCGAGCCGCGGCGACAGCAGGCGCGCAACCGTGTCCACGCTCCCGCCCGGCGGGAACGGCACGATGACGCGGATCGGCTTGGTCGGATAAGCCTGCGCGAAGACGAGGTGGGGCGCGATCGAGGCCAGGGTCACCGCCAGCAATCGGCCCAACAGCCGGCGCAGGCACTTCGATGGCGAACGACGATTCCGCATGGGATCCCGGGGTCGCGCGAGAGCGCGAGCGGGACTCTAGCGCGGGCGGGCAACCCCGAACGATCGCGCTTGCGCCGCGCGCCGGGCATGGCAAGATTCGGACCGTCCCCATGACTCAGCGCCTCCGCATCGGCATCGACACCGGCGGCACGTTCACCGACATCGTCGCGGTGGACGGCGCCACCGGCCGCGTCGAGGTCACCAAGGTCCCGAGCACGCCGGCGAACCCGGCGATCGGGCTCGTGCAGGGCGTCGACCGCATCCTCGGCCAGACCGGACGCTCGGCGGCGGACCTGGCGGGCCTCGCGCACGGCACGACCGTGGCGACCAACGCGCTGCTGCAGGGCGAGATCGAGTCGCTCGGCCTGGTCGTCACCGAGGGCTTCCGGCATCTCCTCGAGATCGCGCGCCAGTCGGTGCCCGAGGGCTACGGCAACTCCTACTTCTGGGTGAAGCCCGAGCGCATCGTCCCGGTGGAGCTCGTGCGCGAGGTCGGCGGCCGGCTCGACTTCCGCGGCGCCGAGCTCCGGCCGCTCGACGAGCGGAGCGCCCGGCTCGCGGCGCGGTTCTTCAAGCAGCGGGGGATACGCGCCGTCGGGCGTGTGCCTGATCCACTCGTACGCGAACGACCGCCACGAGCGGCGGGTGCGCGAGCTCTTCCGCGAGGAGTACCCCGAGTGCGCGGTGTCGCTCTCGTGCGAGGTGCTGCCCGAGTACCGCGAGTACGAGCGCGCGATGACGACGCTCGTCGACGCGTTCGTGAAGCCGCACATGGGGCGCTACCTGCAGCGGATCCACGAGGAGCTCGGGCCGGACCTGCGCGCGAAGCCGTTCCTGGTGATGCAGTCCTCCGGCGGCGTGATCTCGAGCGAGCAGGTCGTCAACAAGCCGATCACCACCGCGCTCTCCGGGCCGGCGGCCGGGGCGCTCGGCGCGGCGGTGGTCGCGAAGATCGCCGGGTTCGAGGACCTGGTGACGCTGGACGCCGGCGGCACCTCGACCGACCTCTGCCTGATCGAGGCCGGCGTGCCGAAGGTCACCAACGGCGGCTCGGTCGGGCCGTTCCCGGTGCGCATCCCGATGATCGACATCAAGACCGTCGGCACCGGCGGCGGGTCGATCGCGTGGATCAGCCGCGAGGGCCATCTCAAGGTCGGGCCGAAGAGCGCCGGCGCGGTGCCCGGGCCGATGTGCTATCCGAACGGCGGCGAGCAGCCGACGATCACCGACGCCAACCTCGTGCTCGGGCGGATCCCGCCGGCGCTGATCGGCGGCGGGATCAAGCTCGACGCCGAGCGTTCGCGCACGGGCATCGCCGATCTCGGCAAGCGCCTCGGGAGCGGAATGGGCGTCGAGCAGCTCGCCGAAGGGATCATCGAGATCGCCAACTGGAACCAGGCGAACTGCATCCGCCAGATGACGATCCAGCGCGGCATCGACCCGCGCGGGCTCGCGCTGCTCTCGTTCGGCGGCTCCGGCCCGGCGCAGTCGCCCGCCGTGATGGAGCTCCTCGGGCATGAAGGCGTGCATCGTGCCGCTCAACCCGGGCAACCTCTCGGCGTTCGGGCTGCTCGCGGTCGACTGGCGCACCGATCACATCGCGACCCGCGTCACGCACGAGGACGCGCTCGACCCGGCGGCGCTCGCCGGCGCTCTACCGTCAGCTCGAGAGCGAGGCGAGCGGAGACGCTCGCGCGCGACGGCATCGATCCGCGCAACGTCCGCCTGGTGCGCGAAGCCGACGTGCGCTACGTCGGGCAGTCGATGGAGGTGCGCGTGCAGGCGCCCGGCGGCGCGATCGATCCGGCGTTCGTCGCGGGGTTGGTCGACGCGTTCCACGCCGCGCACGAGAAAGCCTTCGGGTACGGCTATCGCGGCAAGCAGAAGGTCGAGCTCGTGAACGTCTGCGTGTCCGGGTTCGGGCTGATCGACCGGCCGGCGCTGCCGAAGCTCGCCGCCGGCGCGCCGGCGAAGCCGCGCACGGCGCGGCGCGCGTTCTTCGGCGGCGCGTTCGTCGAGACGCCGGTCTACGACCGCGCCGCCTCCCGCCGGGGGCGCGGATCGACGGGCCGGCGGTGGTCGAGGAGTTCGGCTCGACGACCGTCGTGTTCCCCGGGCAGGCGCTGACCGTCGACCCCTACGGGATCATGATCGTGCGGAGGAAGTGATGGCGGCGATTCCGAAGCCCCGGCCGGCCGAAGTCGATCCGATCGTGCTCCAGATCGTCGAGGGCACGCTCAACTCGATCGAGGCCGAGATCGAGTACGCGATCGAGCGTACCGCGCGGTCGCCGATGATTCGCGAGGCGCACGACTACCGCGTCGGCCTCTTCGACCGCCGGTGCCGCAAGCTCACCGGCCGCTCGTATTCGGCGATGCCGAACGCGGTGGTGCGCGACTACCCGCCGGAGACGATGAAGCCCGGCGACGTGTTCCTCATGAACGACACCTACCTCACCGAGGGCTCGATCGGGCACCTGCCCGACGTCTGCTCGACGGTGCCGGTGTTCCACCGCGGCGAGGTGGTCGCCTACATCCAGGCGTTCGGCCACCACGACGACATCGGCGGGCGCGTGCCCGGGTCGATGCCGGGGACGGCGGTGACGGTGTTCGAGGAAGGGCTCGCGATCCCGCCGATCCGGATCTACCGCGAAGGCAAGCGGAACGACGAGGCGTTCACGATCATCCGCCGCAACACGCGCGTGCCGGAGATGCTCGAGGCCGACCTCGACAGCGAGATCGAGGCGATCCGCATGGGCGCGCGGCGCATGGAGGAATTGTTCGAGCGGTTCGGCAAGGACACGGTCGAGGCGTGCTTCCAGGCGATCCTCGACAAGTGCCGCGACATCTTCGCCGCCGAGCTGCTGCCGAAGATCCCCGACGGCGAGTACGCGTGGGAGGACTTCGTCGAGCACGACGGCGTCACCGACCCGAGCCTGCACCGGCTCGCGCTGCGGATGGTCAAGAAGGGCAGGCGGATCACGCTCGACTTCAACGGCACCGCGAAGCAGTCCTCCGGGCCGATCAACTGGCCGGCCGACTACGCCGACGGCGCGTTCCTGATCAAGTGGATCGCGCCGATCCTGCGCAACCTCGCCGACACGCCGGAGCGGGCGGCGGAGATCCACGTGAACGAGGGCGTGTGCGAGGTCTTCGACGTGATCTTCCCGCCGAAGGGCACGCTGATCACCCCCGAGTGGCCGGCGGCGACCAACGCGCGCTCGTTCGTGCTGCTGCGCTCGCTCGGCCTCCTCGCCGGCGTCGTCGCGCAGGCGACCGGCGGGCGGATGCCGGCCGACCAGGAGACGATCCGCTACACCGGCTTCCACGGCCGGGACCGCGAAGGCCGGTCGTTCCTCTCGCGCGAGGTGCTCGGCGGCGGCTCGGGCGGGCGCCACTACGCCGACGGCAACGACGCGATCCACATCGTGCCCGACTCGCGCAACCAGCCGGCCGAGTTCACCGAGAACCGCTTCCCGGTGATCGTCGAGAAGCTCGGCCTGAGCACCGACTCGGGCGGCGCGGGCAAGCGCCGCGGCGGACTCGGCTACGACAAGCACTATCGCGTGCTCGTCGACTGCCACACGATCGTGACCGCCGACCGCGTGCGGCTCGGCTGCTACGGCGTCGCCGGCGGCAAGGCGGGCGAGCCGTTCTGCGTTACCGTCGACCTGCACGGCGCGGCGAAGGCGCTCGGCGGGCTGGTCGACGGCGAGCCGGTGAAGGCGGGCCAGGTCGTGCGCGTCGTGACGACCGGCGGCGGCGGCTGGGGCGATCCGCTCGAGCGCGAGCCGGAGCTCGTTCTGCGCGACGTCGTCCAGCGCAAGGTGTCGCCGGAGGCGGCGCGGCGCGAGTACGGCGTGGTGCTCGTCGCGCGCGAGGCGGAGGTGGAAACGCGAGTACGCGGTCGACGAGGCGGCGACCGCGAAACTGCGCGGCGAGATGCGCGCCGCGCGCAAGGGCCCGCTGCCGCTGATCGATCGCGGACCGGGTTACGAGAAGATGCTGCGCGGCGAGTACGAGCCGCGAATCTAGGAGGAGCGCAGATGGCGATCGAAGTCGCGAAGGTCGTACTGAAGAGCGTGCAGGACGCCTCCGGCCTGGAGGAATGCATCCGCCAGGGCCAGTTCGCCGCCGACGAGGTGGTGGCGGTGATCGGCAAGACCGAGGGCAACGGCGGGGTCAACGACTTCACCCGCATCCTCGCCGACCAGGCGTTCCGCGCGGTGCTGATGAAGCACGGCAAGCGCAGCGCCGAGGCGGTGAAGAAGATCCCGATGGTGTGGTCGGGCGGCTGCGACGGCGTCCTCACCCCGCACGCGACGATCTTCGCCCAGAACGCGAAGACCGGACCGGCGTCGAAGTCGCGGCTCGCCATCGGCACCGCGATGAGCCCGCAGATCTTCCCGGAGGACATCGGACGCCCGGCGATGGTCGAGAAGATCGCCGCGGGGGTCCTTGCTCGCGATGAAGGACGCCGGCATCGCCGACCCGAAGGACGTGCACTACGTCCAGACCAAGACGCCGCTCCTCACGATCGACTGGGTGCAGGACGCGCACCGTCGCGGCAAGACGGTCGCGTGCGAGGTGCACGACTCGATGGGCGTGTCGAACGGCACGACCGGTCTCGGGATCGCCGTCGCGCTCGGCGAGATCAAGATGCCGAAGGCCGAGCAGATCTGCAAGGACCTCGACCTCTACTCGTCGGTCGCCTCGTGCTCGTCGGGCGTCGAGCTCGACGCCGGGCAGATCGTGCTCCTCGGCAACAAGGCGGGCGCCGGCGGGCGCTACCGCATCGGCCACTCGGTGATGAAGGACGCGCTCGACATCGACGGCATCTACGACGCGATCCGCAATGCCGGGCTCGACCTCCCCGAGCGCGCGCGGGCGGAGGACCTGAAGGGCCGGCTGGTGAACTGCTTCCTGAAGTGCGAGGCGGATCACCGCGGCGTGCTCCGCGGCCGGCGCCAGATCATGCTCGACGACTCGGACGTGCATCACCACCGCCACTCGAAGGGCGCGGTGGGCGGCGTCGCGGCGGCGGCGATCGGCGATCCGGCGGTGTTCGTCTCGGTGGACGCGATGCACCAGGGCCCGCACGGCGGCGGGCCGGTGATCGCGATCGTCGACGCCGGCGAGTAGGGCGGCGGCCTAACCCGCGCGCCGCGCGTCGCGAATGGCCTTCCAGACCTTGTCCTGCGTGAACGGCATGGCGATGCCCGCGGCGCCGAGCGGGCGCAGCGCGTCGTGCATCGCGCTGGTGATCGCCGCCGGCGCGCCGATGGTGCCCGACTCGCCGCAGCCCTTCGCGCCGAGCGGGTTGTGCGTGCACGGCTGGGTCTCGTCGGTCTCCGACACGAACGCCGGCGTGTTGTCCGCGCGCGGCATGGGCGTAGTCCATGAACGACGCGGTGAAGAGCTGACCCGTGGTGCGGTCGTAGTGCGTCCCTTCGAACATCGCCTGGCCGATGCCCTGCGCGGCGGCGCCGTGCACCTGGCCTTCGACCACCATGGGATTGATGACCGTCCCGATGTCGTCGACGCAGACGTAGGCGACGAGCCGCGTCACGCCGGTCTCCGGGTCGATCTCGACCTCGCACGCCTGGGCGCCGTTCGACCAGGTGAGGTTCACCGGGTCGAAGAACGCGTTCTCGTGCAGGACCGGCTCCATGCCGGGCGGCAGGTTGTGCGCGTAGGTCACCGCGCGCGCGACCTCGGCCCAGGTCAGCCGGCGGTCGGTGCCCGCAACGCGGAACTCGCCGTGGCCGTCGACGACGCGGTGCTCGACGTCGTTCTCCGCGGCCTCGAGCAGGTGGGCGGCGGCGCGCCGCGCCTTGGCGATGATCTTGTCCGCCGCCATGACGATCGCCGAGCCGGCGATGACCATCGAGCGCGAGCCGAAAGTGCCGGTGCCGTACGGCACGCGGCCGGTGTCGCCCTCGACCAGCTCGATCATGCGCGAGGGGCACGCCGAGCCGGGACGCGAGCACCTGCGGGAACGTCGTGGCGTGCGCCTGGCCGTGGCTGTGCGTGCCGCACATCACGAGCAGGCTGCCGTCGGCGGCCACGCGGATGTCGGCGGAATCGAAGAAGCCCGCGCGCGCGCCGAACATGCCCGCGTACTTCGACGGCGCCACGCCCGAGCTTTCGACGAAGTAGCAGACGCCGAACCCCCGGAGCAGTCCGCGCTTCGCGGCCGCCTCCCGGCGCGCGGGAAAGCCGGCGTGGTCGGCGAGCTCGAGCGCGCGCTCGAACAGTTTCGGGAAATTGCCGGTGTCGTAGGTCGGTCCTACGGCGGTCGTGTACGGCATTGCCGCCGCCGGGATGAAGTTCTTGCGCCGGAGCTCGAGGCGGTCGAAGCCGAGCCGCGCCGCCGCCTCCTCGACGAGGCGCTCGAGGACGTAGCACGCCTCGGGACGCCCAGCGCCCCGGTAGGCGTCGGTGGGCACGGTATTGGTGAAGAGGACGCTCACGTCGACGGCGATCGCGGGGATCCGGTAGGGGCCGGAGAGGACGCCGGTGTACACGGTGGTCGGGACCGCCGCCCCGACGGTCGAGATGTGGCCGCCCGCGGCCGCGAGCGTCGCGACCCGCAGTCCGAGAAAGCGCCCGTCGGCGTCGAGCGCGAGCTCGGCGCGAGTGGCGTGGTCGCGCGCCTGGTAATCGCTGACGAAGGCCTCGCTCCGGGTCGACACCCATTTGAGCGGCCGCCGCAGCTTGCGCGCGGCCCACGCGAGCGCGGTTTCCTCGGGGTAGTGCTTGCCCTTGGTGCCGAAGCCGCCGCCGACGTCCGGTGCGACGACGCGCACCGAGTTTTCGGGAATGGCGAGCTGCTCGGAGACGAACTTCCGGATGTGGTGCGGGACCTGCGTCGCCGAGTAGATCACGACCTCGTGGCCGTCGAGCCCGCGGGTCGGCGAGGCGACGGCCACGACCGCGCGCGGCTCGATCGCGGCGCAGGCGATGCGGTGGTTGATGAGCTCGAGGGCGACGACGTGCTTCGCCTTGGCGAAGGCCGCCTCGGTGGCGGCGACGTTGCCGCGCTGGAAGCGCACGACGAGGTTGCCGGGGGCCTCCGGGTGGAGCTGGGGCGCGTCGGGCTTCGCCGCGTCGCGCACGTCGACGACCGCCGGCAGCGGCGCCCAGTCGACCGCCACGAGCTCCGCGGCGTCGAGCGCCTGATCGCGCGTTCCGGCAACCACCATAGCGACCGCCTCGCCGACGTGGCGCACGCGCTCGCGCGCGAGCGTCCAGCGCGGCGGCTCGTTCATTCTCGTGCCGTTGGCGCCGGGAATGCGCCACAGCGGTGCCATCGGCCCGACGCCGTCGGCGGCCATGTCGGCGCCGGTGTAGACGGCGACGACGCCCGGCGCGGCGGCGGCGGCCTGCGTGTCGATGCGGTCGATGCGGGCGTGCGCGTGCGGCGAACGCACGAACGCGCACGCGAGCTCGCCTTCGAGCACGAGATCGCCAACGAACTGTCCCTGGCCGACGAGAAAGCGCAGGTCTTCGCGGCGGCGCACCGGCGCGCCGATACCTTCAGGATGCATCGGGATTCGCGTGGGGAGTTCGATCGACGGGTGCGCATTATATGATCCCGTCTTGTCCGGACAAGACGCGCGGCGCTGGCGTGCAGATTGCTGAGGGAATCGCCGGCCAGCGTACGATCCGCTTCACACCGAGGAGAGAGGGAAAACATCCATGCACGTCTTCAAGCGTTTCATCGTCCCGCTGGCGCTCGTCGCGTCGACCGCGGTCGCGCCGGGCGCCTTCGCGCAGGACAAGGTCAAGATGGGGCTCTTCATCGCCTCGTCGGCGATGCCTTACTTCATCGCGCGCGAGCGCGGCTATTTCGCCGCCGAGAAGCTCGACGTCGAGGGCATTCCGCTCGCCACGCATCCGCTGATCGTGCAGGCGCTGGTGAAGGGCGATCTCGACACCGCCTCGAACCTGCTGTCGCTCGAGGGCGCGAACATCAACGTTCTGCGGCCGGGCACGGCGAACTACTTCTCGCTCAACTGCCAGAACACCCAGTACCAGCTCGAGGCGTTCGTGGTGTCGTCGAAGAACACCACGATCAAGACGCTGAAGGACCTGAAAGGCCAGCGGATCATGTCGGCGCCCGGCCCGGGCAACCTGTTCGTGGCGAAGGGGGTGCTCAAGGCGATCGGGCTGGAGGAAGGCCGCGACTACACGATGCAGGAGCAGCCGATGCCGCAGCACCTCCCGGGCCTCCAGTCGGGCCAGTTCGAGGTCGCCTACTCGCTCGAGCCGGTGGTGAGCATGATGGTCCACCGCGGCGTGGGCCGGAAGCTGGAGGCGGGCGTGATCGCGACCTACATGCTCGGGCGGCCCGACGCGTGCGCGGTGCTCGCGGGCGGCGTCATGAGCGACCGGTTCCTGAAGGAGCGGCCCCAGGTCGCCGAGCGGCTCGCGCGCGCTTGGGCGAAGGCGCTGAAGGACGGCAACGAGGATCCGAAGGCGCGCGACCTGCTCTCGGCGCACATGAACACCGCCCCGGAGATCGCGCAGACGGTGCCGCTCTCGCGCTACTTCATGGTGCGCGACTTCTCCGCGGCGCAGACCGCCGATTTCCAGAAGCTGGTCGACCTGGCGACCGAGGCCGGGATCGTGAAGAGCAAGATCGACGTGAAGACCTTCATGAAGACGTTCTGACCGCGGCGCGGGCGCGCGATGCGCGACAAGCTCGGCGCGCTCACCCCGGCGGTGGGGGCAGTGGGGTTCGTCGCCCTCTGGTGGCTCGTCTACCGGCTGGGGTGGGTCGATCCGGTGCTGCTGCCCTCGCCGGGGGATTCCTTCAAGGCGATCTGGGACGGCTTCGTCGGCGGCGCGCTCGTCAAGGACTTCCTGATCACCGTGCGGCGGACGCTGCTCGCGTTCGCGATCGCGGTCGCAGTGGCCGTACCGCTCGGCATCGTCCTCGGGTCGTCGCAGCGGCTGTACAGCTCGGTCGAGTTCGTGATCGACTTCTTCCGCTCCACGCCCGCCTCGGCGCTCTTCCCGCTCTTCCTCGTGATCCTCGGCGTCGGCGAGGGGACCAAGGTCGCGGTCGCGGCGTTCGGCGCGGCGCTGCTCATCCTGTTCAACACCGCGTACGGCGTGATGAACGCGCGCAAGACCCGCCAGGCGGCGGCGCGGGTGATGGGCGCCTCGCGCGCGCGCGTGATGCTCGACGTCACGCTGCTCGAGTCGCTGCCGCAGACGTTCATCGGGATGCGCGCCGGCGTGTCGTTCGCCCTGGTGATCGTGATCGTCGCCGAAATGTTCATCGGCTCGATCGACGGCCTCGGCCAGCGCGTCATCAACGCGCAGATGATCTTCAACATGCCGGAGATGTACGCGACGATCTTCGCCGCGGGCGCGCTCGGTTACGGGCTGAACGTCCTGTTCATCGTGATCGAGCGGAAGTTCGTCCACTGGGGCGGAAAGTGACGGGCGGAAAGTGAACGCGCCGGTCGCCGCCGCCGCGGTCAGGTCGCCCACCGAGATCACGATCCGGGGCTTGAGCAAGAGCTTCGCCGGCCAGCCGCTCTACGCCGACTTCGATCTCGACGTCCCGAAGGGCCAGATCACCACGATCTTCGGCCCCAACGGCTGCGGCAAGTCGACGATCATCAACATGGTCGCCGGCCTCCTGCCGATGGACGCCGGCGAGGCGCTGTTCGACGGCAAGACGCTGCGCGACACGGTGATCGGCTACGTCTTCCAGAACTACCGCGAAGCGCTCTTCCCGTGGAAGCGCGCGATCGACAACATCAAGTACCCGCTGCGTCTCGCCGGCCGGAGCGCGGCGGAGTGCGACGCGCGCGCCGAGGAACTGGTCGCCTCGTTCGACATCCGGTTCGATCTGCGTCGCTATCCCTACGAGCTGTCCGGCGGACAGCAGCAGCTCGTGTCGATCATGCGCGCGCTCGCGCCGCAGCCGGAGGTGCTGTTCCTCGACGAGCCGTTCTCCGCGCTCGACTACGAGATGACGCTGTTCATGCGCGACAAGCTGCAGGACATCTTCGAGGCCACGAAGACCACGATGATCCTCGTGTCGCACGATCTCGAGGAGGCGGTCTACCTCGCCGACCAGGTGATCCTGCTCACGCGCCGGCCGACCCGGATCGCCGAGATCGTGCCGTTCGCGGCGCCGCGGCCGCGCCGCCCCGAGACGCTCACGAGCGACGCGTTCGTGCACGCCAAGGCGCGCTGCCTGGAAGTGTTCCAGCGCGAAGTGCGGAAATAGCGCGATGCCGCTCTTCACCCGCGTCATCCCCGACACCTATCGCGACTCGGTGGCGCTGATGCAGCTTTCCGCCTCGCTCAAGGAAGTCGCCGGCGTCGAGGAAGCCTCGGCGATCATGGCGACGGCGGGAAACATCGCGCTCCTGGCCGAGGTCGGGCTGGTCGACGCGGCGCTCGCGCCGCGCCCGAGCGACCTGCTGGTGGTGGTCCGCGCAAAGAACGAGGCGGCGGCGAACGCCGCGGTCGCAAAGGTCGAGGCGGCGCTCCAGGCCAAGGCGCCGGCGACGTCCGCGGGCGGCGTCGTCGGAGCAGGCGCCGCCGCGCTCGATCGCGATGGCGGCGGCCGCGACGTCCGGCGCGAACCTCGCGCTGATCTCGGTGCCCGGCGAGTACGCCGCGGCGGAAGCCGAGAAGGCGCTCGCCGCGGGACTCAACGTCATGCTCTTCAGCGACAACGTCGCGGTTGCCGACGAGGTCGCGCTCAAGCGGGCGGCGACGAAGCGGAAGCTCCTCGTGATGGGCCCCGATTGCGGCACGGCCATCATCGACGGCGTGCCGCTCGCGTTCGCGAACCGGGTGCGGCGCGGCGCGATCGGTTGCGTTGCGGCATCGGGTACCGGGCTGCAGCAGGTCACCTCGCTCGTCGACCGGCTCGGCGCGGGCGTGTCGCAGGCGATCGGGACCGGCGGCCGCGACCTGAAGGAAGAGGTGGGCGGGCTCACGATGCTCGCCGGGCTGGCGGCGCTCGCGGCCGATCGCGAGACGAAGGTGATCGTGCTGATCTCCAAGCCGCCGGCTGCCGGCGTCGCGGCGACGGTGCTCGCTGCCGCGGCGAAGGCGAAGAAGCCGGTCGTCGTCTGCTTCGTCGGCGCGACGCCGGCGAAGCTCGCCGCGAGGAATCTGCACGCCGTCCGGACCCTCGAGGACGCGGCGCGGACCGCAGTGGCGCTCGCCCGCGGCGCGAAGCCGGCAAGGCCCGCCGGCCCGCCCCGGATCGTCGGCGCGCCGCGCTTCGTGCCCGGCCAGCGCTTCGTCCGCGGCCTCTTCAGCGGCGGCACGTTCTGCTACGAGGCGTCGCTGCTGCTCGGCGAAGCGCTCGGCCAGGTGTGGTCGAACGCGCCGGTGCGCCACGAGGACGAGCTCGACGACCCGTTCAAGAGCCGCGGGCACACCGTGATCGATCTCGGCGACGACGTCTTTACCCGCGGCCGGCCGCATCCGATGATCGACCATCGCTTGCGCAACGAGCGCATGGTGCGCGAGGCGCGCGACCCGGAGGTCGCGGTGATCCTCTTCGACGTGGTGCTCGGCTACGGCAGCCACCCCGATCCGGCGGCGGAGATGGCGCCCGCGATCGCCGCCGCGCGCGCCGCCGCCGCGAAACGCAAACGGCGGATCGCGTTCGTCGGCTCGGTGTGCGGCACCGAGGCCGATCCGCAGGGCCTCGCCCGCCAGGAGGCGGCGCTCGCGAAAGCCGGTGTGATTCTCGGATCGAGCAACGCCGAGGCGGTGCGGATCGCCGCGGCGATCGCAAAACGAGGGCGGGCGAAATGACGGCGCTCTTCGGGAAGCCGCTGTCGGTAGTGAACGTCGGGCTTGCCTCGTTCGCGGACGCCGTCGCCGAGGCGGGCGCGCCGGTGGCGCGCGTCGAGTGGGCGCCGCCCGGCGGCGAGCCCGGCGCGGCGCGCGCGCTCGCCCGCCTCGCCGCCGATTCCGCGGTCGACGCCGCGAACAAGAAGGCGTTCGAGGCCTACGCGTCCGCGGAGCCGGTGCTCGAGGGCATCGGCATTGCGCGCGAGGTGCTGCCCGGGATGGGCGAGCGGATGCTGCTCCACTCCGGGCCGCCGATCACGTGGGCGCGGATGGGCGGCGCGATGCGCGGCGCGGTCATCGGCGCGTGCCTCCTCGAAGGCTGGGCGAAGGACGCCGACGCCGCGCGCACGATGGCCGAGCGCGGCGAGATCGCGTTCGACCCCTGCCATCACCACGCCGCGGTCGGGCCGATGGCCGGGATCATCAGCCCGTCGATGCCGGTGTGGATGCTCCGCAACCGCACGCACGGCAACCTCTCGTTCAGCAACCTGAACGAAGGCCTCGGCAAGGTGCTCCGCTACGGCGCCAACAGCCCGGACGTGCTCGAGCGGCTGCGGTGGATGGGCGCGACGCTCGGGCCGGTGCTCGAGCGTGGCGCTTGCGGCCGGCGGCCCGATCGAGCTGAAGCCGCTCATCGCGCGCGCGCTGCACATGGGCGACGAGCTGCACAACCGCAACGTCGCCGCCTCGAGCCTGTTCGTGAAGCGGATCGTCCCCGGCATCCTCAAGTCGGGCGCGTCGATGGCCGATGCCGCCGCGGCGATCGAGTTCGTGAACGGCAACGACTTCTTCTTCCTCAACCTCGCGATGGCGGCGTGCAAGGGCATGCTCGACGCGGCGCACGGCGTGCCCGGCTCGTACGATGGTCACCGTCATGGCGCGCAACGGCACCGAGTTCGGCATCCGCGTGAGCGGCACCGGCGACCGGTGGTTCACCGCGCCGGCGCTCGTCCCCGACGGGCTCTACTTTCCCGGCTACGGCCGCGCCGACGCCGGGCCCGACATCGGCGACAGCGCGATCACCGAGACCGCGGGCCTCGGCGGCTTCGCGATGGCGGCGGCGCCCGCGATCGTCCAGTTCGTCGGCGGCACGCCGCAGACCGCGATCGCGAACACGCTCGAGATGGTGAACATCACCGTCGGCCGGAACATGGCGTTCACGCTGCCGACGCTCGATTTCGCCGGGACGCCGGCCGGGATCGACGTCCGCAAGGTGGTCGACACCGGCATTCGCCCGGTGATCAACACCGGCATCGCGCACAAGGAGCCGGGCGTCGGCCAGATCGGCGCCGGCATCACGCACGCGCCGATGGCGTGCTTCACGCAGGCGCTCGCTGCGCTCGCCGGAAGCATGACGGTCGACGCGGCCCTGAACCGGCTGCCCGCGCGCGAGCTCGCGCGGCTCGTGCGCGAGAAGCGCGCGAGCCCGGTCGAGGTGCTGGAAGCGCATCTCGCGGCGATCGAGCGCGCGAACCCGCAGGTCAACGCGGTCGTGACGGTCGCCGCGGAGTCTCGCCCGCGCGGCGGCGCGCGCGGCGGAAAGCGGCGGTCATGCGCGGCGAGGCGCTGCCGCCGCTCGCACGGCGTGCCCGTCGGCATCAAGGACATCACGCCGACGGCCGGCATCCGCACCACCTGGGGCTCGACGCTCTTCGCCGATCACGTCCCGACCGAGGACGCCGAGGTCGTGGCGCGCCTGAAGCGCGCCGGCTGCATCGTCATCGGCAAGACCAACACGCCCGAGTTCGCGCGCCGGCGGCAACACGGTGAACAAGGTGTTCGGCGCGACGCGCAATCCGTGGGACCTGCGCCTCTCGGCGAGCGGGTCGACCGGCGGCGGCGCGGCGGGCGCTCGCGGCGGCGATGATGCCGCTCGCGGAAGGCTCGGATTTCGGCGGCAGCCTGCGGACGCCGGCGTCGTTCTGCGGCGTCGTCGGCCTGCGGACCACCGCCGGGCTCGTGCGCGCGGCTATCCGGTGACGCTGCCGTGGCACGACCAGAGCGTCGCCGGGCCGATGGCGCGCGACGCCGAGGACTGCGCGCTGATGCTCGACGCGATGACCGGGCTCTCGCCGAAGTCGCCGCTGTCGGTGCCGCCGACCTGGACGAGCGCCTACGAGCATCGTCGCGCGCACCGAGGACTTGCGCGGGCGTGCGGATCGGCTACGCGCCGGAGCTCGGCCGCACCGGCGTCGACCCGGAGGTCGCGCGCCTCTGCCGCGACGCCGCGCTCGGGCTGCAGCGGCACGGCGCGGCGGTCGAGGAGATCGCGGTCGACTTCTCGGACGGGCGCGACGCGTTCATCACGCTGCGCGGCGAGGCGATGGTCGGCAACCATCTCGTGCGCGTCGACAAGCTCGACGTGCTCGACCCCAATCTCGCCGGCAACATCCGGCTCGGGCTCGAGGTGAAGATCGGCGACATCGCGCGCGCCGAGCACAAGCGCGCCGAGATCTGGCACCGGTGGCGCGTCGCTGTTCGAGCGGTTCGACCTCGTGCTGACGCCGACCTGCCCGGTGCTGCCGTTCCCGGTGGAGCAGAACTATCCGTTCGAGATCGCCGGGCGGAAGCTCGAGAGCTACATCGACTGGGTCGGCGCAGACGTTCCTCGTGTCGCTCGCCGCGCTGCCCGCGGCGAGCGTGCCGGCGGGCTCGTCGGCGTCCGGGCTGCCGGTCGGCCTGCAGATCGTCGGGCCGCGCTTCTCGGAGCCGCGGCTCCTCGCCTGCGCGAAGCTCGTCGAGCGCGACCGTCCGATCGGCTGGGCCCCGCACGCGGCGTAGCGCTCCCGTACTACCATTGCGGGCGGGTCGTCGCTGTACAACGATGTCTCTACAGTCTCCAAGCTGCCGTCGGAAAATCGGACCGGCTGATCCGGTTCGCGCCTAACGCGGCCATCCACCAGGAGAGTCGATCATGGCTGTCAACGCATTCATCAGTTTCTTCGACAAAGCCGACGGCGAGTCCATTCAGAAGGGCAAGGAGAAGTGGATCGAGATCCAACGTTGGGACTGGGAAATCGAGGCCGAGTCTAGCTGGACCAAAGGCGGTGGTGCCTCGGTGGGCAAACCTAACCCGGGCAAGATGACGTGGGAACACTACTTCGACACTTCGTCGACGGTGATCATGGGGTACATCTGCACCGGCAAGGCTTTCCCGAAGGTCGAGCTGCAGATGATGAAATCCACAGGTAGCGGCACTCTCCAACCCTATTTCACGATGACTATGGAGGGGGCCTTCATCACCAAGATCCAGAACGCCGGGACGGAAGAGGGCAACGTGATGCAGAAGGTCGAGATGGTGTTCAAGACAGTGAAAATCGAGTACCGGCCGCAGGACAACAAGACCGGCAAGCTCGGTGCGGTCAAAACGTACACTTGGGACATCCCGGCCGGCACGGCGTCACCCTCTGCTTGAGCTGTCCGCGTGCTGGCCGAGCCGGGGCGGCTGCCGCCTGTCCGGCGCGGCTCATCTTGCCGGGGCCGAAAGCGTGCGCTTTCCGATCCGACGCCTCGGCGCACCTGTAATAGGGCCGCGCCTCAGGCCAGCCGCGCGCTCAGGGTGATTTCCGCGTTCAGCAGGCGCGAGATCGGGCAGCCGGCCTTCGCGTCCTGCGCGACCTTGTTGAAGGCTTCGGCGCTCGCGTTGGGAACCTTGGCGACGCAGTCGAGGTGGATCTTCGTGACCGTCGGCTTGCCATCCTTCATGTCGAAGTCGAGCGTCGCCTTGGTCTCGATCGTCTCGGGGACGAGGTTGGCCTTGCCGAGCTCGGCGGACAACGCCATCGAGAAGCAGGCGCTGTGGGCGGCGGCGATCAGCTCCTCGGGGTTCGTGCCCTTGGCCGCCTCGAAGCGCTGGGCGAAGGTGTAGGCCGTGTTCGACAGCACGCCGCTGTCGACCGAGACGGTGCCCTTGCCATCCTTGAGCCCCCCGCGCCAGACCGCGTTCGCTTTGGATTGACGGATCATGCGTCGTCTCCTTTCCTTGCTCGTAGACCGGGCGGGAACGATAGCATGCACGATAGGAAATTCAATCCCGGCTCATCACACTGCCCCGCGCTCGCGCAGCCGCGCGATCGTAGCCTCGTCGTACCCGAGCTCGCCGAGCACCGCCGCCGTGTCCGCGCCCAGATCGGGCGGCGGCCGGTGGACGCGGCAGGGCTCGTCGGTGAACTTGATCGGGAAGCCGAGCACGTCGAGCGGCCCGTGGCGCGGGTGCTCGATGGTGATCCGCATGCGCTGGTGACGCGTCTGCGGATCGGCGAACACTTCGCCGATGTTCAGCACCCGGCCGCACGGGATGCCGGCGTCGTTCAGCACGCGGATCCAGTGGGCGACCGGCTGCGCCCGCGTGCGCTCGTTCACCGCCGCGTTGATCGCCGCCCGGTTCGCGAAGCGGCTCTCGTTGGTGGCGAACTCCGGGCGCTCCTTCAGGTGCTCGAGGTCGAGCACCGCGAGCAGCTTGAGGTAGAAGGCATCGTTGCTCGGCGCGATCGCGACTTCGCCGTCGGCCGCCTCGAAGAGACCGTAGGGCGAGGCAAGCGCGTGGTCGTTGCCGGTCCGCTGCGGCAACTCGCCGGTGGCGAACCAGTTGGTCGCCAGGAACGCGAGCATGCTGGTCATGCCGTCGGTCAGCGCGGTCGTGACTTCCTCGCCCTGCCCGGTGCGGCCCCGCCGCACGAGCGCGGCGAGGATCCCCATCGCCGCGTACGCACCGGCGACCATGTCCGAGATCGGCGGCGCGGCGCGCATCCCCGGTCCGGCCGGATCGCCGTTGACGCTCATGAAGCCGCTCATCGCCTGCGCGATGAAGTCGAACGACGGGCGATCGGCGTACGGGCCGTCGAGGCCGAAGCCGGTCACGTTGCAGCTCACGAGGTCGGGCTTGATCGCCCGCAGCGCCTCGCGGCCGAAGCCCATCTTGTCCATTACGCCCGGGCGGTAGTTGTTGACCACGACGTCCGCCCGGGCAAGCAGCCGGCGGAGAACCTCCTTCGCCTCGTCGTTGCGGAGGTCGAGCGTGATCGAGCGCTTGTTGCGGTTGAAGGTGGCGAAGTAGAGCGAGTAGCCGTTTCGCGCCGCACCC
>CAVXND010000027.1:0-51166 GCA_963762785.1 uncultured beta proteobacterium
ACGCCGGAGTCGACGCACTACCCGATGGCGCGCGATGCACTCGCGGCGGGGAAGCACGTGCTGCTCGAGAAGCCGATCGCGATCGAGCTCGCCGAGGCCGACGAGCTGATCGCGCTCGCGCGTCGGAACAAACTGAAGTTCACGATCGGCTACTCGCAGCGCTTCAACCCGAAGTACGCGTACGTGAAGCAGTGCGTGCGGGACGGCACGATCGGCAAGCCGGTCAGCGCGCTGGTGAGCCGGCACATCACCCGCGGCCTCGGCAAGAAGATCACCGGCCGGTCGAAGCTCTCGCCGGCGGCGATGGAGTCGACGCACGATCTCGACTTCGTGCTGTGGTGCCTCGAGCCGGCGAAGCCGGCGCGGGTGTACTCGCAGCTCGCGTTCGGCGCGATGCGGGCCGCGACCGGCGCCGACATCCCGGACTGCCAGTGGATCACCGTCACGATGGACAACGGCCTCGCGTTCGTGGTCGGCGGCGGCTGGAGCCTGCCGCCGGGCTACCCCAACTTCTCGAGCACCTGGATCGAGTTCCTCGGGACCGAGGGCGCGCTGCTCGTCGACGACAGCCACAAGGACGTCGTCCTGAACACGATGAAGTCGGGCATGCAGCTGCCGATGTCGACCATGCCAGGCGAGCCGGTCGAGCACGTCTACGCGGGCCCGATGGCGGCCGAGACGGTCAGCTTCCTGGAGGCGGTCGCCTATGACCGCCCGGTGGTGGTGACGCCGGAGCACGCCCGCATGGTGATGGAGGTGTACATGGCCGCTGACCTCTCGGCCGAGCGCAACGCGCCGGTCGACCTGCCGCTCGCCGGGCACGCGGCGAAGCGCGCGGCGGCCTGAAGGACATGCCGAAGAAGAACCCCAAGCGCATCGGCCTCGCGATCGTCGGCGGCGGGCGCATCGGCCTGATCCGCGGCGAGATCGCCAAGCGGCACCCGCAGGTCGACTGGATCGGTCTCGCCGAGAAGAACCCCGAGCGGGCGAAGCTCGTCGCCGAGAAGATCGGCGCCGACTTCGTCACCGGCGACCACCGCGAGCTGCTGGCCCGACCCGAAGCGACGGCGGCGATCATCGCCACCGACGAGCACCTGCACGTCGCGCCGATCATGGCGGCGCTCGAGCGCAAGCTCCCGCTCTTCATCGAGAAGCCGCTCGCGACCGAGCTCGGACGAGTCGGAGCAGGTCCTCAAGGCGATCCAGCAGGCCGGCGTGGACGCGGTGATCGGGTACACGCAGCGCTTCCGCCGCCGCTGGCTGGTGGCGAAGGAGAAGGTGCGCGCCGGGAGCCTCGGCGACGTGTCGCTCGTCACCTCGCGCGCGTTCATGAACCGGCTGGTCGCGCTCGACAACTACCGGCGGACCAGCGATCCGAGCCGGATCTCGCCGATGGTGATCTCGGGCACGCACGCGCTCGACATCGTGATGTGGATGATGGAGGCGAAGACACCGGTCGAGATCTACGCCCGCTCGGTCGACAAGGCGCTCGGGCCCGATGCGGCGGGATCGACGCGACGGTGGGGACGATCGCCTTCGCCGACGGCGCGCTGTATCACGCCGCCATCTCGTGGGCGCTGCCGGTGGTGTGGCCGGGCGCGGTGTACAGCCTCGAGGTCGGCATCGTCGGCACCGAGCGGCGTGCTGACGATCGACGACACGCACCGCGACATCGTGCTCGCGACGTCGAAATCGCAGGGCGACGGCTACGCGCCCGACCAGTCGCGGCGGGTCGACTTCCTCACCAGCTATCCGCCGGGCGACATCGCGCTCGGCGAGCTGCGCGGGCCGATGCGCGAGGAGACCGAGTCCTGGCTCAACCGCCTCGCCCTCGGCCTGCCGACGCAGCACGCGACCGCGGCCGACGGCGCACAACCGGCTGATGCTCGACCAAGGCGTTCGACCTGTCGGCGCGGCTGCGGCGGCCGGTGGATCTGCCGATCGCTCCGGAGGACGTTCGATGAAGCTCGCGATGTTCATGATGCCGCTGCACCCGGCGTCGCGGCAGCCGTCGGAGACGCTCGCCGAGGACCGCGAGGCGATCCTGCTCGGCGACCGGCTCGGCTTCGCGCGAGGCCTACGTCGGCGAGCACGTCACCGATCTCGCCGAGAACGTGACCTCGTGCCTGATGTTCCTCGCGAGCGTCGCGCACGAGACGAAGAACATCGTGCTCGGCAGCGGCACGATCAACATGCCGAACACGCACCCGGCCACGGTCGCGGCGCAGGTGGCGATGCTCGACCACATCCTGAAGGGGCGCTTCATCATGGGCATCAGCCCGGGCGGGCTGATGTCGGACGCGGAGGTGTTCGGCAACTACCAGAAGGACCGCAACGCGATCTTCCTCGAGTCGATCAACATGGTGCTCGACATCTGGCGGGGCGAGGCGCCCTACAACCTGTCCGGGCAGTACTTCAACGTCACGACCGAGAAGACCAAGATCCTCGAGATCGGCCAGGGGGCGATCCTCAAGCCGTACCAGAAGCCGCACCCGCCGATCGTGGTCACCGCGGTGGCGCCGCACTCGAAGGGCGTGACCGAGGCGGCGAAGCGGGGCTGGCAGCCGATCTCGGCGAACTTCCTGCTGCCGGAGTGGGTGGCGAGCCATTGGCCGCGCTACGTCGAGGGCCGGCAGGCGGTCGGCGCGAGCGCCGAGCCCGGCGGAGTGGCGGGTGGCGAAGTCGATCTTCGTCGCCGACGACGAGGCGACGGCGAAGCGCTACGGCACTCGGGCCGACGGGCCGTACCAGTTCTACTTCACGCAGCTCGTGCGGAAGCTGGTCATGTTCGGCCGCTCGAACCTCTTCAAGCTCGACCAGAACGAGCCCGACGACGAAGATCACGCCGGAGTACATCACCAACAAGCTGGTGATCGCCGGCACGGTGAACAGCGTGGTCGACCAGCTGCTCGCGTTCCGCGAGAAGATCGGCGACTTCGGCACGCTCGTGTACGCCTGCCACGACTGGCTCGACCCGGCGCTCGGGAAACGCTCGATGCAGCTCATGGCCGAGCAGGTGATGCCGCGGCTGAACGACGCGATCGGGCGCTAGCGACCGGTCGAAATCGAACGCGCTGGGTGGCGAGCACGGCCTGGACGCGCGCGTCGGGGCAGAGCGCGCCGACCTGCCGCTGCGTCCGCGAGCCGGCGTCGTCGACGACCCGCGCAGGCGGCGCCACGGTCCCTGGAGAGCGGCAGGCCGTTCGGGTCGTTCGCGCAGCGCCGCCTGGCGCAGGAGCCTGGCGACCGTCGCGGCCGACTTTCGGATCGAGCCGGTGGCTGGACATCGGCAGGACGGTCGCTTCCCGCCGGCCGATCAGCTGGACGCGGCCCAGCGCCGCGCAGCAGATTTCGAGGGTGCTGGAATTACCAGGTTCGGTGCGGTGTCCGCCTCCGCGTCGGAAGGCAGGAACACCGACGCCTTGCAGGATGCTCAGCGGAGCGCAGTCCGCAGGCCGACGACGCGCGCCGATTTCGCCTCGAGGTCGCTCGCTACGGCCTTGCGATCGAGCAGCTGGAGCAGCAGATGCTCCAGCGTGACGAAGCGGTCGACAGGCTTCGGGTCCGCGTCGAACGCTGGATGGAGCGCGATCTGGAGACCCAGGCCGGTCCATTGCGATCGCCTGCGCGCTTCTGACCCATGATCGATCCTGGCCGGGGCGAATGCTGTTTACCAGCGGCGGGTCGCGAGTCGACATTCCAGATCGGCGTATCGCGCGAGTGGGTGACCAGGCCGCCGGCCGGCCGCCGGGACGGTCACGGGCGGGTCGCCCCCGGCCCCCGGGTCAGGGCGCGATCTCGACGATCCCGCCGACGCGCGACCGACGCGTTGCGTGGCATATGGCGAACGCCGATGGCGGAACGCGTCGGCTTGCCGCTCTCGCCGGCCGAACACCTCGGTCAGCACGGCGGATGCGCCATTCATGACCTCGGCCTGGTCGTGGAATCCCTCGGCCGAAGCGACGTAGCCGGTGAGGCTCACGAACTGCCGGACCGGCGCGAGGGTGCCGCCGAGCTCGTGCCAGAGATACTCGAGCAGCGTCAGCGCCGCCCAGCGGGCGGACGTTTTAGCCGCGGCGACGTCGAGGTCGCGGCCCACGACGCCCGGGAAGGTCGAGGGCGTTCCCGAGCTTCGCCGGCGTGGTCGAGACGTAGACGACGTTCCCCACCCGGCGAGCCGGCACGTAGTCGCCGAGCGGCTGCGGCTGCTGCACCGGCCGCCCGAGGAGCGACAGGAAGCGGACGTCTGCGGTCATCGAGGCGGCCATCAATCGAGCGTCGCGCCGGTCTTCTTCACGATCGGCCCGAGCCGCTCGATGTCGCTCGCCGAGCCGCTTCGAAAGCTCGGCGGAAGAGCTCGACGCCGGCTCCGCGCCGAGCGCGCTGATCCGCTCCTTCACCTTCGGCATCGCGAGCACCTTCAGCGCCTCGGCGTTCAGCTTCGCGACGATCTCGGGCGGCGTGCCGGCCGGCGCGAAGAGGCCGTGCCAGCCGGAGGCGACCTCCACGCCCTTGATGCCGTGCGCGGACAGCATCTTCACGTCGGGCAGCGCGGCGAGCCGGTTCGGGCCGACCACCGCGAGCGCCTTCAGCTTGCCGGCCTTGATGTGCGGGACGGTCGTCGCCGAGTCGAACATGAAGTCGATCTGTCCGGCCAGCAGATCGTTCACCGCCGGGGCAAGGCCCTTGTACGGCACGTGGTTGGTGTCGACGCCGGCGGCGTCGTTGAAGAGCTCGCCGGCGATGTGGAGGAGGCTGCCGTTGCCGGCCGAGCCGTAGTTCAGCTTCCCCGGCTGCGCCTTGGCGAGCGCGACGAACGCCTCGACCGTGTCCGACCTTCAGCTTCGGATGGACGACCAGGATGAGGTTCGTCCGCGCCGTCATGGTGATCGGCACGAAGCTCTTCAGCGGGTCGAACGGGAGCTGCTTGTAGAGGTGCGGGTTGAGGTTGAGCGTGCTGCCGCCGGTGGCGAGCAGCGTGTAGCCGTCCGGCGCCGCACGCGCGACCGCGCCGGCGGCGAGGTTGCCGTTGGCGCCGGGGCGGTTCTCGACGATCACCGGCTGGCCGAGGCTCTTCGCCAGCTCTTCGGCGAGCGTGCGCGCGATCGTGTCGATCGAGCCGCCCGCCGAGACCGACACGATGATCGTGATCGGCTTCGTCGGGAAGGCCGCTGCGCCCTGCGCGAGGGCGGCCGGGCGGCGGCGGCGAGGGCGGCGGCCGCCGACGCCGCGACGAGGTGCCGGAACATCATGGCTAGTCGACCTTGATGCCGAGCGCCTTGATCTGCTTCGCCCAGTGCTCGCGCTCGGTCGCTCGCGCGCTTCTGCAGCTCCTCCGGCGTGCTCGCGATGATCTCGACGCCGAGCGGCCGCGACCTTCGCCGTCGACGTCGGGATGTCGGGCTGCCTTGACGATCTCCTCCTGCAGCTTTGCGACGACCTCCTTGGGCGTCCCGGCCGGGAGCAGGATCGCGTGCCAGTTGTTGAACGCGTAACCCGGCACGCCGGTCTCGGCGACGGTCGGCAGGTCGGGGAACGCCTTCGAGCGCTGGCTGTCGGTCACCGCGAGCGCGCGGAGCTTGCCGTCCTTCACGTACGGCAGGACGGTCGCGACCGGCTCGATCGCGACCTGGACGCGCCCGAGGATCAGGTCCTGGACGTTCGGGGTGCTGCCCTTGTAGGGCACCTCGACCATCTTGCCGCCGGCCGCGGCCGCGAACGCCTCGGTCGCGACCTTGGCCACGATGTTCGCCTGGCCGTAGAAGAGCTTGCCCGGGTTCGCCTTGATGTAGTCGGCGAGCTCCTTCGCGGTCTTCGAATCGGCACCGACGGATGCACGACCAGCGCGAGCGGCGTTGTTGACGATCACCGAGACCGGCACGAAGTCCTTGTCCGGGTCGTACGGGCAGCTTGGAGTAGAGCGTCGGGTTCATCGTGAGCGCGGACCCGATCGCGTAGCCGACGGTGTAGCCGTCCGGCGGAGCCTTTGCGACCAGCCTGCATGGCGATGATCGTGTCGGCGCCGGGGCGGTTCTCGACGATCACCGGCTGCTTGGTGTTCTCGGTCAGCTTCTGGCCGACCACGCGCGCGACCAGGTCGGCCGAGCCGCCGGGCGGGAACGGGACGATGATCTTGATCGGCTTGGCCGGGTACTGCTGCGCGAGCGCCGACGGTGCAGGCGAAGCGCGAGCGTCGCCGCGAGCGCAGCGAGCCGTGCCGTCGGTCGTTTTGCTGTCATTTCGGGTCTCCTGGTGGAGAGCGGTGGGGCTACAGGCGTTGAAGTTGGACCGCCGGATCCGCGAGGCTGGCGGCGCTCACGGGCTTGCGGGTCTGCACGAGCTTCTTCGCGGCGCGGAGGTCCCGCGGCGCGTTGACGGAAACGATCGCGGCGATGCGTTCGCCGTCGAGGTAGAAGTGGGAGAAGCTGCCGCTCGCCGGGTCGCCGCGCACGACCGGCTCCGGCCAGCGGGCCGGCAGCCCGAGGATCTGCAGGTTGACGTCGTACTGGTCCGACCAGAACCAGGGCAGCTCGTCGTAGCGCGCGTCCTGGCCGAGCGCCGCCTTCGCGGCGACGATCGCCTGGTTCTGGGCGTTCGCCCACGACTCGAGGCGCACGCGCCGGCCGAGGCAGGGGAGCGGCGTGTTGGCGCAGTCGCCGGCGGCGAAGATGTCCGGGTCGGACGTGCGGCACTGCTCGTCGACGATGACGCCGTTGTCGACCGTGAGCCCCGCGTCGCGCGCGAGCGCGACGTCGGGCTTCGAGGCCGATGCCCGCCACGACCGCGTCGGCTTCGAGGGCGCTGCCGTCGGCGAGGCGAACCACGAGCGCCGCGCCGTCCTCGATCGCCTTCACGCCGGCGCCCAGGCGGATCTCGACGCCTTCGCGCTCGTGCCGTGCGCGGAGGAAGGCCGAGATCGCCGGCGGGACGGTCCGCGCGCACAGGCGGTCGAGGCCTTCGACGACGATCACCGACGCGCCGAGCTTCCGCGCGGTCGCCGCGACCTCGAGCCCGATCCAGCCGCCGCCGATCACGACGAGGCGCTTGCCCGGGCCGAGCGCCGCGCGGATCGCGAGCGAGTCTTCGATCGTGCGGAGGTACAGCACGCGCGGCGAGTCGCCGCCGGGCACGGGCAGCCGGCGCGCCGTGCCGCCGGTCGTCAGGATCAGCTTGTCGTACGGGATGCTTTCGCCGCCCGCGAGCGTCGACGCGCTTCGCCGGCCCGGTCGATCCGCGGTCGCGCGTACCTCGGCGCGGAAGTCGAGGTCCAGCGCGGCGTGCTCGTCCGGCTTGAAGAGGTGCGTCGTCTCCGGCGCGGCCGCGCCGGAGAGCACCGCCTTCGAGAGCGGCGGTCGCTCGTGCGACGGATGGCGCTCGGCGCCGATGAGAACGATGCGGCCGGCGTAGCCCTCGGCGCGCAGGGTCTTCGCCGCCCAGCCGCCGGCCTGGCCGGCGCCGACGATGACGATGCTCCCGGTGCTCATCTACGGCGCCGTCTTCGCGCGGCGGCTCTTGCCGTCGATGCCGCCGACCACCGCCCACTCGGCGAACGCTTCGGCGGACTGCTGGAACTCGCGCGGCTCCCACGCGCCGTCGAGCTGGTCCTCGTCGGTGTAGTACTCGGCCAGCGCGCCGGCCGGGTTCTTCACGTACCAGAAGTAGGCCGACGAGATCGGGTGCCGGCCCGGGCCGAGCTCGGTGTCCCAGCCGCAGCGGCTGATGTGCAGGCCGCCGCCGAACACCTCGTGGATGTCGCGCACCGCGAACGCGACGTGGTTGAGGCCGCGCTTCGGCACCGGCGGCTGCAGCAGGAAGAGGTCGTGATGGCCGCCGTCGGGCGCGCAGCGCAGGAAGAGCCCGCGGCCGGGGTACCGGTCGGACACGGCGAAGCCGAGCTTGTCGACGTAGAAGCGCTCGACCTCCGCCAGCCGGTCGGTGAAGAACACGACGTGCCCGACCTCGATCGGCTCGGCGCGCTCGTAGAACGTGCTGCGGCGGTTGACGCCGCGGCCGGGCTGGCCCCAGGCGTTGATCGGGACGCCCTTCACGTCGATCTTGCGCTTCTGCGTCACGCGGAAGGCGAGGGCGAGGCCGTTCGGATCGGCGGCGTGCAGCGAGCCGAACCGCTCGGCGTAGTGCGGCCGTCGGCGCCGAGCGCGCTCGCGCAGCCGGTCGAGGTCCGCGCGCGATCTCGACGCCCCACACGACCTCGCGCAGCGTGGAGCCGTCCTCGATCGCGGGCGGCAGCGTCGGGTCGTTCGCACGCCGCGAACGTGGACCTCGCAGCCGTTCATCGTCTCGAAGTCGAGCGCGTCGCCCGACTCGCGCACGAGCTTGAGGCCCCAGTCGAGGAAGAACTTGCGGCACTTCGCGACGTCTTCGACGCCGTAGGTGATGCGGTCGATACCGAGAATGCTCATGCGGAATCCCTTCAGTCGGCCCAGGCCAGCGGCTGCTCGTTCAGCCCCCAGTACAGGCTCTTCTGGTGCTTGTACTGGAGGATCCCGAGCCGGCCCTTCTCGATGCCGAGGCCGCTCTCCTTGACGCCGGTGAACGGCGTCGAGATCGAGAACAGCTTGTAGGTGTTGATCCAGACGGTGCCCGTCTCGAGCGCCCGCGCGGTCCGCCACGCGCGCTTGTAGTCGCGGGTCCAGATCCCGGCGGCGAGCCCGAAGACGCTGTCGTTCGCCTGCGCGAGGAGATCGGCCTCGTCGCGGAACGACATCGCGACCAGCACCGGCCCGAAGATCTCCTCCTGGCAGATGCGCGCGCTGTTCGCGAGGCCGGTGAGGATGGTCGGCTTGTAGAACCAGCCGCGGTCGTAGAGCCCGCCCTTGGGGCGCTCGCCGCCGGCGAGGAGCTTGCCGCCCTCGTCGAGGCCGAGCTGGACGTAGCGCTCGATCGATTCGCGGTGCTTCGCGGTGATCAGCGGGCCCATCTGCGTGCGCGTGTCCTCCGGATCGCCGACGCGCAGCGTCTTCGCCTTCGCCACCAGGCGGTCGAGGAACTGCGCGCGGATCGACTCCTGGACGAAGAGCCGCGAGCCGGCGATGCAGGCCTCGCCCGAGGAGCTGAAGATGCCGTACAGCACGCCGTTCACCGCGTGGTCGAGATCGGCGTCCTCGAAGACGATCGTCGGCGACTTGCCGCCGAGCTCGAGCGTGACCGGCATCAGCTTGTCGGCGGCGAGCCGCGCGAGCGCCCGGCCGGTCGTCGTGCCGCCGGTGAACGACACCTTCTTCACCAGCGGATGCTTCACGATCGCATCGCCGATCACCGAGCCCTTGCCCGGCACGACGCTCACGACGCCTTTCGGCACGCCGGCCTGCTCGCAGATGCGGCCGAGCTCGAGCGCGGCGAGCGGCGTCACCTCGGCCGGCTTCACGACGACCGCGTTCCCGGCGGCGAGCGCCGGCGCGAGCTTCTGCGCCTCGCTCGCGATCGGCGAGTTCCACGGCGTGATCGCCGCGATGACGCCCATCGGCTCGTGCACGCTCATCGTGAGGTAGTCGCCGCGCGGCGGCGTGAGCGTCTCCTCCAGCGTTTCGCACGCGGCGGCGAAGAACTGGAAGGTGCCGGCCGCGCTCGCCACGAGCGCACGCGTCTCGTTGATCGGCTTGCCGTTGTCGCGCCGCTGGAGCTGCGCGAGCTCCTCGGACCGCTCGCGGATCAGCGCGCTGATCCGGTACAGCACGCTCGCACGCTCGTGCGGCTTGAGGTTCGCCCAGTCGGGCCGGCGCCGGGCGGCGTCGGCCGCCTCGATCGCCTCTTCGACGTCGGCGACGTTCGCCGCCGCGAGCTCCGCGTTGACGCTGTCGTCGGCGGGGTAGCGCGAGGCGTAGACGTCGCCCCGGCCGCGGCGCCATTCGCCGGCGACCAGAATCGGCTGGATCGTCATGCGGCCTCCTTTCTTCACCGGCGGGCCGGAGAACGCCTGCGCGAACGGCCCGATCGCGGTCATGTCGATCTCGATCACCGCCGGACCCGGCTGCGCGAGCGCGTCGCGCAGCGTCGAGCCGATCTGCCCGAGGTCGCGCACGCGGTGGAGCGGCAGCGCGATCGACTGCGCGAGCCGCTCGAAGTCGGGCGTGTGGAGGTCGGCGTAGTACCGGCGCCCACCGTACTGCGCGTCCTGGATGTTGCGGATCACGCCGTAGCCGCGGTCGTTCATGAGCAGCACGAGCACGTTCGCCTTCTCCTGCACCAGCGTGGCGAGCTCGCCGATGTTCACCTGCAGCCCGCCGTCGCCGACGAGGCACAGCGTCTTGCGGTTGCCGGCGGCCAGCGCCGCGCCGATGGCCATCTGCACGCCCTGGCCGATCCCGCCGCCGAGGGCGTGCACGCCGTCGCGCGGGCCCGAGATGCGGAGACTCCGGTTGCCCCAGGTGCTGTTCGACACGGTGACGTCGCGCACCCAGACGAAATCGCGGCCGGCCGCGCGCTGCAGCTCGGCGACGAGGCGCTCGTAGGGTCCGAGCCCGTCGCGCACGATCTTCTCCGCCGCCTCGCGCGTCGCGGCGAGGTCGCGGGCGAAGGCCGGGTCGGGCTTCATCCGGCCGGCGAGCCGGTCGGCGAGCGCGTTCAGCGCCGCCGCGCTGTCGCCGGCGACGAAGAAGTCGTCGGTGTAGCAGCGGCCCTGGCTCTCCGGGTCGGCGTCGATGCGGTACAGCGGCCGCGGCAGCTTCAGCTTGTACTTGAGCGTCTCGTTGCCGCGCAGGCGCGAGCCGACGACGAGCATCGCGTCGCAGGTGCCGTAGAACTTCTCGACCGGACCGTAGAGGTTGAACGCGCCGAGCGACATCGGGTGGTCCTCGGGAACGATCCCGCGGCCCTGCACGCTGGTCACGACGCCGAAGCCGAGCGCGACCAGGCGTTTGACCGCGTCGACCGCGTGCCGCGCGCCGCCGCCGAGCCAGAGCAGCGGGCCGCTTCGCCTGCGCGAGGCGCTCGGCGAGCGCGTCGAGCTCGGACGCCGCGGCCTGGGGCAGGGCGACCGGCAGCGGCGCGAGCGAGGCCGGGACGTCGATCTCGGTCGCCTGGATGTCGATCGGGATCTCGACGCTCACCGGGCCGTACGGCGGGGTGAGGGCGACGCGCACCGCCTCGCGCAGCGTGCCGAGCGCGGTCTCGGCGCTGCGCACGCGGAACGCGGCTTTGGACACCGCGCGGCAGCATGTCGAGCTGCTCGGGCGCTTCGTGGATGTAGGCGAGCTCGCGATCGAGATACGGCACCTCGATCTGGCCGGTCAGGTGCAGCACCGGCGTGCCGGCGGTGAGCGCCTCGACCATCGCGCCGCAGGCGTTGCCCGCGGCGGTGCCGGTGCTGGTGACCGCGACGCCAAGCCCGCCGGAGACGCGGGCGTAGGCGTCGGCCATGTTGACCGCGCCGGGCTCGCTCCGCGCCGGCACGAACCGGATCGGCGCCGGCGCGCCCTTCGCCGCGGCCGCGGCCGCGCGGCGGCCGAAGGCGTCGAGGATCGGCATGTTGTGGATCGAGATCACGCCGAAGGCGGCGCGCACGCCGCTCGCCTCCAGGAACGCGGCGACGAGCTCGCCGACGGTCATACGTTGGTTGCTAGGCATGGCGGGAATGTCCCCCTGAAACGTCGATGAAGCTGCCGGTGGTGTACGAGGCGAGCGGCGAGGCGAGGAAGACCATCGCGTGCGCCGCTTCCTCGGGACGCCCGAGGCGGCCGAGCGGGATGTCCTTGCGTTCTGCGAGGGCGGCGGTCCACGCCTCCCAGGTCTCGCCGGGCGCAGCCTGCGTCTGGTAGCGGCGGCGCCACTGGCCCGACTCCACCAGGCCGATGAGGATGCCGTTCACCCGGATGCCGCGCGGCGCGAGCTCGGTGGCGAGCGAGCGCACGAGGTTGAGGACGCCGGCGCGCGCCGCCGAGGTCGCGACCATGTGCGGCTCGGGCTGCCGCGCGAGGAGCGAGTTGACGCACACGATCGCCGCCGCATCCGAGCGCTCGAGCTGCGGCAGGAACGCGCGCGTCGGGCGGATGACGCTGAAGAACTTCAGCTCGAGCTCCTCGCGCCAGGCGTCGTCGGTCGTGTCGGCGAAGGTCGAGACGCGCCCCTGGCCGGCGTTGTTGATCAGGATGTCCGCCGCGCCGAACCGTGCCGCCACGGCCGCGGCGAAGCGCTCGAGCTCGCCCGCGTCGAGCACGTCGCAGGCTTGCGCGAGCAGGCGATCCGGACCCGCCTCCGGCGCGAGCGCCGAGACCGCCGCGTCGAGCCGCGGCGCGTCGCGGCCGCAGATCGCGACCCGCGCGCCGGCCTGCAGCAGGACGCGCGCGGTCGCGAGCCCGATGCCGGACGAGCCGCCGGTCACGACCGCGACGCGGTTCTCGAGTCCGAAGGAGAGGCTGGCGGCCATCGGAGCCTGCGCTACGCTGCCGACCGCACGGCCGGCTGCGGTGGCGTTCGCCTTCTCGACCGCCTCGAGCTGGGCCTTCGCCTTCTGCTCGAGGATCCGCCGCAGCCGCGCGAGCCCGGTGTCGTGCTGGTAGAGGAACTCGCGCGAGCGCGCGTCGGGCGCCATGTTCTCGAGCACGAAGCGGTCCTGCTCGAGCACCGCCCAGTGCAGGCCCTCGAGCTTGGTGCGGAACATGAACTGCCACACGTCGCGGACCCAGCCCGAGCACTTGCGGGTGCGCCAGAAGAAGACGAGGCAGTGGTCCTCGTCGACCGGCGTCACGAAGCCGGCGATGCCGAAGTTGCCGCCCGGGCCCGGCGTTCGGCCGGTACGGGATCGCGAGCCGGAGCCACATCGCCCCGGTGTCGCCGAACTCGGTCCAGTCGAAGTTGACGTCGCGCTGGTTGGTCTTCTCGAAGATGATCCCGGTCGGCGTCTTCCGGAGCTGCATGTTCGCCGTCTTGTCGCCGGAGGCCATCGAGTGCGACAGCGCGTGCAGATAGGCGCCGTGCATCGGGTCCATCACGTTGTCGATGGCGTAGCGGTAGTTGCACTTCCACTTGGCGAAGCAGAGGATCGCGCCGTACTCGTCGCTCGCGAGCTCCTCGGGAAGCTCGAGCGGGCACGGCTCGGGATGCAGGGCGTCGCCGAAGTAGACGAAGATGCCGCCGCGCACTTCCTTGACCGGGTAGCTCCGCACCCGGCGCTCGCCCTCCATCGGACAGCGCTCGACGGCGGGCACCTTGCGGACCGTCCCGGTGCCGTCCACTTCGACGCCGTGGTACCAGCAGGCCAGCCGGTCGCCGAGGTTCCATCCGAGCGAGAGCCGCGCGCCGCGATGGGGGCAGCGGTCCTCGATCGCCTTCACCGCGCCGTTCTCGTCGCGCCAGAGCACGAGGTTCTCCGAGAGCCGCGTGATGCCGACCGGCGCGCCGGCGACCGCCCAGCTCGGGAGCACCGGGTACCACTGGTTGAGGAGCCCGCGATTCACGAGCCGCTCGACTGCTTGGGGATCAGCCATGATGTCCTCGCCCGCTCAGCCGAAAGCGAGCTTGCCCAGCTCGCGGAGGGTGGTCTGGAAGTTGGCTTCGGTCCACGCGTCGCCGCCCGGCGTCCGCACGCCCTCGCGATTGAGCGCGGCGACGATCTCGGGCAGGTCGTAGACGCGCTGCGCGAAGATCTGCTCGAGCGCGTCGGCGAGCGTGCTCTCGTACTCGCTCGGGACCGCCGCGCGCGTCTGCCACTGGATCAGGTCCCGCTCCGCCGTCCCGAAGATGTGCCCCGCACCGGCGCCCTGGCTCGGGCGCGGGTTCAGATACGCCTCGAGGTACGGGTTGACGTCCTGGACCACCTCCGCGGTGTTCGCCGCGGGGAGATGCGTCCTCATTGCGCCTCGTTCTGCCATGGTTGGCTCCTCCTGTGCTGAAAACGAAATCACGCGGCCGCTTGGGCCGGGCGGTAGTTGAGCTGGCGGGAAAGCTCCGCGGCGGCGGCGAGCACCTGCGCCACCAGCTGCTCCCGGAGCTCCTTCGGTTCGAGGGTCGGGCGCTGCACGGTGATGCTGACGGCCGCGACGATCGCCCCGTGGCGGTCGCGCACCGGGGCCGCGATCGCGGAGATGCCCTGCTCGAAGAACGACTCGCTCACCGCGTAGCCGCGGTCGCGGTCCTCGCGGAGCAGCCGCTGCAGGTCGGCGAGCGACTGCGGCGCGCGCGGGGAAGCCTGCGGCAGCTTCGCCTCGGGATAGAGCGCGCGCAGCGTCTGTTCGTCGGCGTCCGCCAGCAGCACGCGCCCGAGGATGGTCGCGTGCGCCGGGAGGCGCGTCCCCACGGTGACGCTGCTCGCGAAGGTGGCGGCGGCGGCGAGGCCTTGACCACGACGACCACCTCGCGGCCGTCGCGGATCGACGAGCTGGGCCGACAGCTCGGTCACGTCGCGCAGGCGCTCGATCACCGGCCGGGCGAGCTCGGCGACCTCCAGCGAGGCGATGTACTCGAAGCCGAGCCTGAGCACCGCCGGGCCGATGCGGTAGCGGTCGCCGTCGCGCTCGAGGAACCCGAGGAACTCGAGCGTCTGCGCGAGGCGAAACGCGGTCGAACGCGGGATCGCGAGCGTCCGCGCCATCTCCGCTGCCGTCAGGAGCCGGTGCGTGCGGTCGAAGAGCTGCAGCATCCGCAGGCCGCGCTCGAGACCCGGGACGTAGTACCGTGGGACCGGTGCATTCATGCCGTCACTCCTCTGGTGCAGCTCGCCGCGAAGTCCGCGATGATTCCGTTCACGATCGCCGGCGCGTCGAGGTACGAGAGATGTGCCGGGCCTTCCAGGAGACGGTAGGTCGCGCGCGGAAAGGCGCGGGCGATGCGTTCGCATCCCGCCGGCGGCGTGATCGTGTCGGCGGACCCGGCGACGACGAGCACCGGGCCCGGAGTAGCGCGCCGCGTCCTCGACGAGACGCCCGTGCGCGAGCATGCGGGCGGCCTGCGTGTAGCCGTCGGGGCGAATCCGCGCGGTGCTCCAGGCGGCGAGCGACCGTGCCTCGTCCGATGCGGCCGCGGAGAGCGAGCCGGGCGAGGCCTCCCGCGCCATCCCGTCGGGGCCGAGCCGCGCGAGCCGCTCGAGCCGCGTCGCGAGCCGCTCCTCGCGCTCCTTCGGGTCGGCGAGGCCATACCCGCCGGCCGGGTTGAGGAGCAGGAGCCCGGCCGTGCGCTCGGGCCGGCTCGCAGCGAACGCACCGGCCATCAGCGCGCCGAGCGAGCTTCCCGACGAGCACCGCCCGTCCGACGCCGAGCGCGTCGAGCAGTGCCGCGAGCGAGTCGGCGTAGTCGGCGGCGGCGGGCGACTCCGCCGCGAGGCGATCGGACTCGCCGTAGCCCGGCGCGTCCCACGCGATCGTGCGGAAGCGGCCGCCGAGCGCCTCGAGCTGCCGCACCCACGACCCGGACTGGTTGCCGACGCCGTGCAGCAGGCACAGCGCCGGCCCCGTTCCCGCTTCGCGGTACGACACGATGCCGCGTGCCGTCTGCCGCTTGACGAGCGGATTGGCGGCGACGAGCGGATCGGCGAGGCGGAGGTCGACCATCGCCGTCAGCGCTTGATCTTCGCGAGCGGGGAATCCGGCGGGTAGGTCGGCGTGATCGGCTTCGACGCGCCGAGCATCACGCACATCAGCGCGTCTTCCTCGCCGATGTTGTGCTCCTCGCGGTAGACCCCGGGCGGGATCGAGATCAGGTCGCGCTCGCCGAGGGTCGCTTCCCAGCGGTCGACCTTGCCGTCGTCGTGGCGCTTCTCGCAGATCACCTTCATCCGGCCGCGCATCACGAAGAAGATCTCCTCGACGTCGGTATGGATGTGCATCGGGCCGATGTGGCCGGCCGGGATCAGCATCGTGGAGAACGTGAAATGGTCGGCGGGGACGACGTTGACGTCGGACGCGACGCCGGTGCCGCCGGTGCCGACGTAGCGCATCTGCGCGCGGCGGTACTTCGGGTCGTAGTCGGCCTGGAACTTGAGCGCGTTCCAGTCGTACTTGCGGGTCGAGTGCCGCGCCACGCGCGATTCCATCCACTGCGCGAAGCCTTCGGTCTTGGAATCCTTGAGAGCCTGGTCAGCCATGAGTCGTCTTCCTTTCGAGGAACCTTCAGTCAATGCATCACGAACCCGCCGTTCACGGCGAGGAGCTGACCGGTCACGAAACCGGCCGCATCGGAAAGGAGGTAGGTCACCGCGCCGCAGACGTCCTCGGGCAGCTGCGCCCGGCTGATCGCGCGGCCTTCCTGGTAGAGGCGATGGCGCTCGGCGGGCACGTACTCGGTCGCTTCGACCAGGGTCAGACCGGGCGCGACCGCGTTGACCGTGATGCCGTCGGGACCGAGCTCGCGCGCCATCGACTTCGTCATCGCGATGACGGCGCCCTTGCTCGCGACGTAGGCGAGGAGCCGCGGCGCGCCCCAGAGCGCGGTGTCGGAGGCGATGTTGATCACGCGCCCTGCGCCGGCGGCGCGAAGGTGCGGCGCGGCGGCGCGGGTCATCAGCCAGGTGCCGCGCACGTTCACCGTCATCACGCGGTCCCAGACCTCGACGTCCAGCTCGTCGAGCGTCTTGCCGCCGGAGCTGGTGATCGCGCCGTTGTTCACCAGGCCGTCGAGGCCGCCGAGGGTCTCGGCGGCCTTTCCGGCGCACGCCTCGATCGAGGCGGGGCGGGCGAGGTCGAGGGACACGAACGTCGCCCCGATCTCCCTGGCCGCGGCGCGGCCGTCGTCTTCGAGAATGTCCGCGATCGCCACGCGCGCGCCGGCGGCGAGGGCGGCTTCGGCGAACTTGCGGCCGAGCCCGCGGGCCCCGCCGGTGATCAGGATGCGCCGGTCGCGCAGCATGCTCGAGCTCAGTCGACCTTCACGAAGAGGCGGCCGGCCTCGACCCTGACGGCGTAGCAGGCGAGGTCGCGTCCGCCCGGCTCCTTGGTGCACTTGCCGGTGGGGATGTGGAACTTCGCGCCGTGCAGCGGGCACTCGATCTCCTCGCCGTCGACGAATCCCTGGGAGAGCAGTGCGTAGGCGTGGGGGCAGACGTCCTCGAGCCCGTAGTAGCCTCCGTTCACCGAGTAGAGGCCGATCTCGCGCTCGCCGACCTTCACCGTGAGCGGGACGTCGTCGGCGACGTCCGCGGCCGCTGCTACGTCGTGCCAGTCCGCCATGAAGTGCTCTCCTTAGTGTGTGGGTGTTGTTCCACTAATGAAACAACGTTCCCAATATGAGACATGATGAGCCAGGCCCAGGGGGCTGTCAAGTTTTTTCTGCGGCGGCGAGCCGGCCCTGGGGCCACGTCAAGCGACGGGTGTCGCTGTTCGGGCGGCGCGCCGCCCGCTACAGTGAGCGCCCGCGGAAGGAGGGGTTCATGCGGCACATACTGATCATCGGCATGGGCGGTATCGGCCGCCACGTCGCGCACGCGCTGCAGAACGAAGCGACCCGGGTGCGGCTCTCGATCCTCGTTCGCAGCCAGTACGTGCGCGAGGTCAAGGCGCGCGTCGAGGCGGCGGCGCCCGGGGACGTGCAGGTGGTCGACCAGTTCGAGAAGCTCACCGACATCCCCGAGCTCGCGGTGGAATGCGCGGGGCACGGAGCGGTGGCCGAGTTCGGCGAGACCTGCCTGACGAGCGGGGCGGACTTCCTCGTCACGTCCGTCGGCGCGCTCACCGATGCCCATCTGCTGCATCGCCTCGAACGCGCGAGCCGGACGCACATCGGGAAGGTGATGATTCCGGCCGGCGCGCTCGCCGGCATCGACGCGCTCGCGGCGGCGCGGCTCGGCGGGCTCGAGCGGGTGCGCTACACCTCGCGCAAGCTGCCGCTCGCGTGGGTCGGCACGCCGGCGGAGAAGGTGTGCGACCTCGGCGCGCTCACGACCTCGACCGAGTTCTACACCGGCAACGCCGGCGACGCGGCGCGGCTCTTCCCGCAGAACGCCAACGTCGCGGCGACCATCGCGCTCGCCGGGCTGGGATTCGACCGGACCGAGGTGTCGCTGAACGCCGACCCGGACGCGCCGGGCAACGTTCACATCGTCGAGGCAGAGGGCGCGTTCGGGCGGCTACGCGTGGAGATCGAGAACAAGCCGCTGGACGAGAACCCGAAGACTTCCACGCTTGCCGCGCTGTCGGTGCTGCGCGCGATTCACAACCGGATCGGGGCGATCCAGATCTAGCGGCTTGCTGCGTCGCGCGCTGACCGGCAAATCGTAATGCTGTATAACTATTGCCAGGAGAGCGCAGCGACGCAGGAGGAGGTCACATGACAGCAGGCAAGGGCTTTAACCGCCGCAAGTTCAACGCCGCGCTCGGCGCGGCCGGGCTTGCCACCGCGCTCGCCCCGTTCGGGATCGTCCGCGCGCAATCCGGACGGCTGAAGGTCGGCGTGCTCCTGCCGCGCTCCGGCGTCCAGGCGCTGATCGGCCAGTCGTGCCAGAAGGGCGCCGACCTCGCGCCCGAGGTGATCCGCCAGGTCCTCGGCGTGGACGTCGAGGTGATGAGCGCCGACACCGAGAGCAACACCGATACCGCGCGGCTGCGCGCCGAGCGGCTGATCCAGGAGGGCGCGAACGTGCTGGTCGGCGCCTTCGACTCCGGCCATACCGCGGCGATCGCGCAGGTCGCCGAGCAGCGCGGCGTGCCGCTCGTCATCAACATCGCCGCCGCGCCGCAGATCACCGAGCAGGGCTACAAGTTCGTGTTCCGCAATTTCCCCACCGCGATCGACCTCACGCGCAACGGCCTCGCGCTGATGGGCGACATCTTCCGCGAGACCAAGACGGTGCCGCGCACCGCCGTGTTCATGCACGTGAACGACACGTTCGGGCAGGCGATGAGCAAGGGCATCAGTGCGACCCTGCCGCGGCTCGACTTCCTGCCGTTCAAGGTCGTCGACACCATTCCGTACGACCCGGCGGCCAAGGACCTCACCGTCGAGGTGTCGAAGGCGAAAGGCTCGAACGCCGATTTCCTGATGCTGGTGTGCCGGCTGAACGACGCGATCGTGCTGCGGCGGGAGATGGTCAAGCAGCGCTGGAACCCGATGGGCATCATCAGCCCGGGATCGCCCGGCCTCTACGAGGAGCAGTACCACAAGGCGCTCGGCAAGTACGCCGAGTACGCGATCTGCAACACCGTCTGGTTCAATCCGAAGTCGGAGATGACGAAGACCGTGGCCGCGGCGTTCCGCAAGCGCAACCCCAAGGACCTGCTCGACTTCCACGGCACCAACGTCGGCTACACCTACGATGCGATCATGATCGCGGCCGACGCGTTCAAGCGCGCCCGCTCGACCGACCCGAAGGCGCTCGCCGAGGCGATCCGCCAGACCAACATCCCGGTCGCCGGCCGCATGTCGCTCGGCGGTCCGATCAAGTTCAACCCCAAGGGACAGGTGGAAGGCAACCTGTCGGCCGCGATCCAGAACCTCAAGGGCAGGCCGACGGTGACGCTGCCGGCAGAGTTCGCCGAAGGGCAGGGTCGTGTTCCCCGAGCCGGGCTACAAGAGCGGCTGAGGGTCGGCGCGGCAAGGAAGAAGGGCCGGCACTGCCGGCCCTTCTTGCATCACGCCGGCGCAGCGCGCGTCACGCCGGAACGGCGGTGGTCGCAGCTGCCGAGGCCGCGGCGGCCTGCAGCGCCTTGAGGTCGTCCTCGTTCAGGGTTTCCTTCTGCAGCAGGAGCGCCGCGCCGCGCTCGAGCACGGCGCGCCTGTCGGTGAGGATCCGGACCGCCTTGGCGAACGCGCGGTCCACGAGCCCCTTCACCGCGGCGTCGATTTCGCGCGCGGTTTCCTCGCTGAATTCCCGGGCCTTCGGCATGCCGCCGGGCACGCCGAGGAACGGGCTCGCCTCGGACTCGTACGCGACCTGGCCGAGCTTCTCGACCATGCCGAAGCGCATCACCATGCTGCGCGCGATGTTGGCGACCTTCTGCAGGTCGTCGGCCGCGCCGGTGGAGATCTCGTCGAACACGACGCGCTCGGCCGCGCGGCCGCCGAGCAGCACCGCCATCTTGTTCTCGAGCTCGGTCGTCGTCATGAGGAACCGGTCCTCGAGCGGGCGCTGGATGGTGTAGCCGAGGGCGCCGATGCCGCGCGGGATGATCGAGATCTTGTGCACCGGGTCGGAGCCGGGCAGCGTCATCGCGACGAGCGCGTGCCCCATCTCGTGGTAGGCCACGGTGCGCCGCTCCTTCTCGTTCAGCAGGCGGTTCTTCTTCTCGAGCCCGGCGACGATGCGCTCGATGCCCTCGTTGAAGTCCTGCAGCGCCACCGCGGCGGCGCCGCGTCGGGTGGCGAGGAGCGCGGCCTCGTTCACCAGGTTGGCGAGCTCGGCGCCCGAGAACCCGGGGGTGAGCGCGGCGATCTTCTCCGGATCCACGTCCGGACCGAGCTTCACCTTCTTGAGGTGAACGTTCGAGGATCTCGATCCGCCCGCGCTTGTCGGGGCGGTCGACCAGCACCTGGCGGTCGAAACGACCGGCGCGCAGGAGCGCCGGGTCGAGGATCTCGGGCCGGTTGGTTGCGCCGATCAGGATCAGCCCGGTCGACGAATCGAAGCCGTCGAGCTCGACCAGGAGCTGGTTGAGGGTCTGCTCCTTCTCGTCGTGGCCGCCGACGCCGTACGCGCCGCGGGCGCGGCCGAGCGCGTCCAGCTCGTCGATGAAGATGATCGCCGGCGCGAGCTTGCGCGCCTGGTCGAAGAGGTCGCGGACTCTCGCCGCCCCGACGCCGACGAACATCTCGACGAACTCCGAGCCGTTGATCGACAGGAACGGCACCGCGGCCTCGCCCGCCACCGCGCGGGCGAGCAGGGTCTTGCCGGTCCCGGGGGGGCCGACCAGGAGGACCCCCTTCGGCAGCCGCCCGCCGAGGCGGCCGTAGTCCTTCGGGTTCTTGAGGAACTCGACGACCTCCTGCAGCTCCTCCTTCGCCTCGTCGACGCCGGCGACGTCCGCGAACGTCGTCTTGACGTCCTTCTCCATGTAGACCTTGGCCTTGCTCTTGCCGATCGAGAGAAAGCCCCCGCCCATGCCGCTCTTCTCGGCGAACCGGCGCATGAGGAAGAACCACAGGCCGACGAACACGAGCGCCGGGACGACGAACCCGAGGATGTCGCGCAGAAGCGTGCTCTCGATCACCCCGGTGTACTTGACCTTGTACTGCTCGAGGTCCTTCGCGAGCTGCTCGTCCACCCGGACCGCGACGAACCGGGTGCGCTTGTCGGCGAGCGGCTCCTTGAACTTGCCCTCGACCGTGTTCTGCCGGATGACGACTTCCTCGATCTTGCCGTCCTTGAGGTAGTCGACGAACTCGCTGTAAGTGATTGGCTCGACAGTGCGCGTCTCGACCCAGACGCTGTGCAGCCACATCACGGCGAGCGCGGCGAGGACGAAGTACCAGAGGTTGAACTGGGTCTGTCGTTCCATGGGGAGGGGGTGAAAGGTGATTGCGCGATACGGAGCGCGATTTAGCGGTTGCGGACGGGCCCGGCCGGGATCAGAATCGTCGGCAGCGCCGTAATCGACGTCGATTGCGTCCGCAAGCGGAAGATGGGTCCGGCGGACGCTGATTCAAGGAGCGAGAGCCATGGGCCGAGCGATTCCCGAGCCGCCGCGCGACTTCGACAAGACCCACGTCATCGAGCGCCCCGACGGGTTCTACTGGCAGTCGGAGGCGACCGGCGAGGAGTACGGCCCGTTCCCCACGCGCGCGGAGGCGCTCGCCGATATCGAGTTCGGCGGCACGGCCGAGGAGGAGCTCGAGCCCGACGAGACGCTGGAGGAGGCCGAGGCCGACATCGGCGTGTCCGGTTGGGTCGATCCCGACACCGGCGATCTCGGCGAGAGCTGGACGCCGCGCCTCGAGGATCATTAGCCCGGCGCCCGCGCGCCTCCGGTCAGTTTCCCCAGCCGCCGTCGCAGCGCCCGGAAGAGCTTCGGCAAGAGCCAGATCGCCGTGGCGAGAAAGCCGGCGAGCAGCACCAGGAACACGAGCGGGGCCGCGATCGCGGCGAGGAAACCGGCCGGGACCAGCAGATCCTCGCCGAAGGACGCCGCCCAGTTCGAGACCGGTTCCGGCGAGAGGTTGATCACCGCCCGCGTTCCGGCCTTCGCGAGATGCGCGCCGGATGCGATCGCCCCGCCGACGATCGCCGCCACCATTACCCACACCGGATCCGCCTGACCGAGCGCTGCGGCCGCGAGGACCGCGCCCGCCGGCACGCGAATGAAGGTGTGAACCGCGTCCCACACGCTGTCGAAGGCGGGCACCTTGTCGGCGAGGAACTCGCCGAGCGCCATCACGCCGGCCGCCGCCCATCACGAACGGGTGCTGGAGCACCTCGAGCGCCGGGGGCAGGTCGAGGTACCCGAAGCGGGCCATCGCGCCGGCGAGGAGCAGCACCGCGTACAGCCGGATGCCGCTCGCCCAGGCGAGGCCCGCGCCGAGCGCGATGCTGTGCAGCCAGTCCATGGCGGCATTATAGGAAGGCGCGGTTTGCATCGCCCCGGCCCGCGATGGGACAATCCGCGCCGGCTGGCCGGCGCCGCTCCCCGTGCGTCACCGTCGATCCGGAGGAGGAGACCGCAATGAGCCTGGACGAGTCCCGTACGTCCCCCAAGCGCCGCCGCGTCCTGCAGGCCGCCGCGGCGTCCGCAGCCCTGTCGGGCCTCGGCTTTCCGGCGATCGTGCGCGGGCAGGCGTCGGCGCTCAAGGTCGGCGTGCTGCTGCCGCGGTCCGGCTTCCAGGGGTTCATCGGCCAGTCGTGCCAGAAGGGCGCCGACCTCGCCCCCGGCGTGATCAAGGAGCTGCTCGGCGTGAACATCGAGCTGATGAACGCCGACACCGAGACCAACATCGACACCGCGCGCACCCGCGCCGAGCGGCTCATCCAGGAGGGCGCGAACGTGCTGGTCGGCCCGTTCGACTCCGGGGCCGCCGCGGCGATCGCGCAGGTGGCCGAGCAGCGCGGCGTGCCGTTCGTCATCAACATCGCCGCCGCGCCGCAGATCACCGAGCAGGGCTACCAGTACGTGTTCCGCAACTTCCAGACCGCAGGCGACATCGTGCGGAACGGCCTCGACCTGATCGGGGCGCTCTTCCAGGCGACGAATACGGTGCCGCGCACGGCCGTGTTCATGCACGTGAACGACACCTTCGGCCAGGCGATGGCGAAGGGCATCGGCGCGGTGCTGCCGCAACGCACGCAGCTGCCGTTCAAGGTCGTGGAGACGATCTCCTACGACCCGGCGGCGAAGGACCTCACCGTCGAGGTCGGCAAGGCGAAGGCGACGAAGGCCGACTTCCTGCTGCTCGTCTGCCGGCTGAACGACGCGATCATCCTGCGCCGCGAGATGGTCAAGCAGCGCTGGTACCCGATGGGCGTGATCAGCCCCGGCTCGCCGGGGATGTACGAAGAGCAGTTCTTCAAGACGCTCGGCAAGCTCTCCGAGCACTGCGTCTCGAACGTGCCCTGGTACAACCCGCGGGCGCCGCTGACCGCGGTCGTCGAGAAGGCGTTCCTCAAGCAGAACCCGAAGGACCGGCTGCCGTTCCACGGCCTCAACGTCGGCTTCACGTTCGAGGCGATCCTGATCGCCGCCGACGCCCACCGCCGGTCGAAGTCCACCGATCCGAAGGTGCTCGCCAACGCGATCCGGCAGACGAACATCACCTCGAAGATGATGCTCGGCGCGCCGATCAAGTTCAACGCCAAGGGCCAGGTGGAGGGCATCGGCTCGGCGTGCATCCAGAACCTGAACCTGAACCCGACGGTCGTGCTGCCGGCGGACGCCGCCACGGCGAAGCCGGTCTTCCCGGCGCCCGACTTCAAGCCCGCCTGACGACTCGCCCGGGCGCGGGGCCGCATGGACCCGGTCAACGTAGCGAACCAGGTCGTCGCCGGCGTCCTGACCGGCCTCGTCTACGGCCTGATGGCGCTCGGGCTGTCGGTGATCTTCGGCGTCGTGCGGGTGGTCAACTTCGCGCACGGCGAGATGATGACGATCGCGATGTACGCGACCGTCGTCCTCTTCGCCGCCCTCGGGCTCGACCCGTTCCTCGCGATCGTGCCGGTGGCGATCGCGTTCTTCGTCTTCGGCTACGCGCTGCAGGCGGCGCTCATCAACCCGTTCATCACCCGCCCGGAGCATTCGCAGTTCATGCTGCTGGTCGCGGTCGCGATCATCATGGTGAACGCGCTCCTGATGATCTTCGGCCCGGACGCGCGGAGCGTCCAGCTCGACTACCTGCTCGAGTCGATCGATCTCGGGCCGCTGCTCCTCGACCGCGGCAAGCTGTACGGCGCGATCGTCGCCTGCGTGACCTCGGGCCTGCTGTTCGGCTTCTTCAAGTTCACGCGCACCGGCACGGCGATCCGCGCGTGCGCCGACAACTACCTCGGCGCGAAGGTGGTCGGGCTGAACGTGAAGCGCTACTACGCCTTCACGTTCGGGATCGGCGCCGCCTGCGTCGCCGTGGCCGGGTGCATGATGTGTCTCCTGGTAGACGTGACCCCGGTCCTCGGGCCGGCGTACACGCTGCTCGCGTTCGTGATCGTGATCGTCGGCGGGCTCGGGTCGATGGGCGGGGCGCTGCTCGGCGGCGTGCTGATCGGGGTGTCCGAGGCGCTCGCCGGCCTCTTCATCGCGCCGTCGGCGAAGAGCATGTTCAGCTTTGCGCTGCTGATCCTGGTGCTGCTCTTCCGCCCGCAGGGCCTGCTCGGGAAGCGCACTTGAACCGCCGCGCGGCGATCCTGCTGGGGGTCCTCATTGCCGCGCTCCTCGCGCTGCCGGCGGTGGCGTCGAGCTACGTCCTCTCGGTGGCGACGCTCATCCTCTTCTTCGCCTACACCGGCCAGGCGTGGAACGTGATGATGGGCTTCGCCGGGCAGCTCTCGCTCGGTCACTCGCTCTACGTCGGGGTCGGCGCGTACGCGGCGGCCGGGCTCTTCTTCCACTACGGGATCGGCCCGTGGGCGGGGATCTGGCTCGCCATCGCGCTGTGCGTCGCGCTCGGCGCGGCGATCGGGTTCCTCGCCTTCCGGTTCGGGATTTCGGGCGTGTACTTCGCGCTGCTCACGATCGCGTTCGCCGAGTTCACCCGCATCGGTTTCGATCACATCGACTGGCTCGGCGGGCCGGGCGGACTGTTCATCAAGGTGGCGCAGCGCGAGCACCTCGACCTTGCGAACCTGCGCGGCCCGCCGGCGATGTTCTATTACCTGATGCTCGCGCTGACTGCCGCAGCGCTCGCCCTTTGCGCGTGGCTGCTCCGCAGCCGCGCTGGCTACTACTGGCAGGCGATCCGGGAGGACGAGCAGGCGGCCCAGGCGCTCGGCATCAACACCTTCCGCTGGAAGATGCTCGCCGTGGTGATCAGCTCGGCGATGACGGCGGTCGCCGGCGTGTTCTTCGCGTTCTACTACAACAATCTCTTTCCGGAGCAGATCTTCAACATCGGCCGCTCGATCGAGATCATCCTGGGGCCGATCATCGGCGGCGTCGGGACGCTGTTCGGTCCGGTGCTCGGCGCCGCCGTGCTGGCGATCCTCGCCGACGGGATCACCGAGGTGCTGGCGGCGTTCGGGGTGGAGGTGCCCGGCATCAAGCAGGTCTTCTACGGCCTCATCCTGCTCGTCGTCGTGATGTTCCTGCCGCACGGCATCTGGCCGACGGTCGCGCGGAAGCTGGGCCTGGCGAAGCGGGACTGAGAGCATGGCGCTGCTCGAGGTCCGCGACGTCTCGAAGTCCTTTCGCGGCTTGCGCGCGGTCGCCGGTGTGTCGTTCGACGTGGGGGAGGGGGCCATCGTCGGCTTGATCGGACCGAACGGGGCCGGCAAGACGACCACCTTCAACATGGTCGCTGGCGTGTTCGCGCCCGACAGCGGCGAGATCCGGTTCGCCGGCCGGCGGATCGACGGACTGCGTCCCGACCAGGTGTGCGGCGCGGGCATCGGGCGCACGTTCCAGATCGTGCGGCCATTTGCCGGCTTGAGCGTGCTCGACAACGTGATCGTCGGCGCGCTCGAGCGGTCTGCCGGCGTGGCGGAGGCGCGGGGCGCCGCGACCGCGATCCTCGAGCAACTCGGGCTCGGCGCGAAGCGCGACCAGCCGGCCTCCGCCCTCACGCTGCCGGACCGCAAGCGGCTCGAGGTCGCGCGGGCGCTCGCCACGCGGCCGCGCCTCCTGCTGCTCGACGAGGTGATGGCCGGCCTGCGCCCGACCGAGTGCGACCAGATGATCGCGGTGTTCAGGGAGATCAACCGCCGCGACGGCCTCACGATCCTGCTGATCGAGCACGTGATGCGCGCGGTCATGGCGCTGGCGCAGGAGATCGTGGTGCTCCACCACGGCGAGGTCATCGCGCGCGGTGCGCCGGGCGAGGTCGTGCGGGATCCGGCGGTGCTCGAGTGCTACCTCGGCGAGGAAACCGAGGTATGAGTCCGGCCGAGCCGCTGCTCGCAGTCGAGGGGCTCGATCTCTATTACGGCGACGCGCAGGCGCTCGCGGACGTGTCGCTCGAGGTGCCCGCGGGCGAGATCGTCGCCATCGTGGGGGCGAACGGCGCCGGCAAGACCTCGCTCATCCGCGCGATCGCCGGCATCGAGACGCCGCGCGCCGGCCGCATCCGGTTCCGCGGGCGGGACGTGGGCGGGCTCGACTCGTACGCGACCTGCGAGCTCGGCATCGGCCAGGTCGCCGAGGGACGCCAGGTGTTTCCGTCGCTCACGGTGGTCGAGAACCTCGAGATGGGCGCGATGCTGCCGCGGGCGCGGGCGGAGATGAGCCGGACGCTCGCCGAGGTGTACGCGCTCTTCCCGCGGCTCGCCGAGCGCAAGGCGCCAGGCCGCGGGCACGCTCTCGGGCGGCGAGCAGCAGATGCTCGCGATCGGGCGCTGCCTGATGGGGCGGCCGGAGCTCGTGATGTTCGACGAACCCTCGCTCGGCCTGGCGCCGACCGTCGTGCAGGAGGTGTTCCGCACGGTTCGCACGCTCCACGAGCGCGGCCTGACGATCCTCCTGGTGGAGCAGAACGTCGCGGTGTCGCTCAAGCTCGCGCAGCGCGCCTACGTGCTCGAGAACGGCCGCGTCGTCATGCGCGGGACGGGGGCGGAGCTCCTCGCCGACGACCGCGTGCGGCAGGCCTACATGGGGCTTTGAGCTCTGGTCGTGACGCAGTTCACGCCCGAACCGCGTGCCGCGAATGCTGGCACGGCTCCTGCTCAACATGGGATAGCTTTCGCCTTTTTCCTCCTCCTTTGGGGTGAAAGTCTTTTCGGCGGCCTTCGGGCCGCCGTTTCTTTTTTCACGCCGGCGCCGCCCGGAAGCCGTTTCTCGTGAAGGATTTGGCGCCCGAGGACCCGCTCCGGGGGCGACCGATCTGTGCCGCTTCCGACAGCCCCGTCGAGCCCGCTACAGGGTGCTTCGCTTGAACCGGGCGCGGCTGACCCCATAACTCCGGTTGTGACCGCCCATTCCTTCGACTCGACCACTGCCGACTTCGACCGCGACGTCCTGGCGGCCTCGAACCGGACGCCCGTCGTGGTGGACTTCTGGGCCCCGTGGTGCGGCCCCTGCCGGGCGCTGAAGCCGATCCTCGAGAAGCTCGCCGCCGAGTTCGACGGCAAGTTCCTGCTGGCGAAGGTCAACACCGACGAGAACCCCGAGATCGCCGCGCGCTACGGCGTGCGCGGGATTCCGAACGTGAAGGCCTTCGTCGACGGCAAGCTCGCGAACGAGTTCACCGGCGCGCAGCCCGAGTCGGCGGTGCGGCGGTTCCTGGAGACGCTCGTGCCGTCGCCGGCCGAGCAGCTGCGGCACGGCGCACAGGCCGACGTCGCGCAGGGCGACTTCGACGCCGCGGAGACGAAGCTCCGCGAGGCGATCGGGCTCGATGCCGGCAGTGACGCAGCGCGCGTCGATCTCGCCGCGCTGCTCGCCGCGCGCCAGGATCTCGCCGGCGCCGAAGCCGAGCTCGCCGCGATTCCGGAGCACCTGCGCGACGAGCGCGCGATCGAGCTCGCGACCCGGATCGGACTCGAGCGCAAGCGCGCGAGCCTGCCGGACGCAGGGACCCTCAAGTCGCGCGTCGATGCGCACCCCGAGGATCTCGATGCCCGTCTTGCCTACGCCGATCGGCTCGCCGCCGACGGGCAGTACCGCGCTGCCCTCGACGAGCTCATGGAGGTCGTCCGGCGCGACCGCGGCGACCGTCGCGAACGGGCTCGGGAGGCCATCGTGCAGGTCTTCGGTTTCGCCGCGGACCAGGCCGACGTCGTGACCGAATACCGCCGGAAGCTCGCCAGCGCGCTCCATTGAGACTTCGGGGGTCGGCCCCGGGGCTAGTCAGGCGCCTGATTCTTCAGGCACAATCGCCTGCACTAACGCATTCGCCTGCCGCCGATGGAAGCGCCGCTGATCCTGACCCTGGACTCGCACGGTGTCCCGCACCGCTGGGTGCCGTGGCAGCAGGCGTGCTTCTACTACGCCAAGAACCTGGTCGCCTGGACGCTCGGTGAGGTCGCGTTCACCGCCCACGGGGGCATCTCCCGCCTGACCGGCGAGCGCTCGAGCATCAGCGGGCATTCGATCATCGCGATCAAGGGCAAGGCGATGGCGATGAAGGGCTTCAACCAGGTGCCGCCGCTCAACAACCGCGAGCTCTTCCGGCGCGACCGCCACGTCTGCGGGTACTGCGGCGGCGAGTTCTCGTTCCTGCGGCTGACCCGCGACCACATCCTGCCGATGTCGCGCGGCGGGCGGGACACGTGGATGAACGTCGTGACGGCGTGCCGCCACTGCAACGGCGTCAAGCGCAATCAGACCCCGGAGGAAGCGGGGGTCCAGCTGCTGTACGCGCCGTACGTGCCGAACAAGGCCGAGTACCTGATCCTGACGAACCGCAAGATCCTCTCCGACCAGATGGAGCTCCTGCTCCAGCACGTGTCCTCGCACAGCCGCGTGTTCGACCTGGCCCTCACGGCCCGCTAGGGCGGCGGGCTCGCCCCGCGCTGCGGCCATGGCCCAGGATTTCTGGCGCAACTCCGGCTTCCATCTGCTGGAGCGGACCGGCGCGGGCCGGCTGCGCGTCACCGACGACTTCCTGCGCGCGTATCTGCTGCGGCCGGAGCTCCGTCCGGTGGAGGAGTCGGGGCCGGGCGAGGTCGAGCTATGCGACCGGCTCCTCGACGAGCCGCGCCGCCCGGTCGCGGCCGGTGAGCTCGACGCCGTCGAGGACGCGGACGCGCGCGCCAACCTGCAGGTCTGGCTCGACTTTCGCGCGCGTCTCCTCGCGGCCGACTCGGTCGAGGCGTGCTATCGGGGCCTCTTCGACGCCGACGTCCGCACGCCGCCGCTCTTCATCGATCAGCTCGTGCAGATCATTCTGCGCAACGTTCTCGACGCCGTCGACGACCCGCTCGAGATGCGCGCGGCCGAGCTCTGCTACCGGGAGCAGAAGGTGAGCATCGACGAGGGGCGGATCCTGCTCGCCGACCTCGAGACGGTGGAGATGCACGCCTCCGGCGGCACCTACGGCAGCCTCGGGCGGCTGATCGTCGAGGCCCAGACGCCGGTGAAGGCGGTGAATCTCGACGTGCTCGACGCGGACAACGGCGCGCTCTACTGGCTCCGCGACCAGCGGCACGACCTCGTGATCGGCCTCAACTACGGGCGCGCCGGGATTGCCGCGCTCGGTCGCGTGATCGCCCGCTGGGTGCGGCATTTCTCCGGCGTCGAGGTCACGGTGACGCCGCTGCGCCAGATCCAGGACGCGAAATGGGCCTGGCACATCGGGCTGGATGCGCAGGCGACGTCGGTGCTGAACGAGCTGTGGCGGGGCGAGGAAGTCGAGGCGGGGCGGCTCGCGCGCCTGCTTGCGCTCTTCCGCATGGACTTCGCCGACCCGGCCTGCCTCCGCCCGGACGTCGCGGGCAGGCCGGTGTATCTCGCGCTCGCGATGGACGAGGAGAACGTCGTCCGCATGAAGCCGCAGAACCTGCTGCTCAACCTGCCGCTCGCGGCGCCGTCGTGACCGTCCGGCCCGAGTACTGGCTGCAGGCCAAGCGCACGCTCGCGCGCCGCGACCCGGTGCTCGCCGGAATCATGCGCGAGCGCCCGCGAATCGCGCTGCAGAGCCGCGGCGACCCCTTCCAGACCCTTGCGCGCTCGATCGTCGGCCAGCAGATCTCGGTGAAGGCCGCGCAGAGCGTCTGGAACCGGCTCGCCGCCGCAGTGCCTGCAGTCGCGCCCGAAGCGGTGGCGTGCCTGCGCCTGCGTCGCCTGCGCGCGTGCGGGCTCTCCGGGCGCAAGAGCGAGTATCTGCGCGACCTCGCCCACCACTTCGCCGACGGCACGATCCAGGCGCAACGCTGGCCGGAGATGGACGACGAGGCGGTGATCGCAGAGCTCGTCCAGGTGCGCGGGATCGGCCGGTGGACGGCGGAGATGCTGCTGATGTTCAGCCTGCTGCGCCCCAACGTGCTCCCGGTCGACGATCTCGGCCTGCGGCGCGCGGCGAGCCGCCACTACTTCGACGGCGAGGACGTCGACGCCGACGAGCTGCGCGCGTTCGGCGCGCGCTGGGAGCCCTGGCGGTCGGTGGCGACCTGGTACCTGTGGCGCAGCCTCGAGCCGGTGCCGGTGGAGTACTGAGTTCCATCGCCGGTTTACCTGCTGGTTTACTTGCTGGTTTAGAATCCGGCCGCCGCGCCATGAAAGCCACCTTTCTCGACTTCGAGCAGCCGATCGCCGAGCTGGAGGCGCGGATCGACGAGCTGCGCTTCGTGCAGGACGACTCGGCGGTCGACATCTCCGAGGAAATCACGCGCCTGCAGAAGAAGAGCCAGGCGCTGACGAAGGAGATCTACTCGAAGCTGACGCCCCTGGCAGGTCGCGCAGGTCGCGCGGCATCCGCAGCGCCCGTACACGCTCGACTACGTCGGCGCGCTCTTCACCGACTTCGAGGAGCTGCACGGGGACCGGGCGTTCGCCGACGACCTGTCCATCGTCGGCGGTCTCGCGCGCTTCAACGGCCAGCCGGTGATGGTGGTCGGTCACCAGAAGGGGCGCGACACCAAGGAGAAGCTCGCGCGGAACTTCGGCATGCCGCGGCCCGAGGGCTACCGCAAGGCGATGCGGTTCATGCGGCTCGCCGAGAAGTTCGGGCTGCCGGTGCTCACCTTCGTCGACACTCCCGGCGCGTATCCGGGGATCGGCGCCGAGGAGCGCGGCCAGGCCGAGGCGATCGGCCGCAGCCTGTACGTGCTCGCCGAGCTGAAGGTGCCGATCGTGTGCACGATCATCGGCGAGGGCGGCTCGGGCGGTGCGCTGGCGATCGCCGTCGGCGACACGATGATGATGATGCAGTACTCGACGTACTCGGTGATCTCGCCCGAGGGCTGCGCCTCGATCCTCTGGAAGAACGCCGAGATGGCGCCCGAGGCGGCCGAGACGCTCGGGATCACCGCCAACCGCTTGAAGACGCTCGGGCTGATCGACAAGATCGTCAACGAGCCGCTCGGCGGCGCCCATCGCGACCACGCGGCCGCGGCGCAGAGCCTGAAGAAGGCGTTGCAGGATGCGATGCGGGGTCTCGCGGACAAGAGCCCGACGGAGCTCGCGGAGGCGCGCTTCGAACGGCTGATGGGCTATGGCAAGTTCAAGGAAGCGGCGGTCAAGTGACCTCGTCGAAAGCGTCGCCGCGCAGCTCGCGCGCCACGTTCCCCGCGGCGCGCGACTGACGCTCGCGCTGTCGGGCGGCGTCGATTCGATCGCGGCGCTCGACATCCTGGCGCGGCTCGCGCCGGCACATCCGTTCGCGCTCGACTGCCTCCACGTCAATCACCGGATCAGCCCGCATGCCGGGGCCTGGGCGCGCTTCGCGCGCGCCGCGGCGCGGGCGTACGGCTTGCGGTGCAGCGTCAGAACGGTCGACCTCGCGCCGTATCGCCGGCTCGGGGTGGAGGGCGCGGCTCGGGCGGCCCGGTACGCGGCGTTTACGCGCGCGGGCGGCGACTTCCTCGTGCTGGCTCAGCACCGCGACGACCAGGCCGAGACAGTGCTGCTCCAGCTCGTGCGGGGCGCCGGCGTCGCGGGCCTCGCGGGGATGGCGGCTGCGCGCCCGGCCGGCGGACCGACCCTGCTGCGCCCGCTGCTCGGCGCCGCGCGCGCGGAGATCGAACAGTACGCGCGGGACCGCGGCCTGAAGTGGGTCGAGGACGAATCGAACGCCGACGAACGGTACGCGCGAAACCTGGTCCGCCGGCGGGTGATGCCGCTGCTCGGGCGGCTGAACCCCGCCGCGGCAGCCAACCTCGCGCGCAGCGCGGCCCATCTCGCGGAGGCGCACGAGCTCGCCCGCGCGCTCGCGGTGCTCGATGCGCACGAGACGATGCGCGATGGCCGGCTGAGCGCGGCCGCACTCGCCCGATTGCTCCCGGCGCGGGCGAGAAACCTCCTCCGCTGGACGATCGCCGAGGCGGGCCTCCGCGCGCCGGACGCAGCCCGGCTCGACGAGGTCCTGCGGCAGCTCGTCAGCGCGCGCGTGGACGCCGGAGTGCGGATCGCGCTCGATGGCGCACTGGTCATGCGCTATCGCGATGCCATCTGGCTGGTGCCGGCGCAGGCCGCGCCGCCGGCGGGGTTCCGGGCGCGCTGGGACGGTCGCCGGGCCTGGCATCTGCCCGAGCTCGGGGGAACGCTGCGGTTCAAACCGGCGACGGGCGTCGGGATGGCGGCGCGCGCCCTTGAGCGGCCGACCGGTGGAGGTGCGGCTGCGAGCCGGGGGCGAGCGGTTTCAGCCGGACGGCCGGCGTCCCCGGCGGATGCTGAAGACGCTGCTCCAGGAGTCCGGTATCCCCCCGTGGGAGCGCGAGCGGATGCCGCTCCTCTATTGCGCCGGAAAACTCGTTGCGGTTCCGGGGATTGGCGTCGCCGCGGGGGCCGCCGCGGCACCCGGCGAGCGGGCCTGGACGGTGTCGTGGGCGCCGGACCGTCCCAAACTGCCGAAACCGGCGAAAGCGATGATAAAATAACGAGTTATTCGGGCCTCGCGAACACCGTCTTTTCAAACACCAAGACAAACTTGCACGACAGGGAGTACCAATGGCGGTAGAACGAACGCTCTCCATCATCAAGCCGGACGCAGTCGCGAAGAACGTGATCGGCCAGATCTACGCGCGCTTCGAGGCGGCCGGGCTGAAGGTGGTCGCGGCGCGGATGATGTGGCTCTCGCAGCATCAGGCGGAGGGCTTCTACGCGGTCCACCGTGAGCGGCCGTTCTTCCGCGACCTCGTCAAGTTCATGACGACGGGGCCGGTGATGGTACAGGTGCTCGAGGGCGAGAACGCGATCGCGAAGAACCGGGAGCTGATGGGCGCGACCGATCCGAAGAAGGCGGCGAAGGGCACGATCCGCGCCGACTTCGCCGCGTCGATCGACGCGAACGCGGTGCACGGCTCGGACGGCCCGGATACCGCCCGGACCGAGATCGCGTTCTTCTTCCCGAGCGGCGAGATCCACTCGCACTAGGGCGGGCACGCGAAGTCAATCAAGGGAGCGGAGCGGGGCGGGCGCCCCGATCCACGGGATGAAAGTCAATCTGCTCGGACTCGACGCCGGCGCGCTCGGCGGCTTCTTCGCCGACCGCGGCGAGAAGGCGTTTCGCGCCAAGCAGGTGCTGAAGTGGGTGCACCGGTTCGGCGAGTCCGACTTCGCGCGCATGACCGACCTCGCCAAGGGCGCGCGGAAGATGCTGGCGGCCCAGGCCGAGGTCGCGCCGCCGCCGATGATCGCCGACAACGTGGCCGCCGACGGGACACGCAAATGGCTGCTCGACGTCGGCAACCGCAACGCCGTGGAGACGGTGTTCATTCCCGAGGCGAGCCGCGGCACGCTATGCGTCTCGACGCAGGCCGGCTGCACGATGGCCTGCCAGTTCTGCTCGACCGGTCGCCAGGGGTTCAACCGCAACCTGACGACCGCCGAGATCATCGGCCAGCTCTGGTGGGCGAACAAGGCACTCGGCGCCACGCGCGGCGGCGATCGCGTCATCAGCAACGTCGTGCTGATGGGCATGGGGGAGCCGCTGCTCAACTTCGACAACGTGCTGCCGGCCCTGCGCCTGATGCTGGACGACCATGCGTACGGGCTCTCGCGGCGCCGGGTGACGCTCTCGACCGTCGGCATCGTGCCCATGATTGATCGCCTCCGCGACGAGTGCCCGGTCGCACTCGCGGTCAGCCTGCACGCGCCCGACGACGCGCTGCGCAGCCGGCTCGTCCCGGTCAACGAGAAGTACCCGCTCCGCGAGCTGCTCGCGGCCTGCCGCCGTTATCTCGAGCGCAGTCCGCGCGACTTCATCACCTTCGAGTACGTGATGCTCGCCGGGGTCAACGACAGCGACGCGCACGCGCGCGCGCTGGTCGAGCTCGTGGCCGAGGTCCCCTGCAAGTTCAATCTCATCCCGTTCAATCCGTTCCCGCAGTCCGGTTTCCGGCGCTCAGGCCCGGACGTCATCCGGCGCTTCGCCGAGCGCCTGCTCGCGGCCGGCATCGTGTGCACGACGCGCCGGACGCGCGGCGACGACATCGACGCCGCCTGCGGCCAGCTCGCCGGGCGCGTGCAGGACCGGACGCGGCGCACGGGCGCGCGACTAGCGAGGGCAGTCCAATGAGCATGGTGCGCGCGGGCACGATGGTGCGTGCGTTGCTGCTGGCGGCGACTGCGGCGATCCTCGCCGCCGGCTGCGCGAACCAGCAGACGTCGGTGGAACGGGCCCAGCCGACCGATCCCAACTACGGGCCGGTCCTCGGCGACCCGAAGGACGCGCGCACGCGCGCGAAGGCGCACACCGATCTCGCGGCGGCGTACTACGAGCTCGGCAACCTCGGCGTCGCCCTCGAGGAGGCACGCGTCGCGCTCGCCGCCGACCCGAGCTATCCGCCCGCGTACAACGTCCAGGGCCTGGTCAGCATGGAGCTCAAGGACACCGCCGCCGCCGACGCGAGCTTTCAGCGCGGCCTCAAGCTCGCGCCGCAGGACCCCGACCTCAACCACAACTACGGCTGGTTCCTGTGCCAGACCGGGCGCGAGCAGCAGTCGATCGAGTGGTTCCTGAACGCGATCAAGAACCCGCTCTACCCGACGCCGTCGAAGTCGTATGCCGCTGCCGGACGCTGCCTGCAAAAGAGGAATCCGGCGGAGTCGGCGCAATTCCTCGAACGCGCGCTGAAGCTCGACCCGAACACGGTCCAGGCGATGATGCCCTACGGCGAGTACCTGTATCGCCGCGGCCAGCTCGGCCAGGCGAAGGAAATGGTCGCCCGTTACAACAAGCTCGTGCAGGAGCCGACGCCCGAGTCGCTCTGGCTCGGGTTGCGGATCGAGCGCAAGCTCGGCGATCGCCTTGCCGAGGCGAGCCTCGCGACGCAGCTCCGCCGGCGCTACAGCAATTCGAACGAGTACCAGTCGCTGCTCCGCGGCGACTTCGACTGACCATGAGCGATCCCGCGACGCCGGTCCAGCCCGACGAGCCGAAGAGCCCGGGGCGGCTGCTTGCCGCCGCCCGCCAGGCGCGCGGAATGACCGTCACCGAGGTCGCGCTGCGGCTCAAGTTCTCGCCGCGGCAGATCGAGGCGCTCGAGGCGGACCGATACGACGTCCTCCGGGGGCCGGCGATGGTGCGGGGGATGATCCGCACTTACGCCAGGCTGATTGCAGCCGACCCCGGGCCGCTGCTCGACGCGCTGCACCAGCGGCTCAACGGCGGACCGGTGACGATGCAGCCGCGCGCAATGGAAGTCCCGTTCCCGCGCGTGACGCCCAAGGGGTCGTTCGTCTACGTGATGCTGTCGGCGGTCGTCGTGATCGCGGTCGTCAGCGTGATCGTCGAGTGGGTGCTGCGTCCCGGCACGGCGCCGGCAGCGGCAGCGCCGGCGCCGGCCCAGCAACGCGAGGCCGCACCGGTGTTCCCGCGCGAGGCGGTGCCGGCGCCGCCGCCCGTCGCCGAGCCGGCCGCGCCCGCGACCGCGATGTCGGTACCGGCGCCGGTCGCCGAGCGGCGGCCCTTCCTGGTGCAGCACGAGACGGTGCTGAATGCGAAGCGGATCGAGCTCCTGTTCGACCGCGAGTCGTGGGTCGAGATCAAGGACGCCGACGGCCGGGTCGTCTTCTCCCAGCTCAACCCCCCCGGCAGCCGCCGGAACGTCGTGGGCGAGGCGCCGTTCTCGATCGTCATCGGCAACGCCACCGGCGTGAAGCTGCGCTACAACAATAGCGACGTCGATCTCGCACCGTTCACGCGCACCGACGTCGCGCGTCTGACCCTCAAGTGACGGCAGTGAAGCGCCGAGGCTCGCGCAAGGTGTGGATCGCGCACGTCCCGGTCGGGGGCGACGCGCCGGTCATGGTTCAGTCGATGACCAACACCGACACCGCCGACGCGGCCGCGACCGCGCGCCAGGTGCTCGAGCTCGCGCGCGCCGGCTCGGAGGTGGTGCGGATCACGGTCAACACCGCCGAGGCGGCGGCGGCAGTGCCGGCCGTCCGCGCGCAGCTCGACGCCTGGGGCTGCAACGCGCCGCTCGTCGGCGACTTCCACTTCAACGGCCACAAGCTCCTCGCCGAGTTTCCGGAGTGCGCGACTGCGCTCGCGAAGTACCGCATCAATCCCGGCAACGTCGGGCGCGGCGCGAAGCGCGACGAGCAGTTCGCGACCATGATCGAAACGGCGTGCCGCCATGCGAAGCCGGTGCGCATCGGCGTCAACTGGGGCAGCCTCGACCAGGAGCTGCTCGCCCGCCTGATGGACGAGAACGCCGCACGCGCCGAACCGCTCGACGCCGACGCGGTGATGCGCGAGGCGCTGATCGCGTCGGCGATCGAGAGCGCCGCCCGCGCCGAGGAGATCGGGCTGCCCGGCGACCGCATCGTGCTCTCGTGCAAGGTGAGCGGAGTGCAGGATCTCATCGCCGTTTACCGCGAGCTCGCACGACGCTGCGACTATCCCCTGCACCTCGGCCTCACCGAGGCCGGAATGGGCTCGAAGGGCATCGTCGCGTCGACGGCGGCGATGGCGGTGCTGCTCCAGGAGGGCATCGGCGACACGATCCGCGTCTCGCTCACGCCGGATCCCGGCGGCGACCGTACCCGCGAAGTCCTTGTGGCGCAGGAAATGCTGCAGACGATGGGACTGCGCTCGTTCGCGCCGCTCGTGATCGCCTGCCCGGGGTGCGGACGGACGACCAGCACATTTTTCCAGGCGCTCGCGGCGAAGATCCAGAGCTATCTGCGGGCGCAGATGCCGGCGTGGCGCGAGGCGTACCCCGGGGTCGAGGAGATGCACGTCGCGGTGATGGGCTGCGTCGTGAACGGGCCGGGCGAATCGAAGCACGCGAACGTCGGCATCAGCCTGCCCGGCTCGGGCGAGCGGCCGGTCGCGCCGGTCTACGTCGACGGTGCGAAGACGGTCACGCTGAAGGGCGAGCTGATCGCCGAGGATTTCCAGCGGCTCGTCGAGGCGTACGTACGCACGACCTATGGCCCCGGCGGCAAGGGGCGGCGCGAGGCTGCGGACACCGACGAGACGACGAAGGCCGTCGCGTAGCACGGCCGCCCTATGACCCAGACCATCCAGGCGGTGCGGGGGATGAACGACATCCTCCCGGACGAGGCCGAGCTTTGGGAGCGCTTCGAGGAGACCGTGCGCGCCTGGGCGCGGAGCTACGGCTACCGCAACATCCGCACGCCGCTCCTCGAGCACACCGCGCTCTTCCGGCGTGCGATCGGCGAGGCGACCGACATCGTCGAGAAGGAGATGTACAGCTTCGTCGACGAGTTGAACGGCGAAGAGCTGACGCTGCGTCCCGAGGCGACCGCCTCGACGGTGCGCGCGACGGTCGAGCACTCGCTCCTGTACGGCGGACCGCAGCGCCTCTGGTACATGGGCCCGATGTACCGGCACGAGCGTCCGCAGAAAGGGCGCTACCGGCAGTTCCACCAGGTGGGTGCGGAGGCGCTCGGCGTGCCCGGGCCCGACGTGGATGCGGAGCTGATCCTCATGTGCGCGCGGCTGTGGGGCGACCTCGGACTCGACGGCATTCGCCTCCATCTCAACTCGCTCGGCAGCCCGGAGGAGCGGCGTGCTCACCGCGAGGCCCTGGTTGCCTACCTCCAGCGGCACGAGGCCGACCTCGACGAAGACTCGCGCCGGCGGCTCGTCACGAACCCGCTGCGCGTGCTCGACACGAAGAACCCGGCGCTGCAGGGGCTCGTCGCGGGGAGCCCGCGGCTGCTCGACTACCTCGGCGAGGCGTCGCTCAAGCACTTCGACGGCGTGCAGGCCGCGCTGAAGGACGCTGCGATCCCGTACACCATCGACCACCGCCTGGTGCGGGGGCTCGATTACTACAACCTCACGGTGTTCGAGTGGATCACCGACCGCCTCGGCGCGCAGGGCACCGTTTGCGGCGGCGGCCGCTATGACGGCCTGTTCGAGCAGATCGGCGGCAAGCCCTCGACCGCGGCAGGCTTCGCGATGGGCGTCGAGCGGCTGATCGCGCTCGTGCGCGAGGGCGAAGAGGCCGCGGTCCGCGAAGCGCCGGACGTCTATCTCGTGCACCAGGGCGAGGCGGCCGACCGGTTCGCGTTCACGGTCGCCGAGCGGCTCCGGGATAACGGCTTCTCGGTGATCCAGCATGCCGGGGGCGGAAGCTTCAAGTCGCAGATGAAGCGTGCGGATGCGAGCGGCGCCGAAGCGGCGGTCATCGTCGGCGACGACGAGGCCGCCGCCGGCGAGGCGAGCGTGAAACCGCTGCGCGCGGACGGGAGTCAGCTCCGCGTCCCGCTCGACCGGCTGCCGGCGGTACTTACCGACATGATCTACGCAGAAGAGGGCGAATGGCCACCTACGACCTAGAAGAGCAGGAACAGCTCGCCGAGTTGAAGGCGTTCTGGAAGCAGCACGGCAACCTGATCGTGCTCGCCGTGGCGGCGGTGCTCGCCGTCTTCGCCGGCTACCGGGTCTGGCTCTGGCACCAGGCCTCGCAAACGGCCCAGGCGGGTGCCGTCTACGGCGAGCTGCAGAAGGCGGCCACGGCGAACGACGCCAAGAAGGTCCGTGACCTGGCCGGGACCCTGATCGAGCAGCACCCGCGCTCGGTGTACGCGCCGCTCGGCGCGTTCATCTCGGCGAAGATCCACTTCGGCGCCGGGGATCTCAAGACCGCGCGGGCGCAGCTCGCGTGGGCGGTCGAGAACGCGCGCGACCCCGGGGTGCAGGCGCTCGCGCGGCTGCGGCTCGCCAACGTCCTGCTCGACGAGAAGGACTACGACGAGGCGCTGAAGGTGCTCGCGGTCAAGCCCGAACCGGCGTTCGAGGCGCTGTTCGAGGACCTGCGCGGCGACGTGCTGGTGGCGCAGGCCAAGCCCGCCGAGGCGAAGGCGGCGTACGCGGCCGCGCTCGGAAAGCTGAAGCCCGGAGACGATGCCGCACGGGACCTCATCCAGCTGAAGCTCGACGGGCTCGGCGACCGATGACGCGACGGCGTCGCCCGCAGCGCAGCCGGCTGCTCGCACCGCTCGTGGCGCTCGTGCTCGCCGGCTGCGGCGGCGGGGGCGGGAACTGGAACCCGGTGAACTGGTTCACGCGGTCGGCCCCGCCGCCGCCCGCGCCGCTCGCCGAGATCCGCGACCCGATCGCGACCCGCGTGCTGTGGCAGGCATCGGTCGGACGGGCGCGCGACGCCGTGTTCTCGCCCGCGGTCGCGGGCGGCAGCGTGTTCGCGGCCGGCGCCGATGGCCTGGTGACCCGCCTCGACGCCGCCACCGGCAAGCAGATCTGGCAGGTGCGGCTACCGAGCACGCTCTCGGGCGGCGTCGGCGCCGATGGCAAGCTGGTGGCGGTCGGCTCGACCGAAGGCGAGGTGATCACGCTCGACGCCGACGGGAAAATACTGTGGCGCGCGCGCGTATCGAGCGAGGTGCTGGCGGCACCCGAGATCACCGGCGATCTCGTCGTCGTCCGCAGCGCGGACAGCCGGATCTTCGCGCTCGATTCGCGCGACGGCCGGCGGCGCTGGCTCTACCAGCGCCAGGCGCCGGCGCTCGCGGTGCGCAACCCGGCCGGGGTCGTCGTGCGCGGCGGATTCGTGTTCGCCGGATTCTCGGGCGGCAAGCTGGTCGCGCTGGCGCTCACGAACGGCGGCTTGCGCTGGGAGGGCACGGTGTCGGTGCCGAAGGGCACGACCGAGCTCGAGCGCGTGACCGACGTCATCGGCCTGCCGTGGGTCGGCGAGCGCGAAACCTGCGCGGTCGCGTTCCAGGGCCGGGCGGCGTGCTTCGACCTCGGCAACGGCAACCAGCTGTGGGCGCGCGACATGTCGTCGTCGAGCGGGCTCGGCGTCGATGGGCGATCCGTGTACGTGAGCGAGGACCGCGGCGCAGTCTCGGCGCTCGAGCGGACGACCGGCCGGAGCCTGTGGCGCCAGGACCGGCTCGCGAACCGCAATCTCTCGGCGCCGCTGCCGCTCGGCGCGGAGATCGCCGTGGGGGACCTGCAAGGCTTCGTTCATCTCCTCGCGCGGGACAGCGGCGCCTTCGTCGGCCGGATCCCGACCGACGGTTCGGCGGTGCTCACGGCGCCGGTCCCGCTCCCGAACGGCTTCCTCGTACAGACCTCGGGCGGGACGCTCTACGCGCTCGCTACGCGCTGACGGCAAGCGCGGCACAGTGGTCGGGCGCTTGCAGCAGTGAAACCCACGGTCGTCATCGTCGGCCGGCCGAACGTCGGCAAGTCGACCCTCTTCAACCGCCTCACGCGGTCGCGCGACGCGCTCGTGGCGGACGTCCCCGGGCCTCACGCGCGACCGGCACTACGGCGACGGGCGGCTCGGGCCGCGGGGGTACCACGTCGTCGACACCGGCGGGCTCGAGCCGGTGGCGAGGGAGGGACTGCTCGGCGAGATGGCGAAGCAGACCGCGGCCGCGCTCGCCGAGGCCGACGCGATCATCTTCCTCGCCGATGCGCGCGAGGGGGTCACGCCGCAGGATCGCCGGATTGCCGGCGAGCTGCGCAAGGCGCGCGCCCGCGTCTGGCTCGTCGCGAACAAGGCCGAGGGGCTGGATGCGCCCGTCGCGACCGCGGAGTTCCACGAGCTCGGGCTGGGCGAGCCGCATGCGATCTCCGCGGCGCACGGCGAAGGCGTCGCCGCGCTGATGGACGCGGTCCTTGCGGATTTCCCGTCCGAGCCCGAGTTCGCGGCCGGGCCCGAGGGCGACGAGCCGCGGGTCGCGGTCGTCGGCCGGCCGAACGTGGGCAAGTCGACGCTGGTGAACCGCCTGCTCGGCGAGGACCGCATGATCGTGTTCGACGCCCCCGGGACCACGCGCGACGCGATCGAGGTGCCGTTCGAGCGCTACGGGCGGCGCTACCTGCTCGTCGACACCGCCGGCGTGCGCAAGCGCGGCCGCGTGTTCGAGTCGGTCGAGAAGTTCTCGGTGGTGAAGACGATGCAGGCGATCGACGGTGCCAACGTCGTGATTCTCGTCGTGGATGCGGCGGACGTCATCGCCGACCAGGACGCGCATCTTGCCGGCTACATCCTCGAGCGCGGCCGCGCGCTCGTGGTCGCCGCGAACAAGTGGGACGGCCTCGACGCGTACGCGCGCGAGAGCGCGAAGCGGGCGATCGAGCGCAAGCTCGGCTTCCTCGCGTTCGCGCGCGTTCACTTCATCTCCGCGCTCGCCGGGGAGGGCCTGCGGCCGCTCATGGCCTCGGTCGACGAGGCGTACCGCGCGGCGATGGTGAAGCTGCCGACGCCCCGCCTCACGCGGACGCTCATCAAGGCGGTCGCGCACCAGGCGCCGCCGCGCGCCGGCCTGGTGCGTCCGAAGCTGCGCTTCGCACACCAGGGGGGGCGCAATCCGCCGATCATCGTCGTGCACGGCTCTGCGCTCGCCGCCGTCCCCGCGAGCTATCGGCGCTACCTCGAGGGGGTCTTCCGCGAGGCGTTCGACCTCGCCGGGACGCCGCTGCGCATCGAGTTCCGCACCGGGCGGAACCCCTACGTGCGGCAATAGTCCCAATGGACGGGGGGAGGTGCGATGGCGGCTGCCCCCGAAAAGCGCTAAAGTAACCGTTCATAACAAATGCCGGAGCGGCCATGAGCAACAAGGGACAACTCTTACAAGACCCCTTCCTGAACACGCTGCGCAAGGAGCACATCCCGGTGTCGATCTACCTCGTCAACGGGATCAAGCTCCAGGGCCAGATCGAGTCGTTCGACCAGTACGTCGTGTTGCTCAAGAACACCGTGACCCAGATGGTGTACAAGCACGCCATCTCCACCGTGGTGCCCTCGCGTCCGGTCAACCTCAGCCTCGACCAGGGCGGCGACTCCTGATGTTCCGCGGGTAGTGGCGGGCGGCGCGCCTCGCCTGAGCACCGGTCGCGCGAACGGCGCGGCGCCGGGCGGCGCAGTGCTCGTCGCGCTCGACTTCGGCCGCCACGGCCACGCCGATAGCCGCGACGAGCTGCGGTTGCTCGCCGCGAGCGCCGGGGTACGGGTCCTCGCCGTCGTCGAAGGCCGGCGCAGCCGCCCCGACCCGGCGCTCTTCGCCGGCTCGGGCAAGGTCGACGAGGTGGCGGCGGTGTGCGCCGAGACCGGCGCGACGCTGGTGATCTTCAACCACGATCTCTCGCCCGCGCAGCAGCGCAACCTCGAGCGGCGGCTCGAGCACCGCGTGGTCGACCGCACGACCCTCATCCTCGACATCTTCGCCCAGCGCGCGAGCTCGCACGAGGGCAAGGTCCAGGTCGAGCTCGCCCAGCTCCAGCACCTCGCGACGCGTCTGGTGCGCGGCTGGACCCACCTCGAGCGCCAGAAGGGCGGGATAGGCTTGCGCGGACCGGGCGAGACGCAGCTCGAGACCGACCGGCGGCTGATCGGGAAGCGGGTCAAGGTGCTGAAGGAGCGGCTCGAGAAGCTCGGCCGGCAGCGCACCGTGCAGCGCCGCTCGCGCATGCGCGGCGAGGTGCTCTCGGTCTCGATCGTCGGCTACACGAACGCCGGCAAGTCGACGCTCTTCAACGCGCTGACCCGCGCCGGGGCGTACGCCGCCGACCAGCTGTTCGCGACCCTCGACACGACGACGCGCCGGCTCTTCCTGGCGCCGATCGGGACGATCACCCTGTCGGACACGGTCGGGTTCATCCGCGGGCTGCCGCACACGCTGGTCGCGGCATTCCGGGCGACGCTCGAGGAGACGGTGCACGCCGACCTGCTGTTGCACGTCGTCGACGCTTCGAGCCCGACGCGCGACCTCCAGATCGAGGAGGTCAACAAGGTCCTGGCGGAGATCGGCGCGGATGCGATTCCGCAGCTCATCGTCTGGAACAAGATCGACCTGAACGGCGTCGGGCCGGGAGTCGACCGCGACGAGTGTGGTACCATCGCGCGCGTCCGAATGAGCGCCCGAACGGGCGCCGGACTCGACGATCTACGCCAGGCACTCGCCGAGGCGGCAGCCGCGAAAACCGAATCCCGACGGGCAAGAGCCCTGCAGCCGACACGACCGACGTCCATGTCACTTAATGATCCGCAGTGGGGCCGCCGCGGCGGCGGAGGCGGCGGCGGTGGAAACCAGGGCCCGCCGGATCTCGACGAGCTGTGGCGCAACTTCAACCAGCGCCTCGCCGCGATCTTCGGCCGGCGCGGGGGCGGCGGTGCGCCAACCGGCGAGCCGCCCAACTTCCGCCAGCTCGGCGGGGGCGCCGGCCTGCTCGTCTTCCTGGTGCTGGTGGTCTGGCTCGCGAGCGGGTTCTACATCGTCGACGCGAGCCAGCGCGGCGTGGTGCTCACGTTCGGCCGGTACTCGCAGACGACCGAGCCCGGCCTGCGGTGGCGCTGGCCGTACCCGATCCAGTCGCAGGAGACGGTCAACATCAGCCAGGTGCGGACGATCGAGGTCGGCTACCGCAACAACGTCAAGTCGAAGGTGCTGCGCGAGGCGCTGATGCTGACCGACGACGAGAACATCGTCGACATCCAGTTCGCCGTGCAGTACACGATCAAGGACCCCGAGGACTATCTCTTCAGCGTCAGGCGACCCGACGAGACGGTGCTGCAGGTCGCCGAGACGGCGTTTCGCGAGATCGTCGGCAAGTCGAGCATGGACTTCGTGCTGTACGAGGGCCGCGAGGAGATCGCCGCGCGCGCCGAGAAGCTGATGCAGGACATTCTCGACCGCTACAAGACGGGCGTGCTGATCAGCAAGGTCACGATGCAGAACGCCCAGCCGCCCGAGCAGGTGCAGGCCGCGTTCGACGACGCGGTCAAGGCGAAGCAGGACCAGGAGCGGGCGAAGAACGAAGGGCAGGCCTACTACAACGACGTCGTGCCGAAGGCGCGCGGCACCGCGTCGCGTCTCACCGAAGAGGCGAACGGCTACCGCCAGCGCGTGGTCGCGACGGCCGAAGGGCGACGCCTCGCGCTTCCGCCAGATCCTCGTCGAGTACAACCGGGCGCCGGCGGTGACGCGCGAGCGGATGTATCTGGACACGATGCAGCAGATCATGACGAGCACGAGCAAGGTCATGATCGACGCCAAGGCCGGCGGCAACCTGCTCTTCCTGCCGCTCGACAAGATCGTGCAGATGTCGGCCGCCGGGCTGCCCGACGTGATCGGCGGAGCCAAGCCGTCCGACCGACGTCGCGCCTACGCCCGAGTCGACCGGGCGCGTCGCGCGAGTCGCTGCGGTCGCGCGACCGCGAGGGGCGGCCATGAAGGCGGGCCTGGGCGCATTCATCGGCGCGTTGCTCGTCGCGGTCGTGCTCGCGAGCCTCGCGCTCTTCACCGTGGACCAGCGCGAGAGCGCGATCGTCTTCCAGCTCGGCGAGATCAAGGAAGTGATCACCCAGCCCGGGCTGCACGCGAAGTGGCCGCTGATCCAGAACGTGCGCTTCTTCGACAACCGCATCCTGACGATCGACGAGCCGGACACCGAGCGCTTCGTCACCTCCGAGAAGAAGAACCTGCTGGTGGATTCGTTCGTGAAGTGGCGGATCGAGGACGTGCGCCAGTACTACATCAGCATGAACGGCGACGAGGCGCGCGCGCGCTCCCGCCTCACGCAGATCATCAATTCGGTGCTGCGCGAGGAGATCGGCAAGCGCAACGTCCGGGAGGTGGTGTCCGGCGAGCGCGACAAGATCATGCAGCAGGTGCGCGACAAGGTGCTGCAGGACGCGAAGCCCTTCGGCATCGAGATCGTCGACGTGCGCCTGAAGCGGGTCGAGCTGCCGCGGACGTCAGCGAGTCGGTCTACCGCCGGATGGAGGCGGAGCGCCGCGCGGTGGCCGCCCAGCTGCGGTCGCAGGGCGCCTCCGACGCCGAGAAGATCCGCGCCGAAGCCGACCGGGACCGCGAGGTCATCATCGCCGAGGCGTACCGCGATGCGCAGCGGGTGAAGGGCGAGGGCGACGCGAAGGCGACAGCGATCTACGCCAAGGCGTTCGGCGAGAGCCCCGAGTTCTATTCGTTCTACCGCAGCCTCGAGGCGTACCGGGCGAGCTTCCGCAACCGCTCGGACGTGCTCGTGCTCGACCCGAACTCGGAGTTCTTCAAGTACTTCAGGAGCCCCGGCGGGAGCCGACCGGCCGGCAAGTGACGACGACGGTCCTGATGGCGGTCGGGCTGATGTTCGTGATCGAGGGGGTGCTGCCGCTGCTCGCACCCGGCTCCTGGCGCGAGATGTTCCGGCGCATCCTGCAGTTCAGCGACGGCCAGATCCGGTTCTTCGGGCTGGCGTCGATGCTCGCCGGGCTCGCGCTGATCGCGCTCGCGCGCGCCTGACGCGCGCGCACGCCGATGCGCACCTGGCTCCTCCCCGAGTTCGTCGAGGACGTGCTGCCCGACGAGGCGCGCGCGATCGAGACCTGTCGCGGGCGGCTGCTCGAGCTCTTCCGCGTCCACGGCTACGAGCTCGTGCTGCCGCCGATGCTCGAGTACATCGAGTCGCTCCTCACCGGCACCGGCCACGACCTGGACCTGCGCACGTTCAAGCTGATCGACCAGATGTCGGGCCGGACGATGGGGTTGCGGGCGGACATGACGCCGCAGGTCGCGCGCATCGACGCGCATCTGCTGAACCGCGAAGGCGTGGCGCGCCTGTGCTACTGCGGCACGGTGCTGAACACCCGCCCGCGCGGTCTGACCGCGACGCGCGAGCCGCTGCAGATCGGGGCCGAGATCTACGGCCATGCCGGCATCGAGAGCGACCTCGAGATCCAGCAGCTCCTGCGTGCGGCGCTGGCCGCGTGCGGGCTCGAGAACGTGCGGCTCGACGTCGGCCACGTCGGCGTGTTCCGGGCGATCGCGCGTCGCGGCGGGGTCACGTCCGAGCTCGAGTCGGACGTGCTCGAAGCCCTGCTCGCGAAGGATCGGCCGGGGCTCGACGCGCTGATCGCCTCGCTCGCCGCGCCGACTCGCGAGGCGCTGCGGCTGCTGCCGGAGCTCTACGGCGGCGCCGAGGTGCTTACGCGCGCGGCGGCCGCGCTGCCGCCCTATCCGGAGATCGCGCGCGGCGCTCGCCGAGCTCGGCGCGCTGGTGCGCGAGAACGGCATCGCGATGAGCATCGACCTCGCCGACCTGCGCGGGTACCACTACCATAGCGGCGTGGTGTTCGCGGCGTACGGCAGCGGGCTCGCGAGCGCGATCGCGCTCGGCGGGCGCTACGACGAAGTCGGCAAGGCGTTCGGCCGTGCCCGGCCGGCGACCGGGTTCTCCATGGATCTGCGCGAGGTGGTGCGAGTCGCGCCGCGGATCCCGCGGCCGGGCGCGATCCTCGCGCCGCCGGGCGGCGACGCGGCGACTCCGGACGGCGATCGAGCGACTGCGCCGCAGCGGCGAGACCGTCATCCAGGAACTGCCCGGCCACGACGGCGACGCGGCGCGAGCTCGGCTGCGAACGACGGCTCGTGCAGCGCGGCGGGAAGTGGGAAGTGGAAGCGATCTGAGATGAAACCGATGCGGAGCATCGCTCGATTCGGGGAGCACGAGGGGCTGTGGCCCCTCGTGCCGTGACGCCCGACATGGCCAGGAACGTCGTCGTCATCGGCACCCAGTGGGGTGACGAGGGAAAAGGGAAGGTCGTCGACTGGCTGACGCCGCACGCGCAGGGCGTGGTGCGCTTCCAGGGCGGACACAACGCCGGGCACACGCTGGTGATCGCCGGGCGGAAGACGGTGCTGCACCTGATCCCGTCGGGTATCCTGCACGCCGAGCGTCACCTGCTACATCGGCAACGGCGTGGTGCTTTCGCCGCACGCGCTGCTCGAGGAGATGGACGAGCTCGACGCGCGCCGGCGTGGAGCTCGACGGGCGCGTCCGGATCTCGGAGGCCTGTCCGCTGATCCTGCCTTACCACGCCGCGCTCGATGTCGCCCGCGAGGCGACGCGCAGCGCCGGAAAGATCGGCACGACCGGCCGCGGCATCGGACCGGCCTACGAGGACAAGGTCGCGCGGCGCGCGATCCGCCTGCAGGATCTCCTGGTGCCCGGCCGGCTGGGCGCGAAGCTCGAGGAGCTGCTCGACTACCACAACTTCGTGCTGACGAAGTACCTGAACGCACCGGCGGTCGATTTCGCCCGCACCCGCGACGAAGCGCTCGCGATGGCGCCGCGGCTGGCGCCGATGGTGACCGACGTCCCGCGCGCGCTCTACGAGGCCAATCGCGCGGGCAAGAACCTGCTGTTCGAGGGCGCGCAAGGGGCGCTGCTCGACATCGACCACGGCACGTATCCGTACGTCACGTCGAGCAACTGCGTCGCCGGCGCGGCGGCAGCGGGCGCGGGCGTGGGACCGCAGATGCTGCATTACGTCCTCGGCATCACCAAGGCGTACAACACGCGCGTCGGCTCCGGGCCGTTCCCGACCGAGCTCGAGGACGGCACCGGCGAGCGGCTGCGTGCGCGCGGCAACGAGTTCGGCGCGACGACCGGCCGGCCGCGCCGCTGCGGCTGGTTCGACGCGGCGGCGCTCAAGCGCTCGATCCAGATCAACGGCGTGTCCGGACTGTGCGTGACGAAGCTCGACGTGCTCGACGGGATGGACGAGCTGAAGGTCTGCGTCGGCTACACGATCGACGGCGAGTTCAGCGACCTCCTGCCGGCCGGTGCCGACGACACGGCGCGCTGCCAGCCGGTCTACGAGGATCTGCCGGGCTGGCACGAGAGCACGGTCGGGGTGAAGCGCTTCGAGGATCTGCCGGCCCCCGCGCGCGCGTATCTCGACCGCATCGAGACGATCTGCGGCGTGACCATCGACCTGATTTCGACCGGTCCGGACCGCGAGGAGACGATCGTCCGCCGGCACCCGTTTCAGTGACGCAATCCGGGGAGAGAGATGGCCGATCTGTACGTGAGCTGGTCCGATTACCACCGGGCGATCGAGCGCCTCGCGGCGAAGGTGCACGAGTCCGGCTGGCGCTTCAACCAGATCGTGTGCATCGCGCGCGGCGGCCTGCGCGTGGGCGATGTCGTGTCGCGGATCTTCAAGCTCCCGCTCGCGATCATCTTCACCAGCTCGTACGTCGCCGAGGGCGGGACGCAGCGCGGCGAGATCAACGTCTCGGAGCACATGTCGATGATGACGCCGGAGCTGGGCGACCGGGTGCTGCTCGTCGACGACCTAGTCGACACCGGCGTGACGCTGGACGTCGTCAAGCGCCACCTCGCCGAGCGGCATCCCGGCGTGAAGGAGATCCGCACCGCGGTGCTGTGGTACAAGGGCGTGTCGCGGTCGAAGCCGGACTACTTCGTCGAGTACCTCGCCGAGAGCCCGTGGATCCATCAGCCGTTCGAGCCGTACGACCTCATGACGGTCGACGACCTGCGCACGCGCGCGGCTTAGCTTGGGGCTGTCGGGCGGCTACGCGGCGCGGACGCGCCGGCGGTGGAAGGCTGGTGCCGAGGAAGGGACTCGAACCCCCACAGTGTTGCCACCGCTAGGACCTGAACCTAGTGCGTCTACCAATTTCGCCACCTCGGCACGAGGCGCGGATTCTATCAAAGTGATGCTGTTCTTAGCCACGGAATTGAGGATCTGCAGGGGGCTCCGGCCCGCTGCGGGTTTGGCGCGACCATGAGCCGGGGTCCCACCTCGATCAGACGACGGCGCGCCCGCTCGGCCCCGCAATCGCCGGCGGCGAGACGTGCGGCCGATCCGCAACGCGCGCGCGAGGCCGAGCGCTATGCGGAGCCGCTGCCGAGCCGCGAGCTCGTCCTGCAGACGCTCGAGGAGGAGGCGGTTCCGGTCGACGAGCGCCGGCTCGCCCAGCTCCTCGGCGTGCGCCGCAAGGAGGCGGACGCCTTCGCCCGCCGCCTCGGTGCGATGGAGCGCGACGGCCAGATCCTGCGCAACCGCAAGGGCGCGATCCTCGTCGCGGGGAAGGTCGACGTGGTGCGCGGCCGCGTCGAGGCGCATCCGGACGGGTACGGCTTCGTGGTGCCCGCCGACGGCGGCGCCGATCTGTACCTCGCGCCCGGCGAGATGCGCCAGGTGATGCACGGCGACACCGTGCTCGTGCGACCGGCGGGGATCGACCGCCGCGGCCGCCGCGAGGGCCGCATCGTCGAGGTCGTCGAGCGGGCGCACGCCCGGATCGTCGGGCGGCTGCACATCGAGCGCGGCGTCGCGTTCGTGGCCGCCGCGGACCGCCGGATCCAGCACGACATCGTGATCGAGCCCGGCGCGACCGGCGGTGCGAAGCCCGGCCAGATCGTCACCGCCGAGCTCGTCGTCCAGCCCGGGCTGAACGTCCAGCCGATCGGCCGCGTCGTCGAGGTGCTCGGCGACTTCGGCGACCCGGGCATGGAGATCGAGATCGCGCTGCGCAAGCACGAGCTGCCGTTCGAGTTCTCGCCGGCGGCGAAGGAGCTCGCCGCGCGACTGCCGCGCGCGGTGCGGAGCGCGGATCTGAAGGGCCGCAAGGATCTCCGGGCGCTGCCGCTCGTGACGATCGACGGCGAGACGGCCAGGGATTTCGACGACGCGGTCTACTGCGAGCGGGCCGGGAAGGGCTTTCGCCTGGTGGTGGCGATCGCCGACGTGAGCCACTACGTCGCGCCGCGGGACGCCCTCGACGACGACTCCCGCGAGCGGGGCAACTCGGTGTACTTCCCGCGGCGGGTCATCCCGATGCTGCCGGAGAAGCTCTCGAACGGGCTGTGCTCCCTCAATCCGGACGAGGACCGGCTCGCGATGGTGTGCGATGTCGCCGTCGGCGCGCGGGGCGAGCTCGGACGGTACGAGTTCTACCCGGCGGCGATCCGCTCGCACGCGCGGCTGACCTATACCCAGGTCGCGCGCGCCCTCTATGAGACCCCGGCGCACGTCGAGCCGGTCGTCGCGCCGCTCGTCGATCGCCTCAAGGCGCTCGATGACGTCTTCCGCGCGCTGCTCCACGCGCGCGGCCGGCGCGGTGCGATCGACTTCGAGACGATCGAGACCGAGATCGAGTTCGATGCCCACGGAAAGATCGCCCGCATCGTGCCGCGGCCGCGCAACGACGCGCACCGGCTGATCGAGGAGTGCATGCTGGCGGCAAACGTCTGCGCGTCCGACTTCCTGCACGGCCGCGGCCACAAGGCGCTCTATCGCGTCCACGAGGGCCCCACGCCGGAGAAGCTGGAAACGCTGCGCGGGTTCCTGAAGAGCTTCGGCCTTGCGCTCGGCGGCGGCGAGACGCCGCACGCCAAGGACTACGCCCGGCTGCTCGAGAGCCTGAAATCGCGGCCCGACGTGCAGCTCCTGCAGACGGTGCTCCTGCGGTCGCTGAAGCAGGCGATGTACAGCCCGGAGAACGTCGGCCATTTCGGGCTCGCCTACGAGGCGTACACGCACTTCACCTCGCCGATCCGGCGCTATCCCGATCTGGTGATCCACCGCGCGATCAAGGCGGCGCTCGCTGGCGGCACGTACGACCCGGGCGACTGGGTGGGGCTCGGACTGCACTGCTCGATGACCGAGCGCCGGGCCGACGAGGCCACGCGCGACGTGCAGGCGTGGCTGAAGTCCTACTACATGCGCGACCGCGTCGGCGACGAGTTCGCGGGCAGCATCAGCGCGGTGACGAGCTTCGGCATCTTCGTCGCGCTCGACGATGTTTACGTCGAGGGGCTGGTGCACATCTCCGAGCTCGGCAACGACTACTTCCAGTTC
>CAVXND010000028.1:0-12004 GCA_963762785.1 uncultured beta proteobacterium
CCTGGTGGCGAAGGCGAACACGCTCCGGGTCGGCGATCCGGAGGATCAGCGCACGCAGATGGGCCCGCTGATCACGGCGAAGCACCGCGAGTCGATCGAGCGGTACGTCCAGCTCGGCCTCGACGAAGGCGGAAAGCTCCTCGCCGGCGGCGAGCGCCCCAGGGGCGGGCTCTACGACCGCGGCTGGTTCTACAAGCCCACCATCCTCACCGGCCTCGCGAATAGCGCGCGCATCTGCCAGGAGGAGATCTTCGGGCCGGTGCTGGTCGCGATGTCGTTCCGCGACGAGGCCGATCTCCTCGCGCAGGCGAACGACAGCGTCTTCGGGCTCGCCGCCGGGATCTGGAGCCGCGACTACAAGCGCGCGTGGCGGACCGCGCGGGCGCTCGAGACGGGCACCGTCTGGATCAACACCTACAAGCTGTTCTCGATCTCGACGCCGTTCACCGGCGTCAAGGAGAGCGGGCTGGGCATCGAGAAGGGCCGGCTCGGGATCCTCCAGTACAAGAATCAGAAGAGCCTGTACTGGGGGCTGAACGAGCACCCGCTGGGCTGGGCCGACTGAAGGGGTTCGCGCAATGAGCATTCTCGGTATCGACCGCATCACCTACGGCGTCGAAGACTTCGCGAAGTGCCGCCGGTTCTTCCTCGACTGGGGCCTCAAGCTCGTCCGCGAATCGGCGGACTCGCTCGACTTCGAGACCCTGAACGGCTGCGAAGTCCAGGTCCGGAGTGCGAACGACGCGACGCTTCCGCCGGCGATGGAAAGCGGCCCCACGCTACGCCAGGTCGTCTGGGGCGTGGAAAGTGCGGCGGATCTGGAGCGGTTGCGGACCGCGCTCGGCGCCGCCGGCCGCCTGGCCGAGGGTTCCGGCACGCTGGAGACCGCCGATCCGAACGGCCTCGCGCTCGGTTTCCGCGTCACGCGCAAGCGCAAGGTCGACGTGAAGGGCGTGCCCGATCAACGCGTGGGGACAACCCGGACGCGGCGTCAACCGCCGCAGCACGGTCTACGAACGCGCCGAGCCGATCGAGGTGGGGCACGTCGTCTTCTTCACCGACCGCCTGGCCGAGGTCGAGCGCTTCTACGTCGAGAAGCTCGGGTTCGCCGTGTCCGACCGCTATCCCGGCCGCGGGCTCTTCCTGCGCTGCGCGCCCGAGGGCGGGCACCACGACCTCTTCCTGCTGCAGCCGCCGGTCGCCGAAGCGCGGCCTCAACCACGTCGCGTTCGCGGTGCGCGACATCCACGAGGTCTTCGGCGGCGGCCTGCACATCAGCCGCTGCGGCTGGGACACCGAGCTCGGCCCGGGCCGGCATCCGATCTCCTCGGCGTACTTCTGGTACGTGAAGAACCCCGCCGGCGCGCTGGCCGAGTACTACACCGACGAGGACCAGCTCGACGGCGCGTGGGAGCCGCGCGAGTTCCAGCAGTCGTCGGAAGCGTTCGCCGAGTGGGCGGTCGTCGGCGGCATCGACGGCAAGAGCCGCCGCGCGAAAACGGCGCCGTAGATGAGCACCGGGAGCATCGTGATCGTCGGCGCCGGCCAGGCCGGCGGCTGGGCGGCCAAGACCTTGCGCGCCGAGGGTTACGCCGGCCGCATCGTCCTCGTCGGCGCGGAGCGCCATCCGTCGCACGAGCGTCCGCCGCTCTCGAAGGCGGTGCTCTCGGGCGCAGCCGCACCGGAGACGACGCACCTCTTCAAGCCGGAGGAGCACGCGGCGCTGGATCTCGACTTCCGCGCCAGCGTACGCGCGACCGGGATCGACCGGGCCGCGAAACGCGTAGCCCTCGGGGGTGGCGAGAGCATCCCGTACGACAAGCTGATCCTGACGACCGGTGGTACGGCGCGCCGGCTGCCCGTGCCCGGCGGCGACTCGCCGCGCGTGCTGTACCTCCGCACGATCGAAGACTCGCTAGCGATCCGCGCGGCGCTCGGTCCGGGCAAGCGCCTCGTCGTGATCGGGGGCGGCTGGATCGGGCTCGAGGTCGCGGCGACCGCGCGCAAGCTCGGTGCATCGGTCATCGTGGTCGAGGGCCTCGATCGCCTGTGCGCGCGGACCGTGCCGCCGGCGATCTCGGCGTTCCTGCGGGCGCGCCACGAGCGCGAAGGCGTCGAGATCCGCCTGGGCGCCGGCGTAAAGGCGATCGAGGACGGGGCGACGCTCGCGGTTCGTCTTGCCGACGGTAGCGCCCTCGAAGCCGACGCAGTCGTGGCGGGCATCGGTCTCGAAGCCGACATCGCGCTCGCGCGCGACGCGGGACTCACGATCGACAACGGCATCCTCGTCGACGAACAGTGCCGCACGTCGGACCCGGACATCTTCGCGGCCGGCGACTGCGCCAACACCCCGCTCGCCTGCCTCGGCCGCCGCGTGCGCCTCGAGTCGTGGGCGAACGCCCAGAACCAGGCGATCGTCGCGGCGAAAGCGGCGCTCGGCCAGGACGTGCGCTACGACGAGCTGCCCTGGTTCTGGTCGGACCAGTACGACGTCAACCTGCAGATCCTCGGGCTGCCGGCCCGGTGGCCGGAGCCGGTCGTGCGCGGCGACCCGGCGAGCGGCAGCTTCTCCTACTTCTACCTCGACGGCGAACGCATCGCCGCGATCGTTTCCGTCAACGCGCCGCGGGACCTCCGCGCCGCGAAGAAGCTCGTGCAGACCCGCAAACCCGTGAGCGCGGCCAGCCTCGCGGATCCGGCGGTCCAACTTCAACGGCTGTAGCACCACCAGGAGACCCGAAATGACAGCAAAACGACCGACGGCACGGCTCGCTGCGCTCGCGGCGGCGCTCGCCTTCGCCTGCACCTCGGCGCTGGCGCAGCAGTACCCGGCCAAGCCGATCAAGATCATCGTCCCGTTCCCGCCCGGCGGCTCCGCCGATCTCGTCGCGCGCGTGGTCGGCCAGAAGCTGAGCGAGAACACCAAGCAGCCGGTGATCGTCGAGAACCGCCCCGGCGCGGACACGATCATCGCCATGGAGCTCGTCGCGAAGGCTCCGCCGGACGGCTACACCGTCGGCTACGCGATCGGGTCCGCGCTCACGATGAACCCGACGCTCTACTCCAAGCTCCCGTACGACCCGGTCAAGGATTTCGTGCCGGTCTCGGTGATCGCCAACGTGCCGCTCGCGCTGGTCGTGCACCCGTCGGTCGATTCGAAGACCGCGAAGGAGCTCGCGGACTACATCCGGGCGAACCCGGGCAAGCTGTTCTACGGCCAGGCGAACATCGTGGCCAAGGTGGCGACCGAGGCGTTCTCGGCCGCCGCCGGCGGCAAGATGGTCGAGGTGCCCTACAAGGGCAGCACCCCGAACGTCCAGGACCTCGTCCTCGGGCGCGTCCAGGTCTCGATCGAGCCGGTCGCAACCGTCCTGCCGCACGTGCAGGCCGGCAAGCTGCGCGCGCTCGCGGTGACCGACAGCCGGCGCTCGAAGGCCTTCCCCGACCTGCCGACCGTCGCCGAGACCGGCGTGCCGGGCTACGCGTTCAACAACTGGCACGCGATCCTGCTCCCGGCCGGGACGCCCAAGGAGATCGTCGCGAAGCTGAACGAGGAGATCGTCAAGGCAGCCCGCCATCCCGACGTCGCGGCAAAGGTCGCGCCGCTCGGCGTGGAGATGGTCGGGAGCACGCCGGAGGAGCTGCAGAAGCGCGCGAGCACCGAGCGCGAGCACTGGGCGAAGCAGATCAAGGCCCTGAACATCAAGGTCGACTAGCCATGATGTTCCGGCACCTCGTCGCGGCGTCGGCGGCCGCCGCCCTCGCCGCCGCCGTCCCGGCTGCCCTCGCGCAGGGCGCGACGGCCTTCCCGACGAAGCCGATCACGATCATCGTGTCGGTCTCGGCGGGCGGCTCGATCGACACGATCGCGCGCACGCTCGCCGAAGAGCTTGCCGAAGAGCCTCGGCCAGCCGGTGATCGTCGAGAACCGCCCCGGCGCCAACGGCAACCTCGCCGCCGGCGCGGTCGCCCGGGCGGCACCGGACGGCTATACGCTCCTCGCCACCGGCGGCAGCACGCTCAACCTCAACCCGCACCTCTACAAGCAGCTCCCGTTCGACCCGCTGAAGAGCTTCGTGCCGATCACCATGACGGCGCGGACGAACCTCATCCTCGTCGTCCACCCGAAGCTGAAGGTGGACACGGTGGAGGCGTTCGTCGCGCTCGCCAAGGCGCAGCCGGGAAAGCTGAACTACGGCTCGGCCGGCAACGGCAGCCTCCTCCACATCGCCGGCGAGCTCTTCAACGACGCCGCCGGCGTCGACACCAACCACGTGCCGTACAAGGGCCTTGCCCCGGCGGTGAACGATCTGCTGGCCGGACAGATCGACTTCATGTTCGACTCGGCGACGACCGTCTCGCACATCAAGGCCGGCAAGCTGAAGGCGCTCGCGGTGGTCGGCCCGAACCGGCTCGCCGCGCTGCCCGACGTGAAGGTGCTGTCCGCGCACGGCATCAAGGGCGTGGAGGTCGCCTCCGGCTGGCACGGCCTCTTCGCGCCGGCCGGCACGCCGCCCGAGATCGTCGCGAAGCTGAACGCCGAGGCGCTGAAGGTGCTCGCGATGCCGAAGGTGAAGGAGCGGATCAGCGCGCTCGGCGCGGAGCCGGCGTCGAGCTCTTCCGCCGAGCTTTCGAAGCGGCTCGCGAGCGACATCGAGCGGCTCGGGCCGATCGTCAAGAAGACCGGCGCGACGCTCGATTGATGGCCGCCTCGATGACCGCAGACGTCCGCTTCCTGTCGCTCCTCGGGCGGCCGGTGCAGCAGCCGCAGCCGCTCGGCGACTACGTGCCGGCTCGCCGGGTGGGGAACGTCGTCTACGTCTCGACCACGCCGGCGAAGCTCGGGAACGCCCCGACCTTCCCGGGCGTCGTGGGCCGCGACCTCGACGTCGCCGGGGCGAAAACGTCCGCCCGCTGGGCGGCGCTGACGCTGCTCGAGTATCTCTGGCACGAGCTCGGCGGCACCCTCGCGCCGGTCCGGCAGTTCGTGAGCCTCACCGGCTACGTCGCTTCGGCCGAGGGATTCCACGACCAGGCAGAGGTCATGAATGGCGCCTCCGCCGTGCTGACCGAGGTGTTCGGCGGCGAGAGCGGCAAGCCGACGCGTTCCGCCATCGGCGTTCGCCATATGCCACGCAACGCGTCGGTCGCGGTCGGCGGGATCGTCGAGATCGCGCCCTGACCGGGCGAACCCGGCCTAGCGCCGGCCGATCGCGTCGTTCAGTTTCGGCAGCACCTGCTCCGCCATGAGCTGCATCGAGCGCTTCCCGAGCGCCGGGTCGAGCCAGTCGTGGCAGGCATACAGGAGCGTGCCGAAGTCGCCGATCTTCTCGCGGAACGCCAGCAGCTGGTCGACCACGCTGTTCACCGTGCCGGCGATCACCAGCTTGTTGGTGATGAACTCCGGCGTGATCTTGTCGTCGGGCTCGTTCTGGTCGAGCTTGAAGAGGTTCGCGCGGCCGAACATCAGGAGCTTCCGCACGAGGCTGCGGAAGTAGAACTGGTACGGCCCCTCGGCCGAGTGGCCATAGCGCTTCGCCGTCGCCTCGTCGTCGGCGACGAAGATCGACTTCGCCACCCGCCACTCCGCCGGGCTCGCCTGCGCGCCCGCCGCCTGCCGGCCCTCCACGTAGCGCGGCCAGTGGCTCGCGACCCACTCCGGCAGCAGGAAGTTGGCCGAGATCGGCTGCCAGCCGCGCTTCGCCGCCTCGGTCACGCCCTTCGAGTGCGGCGCCACCGCGGTGACCACGATCGGCGGGTGCGGCTTCTGGTAAGGCTTGAGGATCGCGCCCTGGCCGATCTCGAGGATCTTGGTCTTCTCGGTCGTGACGTTGAAGAACTGCCCGGTCAGGTTGTACGGCGCCTCGCCCTTCCAGATGTCGAGCACCATGTTGATCGACTCGAGGAAGATCGCGTTCCGGTCCTTCTGGTAGTTGCCGAACACCTCCGCGTCCGACATCAGCCCGCCGGGGCTGATGCCCATGATGAAGCGGCCTTTCAGCATGTGGTCGAGCATCGCCACCTGCGCCGCGACCGTGGCCGGGTGGGTGTTCGGCATGTTGATCGTGCCGGTGCCGAGCTTGATGCTCTTCGTCTCGTGCGCGAGGCTGGCGAGGAACATCATGCACGAGGTGATGTTCTCGGCGAGATCGGTGACGTGCTCGCCGACGTAGGCCTCCGCGAAGCCCAGCCGGTCGGCGAGCAGGATCGCCTCGCGGTCCTCGGCGAGCGTCTCCCACGGCTGCCGCGACGGCGGGTGCAGCGGCATCATGAACATCCCGAGCTTCATTGCACGTCCTCCGGAGCGATCGGCAGGTTCACCGGCCGCCGCAGCCGCGCCGACAGGTCGAACGCCTTGGTCAGCATCAGCCGGTTGTGGCCGTCGGCTGCGGTCGCGTGCTGCGTCGGCAGGCCGAGGGCGAGACGGTTGAGCCACGACTCGGTCTCCTCCCGCATCGGCCCGCGCAGCTCGCCGAGCGCGATGTCGCCCGGTGGATAGCTGGTGAGGAAGTCGACGCGCCGCGACTGGTCGGGAGCGTAGCCCTCGCCCTGCGACTTCGACGTCGCGAGCACGATGTCGCGATGCGTGTCGTCGATGGTCAGCACGCCCTCGGTACCGACGATGCCCACCTCGAGGCTGTACACCGCGCCCGGCCACACGACCGGCAGCGCCCACGAGATGGCGGCGTGATAGAGCGCGCCGTCGGCGAACGCGATCGTCCCCACCGTCGCGTCGATGCCGCCGACCTCCGGCCCGAGCGCCTTGTCGACCGAGCGCGCGTAGATCTCGACCGGCGTCTTCGCTTCCATCATCCACATCACGATGTCGAGCGCGTGCGTGCCCGAGATCACCATCGGCGAGATCCGGCTCGGGTCGTTCGTCCGCCGGTAGTTGTCGAGCGCCACCAGCCGGTTCATGAACGCGCGCGAGGTGACGAGCGACACGTCGCCGAGGCTCCCGGTGCGCACCTTCTCCTTCGCCACCAGCCAGCGGCGGCGAAAGCGCTGCGTGTAGCCGATCACCGCGTCGACGCCGGCCTGCTGGATCGCCTCGAGCACCTGCTCCGATTCGCCGAGCTCGGTGGCGAGCGGCTTCTCGATGAAGAGCGGGAGCTTGCGCTCGAGCGCCGCCATGATCGGCGCGACGTGCAGGTGCTCGTCGGTGGCGATGATCGCCGCCGTCACCTCGGGCCGCGCGAGCAGCTCGCGGTGGTCGCCGGTGACGAAGTCGGCGCCGATCTTCTCGGCGACGAGCTTCGCCCGCTCCGGGTTCTTCTCGGCGAGGCCGATCCAGTCGACCTGCGGATGCCGCTTGGCGATCTCGCCGCGGATCAGGCCGATCCGCCCGCCGCCGACGATCGCGAGCCCGATCCGCCTGGGGTTCTTCTTGGGCATGTCCTTCAGGCCGCCGCGCGCTTCGCCGCGGGACCGGCGAGCGGGAGATCGACCGGCGCGTTGCGCTCGGCCGACAGGTCGGCCGCCATGTAGACCTCCATCACCATCCGGGCGTGCTCGGGCGTCACCACCACCGGACGGTCATAGGCGACCGCCTCGAGGAAGCTCACGGTCTCGGCCGCCATCGGGCCGGCATAGACGTGCTCCACCGGCTCGCCCGGCATGGTCGACATCGGCAGCTGCATGCCCGACTTCATCGTGTTCAGCACGACGTCCTTGTGGCTGTCGTCGATGAGGAGCGCCCCTTCCGTCCCGAGGAACTCGATCCAGGTGCTCGAGAAGTTGGGATACCCCGGCGGCAGGCTCCAGCCGCCGCCGACCACGAACGCGAGGCCGTTGTCCATCGTCACGGTGATCCACTGGCAGTCGGGGATGTCCGCGCCCGTCGCGGCCCGCATCGCGCCGAAGGCGAGCTGCGAGTACACGCGCGCCGGCTTCGCCGGCTCGAGGCACCACAGCACGAAGTCGAGGTCGTGCGTCGACTCCATCGCCGCCGGCGAAAGCTTCGACCGGCCGGTGATCTTCTTGCCCAGGCCGCGGGTGATGTGCCGGCTCACGAGCGCGCTCACCGGCTTGCCGATCGTCCCGTCGCGCACGCACTGCTTCACGTACGCGTACTTCGGGTTGAAGCGCTGCGAGTAGCCGATCGTGAACTTGAGCTTGTTCCGCCGCGCGAGCGCGATCAGCTCGTCGGCCTCCGCCAGCTCGATCGCGATCGGCTTCTCGAGCAGGACGTGCTTCCCGGCCGCGAGCGCGTCGCGGGCCATCGGGAAGTGCGTCGACTCCGGCGTCGCCGAGATCATGATCGCGTCGATGCCGTCGATCCGTGAGCAGCTCGCGATAGTCCGCGGTCGCGGTCTTCGCCCCGGTCTTGGCTGCGATCTCGCGCAGGCGCTCGGGGCGGGTCTCCGCGACGTGCAGGCTCTTCACGAGCGGATGGCCGGCCGCGGTTTCCGCGCGGATGCCGCCGCACCAGCCGGTGCCGATGACGCCTACCCCGATCTGCTTCATTTCGCCTCCCATCCACGTCGCGAGTGGTTGCGCCGCAATGAAATCATACGGGGAAACGGGGCACAAATGCGCGCGGGTTATCATCGCCATGTCTCATCGACATGGATGATCAAGCGCGGGGATCTACAAGGGGGCTTGCTCCCTTGTTCCAGCGTGGGGGATATACAAGGGGAGTCTCCCCTTGTTCGTATGACAGCCGATCGGCGGTGCTCGTCGCCGATCAGGCGACGAGCCGGGACGCCGTCCGTGGATATCTGGAGCATGAAATGTTTCGTCCAGGTCGCCGACCGCGGCAGCATCACGCACGCCGCCGACGACCTCGGCATCACGCAGCCGGCGCTCACCCGTCGCATCCTGCAGCTCGAGACCGAGCTCGGCGTCGGTCTGCTCGAGCGGCGGCCGCGGGGCGTCCGGCTCACCGGCCCCGGGCGCGAGCTGCTCGAGCACGCGCGGCGCATCCTGCGCGAGGTCGCGCTCGCGGAGGCCCAGGTCAAGCGCGCCCGGAGCGCGCAGCGCGGCCGGGTCGTCCTCGGCACCTCGCCGACGCTCGCGCCGCTCCTCCTCCCGGGCTGCGTCGCTCGGGCGCGCACCGAATGCCCGTCGGTGACGCTCAAAGTCGTCGAGGAATTCAGCTCGCAGCTTTTCGACGACCTCCTGAGCGCCAAGGTCGACGTCGCCGTGCTGACGAACCCGTCCCACTCGCGCAGCCTCGCGATGACGCCGCTCCTCGCCGAGCCGATCGTGGTGTTCGCCGGCGTGGCCGAGCGCGGCATGAAGCGCAGCTACAGCCTGACCGAGCTCCGCCGCACGCCGGTGATCGTGACCTCGGCGATCCGCGCGCTGGTCGACCGCCAGCTCGCGCGCTTCGGCGCGCAGCTCGCGATCGAGGCCGAGATCGATTCGGTGGAGGCGATCCGCCGGATGGTGCTCGCCGGCGCGGGCGTCACCGTGCTGCCGGTCTCGACCTTCCACGACGACATCGTGGCCGGCCGCTGCGCGGCCTATCCGATCGAGGACGCGAACCTGCATCGCATGCTGGTGCTCGCGCACGCCGGCCCGCCGCAGGGCGGCGCGGCGGTGGACGAAGTGCTGCGCCTGGTGCGGACCGAGATCGACCGGCTCGCGCAGCGCGAGGTGTTCAACCTGCCCGCGCCGGGGCGCGAGCGGAAGCGCGCCGGCCGCCGGTAGCCGCTATCGCTCCGGGATCACCGGCAGCAGCAGGTACGACGCCCGGCTCCCGCCGGTATGGATGGTGTTGGTGCCGGAGTTGTAGTCGGCGGCGTAGTGCGTGTAGGGCGCGGCGCCGACCCCGTCGCGCGGCTGGATGTCGATGCGGATGCGGTGCCCGCGCGCGAACACCATCGAAGTCGGCCAGATCTCGACGTCCATCCGGACGACCTCGCCCTGCCCGAGCCACTGGCGCGCCGCGTGCCGGTGGTACGGCCGGAACGGCAGCGAGAGCTTCTCGTCCTGCTCGCGATGCGAAGCCCGCAGCCACCCCTTCGCGACCGGAACCGGCTGCCCCTGCTGGCCGATCTCGGACACCTCCTTGCCGTCGCGGCCGATGTTCCGGATCGTCGCGAACACGTCCATGTCCTCCGTCGTGCTCGCGACCCACAGCACCAGCACGACCGGTCCGGTGACCTCGATCGCTTTCGCGAGCGGCGCGGTCTCGAACGACACCCCCAAGCGCGGCAGGCTGCCGGCAAGCACCGTCGACGTCCACGAGGCGGTCGCGACGCCGGCCTTCGTCATCCCGCTCGCGGCGTAGGACACCGACCCGCCTTTCCGCGGCGCCTCCGTGGCTAGCGCCCCTTCGACGTCACCGCCTCTCGCCTGCGGTTCCGGCCGGAGGTAGAACTTCGTCCAGCGCGTCCGCGGGAGCGGCCAGTCCTGCTCCTGCCGCCACACGGCGTTGCCGTGACCTCCCTTGCGGATGAGGAGCTTCACCGGCGGCTCGCGCATGAGCCCGGTGTCGATGCCCTTCAGCCAGTGATCGAGGAAGCGGAGCTGGTCGTGCCGCCCTTCCTTCGTGTAGAAGCCGTGATAGTGGGTGCCGGCGTGGATGCGGAGCTTCTTGTGCCGCGAGGCCGCGCGCAGGTAACCCTCGGTGTTGCCGCGCAGGTGCAGCCCCATCCCGCTCCAGTTGCCCGCGCTGTAGAACGGCATGTCGATGTTCTCCCAGATCGGCCGGCGCCCGTGATACCAGTCGCTGTCCAGGCTGTGGCGCATGTACTCCCACACCCACGGCGTCGCGAACGCATCCGGCGAGGTCGCCTGCGGGCGCCCGAGCAGGTGGTGCGCCATGTGGTTGTTGTACCAGTTGACGACGAACCCGAACGAGAAGATCCCGCCGTGATAGCCGAAGTCGCGGTACATGTCGGCCGCGCCTTCCCACGGGACCATCGCCGCGAGCGACGGCGGGCGGAGGCTCGCGACCAGCCACTGCGTCATCGCGAAGTACGAGATGCCGCTCAGGCCCACGCGGCCGTTGCACCACGGCTGCCGGGCCGCCCACTCGATCACGTCGTAGAAATCGCGCGCTTCGCTCGGCGAGAACGGATCGGTGCGCCCCGGCGACTGGCCGGTGCCGCGCGTATCGACCCGCAGCGCGGCGTACCCGCGCGGCACCCACCACAGCGGGTTCACCGTCTCCCAGTTCATGTAGGGATTCGGCGCCTCTTCGAGGTCGGCGGGCGGCACCCACAGCTTGTCCTTCTGGTAGGCGCCGATGTTGACGATGACCGGGAACCGGCCGCCCGATTTCGGCCGGAAGAGATCGGCCGCGAGCCGGGCGCCGTCGCGCACCGGAATCGCGAGATCCTTCTCGATCGCGAGGTCGTAACGCGGCTGCGAGAGACGGGCGGTGCGCTTCGCCATGGCGGTCGCGCCGGCCGTCAGTCGATCTTGACCTTGTTCTCCTGCACCACCTTCGCCCACTCGCCCGTCTCCTTCTGGACGAGCGCGTTGAACGCGTCCGGCGACGCCGACAGCGTCACCGTCATCATCTGTTTCGCCAGCATCTCCTTCATCTCGGGCTGCGACAGCACCTTCGCGACCGACGCATAGAGCTTGTCGATGACCGGCTTCGGCGTCGCGGCGGGAGCGAACAGCCCCTGCCACGCGTTCGTGCCGATGCCGGGATAGCCCTGCTCCGCCATGGTCGGCACGTCGGGCAGCTCGGCGAGCCGCGCCGGGGCGGTGGTCGCGATCGCTTTCAGCTTGCCGGCCCGCACCTGCGGCAGCGACGAGGCGAGGTTGATGAACGCGACCTGGGTTTCGCCGGCCATCAGGCTCGGCAGCATCTGCCCCGCCCCGCCCTTGTACGGCACGTGCGTCAGCGTGATCCCCGCCGCCTTCTCCAGCACCACCATGTCGAGATGCGGGTAGGTGCCGAGCCCGGCGGACGCGTAGTTCAGCTTGCCCGGGTTCTGCTTCGCATACGCGACGAGCTCGGCCACCGACCCGACGGGGAGCGACGGCGTCGCCACGATGATGTGGGGGATCTCGACCAGCTTGGTGATGCCGGTGAGGTCGC
>CAVXND010000029.1:0-16621 GCA_963762785.1 uncultured beta proteobacterium
CGAGCTTGTTCTGGATCTCAACTTCGCGTTGCGGCATGCGCTTCGCTGAGATTCATCACGCCCTCGCGGCCGCCGCTGATCGCCTTGTCGACGACCTCGGCGAGCGGCTGCGCCCGGTAGGTCAGCGCCCGGATCAGCATCGGCAGGCTGACCCCGCCGACGACCTCCACCTTCCCCGGCGACGCGAGCCGCACGGCGATGTTCGAGGGCGTCGCGCCGATCATGTCCGTGAGCACGAGGACGCCGTCGCCCTCGTTCAACTGCCGCACGAGATCCTGCGCCTGCGGCAGGATTGCGTCGGGGTCGTCGTGCACGGTCACCCCGAGCTGGCGCACCCGCAAGGGTCGCTTGCCGAGGACGTGGCTCGCGCAGTGGATCAGTGCTTCGCCGAACGCGCCGTGAGCGACGATCAGAATACCGACCATGGACGGGCTACTGCTGCAACACGGTTTGGTGGAGTTTAACGCTTCGGGCGGGGGTTGGCCTACCTAAGCCATTGAACCACCAAGGCGCCGGGACGCCAAGGAAGAACTTGGACCCTTGGCGCTGCAGAACCCGGCCCCGGCGCTACTTTGGGTCCCTGGCGGCCTGGCGATCGCCCGAGCCGGCCGCAACGGCAGCCTCGAGCGCGTCGAAGAACATCCCGGCCACGTCGAAACCCGTCTGCTCGGGCGATCTCCTGGAAGCAGGTAGGGCTGGTGACGTTGACTTCGGTGAGCCAGTCGCCGATCACGTCCAGTCCCACCAGGAGCAGGCCGCGGCGCCAGAGTGCCGGGCCGAGCGCTTCGGCGATCTCCAGGTCGCGCGCGGACAGCGGCCGCGCCACGCCGGTGCCGCCGGCGGCGAGGTTGCCGCGCGACTCCCCCGGTTTCGGGATGCGCGCGAGGCGAATACGGCACCGGCTCGCCCGGCGATCAGCAGCACGCGCTTGTCGCCCGTCGCGGATCTCGGGGATGTAGCGCTGCGCCATGATCGAGCGCGTCCCGTGCGCGGTGAGCGTCTCGATGATGACGTTGCGGTTCGCGTCGCGGTCGGTCACGCGGAACACGCTCGCGCCGCCATGCCCTCGAGGGGCTTCAGCACGACGTCGGCCTGCTCGTCGATGAAGCGCTGCAGCTGGCCCTCGAGCCGCGTCGCGATCGTCGGGACGATGAACTGCGGGAACTGCCCGATCGCGAGCTTCTCGCTGTGGTCGCGGATCGCGCCCGGGTCGTTGAACACCCGCGCGCCCTCGCGCACGGCCATCTCGAGCAGCCAGGTGCTGGTCACGTACTCGAGGTCGAACGGCGGGTCCTTGCGCATCAGCACCGCGTCGAACTCGATGAGCGGCGTCTCGTGCGGCGGCAATTCGAGCCGGTACCAGTCCTCGTCGTGCAGCGCCGGGTTGCCGAGATACTGCTCGGCGTTGAGCAGATGCAGGCGGCAATGCTCGCCGATCACCCGCCCGCCCTTCCACATCAGCCCTTCCTGCGGCACGTAGTGGACCTCGTGGCCGCGCTTCGCGGCCTCGACGATCATCGCGAACGAGGTGTCCTTGTAGGTCTTGAGCGAAGGGAGCGGGTCGAGGATGAAGAGGAGTTTCATGGCTCGCGCTCGGACGGCGGCGGGAAGGAAGGGCGGGCGTTCCCCGCGCCTTCGCTACTGCGGGTCGGGCGCCGTCTCTTCCAGCTCGATCGCCGCCGCGAGCGCCGCGAGCCGCGCGACGACGCCGTAGGCGTAGAAGCGGTTGGGCGTCGCGTCCGGGTTGGCGAAGTGGTCGGGCTGGGTGCAGCAGTTGTCGAACGCGAGCGGCTCGAAGTGCATGCCGGGCGCGTTCAGGTTCTCGTCCTTGCCGCGGCTCGTGTGCACGCGGTAGAAGCCGCCGATCACGTACCGGTCGAGCATGTACACCACCGGTTCGGCGACCGCGTTGTTCACCGTCTCGAACGTGTGCACGCCTTCCTGGATGATCACCTCGTGCACTTCGAGCCCCTCCTTCACGACTGCCATCTTCTTGCGGTCGTTGCGGTTCAGGCCGCGGACGTCGTCGGGGCTCTTCGCCATCATGATGCCCATGCCGTAGGTGCCCGCATCGGCCTTGATCACGACGTAGGGCTCTTCCTTGATGCCGTACTCGAGGTACTTCGCCCGGATCAGCGGCAACAGGGCCTCGACGTTCGCCGCGAGACAGTCCTCGCCGCTCTTCTCCTTGAAGTTCACCTCGCCGCAGCGGGCGAGATACGGGTTGATGAGCCACGGGTCGATCGCGAGCAGCTTCGCGAACTCGTTCGCGACCCGCTCGTAGCGTCCGAAGTGGTGCGACTTGCGCCGCACGGCCCACCCGGCGTGCAGCGGCGGCAGAACCCACTGCTCGTGCAGGCCTTCGAGGATCGCCGGCGCCCCGGCCGAAAGGTCGTTGTTCAGCAGGATCGTGCAGGGGTCGAAGTCCGCGAGCCCGAGCCGGCCGCCGCGCCGCGCGAGCGGCTCGAGCACGAGCGGTGCGCCGTCGGGGACGGCGATCTCGGTCGGCGCCGTGATCTCCGGGATCAGCGTGCCGATCCGCACCTCGAGGCCCGCCTGCCGCAGGATCGTTCGCAGCTGCGCGACGTTCTGCAGGTAGAACTGGTTGCGGGTGTGGTTCTCGGGGATGAGCAGGAGCCGCCGCGCGTCCGGGCAGATCCGCTCGATCGCCGTCATCGCCGCCTGCACCGCGAGCGGCAGGAACTGCGGGTTCAGGTTGTTGAACCCGCCCGGGAAGAGGTTGGTGTCGACCGGCGCGAGCTTGAAGCCCGAGTTGCGCAGGTCCACCGACGAATAGAACGGCGGCGTGTGCTCCTGCCACTCGCTCCGGAACCAGTGCTCGACCGTCGTGCTGGCGTCGAGAATGCGCCGCTCGAGGTCGGCGAGCGGTCCTTGCACCGGGGTGGTCAGAGCGGGAATCATGGTCGGTATTCGTCGCGGGGCAAGGGCGGGACGGAGCGGATGGCGATTCTAGCGCAGTGCGGCTACGCGGCCGCCGGAGCGCCGCGGCGTGAGTTCAGCCACTTCATCAGCGGCCACAGCCAGACCAGGATCGTGAGGATCCCGAGCCCGGCCGCGATCGGGCGCTCGAAGAACCCGAGGAACCGCCCGTCCGACTTGATCATCGAGGTGATGAAGTTCTCCTCGAGCATCGTGCCGAGGATCACGCCGAGGATTGCCGGCGCGACCGGGAAGCCGTTCTCCTCCATGAAGTACGCGACCACGCCGAACAACAGGATGACGCCGACGGCGAAGACGGTGTTGTTGATCGCGAACGCGCCGACGATGCAGAAGAGCAGGATCATGGGCATCAGCAGGTTGCGCGGGACCTCGAGGATGCGCTTGCCCACCTTGATGCACGCCCAACCGAGCGGGATCATCAGCAGGTTGGCGAGGAAGAACGTGAGGAACACGGCGTAGATCTGCTCCGGGTTGTTCATGAAGATCGCCGGCCCCGGATTCATGCCCTTGATGTAGAGCACGCCGATCACGATCGCGGTGATCGAGTCGCCCGGGATGCCGAAAACGAGCGCCGGGATCCAGGCCCCCGCGAGCGCACTGTTGTTCGCCGCACCGGACTCGATGATGCCCTCGACGTGGCCGGTGCCGAACTTCTCCGGCTCCTTCGAGAACTTCTTCGACATCGCGTACGACATCCACGCGGCGATGTCCGCGCCCGCGCCGGGCAGCGCGCCGATTGCGGTGCCGAGCACGCTGCCGCGCAGGATCGAGGCCCAGTAACGCTTCGTGAGTCCCCACATGCCGCGGAAGACGTTGCCGATCTGGCGTGTGAAATGCTCGCCCGCGCCGCTCGTCTCCACGGCGTAGCGGAAGATCTCCGAGACCGCGAACATCCCGATCATCATCGGGATAAGCCCGACCGAGCCGAGGAGCTCGATCGAGCCGAACGTGAAGCGCGGGTGAGCGGCCGGGTTGTCGAGGCCGATCGCCGAGATCAAGAGACCGCCGAGCAGCGACACGATGCCCTTCAGCGGATCGCCGACGCTGATGAACACCGCGCAGGTGAGGCCGAGCAGCACCAGCCAGAAATACTCGAACGAGCTGAAGCGCACCGCGACCTCGGCGAGCGCCGGAGCCGAGGTGACGAGCACCACGGTACCGAAGAGCCCGCCGATCACGCTGAACACCAGGCCGGCGCCGAGCGCGGTCTCGGCCAGGCCCTTCTTGGTCATCGCGTACGCCTCGTCCGTATACGCGGCCGACGCGGGCGTCCCGGGAATCCGCACCAGGCACCCGGGGATGTCGCCGGAGAAGATCGCCATCGCGGTGGCGGTCACGATGGAAGCGATCGCCGGCACCGGCGGCATGAAGAACGTCACCGGCACGAGGAGCGCCGTGGCCATCGTCGCAGTGAGCCCGGGGACGGCACCGACGAACAGCCCGAACACGGCCGACGCGAGGATGACGGCGATCGTATAGGGCTCGAACACCAGCCCGAACGCGGTCAGGATCGGGTCCATGTCACCAGAGGACCGGCTCGAGGACGCCCCACGGCAACGGCACGCGGAGGAGCTTGTAGAACAGCGTGTGGATCACCAGCGTGGCGGCGACCGCGACGACGATCGCCGGCAGCACCCGGACCCGCAGTTTGAGGAACAGCGCGACGAGGCAGAGGATCGCGGTCGGGATGAAACCGAGCGGGGCGACAGCCACGATGTAGAAGACAAGGACCGCGCAGATCGCAAGGAAGTTCGTGACGAGCGTCGGGTTGCGCATCCAGTCGGCGATCGCTACGAGCGGGAGCCCCGCGCGCACGCCGCGCCGGACGAGCAGCAGCCCGCAGCCGATCAGCCCTACCGCGATCACGCCGGGAAAGAGCGCCGGGCCGTACTTCTGGCCCGGGATCAGCGGATAGGCCTGGATGTGGACGAGGATCGCGATCGCAAGCGCGATCAGGCAGGCGCCAATGACGGCGTCGTTGATCTTCACCTGCCGTCGTTCCGGCGAACGCCGGAACCCAGTACCGCCGTACTGGATCCCGGCATTCGCCGGGATGACGCGCTGACCGACGGACTGGATCCCGGCATTCGCCGGGATGACGCGCTGACCGCCGGACTGGATCCCGGCATTCGCCGGGATGACGCGCTGACGCGCGTCACTTTACGATCCCGACCGCCTTCATCGTCGCGCCGAGATCGCTGGACGACTTCTCCATGAACTTCGCGAACTCCGCCGGCGGCAGGTAGATCACGCCGAACCCGCGGCTCGCCATGAAGTCCTTGTACTCCTTCGAGTCGTAGGCGTTCTTCACCGCCGCGACCAGCCGCGCCTCGGCGTCCTTCGGGATCCCCTTCGGCGCCGCCATGCCGCGCCACGCGGCCATCGACCAGTCGGTGCCGAGCGCGGCCTTCAGCGGCGGGACGTTCGGATAGAGCGACGGCGGGTTCGGGTCCATGATCGCGAGGCTCTTCACCTTGCCCGCGTCGATCAGCGAGCGCGCCTCGGGAATCGAGCACGGCACGATGTCGACGCCGCCGGCGACGAGGTCCTGCAGGCCGGGGGCGGCGCCGTTGGACGGCACCCAGGGCGTCGCGGCGGGGTCGATGTTGAGGCTCTTCAGCATCCCGGCGATCGAGAGATGCCAGATGCCGCCCTGGCCGGTGCCGGACGACTTCAGCTTGCCCGGGTTCGCCTTGATCGCGTCGACCAGTTCCTTCGCCGTCTTGTACGGCGAATCGGCGCGCACCTGGAGCCCGGCAGGATCGGCGTTCACCAGCCCGAGCGGCGTGTACGACGCGCCGGTCAGCTTGGTGAGCCCCTGCCAGTGCATCATGCCGATCTCGACCGTGATGAGGCCGATCGTGTAACCGTCGGCGGTCGCCTCGGCGATCGCCGAGTGGCCGACGACGCCGCTGCCGCCGGTGCGGTTCACGACGCTGACCGGCTGCTTGAGTTCCTTCTCCATGATGCTCGCGAGGATGCGGGCGGTGGCATCGGTGCCACCGCCGGCGCCCCACGGCACCACGAGGGTGATCGGGCGGTTGGGATACTGCGCGGCCGCGGGCGCGACGAGCGCGGCGGCGACGACGGAAGCGGCGGCGAGCCGCAGCAGGGAACGGCGAAGCATCTAGTCCTCCTTCGGTGGATCGCCGCGCGGGCGTCGGTCTTCTTCTGGCGCGGCAGGGTGCAGCGAGGATTTCACGGCGGGCGCGGGCCTGTCAACGCTCGCGAAAGAGAAGCCGGCGCTCGGCCGGCTTTCGCGAGAGGCGGGAACGCCCTACTTCTGCGCCAGGATGTACTTCACCATCGCCTGCAGGTCGGCGTCGCTCACCGCCGCGTTCGGCGGCATCGGGACCTGGCCCCAGACGCCCACGCCGCCGGCCTTCACCTTCTGCTCCAGCATCGCGGCCGCGTTCTTGTCGCTAGCGTATTTCGCGGCCACTTCCCTGTAGGACGGCCCGAGTACCTTCTTGTCCAGCGCGTGGCAGGCGAGGCAGCCGTTCTTCTGCAGCAGCGCGCTCGCATCGGCGGCGGGCGCGGCGGCCGGAGGCGCGGCCGCCGCGAGCGACCTGCGCTGGCGCGGCGGCCGGGCCGCCGCAGCTGCCGGGGCCGCTACAGCAGCCGGGGCCGGCGCCGCAGGCTTCGCCGGCTCCTTGAAGGTCGCGCCCGACTGGTTCGCCATGTAGACCACGGCGGCGGTCACTTCCCAGTCGGAGAGCGTCGGGTTGCCGCCCCGCGGCGGCATCACGCCCTTCGGGCTCTGCACGCCGTTGATCGCGTTCTTCGCGAGCGCCGCCAGCCCCTCCTTGATGTGCGCTGCCCACGCGGCGTTGTCGCCGACCTTCGGCGCGCCCGCGATCCCTTGCCCGTGACAGGCCGCGCAGACCGCCTTGTAGGTTTCCTCGCCCGACTTGAGCACGCCGGCCGCGGCCTTGGCATCGGCGAACTCGACGCGGGCGACCGGCTGGATGCGCGCGGCCACCGCCTCCGGCGCGAGCGTCGCCGGGTCGGTCTTCTTGTCGCTCGTGATGAACTGCGTCAGCAGGATGATGCCGATCACCGGGATCACGAACGCGAGCGCGACGACGACGACGAGCTGCTGCCACGTCTTGATCGGCGAGGAATGGGCGTGTTCGAAGCCGGCGTCTTGCATCGGTCGCGACCTTGCGGTGGATGGGGGCGGGAGGCCCGCGATTATAGCCGCGAGCGCCGAGGCCGGCCAAGGCGTTGCGGTAGAATCCGGGCCGCTCTCCCCGCGCGCCCGTAGCTCAGTTGGATAGAGTGTTGGTTTCCGAAGCCAAAGGTCGCAGGTTCGACTCCTGCCGGGCGCGCCAGACGCCTCGTTCAGCCGTTGAATCCAGGCTCTGGTGGTGCGCTGGCCCGGCAAGATCAAGGCCGGCACCATCTCGAACGAGATCGTCCAGCGATCACTGACCGGTGGTCGGCGCTGACCTTCCTGGCGGATGCGAAGGCGGATCGAGCCCTTGCTTTCACGCCCCGGACGCATCTGACGAGGCGGTGCAGCGAATGCGGCCCGTTCCGCTCGGCAACATCGGCCATCCTCGCGATCGCAGTGCCGATCGCTGATTCCGTTCATCGGCGTGCTTGCCCTGCAGATCCCGGTCAAGGAAGTGCTGCAGGGGCTTGATGAAAGGACTGCTCTGATGAGAACGATCGCTGTCGGCTGTCTGCTCGCGGCGGCGCTCCTCGCCGGATGCACTTACTACGAGGTCGCGCCGGGCGTCTTACCGCTTCCCGTCGAGCCCAGCTTCCTTCGACCGGTCGTGGTCCGCCGCGGTCGGCGCCTTCGAGGATCAGGGCGTGCGAATCACGTCCCAGGACCGCGGCGCCGGCCAGGTCCGCGGCACGCGCGACGGCATCGACGTGGTCGGGAACGTCCGCACGCAGGCCGACGGGAGTGTCCGAGTCGAGTTCAATACCAGCGGCGCGACCGCGCGCGATCCGACGCTGATCGACCGCATCTCGCGCGCCTACGACCGGCTGATGGGGCGGTGACCGCGAACCCGGACGCGCCGGGCGCCGGTCAGCCCATGATGTTCACGCCGCCGTCGACGTAGAGCGTCTGGCCGGTCATCCGGCGCGCGTAGGGTGTCGCGAGATAGGCGCAGGCGTAGCCGACGTCGTCGATGTCGACGAGCTCGCCAACCGGCGCGCGGCTCGCGGCCTCGTTCAGGAGCAGGTCGAAATCCTTCAGCCCGGACGCGGCGCGGGTCTTCAGCGGGCCGGGCGAGATCGGGTGCACGCGGATGCCCTTCGGTCCGAGCTCGTGGGCGAGATAGCGGCACGACGCCTCGAGCGCCGCCTTCACCGGCCCCATCACGTTGTAGTTCGGCACCACCTTCTGCGCCCCGTGGTAACTCATCGCGAACATCGTTCCGCCCTCGGTCATCAGCGGCGCGGCGAGCTTCGCCATCCGGATGAACGAGTGGCAGGAGACGTCCATGGCGACCTTGAAGCCCTCGGCCGAGCAGTCGAGGAGGCCGCCCTGCAGGTCCTCCTTCGGCGCGAACGCGATCGAGTGGACGAGGATGTCCAGCCGTCCCCACTGCTTCCGGATCGCCTCGAACACCGCTTCGAGCTCGCCGGGATGCTGGACGTCGAGGGGCAGGAAGATCGAGGCGCCGAGCGACTTGGCCACCGGCTCGACGTGCGGCCGCGCCTTGTCGTTCAGATACGTGATGGCCAGCTCCGCGCCGAGGCTGCGGAACGCTTTCGCGCAGCCGTAGGCGATCGAATGCTCGTTGGCGATGCCGACGACGAGCGCGTTCTTGCCCGCCAGTACCGGATTGTGAGCCTGCGCCATCTCAGCCCTTCGCGAGCAGGTCGCGCGTGTGCCGCGCGATCATCAGCTCTTCGTTGGTCGGAATCACCCAGGCGGGCGTCCGGCTCGCGGCCGTGGTGATCCGCGGGCCGCCTTTGGCGTTCGCCGCTGCATCGAGCTCGACGCCGAGCCAGGCCGCCTGCCGGCACACCCGTTCGCGGATCGGCGCGGCGCGCTCGCCGATGCCGGCGGTAAAGACGATCGCATCGAGGCCGCCGAGGGCGGCAGCGAGCGAGCCGAGCTCGCGGCCGATCCGGTAGAGGAAGAGATCCACCGCAAGCTTCGCCCGCGGCTCCGTCGACTCGAGCAGCTTGCGCATGTCGCTCGAGACGCCGGACACCCCGAGCAGACCGGACTGGCTGTAGATCAGCTTCTCGATCGCCCGCGCGTCGAGCTTGCGCTCGTCCATCAGGTAGAGGATCACGCCCGGGTCGATCGCGCCGCAGCGCGTCCCCATCGGCAGCCCGTCGACCGCGGTGAAGCCCATCGTGCTGGCGACGCTCCGGCCGGCGTCGAGCGCGCACATGCTCGCGCCGTTGCCGAGGTGCAGCACCACGGTCTTGCCGCGCGCCGCGCGCTCGTCGAACCGCGCGAGCACCGAAGCGATGTACTCGTAGGAGAGGCCGTGGAAGCCGTAACGCCGCACGCCGGCGTCGGTCAGCTCCTGCGGCAGCGCGAACATCTGCGCGAGCGGCGGGTTCGAGCGGTGGAACGCGGTGTCGAAGCAGGCGACCTGCGCAAGGTCCGGCGCGCGCTGGAACACCGCGCGGATCGGCGCGAGGTTGTGCGGCTGGTGCAGCGGCGCGAGGGGTACGAGCTTCTCGAGCTTCGCCACGACGCCCGGGTCGACGCGGACCGGCGCGGCGTAGTCGGTCCCGCCGTGGACGACGCGATGGCCGACCGCGGCGAGCCGGTGACCGGCACCGTGCGTCGCCCTGAGCCAGTCGACGATGTGCGCGAGCGCGCCGTCGTGGCCGAGCTTCGTACCGGCCTCCCACTGCTTCTCGCTCGCCGGCTTTCCGGCGGCGTCCTTCGCGACGAAGCGCGGCGCGGTGTAGATGCCTTCGACCTGCCCGCCGGCAACCACCACAAGCTCGCCACCGGCTTCCGCGAACAGCGAGAACTTGATGCTCGACGAGCCGGCGTTGAGGACGACGATCGCGTCGGTCATCGGGGCGCGCTCACGCGATCGCCTTCGCCGCGCTCTGGCGCCGCGCGTGCGCGACCAACGTCGCCACCGCGCAGGAGGCGAGCCGCGCCTCCACCGAGTCGGCGCGGCTGGTCAGGATGATCGGGACTTTCGCGCCGAGCACGATGCCTGCCGAGTCGGCGCCCGCGAGGAACGACAGGCTCTTCGCGAGCATGTTGCCGGCCTCGAGATCGGGCACGATCAGCACGTTCGCGCGCCCCGCGACCGGCGACACGATCTTCTTGATCGCCGCCGCCTCGGGGCTGATCGCGTTGTCGAGCGCAAGCGGGCCGTCGAGGATGCCGCCGGTGATCTGGCCGCGGTCGGCCATCTTGCACAGCGCCGCCGCTTCGACGGTCGACGGCACCTGCGGGTTCACCGTCTCCATCGCCGACAGGATCGCGACCCGCACCTCCGGGGCGCCGCAGCGCGTGGGCGAGGTCGATCGCGTTCTGCACGATGTCGACCTTGGCCTCGAGCGTCGGGGCGATGTTCACCGCAGCGTCGGAGATGATGAGCGCATCGGGATGCGTCGGTACGTCCATCACGAAGCAGTGGCTGATGCGGCGTGCGGTGCGCAGGCCCGTGTCCTTCTTCACCACCTCGGCCATCAGCTCGTCGGTGTGGAGGCTGCCCTTCATCAACGCCTCCGCCTTGCCTGCCCGCACGAGCTCGACGGCGGCCGCCGCCGACGCATGGCTATGCGGCGCGTCGACCAGCTCGTAGCCCGAGATATCGAGCTTGAACTGCTTCGCAACGGCCTGGATCTTCGCCTTGGGGCCGACGAGGATGGGCTTGATCAGCCCGAGCTTCGCCGCGTCGACGGCGCCGGAGAGCGAGCTCTCGTCGCACGGATGGGCAACCGCCGTGACGACCGGCTGCAGCGTCTTCGCGAGCTCGAGGAGTCGCTGGTACTTTTCGTGGCTCATGCGGATTTAAGCTCCTGCACGGGGCTGTCGAGGCCGAGGATGCTCGCCACGCGGCGGAAGCGCTCCTCCTGATGGGGCGTCAGCTCGCCGCGCGACTTCATCACCGTCCGGGCGACGTCGAAGCCCTGGCGGCGGTGGCGCATCTCGGGTGCGAGCTTCGGCAGCGCCGCGATCGCCCGCTCCTCGTCCAGCGCGAGGACGAACGCCTGCTGCTTCACCGCGGCCTTCAACGCGGCAAGCGACGGCACGTTCTCCGGCTTCAGCTCCTCGATCATGCGGCGGACCATGTTGAACGGCCGCTCGTCGACGACGTTGCCTTCCGGCCGCACGTAGATCAGCAGCCGCGCCCAGGCGTCGAGCAGCGTACCCTCCTCGATATGCGACTCGAGCTCCTTGCGCTTGAGGCGCTTCAGCTCGTCCTGCTCCCAGCCCGCCGACTTCGGGCCCCGGCGCCCGAGGCTTCCGGCCTCGACGCCGACCGCCGCCGCGAGCCAGGGCGACTCGTAGATCGCCTTGAACATCCGCTCGGACATGTCGTCGCGCACGTCGCGGTACTGGTCGAGCGCCCCCTCGATCTGGTCCGAGACGTCGCGTTCGACCTTGACGAACGGGTTGTCCTGCGCGACCGGCCGGCGGTTCGCGCGCACCGTCTCGGCCATCGACTTGACCCACAGCATCCACGGGTTCATGTCCGAGAAGAACCACCGCTCGAGCCGCGCCGGGTTCGTCTCGCGCAGCACCCGCGCGGTGGCCTCGTTCGACATCGCCTTCACGACCGGCGAGGCGAACGTTTCGTAGAGGCCCTGGTTGATCTGCGACACGCGATTGACGACCTCGAACGCCTGCTCGTCCTTGCGACCGTCGTCGAGCTTGAGGATGTCGTCGATCGTGCGCTCGGCGAACTGGATGAGATAGCGCCCGTCGACGTACTCGATCCCCGGCATGTCGGGCTTCGTGTCGGTGATGACCGCCTCGTACAGCCCCGGCGGGAGCGTATCGATCAGCTCGAGCGCGCTCGCGAGCTCGGCCGTCTCGCGCTTCGCGATGCTGGCCGAAACGAAGATGCCGAGGTGGCCGATCTTCTCGTGCAGGCAGTAGACGATGGTCTGCTCATTGAGCCGGATCTCGTCGACGCTGCGATAGAGGTCCGGGATCCAGTTGAGCGCCTGCTGCGGCGGGGTGATGTTGTCGCCCCAGGAGGCGAACACGACGATCGGCGAGCGGATGTTCCGCAGATCGACGCGGTGCTTGCCGTCGAACGACTCGACCTCGCCGACGGCGAGCTTGTTGCCGACGAAGAGGTTCTGCGAGATCCACTCCATCTCCTCCTTGTTCATGAGGTAGTGGCCGCCCCACCACTTCTCGAACTCGAGGAACCGCTCGCGCTCGGTGTCGACCTTCGAGTAGAGGTTGTACAGCTTGCCCCAGTAGGTGTTGGACGGGTTGAGGTTCTCGAAGTTGTTGACGAGGTAGGCGCCGTCGAACTTGCCGTGCCCGAGGTCGCCCGCCATCGAGGCCATCCACGTCCCGCCCATCAGCCCGCCCGAGTAGCGCATCGGGTTCTTGCCGGCGACGCCCGCCCAGTAGGAGATCGGCGAGCCGGCGAGCAGGATCGGCCCGACCTGCTTCGGCGCGAGCGCGGCGAGCATCATCAGCGCCCAGCCGCCTTGGCAGTTGCCGATGACGAACGGCTTGCCCTCGGCGTCCGGATGGAGCTCGTTGACCTTGAGCAGGAACTGCGCCTCGGCCGAGCAGACGGACTCGATCGTCTGGCCCGGCACCGGCTGCGGATAGAACATCACGAAGTAGCAGGGGTGACCGGCCTTGAGCGCGATCCCGATCTCGCTGTCGATCTTGAATCCGCCGATGCCGGGGCCGTGGCCCGCGCGCGGATCGATGACCACGAACGGGCGCTTCTTCGGGTCGGCCGCCGGATACCCGGCCGGCGGCTTGATGCGCACCAGCGCGTAGTTCGCGGGCTTCGCGAGCTCGCGGCCGTCGACGACCGTCTCGTAGTCGAAGACGAGCACCGGCGGGTTGCCGGACTTCTCGTGCTCCAGGTACTGGTTGCCGCGCTCGCGCAGCACGTCCCAGGTCAGGATCGTGCGCTGCCAGGAGTCGAGCAGGTATTCGGTTGCGGCCTGGGCGGCTTGCGGCATCGGCCAGAGGCCGGGCTTCAGGGGGGATTCGTTTGCCATGAAATGCACTCCGGATGGGGCGGAAGACGGCGGGATTCGGACCCTAGCACTGCCTATGTTGCAGCGCAACCTTGGCATATCTTCGGGCCCGGCCGGTTGCGATACATCAAGTGTGCGGCGGACCGGGGCGCTAGACTTCGACCGCCGGGCAGCGTTCCTTCTCAGGAGTAGACCCCCATGAAGCTCTGGCTCGCCAACTTCGACCCCGAAACGACCGACGACGAGCTGCGCGAGCTCGTACGGAAGTACAGCAAGCTCGAGGTCGCCCGGGTCACCCGGGAAGCCGGGGACGGCTCGCGTCCCGGCGCCGTGCTCGAGTTCGACGGGGCCAACCGCGAAGTGCTCTACGCGGTGCAGCGGCGCCTCAACGGGCTCTTCTGGAAGAACCGGACGCTGACGGCCAGTGTGCCGCTCTAGCCGGCGGTGCACCGGTCTCCCGCGGTGAACGCGGCCGATTACTCCGCCGTCGAGTCCCTGCGCGACGGGCGCCGGGTCGAGATCCGCGCGCTCCGGCCCACCGACCGCGCCGGACTGCTCGACGCCGTCGCGCAGATGAGCGAGGAGGCGCGCTACCGCCGGTTCTTCGCCCCGAAGCGCACGTTCAGCGAGAAGGAGGTCGAGTTCTACCTGAACGTCGACTTCGTGGGTCACGTAGCGCTCGTCGCTGTGCTGGAGGAAGGCGGGCGGCAGGTGATCGCGGGCGGCGGGCGTTACATCGTCTCGGCGCCCGGCAGCGCCGAGGTCGCCTTCGCGCTCGACGAGGCGCACCAGGGGCTCGGCATCGGCACGCGCCTGATGCGTCACCTGGTCGCCCTCGCCCGCGCGGCGGGCCTGCGGGAGCTCACCGCCGAGGTCCTGCCGGAAAACGCCGCGATGCTGAAGGTGTTCCAGCGCTGCGGCCTCGCCACGACGACGCGTCGCGAGGGCGGCGTCGTGCACGTCACGATGGCGCTGGGTGGGGCGGGCGGCTGATTCCGAGGGACCGGTCAAGCTGGCCTCGCAGGCGTGGCCGGACTTTGCGCTCGTCGCCGCAGCGGCCGGAATCCGACCAAGGTAGGATTCGCCGCTCCGGTGGCCGGGGTTAGCGTCCCCGTCGCGAAGGAGGAATCCACGCATGAAACTCTGGGGTGAACGCCTCGCGCGGCCGCTCTTCACGATGCTGCTTGCGTTCGCCGCGGCGACCGGGGGCGTCGCGCAGACGCAGGGCGATCCGCCGCCGCTCAAGCCCGAGGAGATCGAGGCGCTGGTCGCGCCCATCGCACTCTATCCGGACTCGCTGCTGTCGCAGGTGCTGATGGCCTCGACCTATCCGCTCGAGATCGTCCAGGCGGCGCGGTGGGTGAAGGCGAACCCGAACGTGAAAGGCGACGCCGCGGTGAAGGCGGTCGAGAGCCAGACCTGGGATGTGAGCGTGAAGTCGCTCGTCGCGTTCCCGCAGGTCCTCGACCCGATGAACGAGAAACTCGATTGGACCCAGAAGCTCGGCGACGCCTTCCTCGCCGACCAGAAGGCGGTGCTCGACGCGGTGCAGCGGCTGCGGGCGAAAGCGGACCAGTCGGGCAACCTCAAGTCGAACGAGCAGCAGAAGGTGATCGTCGAGCAGGCGGCCCCGCAGCAGACGGTCATCAAGATCGAGCCGACGAACCCGCAGGTGATCTACGTGCCGGCCTACAACCCGACCGTCGTTTACGGCGCGTGGGGCTATCCGGCCTATCCGCCGTACTACTGGCCGCCGTCGCCTCTTTACTATCCGGGCGGGGCGCTCATGACCGGCTTCGCCTGGGGCGTCGGCATCGCGGCCGCGGGCGCGATCTTCGGCGGCTGCAACTGGGGGCGCGGCGACGTCAACATCGACGTCAACAGGGCCACAAACATCGACCGAAGCTTCAATCGCACCAACGTGGGCGGCGGAGGCCAGTGGCAGCACGACGCGAGCCATCGGAAGGGCGTCTCTTACCGGGACTCGGCGAGCCGCGAGAAATTCGGCAAGGACGTTCCCGGGGCCGATCGGCGCAACGATTACCGGGGTCGCGACGCTGGGCCGGGCGACCGGGGCGGACCGGGCGACCGGGGCGGACCGGGCGATCGTGCTGGCGCCGGTGACCGGGGTGGCCCCGGTGGACCGCGGCGGGCCGAGCGTGGCCGATCGCGGCGGACCGGGCACGGGCGACCGGGGCGGTGCGGGCGACCGCGGGGGTCCGAGCGTGTCCGATCGCGGCGGGCCCGGCGCAGGCGGCAGGGACAATGCATTCGATGGCGTGGGCGGCGGTGGGGCGTCGCAGCGCGATTTCGACCGCGGCCGCGCGAGCAACCAGTCGATGGCGAATCGCGGCGGGGCGGGAGCGGGCGCTGGTGCGGGCGCGCGGCCGAGCGCCGGCGCGGGGGCGTCTCGTCCGAGCGCCGGCGCGGGCGGTGGCGCCCGCGCCGGCGGTGGTGGTGCTCGCGCCGGCGGTGGCGGTCGCGGCGGCGGCGGCAGGCGCTAGGGAGACATCGACGATGCGATCCATATCTCGGAAACTCTGCGCCCTCCGCCTTGCCGCGTTCGCCGCGGCAGTTCGGGCTGTTCGTCGCCTGGGCGCCGGCTGTCTTCGCACAACAGCGGACCTTCGATTCGCCGATCGCGGCGATGAACGCGTTCGGCGATGCGGTGGCGACGAGCGACGAAGACGCGTTGAAGGCGCTGCTCGGCGCCGACTTCCGCACGTTCATTCCGCCGGTCGGCGCCGAGGGTCGCTACCGCTTCCTCGCCGCGTGGGCGAAGTCGCACGCCATCCAGCTGCAAGGCGACGCGAAGGCGCTCGTCGCGGTGGGCGGCGACGGCTGGACCCTGCCGATCCCGATCGTGAAGACGGCGCAGGGCTGGCGGTTCGACACCCGCGCCGGCGCCGAGGAGATGCGCCTGCGCCGCATCGGCCGGAACGAGCTCGCCGTGATGCAGGTGATGCTCGCCATCTACGACGCGGAGAAGGAATACGCGCGGCAGGATCGCAACGGCGACAGCGTGCTCCAGTACGCGTCCCGGTTCGCGAGCTCGCCCGGCAAGCGGGATGGACTGTACTGGCCGACGAAGGCGGGCGAGGCGCAAAGCCCGCTCGGACCGGCGCTGGCAGCCGCGCACGCGGCCGGTGGCAGCAGCGAAGCGGGCTATTACGGCTACCGGTACAAGCTCCTCACCGGGCAGGGCAAGAACGCGCCCGGCGGCGCGTTCGACTACGTCGCCAGGGGCCGGATGATCGGCGGATTCGCCGCCGTGGCGTGGCCGGTCAAGTACGGCGACACCGGCGTGATGACGTTCATCGTGAGCCACGACGGCGTCGTGTACGAGAAGGACCTCGGCCCGGACACCGCCGCGCGGGCCGCCGCGATGACGCGGTTCGATCCCGACTCGAGCTGGCAAAAGGCCACGCCCGACAAATAGCGTAGCGCCGGGGCGCAGCAGCTTTCCCGCGCGCCACCGCGCGGGGACGGATTCTTGCGCGTTCGCGATGCCGCGGCGGCAGAT
>CAVXND010000030.1:0-51267 GCA_963762785.1 uncultured beta proteobacterium
CCCGCGGCGCTTGATCTCGCGGAAGAGGCCGGCGACGAGCTCGACCAGCTTCGGCGCGAGCCCCTCGGTCGGCTCGTCGACCATGACGAGATCCGGGTCGCCCATCAGCGTGCGCGCGAGGGTGAGCATCTGCTGCTCGCCGCCGGAGAGCACGCCTGCCTGCGTGTCGCGGCGTTCGGCGAGCCGCGGGAAGAGCTCGAACATGTCCGCCGCCGACCAGCGGCCCTTCGCGCCGCCCGTTTTCAGCCCGAGCGCGAGGTTCTGCGCCACCGTCAACGTGGGGAACACGTCCCGGTTCTCCGGCACGTACCCGAGCCCCTTGTGCGCGATCCGGAAGGTCTCGACGCCGACGATCTCCTCGCCCTTGAAGCGCACCGAGCCGCGTGCGTCGACCATGCCCATGATTGCCTTGATCGTCGTCGAGCGGCCGACGCCGTTCCGGCCGATCAGGCTCACGCACTCGCCCGCCGCGACGTCGAGCTTCACCCCCTGCAGGATGTGGCTCTTGCCGTACCACGCGTGCAGGTCGCGGACCTCAAGCATGCGCAGTCCCCAGATAGGCTTCCTGGACACGCGGGTTCGCGCGGATCGCCGCCGGGGTGTCGCTGGCGACGATCTCGCCGTAGACGAGCACCGTCACCCGGTCGGCGAGGTCGAAGACGACGCTCATGTCGTGCTCGACCATGACGAGCGTCCGCCCCTCGGTCACCTTGCGGATCAGCGCCACCGCCGCCGCAGTCTCGGAGCGGTTCATCCCCGAGGTCGGTTCGTCGAGCAAGATCACGCTTGCCCCGCCCGCGATCGTGATGCCGATCTCGAGCGCGCGCTGCTCGGCGTAGGAGAGCACGCCCGCAGGCGTGTCGCGGCGGGACGCGAGCCCGATCTCGCCCATCACGCGCTCCGCGCGCTCGCGCGCATCGGCGAGCCTGCTCAGGCGGTGCCAGAACGAGTACCGGTAACCGAGCGACCACAGCACCGCGCACCGGATGTTCTCGAACACCGACAGGCGGTGGAAGATGTTGGTGACCTGGAAGCTCCGCGCCAGGCCCTTGCGGTTGATCCGGAACGGCTCGAGGCCGGTGACGTCCTCGCCGTTCAGGAGGACCGTGCCCCGCGTCGGCGCGTGCCGGCCGCTGATCAGGTTGAAGAGCGTCGACTTGCCGGCGCCGTTCGGACCGATGATCGCGTGCCGCTCGCCGCGCCGGATCGCGAGGTCGACGCCGGTGATCACCGGCGTCTTGCCGAAGCTCTTCTCGACGCCGCGCAACTCCACTGCGGTCATGTCGGCTGCGGTCACGTCCGATGCACCTCGTCCCGGCGCGCGCGCACGCGCCGCCACGCGAGCGCATACAGCGCACTCCCTACCGCGAGCACCGCCGCCGCGGCGATCCAGGGCGGCGCGGTCTTCACGTCGAGGCCGAGACCGGCGACCTTCAGCACCGGGTTGTTCACCGCCTCGAGCTTGAGGTGATAGAGCATCTCGATGAGCGCGACGAACCCGGCGAGCGCCGCAACGCCCCCCGCGAGCAGGGCGCCGTACGCCGGCGCGAGCCGCTGCAGCCGCCCGGTCTTCGCCGCCTGCAGGTTGGCGACGATGAGGCTCGCGATGCCGCCGGGCGCGAAGAGCACCATCGCCACGAAGAAGAGCCCGAGGTACAGGAGCCACGCCTTGGTCACGTTGGCGATCCAGACGACGAAGAACGTGAAGACGATCGCGCCCAGCACCGGCCCGAAGAAGAACCCCACGCCGCCGATGAAGGTCGCGAGCAGCACCCCGCCCGAGCGCATGATGCCGACGTTCTCGGCGGTGACGATCTCGAAGTTGATCGCCGAGAGCCCGCCCGCCACGCCGGCGAAGAACGCCGACAGCACGAGCTGGAGGAAGCGCACGACGTGCGTGTCGTAGCCGACGAACTCGGCGCGCTCGGGGTTGTCGCGGACCGCATTGGCGATCCGGCCGAGCGGGGTCTGCGTGAGCGCGAACATCGCCACCATCGCGGCGAAGGTCCAGGCGGCGATCAGGTAGTAGACCTGGGTCGCCGGGCCGTAGGTGATCCCGAGGAAGGCCGGGCCGGCGGTGCGGTTCGCCGTGACGCCGCCCTCGCCGCCGAAGAAGCCGGGCAGCATGAGGGAGGATGCGGCGACCATCTCGCCGATCCCGAGCGAGATCATGGCGAACGTGGTGCCCGACTTCTTCGTCGTGACCCAGCCGAAGAGGACGCCGAAGCACGCCCCCGCGATCCCGCCGACAAGCGGCAGCGCCGCCACCGGCAGCGCGAGCTGCCCCTTGCCGATCATGTTGAGCGCGTGCACCGCGAAGTAGGCGCCGAGGCCCGAGTAGACCGCGTGCCCGAACGAGAGCATCCCGCCCTGGCCGAGGAGCATGTTGTACGAGAGCGCGAAGATCACCATGATCCCGGCCTGGCTCATCAGCGTGAGCGCGAAGCCCTGGGTGAAGACGTGCGGCAACACGATGAACAGCACCGCCGTCCCGCCCCAGACGAGCCAGCGGCCGAGGTCGAGCGGCCTGAAGCGGAAGCGTCCCGGCGGTCACGAGTCGCGCGTCCCCATGAGACCGCGCGGCCGGAAGATGAGCATCAGGACCATCAGCAGGTAGGGCAGCACCGGCGCCGCCTGCGAGATGGTGATGCTCGCGAGCTCGGTGAAGAAGCGGCCCGGCGCGAGCTGGACGCCGAGACCGGCGAGCGCGCCCGCGACCGACCAGTCGAGCGCGACCGAGAACGTCTGCAGGCAGCCGATCAGGAGCGAGGCGAGGAACGCGCCGGGGAGCGAGCCCATGCCGCCGACGACCACGACCACGAACACGACCGCCCCGACGAGCGCCGCCATCCCCGGCTCGGTGATGAACGCGTTGCCGCCGATCACGCCGGCGAGTCCGGCGAGCGCCGCGCCGCCGCCGAACACCAGCATGAAGACGCGCGGCACGTCGTGCCCGAGCGCCTCGACCATGTGCGGATGGGTGAGCGAGGCCTGGATCACGAGCCCGATCCGGGTGCGCGTGAGCGCGAGCCAGAGCGCGCCGAGCATGCCGACCGACACCAGCATCATGAAGCCGCGGTAGATCGGAAACGAAGTCCCGTACAGCGTGAAGAGCGCGCCGTCGAGCGCCGGCGGGACCCGGTAGTCGACCGGCGGCCGGCCCCAGACGAGGTGCACGAACTCCTCGATCAGGTAGGCGAGACCGAACGTGAAGAGGAGCTCGGCGACGTGGCCGTGCTTGTGCACCGTGCGCAGGCCCCAGCGCTCGACCAGCATGCCCACCGCGCCGACGGCGAGCGGCGCGAGCAGGAGCGCCGGCCAGAACCCGATGCGGACGCTGATCGAGTAGGCGAAGTACGCCCCGAGCATGTAGAAGCTGGCATGCGCGAAATTGAGCACGCCCATCATCGAGAAGATGAGCGTGAGGCCCGAGGAGAGCATGAACAGCAGCAGCCCGTAGCTGACGCCGTTCAGCAGCGTGACGAGGAAGAACTCCATCGCGGCTCGACGCGGGCGGCGGAAAAAAACCGGGGCCGCGCGGGCCCCGGTGGCGTGTCCTGCGCCGGCGGCGCGCCGGCTACGGCCGCTTCATCTGGCAGGAGGTCGGCTGCGCCGACATCCAGCCCTCGATCTTCGCGTCGGTCCGGAAGCCCATGCCGCTGTTCTCGATGTCGTGCCGCACGTCCTTCGGGCCGCCCTTCGCCGCGGTGCGCTCGATCGTCGAGATGTAGAGCGGCTGGATGAGCTGGTGGTCGGCGGCGCGCATCTCGACGTCGCCGAGCTCGGTCGCGAAGCGCATCCCCTCGAGCGACTTCGCGACCGCCTTCGGGTCGTCCGACTTCGCGCGCTTCATCGCTTCGGCGACCATCAGCAGCGCGGTGTTGGCGCGGAAGAAGTAGTAGTCCTGGTTGTACTTCTTCTTGAACTCGGCGGCGATCCGCTCGGCGTCCTTCGCCGGGACGTTGCCGTGCCACTCGGTGATCTGCTTCACGCGCCCGACGCCGGCCTCGCCGAGCGCGGTGATCGCGCCGATCGCGCCGGCGTAGTAGGTGTAGAAGGTGACGTTGAGCCCGGCATCGCGCGCCGCCTTGATGAGCAGCGTCATGTCGTTGCCCCAGTTGCCGGTGATGACGGTATCGGCGCCCGCCGCCTTCATCTTGGCGACGTAGGGCGCGAAGTCCTTCACCTGGCCGAGCGCGTGCAGGTCCTCGCCGACGATCTGGATGTCCGGGCGCTTGCGCGCGAGGTCGGCCTTGGCCGCGCGCGCGACCGCCTGCCCGAACGAGTAGTTCTGGTTGATCAGGTAGACCTTCTTGATGTCCTTGTTCTGGGCGAGGAAGGTCGTGAGCGCCTCCATCTTCATGTCGCTGTTGGCGTCGAAGCGGAAGTGCCAGTAGCTGCATTTCGAGTTGGTGAGATCCGGGTCGACCGCGGCGTAGTTGAGGTAGAGGATCTCCTTCCCCGGGTTGCGCTCGTTGTGCTTCTCGATCGCGTCGCCGAGCGCGAGCGCGACCGCCGAGCTCTGGCCCTGGATGACGTAGCGGATGCCGCCGTCGATGATCTTCTTCAGCTGGTTCAGGGTCTCCTGCGGGCTCACCCGGTTGTCGAACCCGACGATCTCGACCTTGAACGGGCCGGCGAGCCCCTTGCGGTTGATCTCGTCGGCGGTGAACTGGAAGTGCTTGAGCCCGTGCTCGCCGGTGTTGGCGAACGCGCCCGAGAGCGGGTCGACGTAGGCCATCCTGACGGCCTGCTGCGCGGCAGCAGGGAGGCTGGCGGCGAGAAACGCGGCGACCAACAGCGCGAGAACGGCGGGCGTACGGCGTTCGCGAGCATGGGACCTCCTCCAGGCGTTGCGTGTGCAGCGGTCCCGCATTCGGCGGCGGGTCTGGTCGTGGGAAGCGATGGGATGGTATTGAAGGCCGAGCACCCGGGTCAAGGGCGCCGGAAAAACGCGAGCGCGGCCGGCCGGGACCGCGCGGGAGGAGCGCGCGACCCCGGCCGGCCGGGCGTGGTGCGGGTTACGGGGTGACGTTGCCCTCGCCGATCGACTTCGCGAACGCGGCGAACTCGGCGGCGGTCATCCGGCCCTTGCCCTTGGCCATCGCGTCGAACTTCTTCTCGAGCACGGTCAGGGCGTCCTTCTTGGTGATCATGCCGTCGTTGTCGACCATCTTCATCGACTTCATCTGGGTCATGATCTTGCTTTCCAGCTCGAGCGACGGCTGAGCCTGGGCCGCCTGGCCGAGGCCGAGGGCGAGTCCGAGCGCGAGCGTCGAGAGCGCGACTTTCATGCGGTTCATCGTCAGTCTCCTGTACGTGGTTGGTTGTCGAGAGCCCTCGAAGCCTTGAGCTCCAGCGTTGGTCGGGCGGCGCGGGCGGTGCTTACAGCGCGCCCCTCGCTGCCCCCGGCTGGCGCCGGGGTTCGCCCCATTTGACAAGCGGGAGGGGACGGTCAGCCGGCCGACAGGCCGGCGGCGAGCGCCATGCGCACGAGCTCCGCGAGCGAGGCGGCCTGCATCTTCTCCATCACCTTCGCGCGGTGGACCTCGACCGTGCGCGTCGAGAGCCCGAGCCGGGTCGCGATCACCTTGTTCGGCTTGCCCTCGATCACGAACTGCATCACCTCGCGCTCGCGCGGCGAGAGCGTCGCGATGCGCGCCTCGATCCCGGCGCGGTCGGCGGCGGGCGGCGATCCCTGCGCGCTCCGGCTCGCGGCGAGCGCGCGGTTGACCGAGTCGATCAGCACCTGGTCGTTGTACGGCTTCTCGATGAAGTCGGCGGCGCCGGCCTTCATCGCCCGCACCGCCATCGCGATGTCGCCGTGGCCGGTGAGGACGATCACCGGCACCTTGAGGCCGCGCGTGCGCAGCGTCTCCTGGAGCTCGAGCCCGCTCATCCCGGGCATGCGCACGTCGGCCAGCAGGCACGCGTTCGGCACCGGCTGGAAGGCGTCGAGGAACGCCTGCGCACTGTCGAAGGTGCGGGTCGGGAGTCCGACCGAGCGCAGGAGCAGCGCGAGCGAGTCGCGGATCGCGGGCTCGTCGTCGACGACGAACACGAGCGGGTCAGGCGTCTTCTCGTTCATGGGCGGTGGGCAGTGTCAGGTGGAAGGTCGCGCCCGGGCCGGCGTTCGCGGTCGCCCACAGCCGGCCGCCGTGCGCGTCGGTGATCGAGCGGCTGAGCGCGAGGCCGATGCCGATGCCTTCGGGCTTCGTGGTGTAGAAGGGCTCGAAGACCTTCTCGAGATCCGCGCCGGCGAGGCCGGGGCCCGAGTCGGCGACCGCGATCTCGATCATGTCGTCGCCGGATGCCCGGGTCGAGAGCTGGATCCGGCGCTCCTCGGCGCCGGTCATCGCGATCGCCTCGATCGCGTTGCGGACGAGGTTGAGCAGCACCTGCTGGATCTGGATCGAGTCGGCGAGCACCACCGGCAGCCCGACCTCCAGCCGCGTGTCGAGCTCGACGCCGTTCTGGCGCGCTTCCGCCGCAGCGAGCCGCACGACCTCGTTCACCAGGAAGTTCGCCTCGACCTCCTGCACCTGTCCCTCGTCGCCGCGCACGAAGCTCCGCATGCGGCGCACGACCTCGCCCGCGCGCTCGGCCTCGCCGGCCACGCGCTGCAGCACCTCGAGGATCTCGTCCTGCGTCGCGGCGCCCGAGCGGAGCATCCGCACGCTGGCGTAGGTGTAGTTCGCGATCGCGGTGAGCGGCTGGTTGATCTCGTGCGCGATCGCGCTCGCCATCTCGCCCATCGAGCTCACCCGCGTGACGTGCGCGAGGCTCTGCAGGTGCTGGCGCGCCTGCTCCTCGGCGCGGCGGCGCGCGGTGATGTCGCGCGCGGTCGCCACGATCGCGGTGAGCCGGCCGCCCGCATCGACGATCCCGCGCGCGGACCAGGACAGCCAGCGCCATCCGCCCGGGGTCATCACGCGATGCTCGACGGTCATCGTGTAGGGCGGCACCGCCACGGAGGCCCGCGCGGCGGCGGTCGCCGGCCAGTCCTCTTCGTGGATCTGCACGCCCACCGGGCGGCCGAGGACCTCGGCCTCGGTCGAGCCCGAAGTACGCGAGGAAGGACGGGCTCGCGAACACGACCCGCCGCTCGCCGTCGAGCTTGAGGACGAGCTCGGTCATGTTCTCGACGATGAGGCGGAGCTTCTCCTCGCTGTCGCGCAGCGCGCGTTCGGCGCGGCGCCGCTCGGTCACGTCCATCAGCAGCGCGAAGCTGCCGAGGTAGCCGCCGGCGGCGTCGAAGTGCGGCCGCGGCGAAACGAAGGCGTCGATCACCTCGCCGTTGCCCTTCTGCAGCGCGATCTCGAACGTCTCGGCGACGCCCTGCTGCCGCTTGCGGTGCTGGGCGTGCCAGTGCTCCTCCTGGCCGGGCGCGGCGAGGTCGAGACCCTTCCGGCCGATCAGCCATTCGCGCGGGCGGCCGACGATCTCGCAAAAGCGGTCGCTGACGAAAGTCATCGCGCCGTCGTGATCCTGGAGCACGAGCCCTTCGTTCATCCGCTCGATCAGCATCCGGTAGCGCGCCTCGCTCTCGCGGATTCCGCGCTCCGCGCGCTCGCGCTCGCCGAGCACCACCGCGATCAGCATCGTCGACACCGCCGCGACGGCGAGGAAGACGTAGAGCGAGCCGAGGTTGCGCAGCATGTCGCCGCCGCCGAACGGCCCCATGCCGTCCGCGGTGCACCAGACGGCGATCACGGCGACCGCGAGCAGCGCGGTTGCGGCCTCGCGGTTGCCGAAGCGCAACGCGGCCCAGAAGAGCGGCGGGAACACGGCGTAGGGCAGCGGCTCGACGGCCATCATCGGCGTCGAGGTGCCGCTGAATACGAACCACGCGATTGCGAGCGTCGTGAGCACCATCGCCGCCAGCTCGACGCGCCGCGCGGGCGGGAGCGGCGCGGCGCGCGCGAGCCACGTCCATACCGCCGGCGCGACGACGAGGATGCCGACCGCTTCGCCCAGACCGGCGACCCACACCGCCGTCGGGCGGTCGGACCAGATCGCGGCGCCCTGGATCGATAGCGAGGCGAACCGGACGAGGGCGGCCGCGGCCGGGCCGGCGAACGCGCCGCAAACGAGGAAGACGAGCACGTCGCGCAGGTGCGCGAGCGACCGGTCGAATCCGGCGACGCGCACGAGCAACCACCAGCCGAGCAGGCACTCGCCGGTGACGAGCGCGGTCGAGTACAGCGCCGCTCCGGGTGCGAGCCCGACGGTGAAGGCGGTAAGCAGGCAGCCGAGCACGAGGCCCGGCAGGACGCGGGGGCCCCATGCGACGAGCGCCGCGAGCGCGATACCGGTGGAGGGCCAGAGCAGGGCGAGGCCGCTCGCGAACGGGAAGAGCGCGTGCGCGGCCATCCCGACGAGCCAGTAGGTCACGGCCAGCGCCGCCGACTGCGGGAGCATCAGGCGGCGGTACGGTGCGGCTGCGGTCGAAGTCGCGTCCACGTCGGTTCTTGGTCGTTCCCTCTGACGTACGCACTGTAGCAGCGGGGGTTCCCCAGGGACATTGCGGCGACTACGGAGGGCGGAGGGGGCGCCTACGTAGAAACCACAATCCCCCTCCGCAGCGCCCACCGCGCATCTGCGCGCTCGTCCGGATACCGGTGAAGGGCGGCGCGCAAGACGATTCGCTCCATGGAAACGCGCACCACCGGAGCGAACGTGAACCCGACCGACACCCTGCTCGTCGGCGACCAGGCGGCCATCGCGTTTGAAGCGGCCGCGATCGCCGACGAGGCGGGGCGCCGCGCCGTCGCGGCGCGCGGGCGGTTCGCGGTCGCGCTGTCGCCGGCATTCCTGACCCCCGCGGTGCTCGACGCGCTCGCCGCCACCGCGGCCCGCGCGCCGGAAGTCTGGTCGGCGACGCACTTCTTCCTCGCCGACACCGTCTTCGACGCGGCGCGCTACGACGGCGCGTCGCTCGCCCGCGTGATCGCCGCCGCGCTGCGCGTCGCCCCGCACCAGCTCCACTTCCGCGCCGCCGCGGCACGCGACGCCGTGCGGGCGGCCGCCGAGTACGAGCTCGAGCTCGCGACGTTCTTCGCGCTGGCCGACGGCCAGCTGCCGCGGTTCGATCTCGCACTCCTCGCCCTCGACGCCGACGGCCGGATCGCGGGCCTCGCCGCCGGCGGCGCCGCGCTCGGCGAAATCACGCGCCTCGCCGTCGCCGATTTCGTTCCGGCGCCGCGCGCGCGGATCGTGACCCTGACCGGCCCGGTGCTCGCCGCCGCGCCGCAGATCGCCGTCCGCGCCGCGAGCCCGGGCGCACGCCGCGTCGCCGAGCAGCTTCGCACCTGCCGCGCGCAGCCCGACCGCTGCCGCCCGCACGTCCTCGCCGCATCGGCGGGCGCCGTCCGCTTCCTGATCGAGCTCACCGCCGCGGCCGCGCCGGCCGCGGCCGTCCACTGACCCGAACCCGCGCCTCGCGAAAGGAGCTGCCATGAGATTCGAACCCGACTTCCTCGCCGCCGACATCGCCTCTCACCGGCAGCATCTCTACCGGTATGCGCTCAAGGAGCTCCGCGACCCGGTCGCCGCCGACGACGCCGTGCAGGAAACGTTCGCCGCCGCGCTCACCGGGCAGTGCCGCTTCGAGGGCCGCAGCGGCACGCGCACCTGGCTGATCGGCATCCTCAAGCACAAGATCCTCGACGAGTACCGCCGCCGGGCGCGCGAGCCGCGCGCGGCGACCGGCGTGGACGAGGACGGCAACCCGTCCGCCTTCGACCTCGATCAGCTCGAGGCCGGTGCCGCCGGCGAGGCCGCCGCGGCCGGATTCGACCCGGAGTACGCGGCTGCGCGGAAGCGCTTCTGGGGCGCGTTCTCCGAGCACCTCGGGCAGATGCCGGCGCAGATGGCGCGCGCATTCACGCTGCACGCGATCGACGGCCGGGACACCGAGGAGGTGTGCGACGAGCTCGGGATCACGCCCGGCAACCTGTGGGTGCTCCTCCACCGCGCGCGCCACAAGCTGCGCGACGCGATCGACGGCGACTCGCGCGAGTACTTCCTCGCCGCGCGCTGAGGGGGCGTCCGCCGCAGGCGATTGACACCCCGCCGGCCGGCGGCGAAACTCCCCTCGGAAACGTTCCGCACCCGAGGAGGAGCTCATGCTGCGCGGCCTGATGATGGACGAGCCGTTGCTCGTCTCGTCGCTCATCGTTCACGCCGACAAGTTCCACGGCGACACCGAGATCGTGTCCCGCACGGTGGAAGGACCGGGCAAGGACGGCGCGGGCGCCGTGCACCGGCACACCTACCGCGACGCGCACCGGCGCGCGCGCCAGATCGCCCAGGCGCTCGGGCGGCTCGGCGTGAAGCAGGGCGATCGCGTGGGCACGCTCGCGTGGAACGGCTATCGGCACTTCGAGCTCTACTTCGGCGTCTCGGGGATGGGCGCGGTGATCCACACCATCAACCCGCGGCTCTTCCCGGAACAGATCGCCTACATCGCGAACCACGCCGAGGACCGGTACGTCTTCTTCGACCTCACGTTCGCGCCGCTCGTCGAGAAGCTCGCCGGCCAGTGCAAGGGCGTGAAGGGCTGGGTCGCGATGACCGACCGCGCGCACATGCCGCAGTCGGCGATCCCGAATCTCCTGTGCTACGAGGAGCTGATCGCAGCGGAGAACGGCGAGTACGAGTGGCCGCGGTTCGACGAGTGGACCGCGGCCGGGCTCTGCTACACCTCGGGCACGACCGGGCACCCGAAGGGCGTGCTGTACGCGCACCGCTCCACGATCCTGCACGCGTACGCCGCGTCGCTGCCCGACGTCTTCGCGGCCTCGGCGCGCATGACGATCCTGCCGGTCGTGCCGATGTTCCACGTCAACGCCTGGAGCATCCCGTATCTCGCGCCGCTGAACGGCGCCAAGCTCGTGTTCCCGGGTGCCGGGCTCGACGGCAAGAGCCTCTTCGAGCTGTTCGAGGCGGAGAAGGTGACCGTGACCGCGGGCGTGCCGACCGTGTGGCTGGGCCTCCTCACCTACATGCGGCAGAACAACCTGAAGTTCTCGACGCTCGAGCGCGCGGTGGTCGGCGGCTCGGCCGCGCCGCCGGCGATGATCCGGGAGTTCGACGAGGGCTACGGCGTGCGCGTGCCAGCACGCCTGGGGCATGACCGAGATGAGCCCGCTCGGGACGCTCTGCACGCTGAAGGGGAAGCAGCTCTCGCTCCCGCCCGAGCAGCAGTTCGCGCTCCTGTGCAAGCAGGGCCGGGTGATCTACGGCGTCGACATGAAGATCGTCGACGGCGACGGGAAGAGCGCTCCCGCACGACGGCAAGGCGTTCGGCGACCTGATGGTGCGCGGGCCGTGGATCACCAGCGGCTACTTCAAGGACGAGGGCGGCAACCCGCTGCGCGACGGCTGGTTCCCGACCGGCGACGTCGCGACGATCGACCCGGACGGGTTCATGCAGATCACCGACCGCTCGAAGGACGTGGTGAAGTCGGGCGGCGAGTGGATCAGCTCGATCGACCTCGAGAACATCGCCATCGAGCACCCGGCGATCGCGGAAGCCGCGGTGATCGGCGTGCGCCACCCGAAATGGGACGAGCGGCCGGTCGTGGTGGCGGTGAAGAAGCAGGGCGCCGAGGTGACGCGCGAAGGGCTGCTGGCGCTCTACGAAGGCCGGGTCGCGAAGTGGATGATCCCCGACGACGTCGTGTTCGTCGCCGAGCTGCCGCATACCGCGACCGGCAAGCTGTCGAAGCTCACGCTGCGGCAGCAGATGAAGGACTACAAGCTGCCGGGAACCTGAGCATGAGCCACATCCTCGTCGAACGGCAGGGCGCGATCCAGCGCATCCGGATGAACCGGCCGGACAAGAAGAACGCGCTGACCACGGCGATGTACACGGCGTTCGCGGAGGCGATCCGCGCGGCCGACGGCGACGCGGGCGTGCGCGTGATGCTGATCGAGGGCGCGGGCGACGCCTTCACCGCGGGCAACGATCTCCAGGACTTCCTCGCCCACGCGCCGCAGGGCGGCCCGCGGCCGGTGCTCGACTTCCTCCAGGTCTTCAGCCACGCCGCCAAGCCGATCGTCGCGGCGGTGCACGGGGTCGCGGTCGGGGTCGGCACGACGATGCTCGCGCATTGCGATCTCGTCTATGCGGCGGAGGGCGCCCGGTTCTCGATGCCGTTCGTCAATCTCGGCCTCTGCCCGGAGAACGCGTCGAGCTTCCTGCTCCCGTCGATCTGCGGCTATCAGCGCGCGGCGGAGCTGCTCATGTTCGGCGAGCCGTTCGATGCGGCGAAAGCGCGCGAGGTCGGGCTGGTGAACGCGGTCGTCCCGCTCGCCGAGCTCGGCGCGACCGCGACCGCGGCCGCGCAGAAGCTCGCCGGCAAGCCGCCGGCGTCGCTGCGCCTGACCAAGCGGCTGCTGCGGCGCGCCTGGATGCCCGAGATCGAGGCCGCGCTCGACGCGGAGTCGAAGGCGTTCGCCGAGCGGCTCTCGTCCCCCGAAGCGAAAGAGGCGTTCACCGCGTTCTTCGAGAAGCGCGCGCCGGATTTCTCGCGGTTCGGCTGACCCTCGGCCGCCGACCGGCGTGGACTCGCCCCGCGAGCGGTTCTTCGCCGGCGTCCGGGCGCAGGCCCCGCCGCTCATCGGCATCGTGCCGTTCGGGCTCGTGACCGGCGTCGCCAGCATCGCCGCCGGCCTGACCCCGTTCGAGACGCTCGCGATGTCGTCGCGCTGCTTCAGCGGCGTCGTGCAGCTCGTCAGCGCGCAGCTCTACGCCGCCGGCGCGCCGCTCGCCGTGATCCTCGCCACCGCGGCGGTGCTGAGCCTGCGGCTCGTGATGTACAGCGTGGGGCTCACGCCCTGGCTCGGCAGCCTCCCGCTGCGCTGGAAGCTCGCCGTCGCCTACGTCCTCACCGACAATGCCTACGCGCTCGCGGTCGTCGACTTCCGGCACCACCCGGATCGCGGCAACAAGCACTGGTTCCTCATCGGGACCGGCGCGATCTCGTGGGTCGTGTGGCAGATCTCGGTCCTCGTCGGGGTCTTCGTCGGGGCGCAGGTGCCGGCGAGCTGGGGGCTCGACTTCACCTTCGCGCTGACGTTTCTCGCGCTGCTGGTGGCGGTGGTGCCCGACCGGGCGTCGGCCTTCGCCGCGATCGTCGGCGGCGGCGCCGCGCTCGCGGCCTACTTCCTGCCGCTGAAGCTCGGCCTCGTCACCGCCGCGCTGGCGGGGATCGCGGCGGGCATGGCGTGGCACGCCCTGGAGAAGTCGCTGGAGAAAAGATGGTCTGGCTGATGATCCTCGGCACGGCGCGTAGTCACGTTCGCCCTGCGGTTCTCGTTCCTCGGCACGGTGAAGCCGCACTCGCTCGCGCCGAGCGTCAAGGAGGCGCTGCGGTTCGTGCCGGCGGCGGTGTTCGCGGCGATCGTCGTGCCGCAGGTGCTGATCCGGGAGGAGGCGATCGATCTCGCGCCGGACAATCCGCGGCTGCTGGCGGCGATCGCGGCGCTCGCCATCGCGTGGCTTACGCGCAGCGTCACCTGGACGCTCGTCGGCGGGATGGTCGCGCTGTGGCTCGTGCAGTGGTGGATCGGCGGGTGAACTCGCTGTCGCGTCTAATGCGTCGTTCGCTATCGATCGGCTCGATATTGCTTATTCATGCAACGTGCGGGCACCGGCTGCATCGCCGGGCGGCGGGCCGCGGATGCAATAATCGACCCTTCCTTCCGTTTCCGACCCCCGCCCGCCATGAACGATCGCAGCCAAGCCGAAGCCCTTTCCCTTGCCAAGTACGGGGTCGGCCAGCCCGTGCTGCGCACCGAAGACCCGGTGCTGCTGCGCGGCGAGGGGCGCTATACCGACGACGTCAACGAGGCCGGCCAGGCCTACGCCTACATCGTGAGGAGCCCGCACGCGCACGGCATCCTGCGCACGGTGGACACCGCCGCGGCGAAGACGATGCCGGGCGTGCTCGCGGTGTACACGGCCGAGGACCTCGCCGCATACGGCTCGCACAAGTGCGTCGTGCCGCTCGTCAACCGCGACGGTACGCCGATGAAGAAGCCCGAGCGGCGCTCGCTCGCCTCGGGCAAGGTGCGCTTCGTCGGCGACCCGGTGGCGTGCGTCGTGGCCGAGACGTATCGGCAGGCGAAGGACGCGGGCGAGGCGATCGAGCTCGACATCGAGCCGCTGCCCGCGGTGTCGCTCGCGAGCGAAGCGGCGCGCGACGGCGCGCCGCAGCTCTACGACGACGTGCCGGGCAACGTGGCGTGCGATTTCCACTTCGGCGACGCCGGGAAGGTCGCCGCGGCCTTCGCCGGCGCGGCGCACGTGACCAGGCTCCCGATTCGCAACACGCGCGTGGTGGTGGCGGCGATGGAGCCGCGCACGGCGATTTGCGCCTACGACAGGGCGAGCGGGCGCTTCACGCTCACCACGCCGAGCCAGGGCGTGTTCTCGATGAAGGGCCAGTTCGCCGAAATTCTCGGCGTGCCCGCGGAGAAGGTGCGGATCCGCACCTACAACGTCGGCGGCTCCTTCGGCATGAAGGCCTCGATCTATCCCGAGCACGTGCCGCTCGCGCACGCGGCGCGCGCGCTCGGCCGGCCGGTGAAGTGGACCGACGAGCGCTCGGGGAGCTTCGTCTCCGACCACCACGGGCGCGACCACGAGATGACCGCCGAGCTCGCGCTCGACAAGGACGGCCGGTTCCTGGCGCTGCGGGTGCACGGCTACGGCAACGTCGGCGCCTACCTCGGCGTGGTCGGCCCGCTGATGTCGACGATGAACGCGGTAAAGAACACGCCGAGCGTGTACCGCACGCCGCTCATCGAGGTGTCGTCGAAGGTCATGTTCACCAACACGTCGCCGGTGAGCGCGTACCGCGGCGCCGGGCGCCCCGAGGGGAACTACTACATGGAGCGCCTGATCGACACCGCGGCGCGCGAGATGGGCATCGACCGGCTCGAGCTGCGCCGCCGCAACCACATCCGGCCCGAGGAGATTCCGTTCAAGGCGGCCTCCGACATGGTCTACGACAGCGGCGACTTCGGCGCGGTGTTCGAAGGCGCGCTGGTTGCCGCCGACTGGGCCGGGTTCGAGCAGCGCAAGGCCGAGAGCCGGAAGCGCGGGCGGTTGCGCGGCATCGGCATCGGCAGCTACCTCGAAGTGACCGCGCCGCCCAACAAGGAAAGCGGCGCGCTGCGCTTCGAGGCCGACGGCGGCGTGACCCTCGTCACCGGCACGCTCGACTACGGCCAGGGGCATGCGGCGCCCTTCGCGCAGGTGCTCAGCTCGCGCCTGGGCATCCCCTTCGACAGGATCCGCCTCGCGCAAAGCGACAGCGACGAGGTCGTGTTCGGCGCCGGCACCGGCGGCTCGCGCTCGATGATGATGAGCGGGGCGGCGATCGTGCAGGCCTCCGACCTGGTGATCGAGCGCGGCCGGCAGCTCGCGGGCGTGGCGCTCGAGGCCGCGGCGGGCGACATCGAGTTCCGCGCCGGGCGCTTCGTCGTCGCCGGCACCGACCGCTCGATCGGCTTGATGGAGCTCGCCGCGAAGCTGCGCGCCGGCATGGCGGTGCCCGAGGGACTGCCGAAGACGCTGGACGTCACGCACGTCACCGAGGTGATTCCCTCGGCGTTTCCGAACGGCTGCCACGTCGCCGAGGTCGAGATCGACCCCGAGACCGGCACCGTCGAGGTCGCGCGCTACAGCTCGGTGAACGACTTCGGCACGATCGTGAACCCGCTGCTGGTCGCGGGGCAGGTACACGGCGGCGTGGTCCAGGGCATCGGCCAGGCGTTCATGGAGACGGTGGTCTACGACGAGACCGGGCAGCTGCTCACCGGCTCGTTCATGGACTACGCGCTGCCGCGCGCGACCGACGTGCCGAACGCGATCGGCTTCGCCAGCCACGCGGTGCCCGCGACCTCGAACCCGCTCGGGGCGAAGGGCTGCGGCGAGGCCGGCTGCGCGGGCGCGCTCGTCTCGGTGATGAACGCGGTGGTCGATGCGCTCGCCGAGCGCGGCATCCGGCACTTCGACATGCCGGCGAGCCCGCAGCGCGTGTGGCAGGCGCTGCGAGGGGACAGACCCTGAGCGGACAGCCGGTCGGACTGTTGCGCGCCCTCAGCGTTGCTCGTAGGCTTGCCGCAGCGCCCTGATGTCGAGCTTGACCATCTTGAGCATGACCTGCATGACCCGATTGGCCTTCCCGGCGTCCTTGTCCTTCAGCATCTCGACCAGGACCGTGGGGACGATCTGCCACGACACGCCGAACTTGTCCGTGAGCCAGCCGCATTGCTGCGGCTGGCCGCCCGCCAGCAGCTTGCCCCAGTAGTAATCGACTTCTTCCTGCGTTTCGCACTTCACGGAGAACGAAATGGCAGGCGAGAACTTGAAGTTCGGGCCGCCGTTGAGGCCCATGAACTCCCGTCCTTCGATTTCGAACGTCACGGCCAGGACCGAGCCCTTCTCTCCCGGGCCCGCTTCGGTGTAGCGCGTGACGTCGCCGACCTTCGAGTTCCTGAAGATCGAGGTGTAGAAGTGCATGGCCTCCTCGGCCTTGCCGTCGAACCAGAGGCAGGGGGCGATTTTTTGCATCACGACCCCTTGCGTTGCCCGGCCTGCGTCTGCATCTCGGCGAATCCGGCGGCGGCCTTCTGGATGTCGGGGGGAAAGTCCGACATTTCCTGCACCTGGCGAACCTCGATCACCTCGTTCTCCGAGGCGGGGCAGCGCGACGCCCATTCGATCGCCTCCGCCTTCGACTTCACCTCGATCATCCAGTAGCCGCCGAGCACCTCCTTCGTCTCGATGAAGGGCCCGTCGGTCACCTTGGCCTTCCCGCCGGGGAACGAGATGCGCGCACCCATCGACGGCGGGTGGAGGCCGTCGAGCGAGAGCAGCACGCCGGCCTGCTGCAGCGATTCGTTGTACTTCATCATCGCGGCAACGGCCTTCGCGTCCGGCATCGTGCCCGGGGCCGCTTTCTCGTACCCCTTCGGAATCATGAGCATCATGAAGCGCATCGCCATCACCCCGCCGGCGTCACGATGACCATCCACGACACGCCGAACCTGTCGGCAACCATCCCGAACTTCGGGGAGAAGAACGTCTTCGCGAGCGGCATCTGTACCTGCCCGCCGTCGCCCAGCGCGGCGAACACCCGCTCCGCCTCGCCTTCGTTCGCGACCGAGATCGACAGCGAAAAGCCGTTGAAGCTCGGCTTTCCCGCGCAGTTCCCGTCGGAAGCCATCACCACCGTATCGCCGATCCGGAACGACGAGTGCATCACCTTGCCCTCGGACCCCGGCGGGACCATCCCCGGCGGCGGCGGGTCGGGGGCGTCCTTGAAGCGCATGAGCATCTCGACCTTGGCGCCGAGCGTTTTCCGATAGAACTCGATCGCCTCTTCGGTGCGGCCGTCGAAGAACAGGTAGGACTGAACCAGCATGTTGCGTCTCCTCGTTGATCAGTTGTGAACGGTGAAGCCGGACCGCGCCGCGCTGCGGCGCCTTCTCCGCAACCGATTTCAGCTGCGCGAGCCCGTCCTCGAACTGGCTGCCGACCATCTTGTCCATGTTCATGAAGAGGTGGACGGCCTTCGCCACGAAGTTGTTGGTGCCGGCAAGGCTCCACTCCACGACGGTCCGGTCGCCGTCCGGCTTGAAGCGGAACTCGGCGAAGGCGGTGCCCGCGAAGGGCTGCTCGAAGTCGAGCTTGATCCGGACGAGCTCGTTCGGGCGGCTCTCGGTGATCGTCGCACGCCCCACGCCGGCCTGGCTGTTGCCCGCCCACGCGTAGCTCGCACCGGTGCCCGCCGGCGGGCCCGCGTAGGTCTTCTTCATCGCCGGGTCGAGCTTGTCGTACGGCGACCAGGCCGGCCACTTGTGGAAGTCGTTCACCTGCGCGAACACGGCCGGCACCGGCGCGGCGACGGTGGCCGACCGCGCGACGCGGAACTCGGACGGCTGCATGGCGACGACCGCGGCGAACACGACGACGACCGCGGCGAGCCCGATGAGGATCTTGACGAGCATGGCGTTTCTCCCGGCTACTTCTTCTCGCCCGCGACGCCCATCTCGCGGAAGCGCTCGATCGCCTCGCTCGGCCCGAAGTCCTCGAGCTCGAAGAACTGGCGCACCTCGATCTCGGCCTTCCCGCCGTCGACCGCCGGGTTGGGGAAGCGCTTCGTCCACGCGAGCGCCTCCTCGCGCGACTTCACCTTGATCATCGTGTAGCCGGCGATCAGCTCCTTCGTCTCGGTGAACGGCCCGTCGATCACCGTCCGCTTCGCCCCGTCGTACTTGATCCGCCAGCCCTTCGAGCTCGCCTGCAGCCCGGAGGCGTCGAGCAGGGCGCCTGCTTTGGCGAGCTCCTCGTGGTACGCCGCCATGTCGGCGATCAGCTTCTCCTCGGGCATCACGCCCGCTTCCGAATCCTTGGTGGCCTTCACGATGATCATGAATCGCATCGGGTTCTCCTGACGTGTTGAGGTGATTCCTGCTCTCAACCCTGGTCGAACGGCGGGTGCCGGAATCGACACCGCGCCGCCGCTATTTCGGCTCGTATCCCTCGATCGGCCGGATCTCGACCGCCCAGCCGACCCGTTCGCCGAGGTTCGCAGCGGGGTGGTTGGCGGCCACCCGGATCGCCTCGTCCAGGTCGGCGGCCTCGATGATGAAGAACCCGCCGACCTGCTCCTTGGTCTCGACGAACGGGCCGTCGGTCACCATGGGCTTGCCGTTCTTCGGCCGCAGGACGGTGCTCGAGCGGGGCGAACCGAGCGAGGCCTGGACGATGAGGTGGCCGCTCCTGCGCAGAGCCTCGTCGTAGGCGGGGCACTTGCTCACGATCGCGTCGAACTCCGCCTTCGAGAGCGCTTCGAACGCCTTCTCGTCGTAGTAGGCGAGGCAGAGGTACTTCACGGCGCGCTCCGCTCGTATTGCCACACCGGCCGGACCTCGACCGAGCCGAGGCGCGCCGGCGGGATCTTTGCCGCGAGGCGGATCGCCTCGTTCAGGTCCCGCGCCTCGATCAGGTAGAACCCGGCGAGCTGCTCCTTCGTCTCGGCGAACGGCCCGTCGGTGACCGACACCTTGCCGTCGCGGAGTCGCACCGTCGCCGCGGTGTTCACCGGCTGCAGGCGTTCGCAGGCGACGAACTGCCCGTGCGCCTTGAGCGTCTCGTCGAAGCCGACGCACTCGCCGGCAATCGCCTCGAGCTCCGCCGCCGGCCGGGCGTACATCGCCTTTTCCTCGGTGTAGATCAGGCACAGGTACTTCATCGCTCTCCCTCGCGGCTGGAAGCCGCGGCTCCTAGAACTCGACCAGCACCTTGAACCCGCCCCAGAACATCCGCTTGCCGTCGAAAGGCATCGCCTTCGGATCCATCATCGGCTTGAGCCGCGGGTCCTTCATGACCTTGGCGTTGACGCGGTCGCGGTGGGTGCGGGACTTGTACACGATGTACGCGAACACCACCGTCTCCCCGGGCTTCAGCTTCACGCTCTGCGGAAACGACGTGTGCTTGCCCGGCTTCACGTCGTCGGCCACGCCCTCGACGTACACGAGCGCGCCGTGCTCGCGCCACAACTTGCCGGCCTTTCGCGCCATGCTGCGATAGGCCTCGAGCTTCCTCTTCGGTACCGGGACGACGAATCCATCGATGTATCCCATGGCGAAATCTCCTTTTCCTGGTTGGAATGTCAGCGGGTGATCGGCCGGTTGAGCTCGGTCCGCCAGTTGGCCGGATCGGGGCTCGACTCCGGGCCGGCGACGTAGATCTCCCAGAGATCCGCGGCCGGCGTGAGCGCTTCCGCGGCAATCCAGGCCATGAACTCGCCCCATGCGGCGGGGAGACCCTCGTAGGGGCCGCGGTACACCGTTCGCGCCACGGTCGCGGCGGGCAACTCGCCCGGCTGCACGCGGCCGGCGGCGGAGACCGGAGCGGCGACCGGCACCCCGATCTCGAAATCGAAGATCCCGGGATCCATCCTGAAGTGGTGCGAGAACCACGGCCCGGCGGGCGAGATCCCCTGCGCGGCGAGCGCGGCCATCAGCTCGCGGTAGCCGGGGCCCATGACCTGCTGGATCTCCGTCCGTGGAATCGTGAGCCGGATGACGGCGGTCGTCTGCGCGGGGGTCTGTGTGATCTTTGGTGCATCGAGCTTGGTGGCCATGGCCTCTCTCTTTCAGGACTTGTACCGGGTAGTCGATCGGCCGCGCCGGAAATCGACATCCCCGGCGCTGATCAACCCGTGCGGGCGCGCCGGGGCAGGGAATTCAGCGTCTCATCAAGCCCGTAGAGGACGCCTGTCCAGCGCGCCTCGGTCTCGCCCGCGCAGTCCGGCGGCACGTCCTCGTGGGTCAGCGCGAGCTCGCACCCGGTCTTGAGCGGACTGATCTCCGCCGTCACGCGCGTAACGATGTGCGGGCGATCCGCCATGGCGAGGGTGAAGACCAGGCGCCGGTGCGGGACGATCTCGACGTATCGGCCGGCGTGCTCGACGCGCGCGCCGTGGCGCCGTTCCGCGAGCCGGAAAGCGCCGCCGACCCGCGGATCGATGTCGACGTCGGCGATCGGCTCCGACGCGGTCGCGAACAGCCATCTGCCGGCGAGCTCGGGCTCGAGCCAGGCGTGGAACACGCGCTCCGGCGGCGCGCGGAAGCGCTGGGCGACGCGGATCGCGACGGGTGGCGGCGGTGTTGACCGGGATCGCCCGTTACGCCCGGGGCTTGGCGAAGGTTTCATGGTCCTTGGGGCTGGGGGGTTAGCCCCTAGTCGATCGGCCGCCCGCCATTTCGACAGCCGGGCGGCGGCTCAGCTCTTCAGCCGGTACCCCGTCCGGAAGATCCACCAGACGAGCGCGAGGCCGAGGACGAAGAACCCCACGGTCGCCGCGAGGCTGATCCCGACCGCCACGTCCGCGGTGCCGAAGAAGCTCCACCGGAAGCCGCTGATCAGGTACACGACCGGGTTGAACAGGCTGAACGTGCGCCACGCGCCGGGCAGCATGTCGATCGAGTAGAAGGCGCCGCCGAGGAAGGCGAGCGGGGTGACGACGAGCATCGGGATGAACTGCAGCTGCTCGAAGCCCTTCGCCCAGATGCCGATGATGAAGCCGAACAGGCTGAAGGTCGCGGCGGTGAGCAGGAGGAACGCGACCATGAACCCGGGGTGCAGGATGCGGATCGGCACGAAGAGGGTCGACGTCGCGAGGATCACGAGGCCGAGGATCACCGACTTGGTGGCCGCCGCCCCGACGTAGCCGAGGACCATCTCGAGCGGCGACACCGGCGCCGACAGGACCTCGTAGATCGTGCCGGTGAAGCGCGGCAGGTAGATGCCGAACGAGGCGTTCGACAGGCTCTCGGTGAAGAGCGCGAGCATGATCAGCCCGGGCACGATGAACGCGCCGTAGGGCACGCCGTCCACCTCGCTCATGCGCGCGCCGATCGCCGCGCCGAACACGATGAAGTAGAGCGAGGTGGTGATCACCGGCGTCACCAGGCTCTGCCACACCGTGCGGCGCGCCCGCGCCATCTCGAAGCGGTAGATGGCGAGCACGCCGTGGCGGTTGAACGCCGGTACGCCCGTCGCGGTACTCATGCGCGCTCGCTCACCAGGTCGACGAAGATGTCCTCGAGCGAGCTCTGCCGCGTGTTCAGGTCCCGGTACCCGATGCCGAGGTCGGCGATCCGCGCGAGGAGCGCCGGGATCGCGGTGCGCTCGTCGCTCGCGAGGAACGTGTACTCGAGGTCGCACCCGCCGTTCGCGAGCGCGAGGTTCCAGTCGCTCAGGCCAGCGGGGATCGCGGTCATCGGCTGCTGGAGGTGGAGCGTGAGCTGCTTCTTGCCGAGCTTGCGCATCAGCGCCGCCTTCTCCTCGACCACGACCAGCTCGCCCCGGTTGATGACGCCGATGCGGTCGGCCATCTCCTCCGCCTCGTCGATGTAGTGCGTGGTCAGGATGATGGTGACGCCGCGCTCGCGCAGGCGCCGCACCAGCGCCCACATGTCGCGGCGCAGCTCGACGTCGACCCCGGCGGTCGGCTCGTCGAGGAACAGGACCTCGGGCTCGTGCGCGAGCGCCTTCGCGATCAGCACCCGCCGCTTCATCCCGCCCGACAGGGTCATGATCTTGTCGTTGCGCTTCTCCCACAGCGAGAGGTCGCGCAGCACGCGCTCGAGGTGCGCCGGGTCCGGCGCGCGGCCGAAGAGGCCGCGGCTGAAGGAAACGGTGCCGAGCACCGACTCGAACATGTCGGTGTGCAGCTCCTGCGGCACGAGGCCGATCCTCGACCGCGCGGCGCGGTAGTCGCGCACGATGTCGTGGCCGTCGACGAGCACCCGGCCCGCGGTCGGCGTGACGATGCCGCAGACGATGCTGATCAGCGTCGTCTTGCCGGCGCCGTTCGGGCCGAGCAGGGCGAAGATCTCGCCGCGGTGGATCTCGAGGTCGATGCGCTTCAGCGCCTGCAGGCCCGAAGCGTAGGTCTTGGTCAGGCCCGAGATGGAGATCACCGCCGGCATCGGCGGGAGAGTAGCGCGATCCACTCGGCTCCCTTCAGGTCCGCAGCTCGGCCAGCCGTCGCTCGAGGAACCGCCGCTCGGGTTCCTGCCGGGTGAGGGCCAGGGCTCGATCGTAGGACGCCCGCGCCTGTGCAGCGTCGCCCAGCCGGCGGCAGAGGTCCGCCCGCGCCGCGTGCGCGAGGCGGTAGTCCTGCAGCTCGCCGCGGGCGAGGATGGCATCGACGAGCTCGAGCCCGGCCGCGGGCCCGTCGCGCATCGCCACCGCCACCGCGCGGTTCAGCTCGACCACCGGGGAGGGTTCGGCCTGCAGCAGGATGTCGTAGAGCCCGACGATCTCGCTCCAGTCCGTGGCGTCGGCGGTCGCCGCCGCGGCGTGTACCGCCGCGATCGCGGCCTGGAGCGTGTACGGGCCGAAGCGCCGCGACGCGAGCGCCCGCTCCACGAGCGCCGACCCTTCCGCGATCTGCTCCTGGTTCCAGAGCGAGCGGTCCTGGTCGGCCAGCAGGATGAGCTCGCCCGCGGGCGAGGCGCGCGCGGCGCGGCGCGATTCCTGGATGAGCATCAGCGCCAGCAGCCCGATCGCCTCCGGCTCCGGCAGCAGCTCGACCAGCAGCCGTCCCAGGCGGATCGCCTCGCTGGAGAGATCGACCCGCGTCAGCGAGTCGCCCGACGAAGCCGAGTAGCCCTCGTTGAACACCAGGTAGACGACGCGCAGCACGCTGTCCAGCCGCTCCGGCAGCTCGGCCGGCGTCGGCACCTGGTAGGGGATGCGGGCGTCGCGGATCTTCGCCTTGGCGCGCACGATGCGCTGCGCCAGCGTCGGCGCGGTGCTGAGGAACGCGAGCGCGATCTCCTCGGTCGTGAGGCCGCAGACTTCGCGGAGCGTGAGCGCCACCTGCGCGTCCGGGGACAGGGCCGGATGGCAGCACGTGAACACGAGGCGCATCCGGTCGTCCTCGATGTCCTCGCCGTCCCAGGGCGAGGCGTCGTCGGGGATCGCTTCGACCTGCTCGGCGACGTCGTCGAGCGCGACGAACCGCGCGCGCCGGCGGATGCCGTCGATCGCCTTGAAGCGGCCGGCCGACACGAGCCAGGCCCGCGGGTTCGCGGGCACGCCTTCGCGCGGCCACTGCTCGAGCGCGGCGCGGAAAGCGTCGGCGAGCGCCTCCTCGGCGAGGTCGAAATCGCCGAGCAGGCGGATCAGCGTGGCGAAGACGCGGCGCGACTCGGCGCGGTAGACGGCCTCAGCCGTCGCGCGCGCGTGTGCGGCCTGGTCGTCGCTCGCCGGTGGACGCCCCGCGGGCGGGGGCGGGTCCGATGCCATGGTTTCCGGGCGGGGTATGCGTCGTTGAAGTGCAGCCATGCGATTACACGATGCTTCGGGTTCGGTTGTCTACCGCGCTGCCTGCCGCGCGTTCATTGCTTCGTTTCGGGGAACGGGCCGTCGACCACGCTCATCTTGTGGGCGGAGAACCTGACGGGCGCGGTCTGCGAGGCGCGGTGTTCGGCCATCGCGCGCGCTTCGCCGTACTCGCCCGTCGCCGTGGCCTCGCTCGGCATCACGCGCGCCTTGCCGGCGTTCATCAGGATCAGGAATTGCACCGCGTCACTCCCGGGAACGGCCGGACGGACATGGCCGGACGAATATCTTAGTTGCTAAGATACACGAACAATAAGACAATTGGTGGCGACATGTCAAGCAACCAACCGGACCGCCCGGCGCTGCTCGCCGCCGTCCTGCGCGAGGTCCGCCGGATGACCGCGCAGTCGGTGCTGATCAGCCAGGCGGTGAGCGAGCGCTTCGGGCTCTCGAGCTCCGATCTCGAGTGCCTCGACCTGGCGCTCCTCAGCGGCGGCGCGACGGCCGGCGAGTTCGCCAAGGTGACCGGCCTCACGACCGGTGCGATCACCGGCGTGATCGACCGGCTCGAGCGGGCGGGCTACGTGCGGCGGGAACGCGATCCGGCCGACCGGCGCAAGGTCATCGTCCGCGCGCGACCGGCGATGACGCGGCGCATCGCGCCGCTGTACGACTCGCTGCAACGGGAGATGACGGCGATCTGGTCCGCCTACAGCGACGAACAGCTCGCGCTGATCGCCGACTTCCTGACGAGGAGCTGCGATCTGGCGGTGCAGGAGATCGCCAAGCTGCAGGACAAGCGCCCGATGGCGCGCAAGCGGACGGCGGTGCGGAGGAGGGCGCGCGCAGCGCCCTCCGGCGCAAGGTGACGTCGGGCGACCGCATGCCGCCCGACCAGATCCTCGCGTTCTTCACATTCGCCGTCGTCGCTGCCGTCACGCCGGGGCCGAGCAATGTTCTGGTCATGGCCGCCGGTGCGCGCGTGGGACTGTGGCGGGGGCTGCACTGTCTCGCCGGCGTCGTGGTCGGCATGGCGCTGCTGATGGGTGTCGCCGTGCTCGGGCTGGGCAGCCTGGTGGCGGCATACCCCTGGTGGACCGACGACGCTGAAGTGGTGCGGGTCCGCGTTCCTGCTGTGGATGGCCTGGCAGGATCGCAACCGCTCCGCCCATGCGGACGGAGGCCGATCCGGATCCGGTGGGCTTCTGGCGCGCGCTCGCGTTTCAGTGGATCAATCCGAAGTCCTGGATCGTCGGCGCAAGCGCGGCCGGCACGTTCGCAGCCGGCGGCAGCGCGAGCGCCGGCGAGCGTGCGCTGACGCTCGCCGCCGTCTTCGCGCTCGCGGCGGCGCCGAGTTGCGGCGTGTGGCTCGTCTTCGGGGCGGCGGTGCGCCGGTGGCTCGTGGACGAGCGGGCGTCGCGCGCGTTCAACGTCACGATGGGCGTCCTGCTCGCGCTCTCCGTCGTGCTGATCATGCCGCTGACCTCGGACGGCGCCATCGCATTCAGCGCCGAGCCGGCGCGGAACCACCCCAGTTGCGCCGCGCTATAGGAGTGTTCGAGCCAGAGCGTCTCGTTCGTCCCGTCAGCGTGCTGCACGCGGCACCTGACCGGCTTGCCCGGCGCCATGGCGGCGAGCTCGAGCAGGCTGACGCGGTCGTCCTCGCGGATGCGCTCGTAGTCCCCCGGGTCGGCGAAGCGGAGCGCGAGCAGTCCCTGCTTCTTCAGGTTGGATTCGTGAATGCGGGCGAAGCCCCGGGCAATGACGGCGGCGCCCCCGAGCAGGCGGGGCGACAGCGCGGCATGCTCGCGGCTGCTGCCTTCGCCGTAGTTGGCGTCGCCGACGACCACCCACTTGAGCCCTCGCGATCGATAGTCCCGGGCGAGCTTCGAGACCGGCTGCGCCGCCTCGCCCGTGAGGACGTTCTTCCCCCGTCCGGCCTCGCCGGTGAACGCGTTGACCGCGCCCTGCAACAGGTTGTCGCTGAACTTGTCGAGGTGCCCCCGGTAGCGCAGCCAGGGGCCGGCAGGCGAGATGTCGTCGGTGGTGGTCTTGCCCCTGGTCTTGATGAGCACCGGCAGGTCGAGGAAATCCAGTCCGTCCCAGGCCGGCCAGGGCTCGAGCAACTGGAGGCGCTCGCTCTGCGGATCGACTCGCAGCGCGACGTGGCGTCCGTCTTCGGGCGGCGCGACGTAAGTGGAGCGGCCGCGTTCGAACTGTTTCGCGGGGACTTCCGGCGCCGGTGCGGGCGGCGTGAGCCGGAACGGCTTGCCGTCGTCGCCCATCAGCGAATCGGTAAGGGGATTGAACGACAGCTTGCCGGCGAGCGCGAGCGCGGTGACGATTTCGGGGCTCGCGATGAAGTTCATGGTCGTCGCCTGCCCGTCGTTGCGGCGCGGGAAGTTGCGGTTGTACGACGTGACGATCGTGTTGGGGGTCCCGGCCGTGCCTTGCGACCGCCGCCACTGGCCGATGCACGGGCCGCAGGCGTTCGCCAGCACCACGGCGCCGATGTCCTTGAGCGATTGCATCTGGCCGTCGCGCTCGATGGTCGCGCGGATCTGCTCCGAACCCGGCGTGACCATCAGCGGCATGGCCGACTTGACGCCGCGAGTCCTGGCCTGGTCCGCGATATCGGCGGCGCGGCTCATGTCCTCGTAGGAAGAGTTGGTGCAACTGCCGATCAAGGCGGTCGCGATCTCCTCGGGGAACCCGTTGCGCGGATCCCGCACTTCGGCGGCGAGCCGCGAGATCGGGCGCGCCCGATCGGGCGAGTGGGGACCGACCACGTGCGGCTCCAGCGTCGCCAGGTCGAGCTCGACCACGCGGTCGTAGTGCCGCCCGGGATCGGCTTCGACTTCGCGATCCGGCTCCAGCAGGTGCCGGCACCGCTCCGCCAACGTCGCCAGCTCGCCGCGACCCGTCGCGCGCAGGTACGCCGACATGTGCTCATCGGCCGGGAACATGGAGGTCGTCGCACCCAGTTCGGCACCCATGTTGGTGATCGTCGCCTTGCCCGTGGCGCTGAGGGTCCGCGCGCCGGGGCCGATGTACTCCACGATGGCATTGGTGGCGCCCGAGACCGTGAGCTGTCCGGCGACGTAGAGGATCACGTCCTTCGGTGCGGTCCATCCGCCCAGCTTCCCGGTCAGGTAAACGGCGATGTGCGTCGGGTAGAGCAGTTCCCACGGCAGCCCGGCGATCACCTCCACCGCGTCCGCGCCGCCGACGCCGACCGCGCAGGCCCCGAGGCCGCCCGCGTTGGGCGTGTGCGAGTCGGTGCCGATGATGAGCGCGCCGGGAAAGGCGTAGTGCTCGAGCACGACCTGGTGAATGATGCCGGCGCCCGGCCCCCAGAACCCCGCGCCGTACTTGGCGGCCGCGGACCGCAGGAAGTCGTAGACCTCCCCGTTCTCCGCCAGCGACGCGCGCAGGTCCGCCGCGCCTTCGACGCGGGCCTGGATGAGATGGTCGCAGTGGATCGTGGTGGGCACCGCGACCCGGTCCCGCCGCGTCTGCATGAACTGCAGCATGCCGCTCTGCCCGAGCACGTCCTGGAAGACCACGCGGTCGGGGCGGAGCGCGAGGTAGCTCCGTCCCGGCTCCAGCGCCTGGTGCTCCGGGTCGTCCAGGTGTCCGAGCAGGACCTTGTCCGCCAGGGTGAGCGGCCGCGCCAGCCGCCGGCGGGCGACGTCGAGGTTCCGCGCCATGGTCGCGTAGACCCTGGCCGCCATTGCGGGTGTCGATTCGATCGCAGGCATCGGTCCGGCCCTCCCGGTTGGTTTGCACCCGGGGAGTATCGACTCCCGCAAAGCCGGAAAAAAGCGAATAATTGAACTGAAATACAGTCGGAGCGGGAATATGTGGGACGCCATCGACGCCCTGATCGCGCTCGAAAAGTTCGGCACCGTGACCGAGGCGGCGACGCGTCTGCGGCTCACCCAGTCCGCGGTGAGCAAGCGGATCCGGGCGCTGCAGGACGCGGTGGGGTTCGCCCTGGTCGAGCCGGACGGGCGCAGGCTCCGCCTCACCCCGGAGGCGATCGGCTTCCTGGAGCGGGCACGGCCGCTGGTCGCCGAGCTGCGCGGCCTGACGAAGCCCGTCGAGATCCGCTCGAGTGCGCACTTCTCGCTCGCGCTCGCCGATTCGATCGCGTCGTCCTGGGGGCCGGCGGTGGTGAGCCAGGCGCTGCGAGGCTTGAGCGGGATCAGCCTCGATCTCCACGCGCACCGCAGCGTGCTCCTGATCGAGAGCGTGCGGCTGGGCCGGTATCACATCGGGCTGTGCACCGACTCACCCGGCGTGAAGGACCTCGTTCATCATCCGGTCGTCGACGAGCCGCTCGTCCTCGTCAACTCGGGACTGGGACGAAAGTTCGACGCCAAACTGCCGCTCATCTCCATCGAGCCCGGCTCGGCGACGTGGCGGGCGGTGGAGCCGCTCCTCCGCGCCCACCATCCGCAGCTCCTGCGCGGCCAGCTCACCCCGGTCGAGTCGTTCGCCGCAACGGTGCAGATGGTGAAGGCCGGCTTCGGCAACGGCCTGGTCCCGCTCGGGCTCGCGCTGGAGATGACGCTGGATCGCCGGTGCTATCGCGAGCTCCCCGCCGTCGAAGCGGCGCGTGTCGCTGCTGACCAGGAAGACGATCAACCAGCTCGCCGGGTTCGGGCTGCTGCGCGAGCAATTGACGCGTGCGGCGACGGCCTACTTCGCGCAGCGAAGACCCCGGTGAGGCGTGCGTGCGCTTAGCGCCGCCAGTGCGTGAAGAGCGGGCCGCCGGCGCCGCAGACCGGATCGCATTCCGGGAGCGGGACGCGTGCCACGGCCTCGGCGCTGCGGCGGGCGTTGGCGAGCAGCGGCGTGCACGTGTCCGCATGCTGGCCCGCCGGGTAGGCGCCCACGATGCCGAGCGCGCCGCGCGAGGAGAGCTTCTTGTGCCCGGTGCCGGCGGGCAGCACGATCACGTCGCCGGGCCGCGCGGTGACGACGACACCGCCATCGCCGCCGAACTGGACCGTCACTTCGCCACTGTAGACGCCAAGCACCTCGTGCGCGGTGGTGTGGAAGTGGTGGAAGGGAAACACGCCGTTGCGCCACGCCGCGGGCCAGCGGTTGCGGTCGAACAGCGCCTCGAAGGCCACGGCCGGGTCCGCCCCGGCGATCGCGACCGCGCCGGGGTACACGAGCAGCGGCCATTGCGGGTGGTTGGGGATCGCCCCGCCCGCGGCGAGCCGATGCGCGACGACGCGCGGGGGATCGGCAGCGGGCACCGCCTTCATGAGACCTCCTTCGGCTTCCTCGGAGGTCGAATCTAACCATTTCCCGTCCCGGCTGGAAGCCCGCTCGCGCCCGCGGCCCGTCCTATACTTGGCCATGGTCCGGTCGCTGCTCGTCGCACTCCTCCTCCTCGGCTGCGCCGTTGCTTCGCCGGCGGCCGACCTGTCCGAGGCGGACGCGAAGGCCGTCCGCGCGGTCATCACCGAGCAGCTGGAGGCGTTCGCACGCGACGACGCGGCGCGCGCGTTCTCGCTCGCGACCAGCGCGCATCCGCGAGCGGTTCGGCTCGCCCGAGCGCTTCGTCGACATGGTCCGCACCGGTTACCCGGTGGTGTACCGGCCGCAGTCCGTGCAGTTCGAGAAACCGGCGCGTCATCGACGGCGAGGTCATCCAGCCGGTGCGGATGACCGACGCCGACGGCGAGGCGTGGGTCGCGTTCTATCCGATGCAGCGCCAGCCGGACGGGCGCTGGCGGATCAACGGCTGCCAGCTGGAGAAGGCGCGGGGCGAGCGCGCGTGACCGCGGCCCTACGCATGCGAGTACATCGGTTTCCCGGCCGCCGGCATCGGGCAGCGCAGGATCGAGCCGGTCTGTGATTCCGTGATGTAGAGCGTCTTGCGATCGGGCCCGCCGAATGCGATGTTGGTCGTCGCCAGGCCGGCGGACGAACGGATCCGCAGGATGGGTTCGCCGAACGCGTTGAAGAGCCACACCGTCTTCATGTAGGCGTGCGCGATCGCGAGGTTGCCCGCCTCGTCGACCGCGAGCCCGTCCGGCCCGCCGCCCGCGGAGCCGCTGAGCTGGATGAAGAGGCCGACCTTGCCGAGGCTGCCGTCCGGAAGCAGCGGCAGGCGCAGGATGCAGTTCGCGCGCGTCACCGCGACGAGCAGCGCCTTCTCGTCCGGCGTCATCACCAGGCCGTTCGGGCTCGCGAGTCCGCCGAGGATCAGCTCGAGCTTGCCGTCCGCGCGCAGGCGGAACACGCGTCCGATCGGCTCGCGCAGGTCCGAGGCACCCTGGTCGGTGAAGTAGAGGTCGCCGTTGCCGGCGAAGAAGAGGTCGTTCACCCCGTGGAAGCTGTCGAAGCCGTTGCGCACGCAATGCGGCTCGACCTTCCCGGTGGCGGGATCCATCCGCATGATTCCCCACTTGTGGTCGGCGATGTAGATCGTGCCGTCCTTGTGGATCTTGAGACCGTTCGGCGCGCCCTCGTACTCCGCGGCGACCGTCCATTCTCCCGCGGGCGAAATGCGCAGGATCCGCCCGTAGGCGGTGTCGACGACGTAGAGGTTGCCCTGGCGATCGAACGACGGGCCTTCGAGGAAGCAGTCGGTCGGCGCGCCGCCGCGCCGGATGCGCACCCACTCGGACGGGCGGTTCTTGAAGCGGAGCGCGTCCGGTACGCGCGTGAAGACCTCGGTCTCGTGGTCGGGCGGGGCGGCGAACATCCGGGCTTCTCCTATTGCAGGACGATGTTGGCGTCCTTGACGACGCGGCTCCACTTCGCCGTCTCGGCCTTCATGAACGCGCCGAGCGCTTCCGGCGTGCTGCTCGCCGGATCGATGCCGATCGCGACGATCTTCTGGCGGACCTCCGCGTCGGCGAGCGCGGCGGCGATCTCGGCGTTCAGGCGCGCGACGGTCTCCTTCGACGTGCCCGACGGGACGACGACGCCGTACCAGTTGACGACTTCGTAGCCCGGCAGCGACTCGGCGATCGGCGGCACATCGGGCAGATAGGACAGCCGCTGCGGCCCCGTGTGGCCGAGCACCTTCAGCTTCCCGGACTTGACGTGCGGCAGCGTGATGCTGACCGTGTCGAACGTGTACTGCACCTGCCCGGCGAGGAGATCGGCGATGCTCGGCGCGCTGCCCTTGTACGGCACATGGACGGTCTTGATCCCGGCCATCGTGTTGAAGAGCTCGCCGGCGAGGTGCGGCGTGCTGCCGTTGCCGGAGGACGAATAGTTGACCTTCCCGGGATTGGCCTTCGCATAGGCGATCAGCTCGGCGACCGAGCCTGTCGGCAGGGCGGGGTTGGCCACGATCAGGAAGGGCAGCGACGCCGTCAGCGAGACGGGCAGGAAGTCGCGCTCCATGCTGTAGGGCAGGTTCGCGTAGAAGACGGGGTTCATCGCGAGGTTGCCCGACGTGCCCATGAACATCGTGTGCCCGTCCGGCGGCGACTTGGCCACCAGGTCCATCGCCGTCACGCCGTTCGCGCCCGGCCGGTTCTCGACGATGACCGGCTGCTTGAAGCTCTCGGACATCTTCGGGCCCATGATGCGCGCCACCGCGTCGATGCCGCCGCCGGGCGGAAACCCGATGACGATTCGCACCGGGCGGCTCGGGAAGCTCTGCGCGTAGGCGCCGGCCGCGCAGAGCAACAGCACGGCCGCGAGCAGCTTTCTCATCGTGTCCTCCGGAGGCTAGAAGCCGAAGAGCTTCGCGGGGTTGTCGACCAGGACCTTCCGCCGCGTGGCGTCGTCGGGAATCCAGGTGCCGAGCAGGTTGAAGAGGCTCACCGAGCCGGTCTTGTCCGCGAACGAGACGTGCGGATCGTCGCTGCCCCAGATCAGCCGGTCGGGGGCGGTCGCGGCCAGCGCCTGGGCGAACGGCGCCGCGTCCGCGAATCCCGGCGCCTGCGACATCCGGTACACGCCCGTCAGCTTTACCCAGCAGCGCCCGTTGCCCTTCCGGAGCAGGTCGAGCAGGCGCTGGAAGCCCTGCTGCGCAACGCCGTCGCGCGCGAGGAACATGCCCATGTGGGCGAGCGTGTAGTCGATCTTCAGCTTCGCGAGGCGTCCCATCATCTCGAGCGTCAGCCAGCCGGGCAGGAGGAAATCGAGCTGCCAGCCGAGCTCGGCGCAACGCGGCTCCAGCCGGTCGATCCGCGGCGCGAGCCGTGCCGCGAGCCCGGCCTCCGGCGGGTGCACCGGGGAGACGTTGATGCGCACGCCGCGCACGCCGAGCGCGTGCAGGCGCGCGAGCTCGGTGTCCGACGCATTCTCGTCGACGTCGACGATGCCGCGGCACCGGGCCGTGCCGACCTCGCGCATCGCGTCCAGCATGCAGTCGTTGTCGCGCCCGTAGGCGCTCGGCTGCACGAACACGAAGCGCTCGATGCCGAGCTTTCGCGCGAGCGCCAGGTACTCGTCGAGCGGCGCGAGCGGCGGCTTGTAGCGCAGCTTGGGGTCGCGATACGGATAGCGGGACTCCGGCCCGAACACGTGGAAGTGGGCGTCGCACGCGCCGGGCGGCGCGCGGAATGCGGGGGCGATGTTTTCTTTCATGTGTCCTTCACTCGACCTTGACGCCGGCCTTCTCGATGACCGCGCGCCACATGCCGATCTCGCGCTCGATCATGCGCGAGTAGTCGGCGGTGCCGAGGCTGATCGGGCGCGCGCCCTGGGTCGCCAGGAACTCCAGCACCTTCGGCTTCGACGTCGCCCTGGCGATCTCCTGCTGCAGCCGGGCGATCAGCTCCGGCGGCGTGCCGGCGGGGGCGAGAAAGCCGAAGCGGTAGACCATGTCGTAGTCGGGATAGCCGGACTCGGCGAACGTCGGCACCTCCGGCAGGAGCGCGATGCGCTGCGTGCCGGTGATCGCGAGCGGCCGCATCTTGCCGGCGCGGACGTGTCCGGCCGCCGCGCCGACGCTCGACACCGTGACGTCGATGCGGTCGCCGACGACCTCGGTCAGCGCCGCCGCAACGCCCTTGAAGGGGATGTGCACGAGCTCGATGCCCGCCTGCGTCACGAAGAGTTCGGTGGCGAGGTGTGCCGAGGAGCCCTGGCCGCCGGAGCCGTAGGTCAGCGTGCGGGGCTTCGCCCTGGCGAGCGTGACCACGTCGCGCAGCGACTGCGCCGGCAGGCCCGGGCGCGCCACCATGATCGCGGGCGCCTCGACGGCGAGCGTCACCGGCACGAGGTCCTTGAGCGGGTCGTAGGGAAGCTTCGAATACAGGGCGGCGGAGATCATGTACGAGCTGTCGGTGAACACGAGCGTGTGCCCGTCCGGCGCCGCCTTGGCGACCTCCGCCGTGCCGACCGTGCCGCCCGCGCCGCCGCGATTCTCGACCACGAACTGGTGGGGGAGCTGCTGCGACAGCTCCTGCGCGATGGCCCGCGCGGCGACGTCGGTCAGGGCGCCGGGCGCAAACGGCACCATGATGCGGACCGTCTTGGTCGGCCAGGCACCCTGCGCGAGCGCCGCGGGCGCGGCGAGGAGGCAGGCGACGGCGGCGAGCAGCAGCCTTGCGGAACGCGCGGAATACACGGAATCTCCTTCAGCGCGGATGCTAAGTCGCGGCTTGCATTTTAGTCAATATGTGAGAAACTTTTGTCATGAAGAGCCTCGACAAGACGCTCGGCCTGCTGGACGTCTTCACGCCGGCGGCGCCGGTGTGGTCGGCGGAGGACCTGATCCGGTTCTCGGGTGCGCCGGCCTCGACCTGCTACCGGTACATCCGGGCGCTCCACCGGGCGGGACTGCTGGCGCGGGTCGCAAACGGCTCCTACACGCTCGGCCCGCGCATCCTGGAGTTCGACCGCACGACGCGCCTCTGCGACCCGGTGTACGTGGCCGGCGGACCGGCGATGCGGCGCCTCGCCGACGAGACCGGCTACAGCGTCATCCTGTGCATCCTCTATAGCGACTCGGTTATGTGCGTGCGCGAAGCGCTCTCGCGCGGCGCGCCCCCGGAGCTCTTCAGCCGCGGGCAGAAGCGGCCGCTCTTCAGCGGCGCCGCCGCGAAATCGATCCTCGCCTGGCTGCCGCCGCACCAGTTGAAGAGCCTGTTCGCCAAGCACCGCCGGACCATCGCCGCCGCCGGGCTCGGGGCGGACTGGGACGCCTTCCGCAAGACCCTGCGGCAGATCCGCGAAGACGGCTACTGCATGACGTCCGGGGAGTTCAACCCGGGTATCGTGGCGATCGGCGCGCCGCTCTTCAATCGCGCGGGCGACGTCCTCGGCAGCCTTTCGCTCGCCGCGTCGACGAGGAACGTCAACATGGCCAAGTTCCGCGGCCTGGCCGGGCGAGTGGTGCAGGCGGCGGGCGAAGCGACCGAACGCATCGCCTCCGCGCAGAACATGATGGACCTGCCGGCCCGCGCGGTCGGCTAGACTGAGCGCCGCGCCTGCCACGCGGTCGCGAGGATCGACGACCAGACCGGCCGGCCGCATTCCTCGCGCAGGCCGTCGAGGATCTCGAACGTCGGCAGCTGCGAGCAGGCAATGAAGAGCGCGTCGTCGTCCGGGCGGACCGTCTGCCGCGCCAGCGCCGCGACTTCGGCGGCGCCGATGCGGCCCAGCTCCTCGGTGTTCGTCGCGCCGAGCGTGTTGAGCCGGTTCACGCCGATACCGGAGTCTTCGAGGAACGCGGTGAGCTGGCGATTGACCGCTTCCGTGTAGGGCGTGACTACCGCGACCCGCCTTGCCTGCGAGTCCTCCAGCGCCAGCACCATCGAGCGCGCCGTCGTGACGACCGGGTGTCCGGTCGCGCGGGCAAGATCGCCCGCGAGCGCGGCGTCCGCGGCGGGCCCCATGATGAATCCCGCGGCCGTGCAGCCGTAGACCACCGCATCGAGCTCGTCGGCGGCGAACGACTGCGCCAGCTCGAGCGCGCTCGCCACGTACGCCGGCACCGTCGCGCGCGTGAGCAGTCCCTTGCCGCGCGGGATCTTCACCGTCCGGCACGTCGAGCCGGCCGGCAGCCACGCCAGGAGCTCGCGCTCCATCGTCGTGTTGTTCGCCGGCACCATCAGGCCGACGCGCAGGGCGTTCACAGCGGCTGCAAGGGCGGCGGCGCGTTGTCCGGGAGCGGCATGGCGGCGGTGTTGAGCACCATCGCCATGAGCGAGTAGTAGCCCGAGAGCGCGAGAAGCTCGAGCGCGCCGTCGAGGCCGAAGCGCTTGGTCACCGCCGCGAACTCTCCGTCCGGGACATGCCCGGTCGCGTGAGCTGCGCGGCAGAAGGCGTAGACGGCCGTTTCGTCGGCAGACATCCCGTCGGGCTCCCGGCCCTGCGCGATCGCGTCGATGATCCGCCCGTCGAGTCCGCCCTTGCGCGCGAGCTTCTCGTGCATGTACCACTCGTGCTGGCAGTTCCAGCGGCGGGCCGTCACCAGCACCGCGAGCTCGAGCAGGCCGGCGGACAGCTTGCTGCCCCAGCGGAGCTGCTCGCCGAGGCTCTGGATGCGGCGGGCGAGCTCCGGGTGGTGGATGAGGGCGACGAAGGGCCCGCGGACCTCGCCGCGCGGACCGGCGGAAATCTCGGCCGCTACCGCGCGCTGCGCGTCGGTCATCGTCTCCGGCGTCAACTTGGGAAAGCGTGTCACTTGTAGCTCCATGTCGCGGGTTTCGCTCCGGTCTCGGCGCGCGCGGACAGCGGTCGCCAGTGGAGGGCGCGGACCTCGCCGAATTCGCGCTCGAGGCGCGTCCAGCGGTCGCCGCCGTCCTCGGTCCGGAACACCTGGCCGAGATTGGTGCAGGCGAAGATCAGTCGCGGATCGGCAGGATGCGTCGCCACGCACCACGGCGTGCTGTTGAGCCGGCCGGGAAGATCGACGTCGCCCCAGGTGCGGCCGCCGTCGCCGCTGCGCAGCAGGCGACCGGTGTTTCCGGGCGGGCCGTTGCCGTTGGTGAGGAAAATCGTCGCCCCGTCGGCGCTCGGCGTGATCGCGCGCGTGTACTGCCAGGGCGAATCCAGCTTCTGGAAGGTCCAGGTCCCGCCGTTGTCCTCGCTGCGATGCAGGCCCTTGTTGGTCGTCGCGAGCACCGACTTGCTGCCGTCGGGGTTGCGCACCACCGCGAGCCCGTGCACGTCGGCCGAGACGAGTCCCTGCTCGAGAAGCGTCCAGCTGCGGCCGCGATCGGTGCTGCGATAGATGCCGCCGATCTCGACGCTCGCCCAGAGCGTCCCGCGGTCGACCGGGTCGAACAGGATCTGCGTGACTCGCGTCGGCCCGCGATTGATCTCGGAGAAGGTCCGGATGCCGGGGGCCGCGAGCGGCTCCCAGGTCGCGCCGCCGTCGGGGGAGCGATAGAAGGCCGCCGGCCGCGTGCCGGCGAAGAGGACCTTCGGATCCTCCGGGTCCTGAACGATCGACCACACGTCCTGCATCGGCGAGGGCAGGTGCGTCCAGCCCGCGGTGGATTCGTTCCAGCGGAACACGCCCATGTCGGTGCCGGCGTACAGCGCATCCGCGTCTGCCGGATGGCTCGACAGCGACCACACACGCGCCTCGGTGTAGAGGCCGGAGAGGCTGTTCGGATGGATCCAGCTCGCGCCGAGGTCGTCGCTGAACCAGGCGGAGTGGCCGGCGGTGCCGGCGTAGACCTTGACCTTTTCCATCCGAAAATACTCCCACAATGTGGCAATTTACGTCAATGCGAGCCGCACGCTACCGGTCCCCCGCAGCGGCGGGCCGGAACTTCTGCGCGCGCTTGCCGGTGGCGACTTCGGCCGTGTAGAGATTGCCGCGCGAGTCGATGGCGATGTTGTGGAGCACCAGGAACTGGCCCGCGTAGCGGCCGGGACGGCCGAAGCTCGCGATCACTGCGCCCGATTCGCGCTCGACGGTGAGGACCTGGTCGTTGGTGCCGTCGGCGAGGAAGAGGTACTTCTGCTGCGCGTCGCGCGAGAACACCAGGTCGAACGACGACCCCGAGCCGCGCGACCGGTCCTCGAACACGAACTGCCGGACGAAGGTCCCGTCCCTGCGAAACACCTGCACGCGGTTGTTTGCGCGGTCGCAGACGTAGACGAGGCCGTCCTTCGAGAGCCGCACGCAGTGCACCGGGTTCGTGAACTGCGGCGACTGCGGGTCGTACATCGGCAGCTTGTCGTCGCTCGGCGCCTTGCCGTACGCGCCCCAGTGGCGCTTGTACGCGCCGGTCGACGCGTCGAGCACGATCACCCGCTTGTTGCCGTAGCCGTCCGCGACGTAGAGCTCGTTCGCCTGCGCGTCGATCTCCATGTGCGCCGGACGGCCGAGGAGCGTCTGCGAGTTGCTGCCGCCGGTCTGTCCGGCCCGGCCGACCTGCAGGAGGAACCGGCCGTCGGGCGTGAACTTGATGAGCTGGTGGTCCTTCGGATCGTTGCCGCCGACCCAGACGTTGCCCTCGTGGTCGACGTAGATGCCGTGCTCGTTCTCCGGCCATTCGTAGCCCGGTCCGGGCCCGCCCCACGCGCGGAGTACGTTGCCCTCGGCGTCGAACTCGACGACCGGGGGCGCCGGGACGCAGCACTTCGCGCGCGGCGGATTGAGCGACGCGCCCTTTTCCTCGTCGATCAGCGTCTTCGGGCGGTGGATCAGCCACACGTGGTCGCGCGAATCGACCGCGATGCCGGCGACCTGCCCCAGGATCCAGTTGTTCGGCAGCGGCTTCGGCCAAGCCGCGTCGACGACGTGGCCCGGCGGGGTGCCGCTCTCGCGGACCGGTGCGTGCGTGCAAGCGAAGAAAGCGAGCGCCGCGACCGCGGCCACGGCGCATGCCCGAGTGCGCTTCGTCATCAGGATCTCCTTGAAAGTTCGACCCAATACGCTTTGACTGGCACCTCTCGAGCATGGTCGGGCGCGACCCGCGGCTCGTCTCCAGCGTGGTCGCCGGCGATCCTGTCTAATCGCGCCCATCGCCATCATGAAGGAGTCGCCATGACCCTGCGCGGCAAGACGATATTCATCTCCGGCGCCTCGCGCGGCATCGGCCTCGAGATCGCGAAGCGCGCCGCGCAGGACGGCGCGAACGTGGCGCTGATCGCCAAGACCGACCAGCCGAACCCGAAGCTGCCCGGCACCATCCACACCGCGGCCGCGGAGATCGAAGCGGCGGGCGGCAAGGCGCTGCCGATCGCCGGCGACATCCGCGACGAAGCCCAGGTGCAGGCGGCGGCGAAGCGTGCCGCCGAGCGCTTCGGCGGCATCGACATCCTCGTCAACAACGCGAGCGCGATCTCGCTCACCGGCACGCTCGAGACGCCGATGAAGCGCTTCGACCTGATGTTCGGGGTCAACGTGCGCGGCACCTACTGCTGCTCGCAGGCCTGCCTGCCGTATCTCAAGCAGTCCGCAGCGGCCGGCCGCAACCCGCACATCCTCACGCTCTCGCCGCCGCTCAACATGAACCCGCGGTGGTTCAAGAACCACGTCGCCTACACGATGGCGAAGTACGGGATGAGCATGTGCGTGCTCGGGATGGCGGAGGAGTTCCGGGGCGACGGGATCGCCGTCAACGCGCTGTGGCCGCGCACCGTGATCAACACCGCGGCGCTGGCGATGATCCCCGGCGTCGACCCGAAGCTCTGCCGCACGCCGGCGATCCTCGCCGACGCGGCGTACGCGATCCTGAATCGCGACGCCCGCAAGCACACCGGCAACTTCTACCTCGACGACGAGGTGCTGGCGGCCGAAGGGGTGAAGGATCTCGACAAGTACGCCGTCGTCCCCGGGACGAAGAAGTTCATTCCCGATCTCTTCCTCGACTGACGTCGCGGCCGCCGCCGCGCGTCCCGATTGACGGCCTGCGGGGCAGGACGTAATGTGCAGGCCGGCACATCTGCGCATCACGCGCTCGGTCATTGCGCGCGATGCGTTTTTTTTGGAACGGGAGGTTCGCAGAAATGGCAGGGGTCAGGCCGCTCATCGCAGCAATCCTCGTGGGAGTTTCCGGCGGCCTGGCGTCGCACGCGCTCGCCCAGGAATACCCGACGAAGCCGGTTCACCTCGTCGTGCCGTACCCGCCGGGCGGGGCGGGCGACCTCCATGCGCGCCTGATCGGCGCGAAGCTCGCGCCGCTCCTCGGACAGGCGGTGGTGATCGAGAACCGGGGCGGCGCGTCGGGGAACATCGGCTCGGATTACGTCGCCAAGGCGACGCCCGACGGCCATACGCTCCTAATGAACACCACGAACATGCCGATCGGCCGCGCATTCTCGAACAAGCTGCCGTTCGACGTGCTCACCGACCTCGCGCCGATCACGATGTCCCTGACGTCGCAGAATCTGCTGGTGGTCAGGAACGGCCTGCCGGTGAAGAGCGTGATGGAGCTCATCGCATACGCGAAGGCGAACCCCGGCAAGCTGAGCTACGGGTCCTCCGGCGTCGGCACGCCCATGCTCACCATGGAGCTGATGAAGATGATGGCGGGCGTGGACATCGTCCATATTCCCTACAAGGGGGACGCCCCGGCCATCACCGACCTGCTCGGCGGCCAGATCGACATCTACGCGACCAACATCCTCGGGCTCGAGGCGCACCACCGCGCTGGAAGGGTACGGGGGCTCGCCGTGACGTCGAAGAAGCGCGCCGAGTCGCTACCCGACCTCCCGACCATCGAGGAGGCGGGGATCCCGGGCTACGAGCTCGAGACGTGGTTCGGCTACTTCGCCCCCGGCGGGACGCCGCGCCCGATCGTCGATCGGTTGAACGCGATGATCGTAAAGGTGATCGCGATGCCCGACGTGCACAAGGCGATGGTCGACACCGGCGCCGTGCCGACGACCAATACGCCCGACGAGTTCAAGCGCCGCATCGCGGCGGACATCGAGAAGTTCACCCGCGTCGTGAAGGCGGCGGGCATCAAGCTCGAGTAGCGGGGCAGCGCGTGGAACGGTGGGTGAATCTCGTCGAGAACAACAGCGACCCCGGCCGGGAAGTCCAGTTCAACGACTGGTACGACAACATGCACGTGCCGGACGCCTTGTCGTCGCCCGGGATCGTCCGGGCGCGGCGCTTCCAGGCGCCGGGGTTCCGCGACGGGCGGGCGAAGTATCTCGCCGTGTACGAAATCGATAGCGACGACATCGATGAAACCATGCGGGTCAGGCTCGCGATACGCGCCGAAGAGGTGAAACGCGGGCGGGCGAGCTCGAGCTTTCCGCATCTGTCGTTCTCGCTGTGGCGGGACGTGCTCTGGCAGCAGCTGTCCGAGCACCGGGCGCCGGGAAACGCCGCCGGCGGCGAGAAGTGGGTGAGCCTCGTCGAGAGCAACTGCGATCCGCTCCGGGAAGCGGAGTTCAACGAGTGGTGCGACACCGTCCAGGTGCCCGCTGCGCTCGAGACGCCCGGCTACGTCGCGGCGCGGCGCCTGCGCATCAAGGAGTTCCGCGACGGCCGCGGCAAGTACCTCGTGATCCACGAGATCGAGACCGGCGACATCGAGCAGACCGTGCGCCTCCGGAGCTCGCGACCCGCCGTCGAGCGTCCCGGCCTGGAGCGGCCGTTGTGGCGGGAGATCTTCTGGCGACAGATCACCGACAAAGCCGCGGGGGAGACATAGGAGACAGACGATGAAGATGAAGACCATCCATTCGCCGAAAGTGATCACGCCGGTGCCGGCGACGAAGTCGAACTGCAAGGTCTACAACGGCCAGATCTTCGTCTCGGGAATGACGGGGCGCGGACTGGACGGCAAGGTTCCGGAAGGCATGTACGCACAGACCCGGGCGCTCTTCCAGAAGATGAAGGACCTCGTGGAGGCGGCGGGCGGAAAGATGGACGATCTCATCCAGATCAACATCTTCGTCACCGAGATGAAGGTGGAGGAATTCTGGAAGGCGCGCCGGGAGTTCTTCACCGGCGACTTTCCGTGCTCCACCTTCGTGCAGGTCGCAGCCCTGGCGACGCCGGAGCTGAAGGTGGAGGTGAACGCCATCGGATTCATCGGCGCGGGCGGGGCCCAGCCCGGATGAAGCAACTCCTCGGAGCGCTGATTCTCGCTGCCGCCGCCCAGGCGGCCGCCCAGACCTACCCGGTCCGCCCGATCCACGTGGTTGTGCCCTACCCGCCGGGCGGCGGCGGCGACATCCACGGACGGCTCATCAGCGAGAAGCTGTCGGCGCTGCTCGGGCAGGCGGTCATCGTGGAGAACCGCAGCGGCGCCTCGGGCACGACCGGCTCCGATTACGTAGCGAAGGCCGCCGCCGACGGCTACACCCTCCTGGTCAACACGAATGCGCTCGCCGTTTCGCAAATCGTCGTAAGGAACCTGCCGTTTGCCCGACGTGCAGCAGAAGATGGCGGACACCGGCGGCGTCCCGGCCTCGAGCACGCCGGAGGAGTTCATGCGGCGCATCCGCGCCGACGTGGCCAAGTTCGGGCAGATCGTCAAGAGCGCCAACATCAAGATCGAGTAAGGAGAACGACGTGTCGCGCCTGCCGTATCCCGACCCCGACAGCGTGCCGCAGGAGGTGCGCACGCTGCTCGAGGCGCGTCCGCCGCGCAACGTGTTCCGGATGATGTCGCATGCGCCGGCGCTGATGCCGGGCATCATGGCGCTCACCGGCGCGATTCTGTACCGGGCGAAGCTCGAGCCGGTGCTCCGCGAGCTCGCGATCCTGCGCGTCGGCCACCTCTGCGGCTCGAGCTACGAAGTCCACCAGCACCGCAAGATCGCGCAGGCGATCGGCATGGCGGCGGACAAGATCGACGGCACCGCGCGTCGACGCCGATCCGGGGCGCTACGACGAGCGCGAGCTGCTGGTGCTGCGCATGGCGGAGCAGGTCGTGCGCAAGGTCAAGGCGGACGACGCGCTGTTCGCGGCGACCGCCGCGGCGCTCGGCCACGAGCAGACGATGGAGCTCGTGATCGTGATCGGCGTCTACGTGATGCTCGCGCAGGTCCTCGAGAACGCCGAGGTCGAGGTTGAGGGCGGCGAGGGCCCTTCGCAGCAGGACGTGCAGAAGATCTTCGGCAGCCAGGCGGCGCGGAAATGAAGGCGGTCGTGTTCGTTCCGCAGCCGGGCGGCGCGACGGTGGAGATCCAGGACCTGCCGGCGCCTCGGCCCGCGGCAGGCGAGGCCCTGATCAGCGTGCGGGCGGCGGGCCTGAATCGGGGCGAGATGATCGTGCGGCGGGCGCTGACCTCCGGGCCGCCGCAGCAGACCGGCATCGAGTTCGCAGGCGAGGTCGCCGCGCTCGGCGCCGGTGCCGCGCGTTTCAAGATCGGCGACCGCGTGATGGGCCACTGGCGCGGCGGACAGGCCGAGCTGGTCGCGGCCGACGAACGGCTGCTCGTGCCGGTGCCGCCGCGCCTGTCCTGGACCGAGGCCGGTGCCTGGCTCAACGTGTTCGTCACCGCGCACGACGCGATCGCGACCAACGCCGAGCTCAAGCCGGGCGAGTCCATCCTCATCAACGCCGCGTCTTCCGGGATCGGCGTCGCCGCGCTCCAGATCGCGCGGCTCCTCGGCGCGAAACCCGTCATCGGCAGCTCGCGTTCGTCCGCAAAGCTGGAGAAGCTTCGGGCCTACGGGCTGGAAACCGGACTCGACGCCACGGTGGCCGATCTCGCCGGGGCGGTGATGGAGGCCACCGGCAAGAAGGGCGTCGATGTGCTGATCGACAGCGTCGGCGGCCCGGCGCTGGGCGCCAACCTCAGGTCCATGGCACTGGGCGGCCGGATGGTGAGCGTCGGACGCCTCGGCTGCGAATTGCGGCGAGATCGACCTCGACTTCCTCGCGCTGCGGCGGATCAAGCTGATCGGCGTGACCTTCCGCACCCGCTCGAAGGAGGAGCGCATCGCCTGCGTCCAGCGCTGCACCGCAGACCTGTGGTCGGCGCTTGCGGACGGCCGGCTGCAGCCGGTCGTGCACCGCACGTTCCCGATGGACGAAATCCGGGCCGCCCACGAGTGCATGGCGAGGGACGAGCACATCGGCAAGCTGGTGATCGAGATTTCCTGAAGGCCGGCGCTCAAGCCCCGCCGAGGAAGAGCCGCATGCTCCAGAGCGAGATCTGCGGCACGTACGTGATCAGCACCAGCGCCACGAGATAAAGGACCAAAAACGGTCCGATCCCGCGGTAGATCGTCCCGAGCGGCAATCCCAGCGCCGACTGCGCGACGAAGATGTTGATCCCGAACGGCGGGGTGAAGAGGCCGATCGCGAGATTGACGGTCACGATGAGCCCGAAGTGCACGGTGTCGACGCCGAGCGCCTTCACCACCGGCACGAGGAGCGGCGTCAGGACGAGGATCGCCGACAGCGGGTCGATGAAGCAGCCGACCACGAGCAGCAGCACGTTGATCGCGGCGAGCACGCTCCACGGCTCGAGCGCGAGCGCCTGGATCCACTGCACCAGCTTCACCGGCACCTGGTTCACGGTGAGCACCCACGAGAAGACGCTCGCGCAGGCCACGATGATGAGCACCTGGGCGGTGAGCAGCGCAGTGGTGGCGGCGGCATCGATCACTTCGCGCCACGACAGCTCGCGATAGACGAGCCGCGTGACGAGCGCCGCGTAGACGCACGCCACGCCCGCGGCCTCGACCGGCGAGAAGACCCCGCCGTAGATGCCGCCGAGGATGATCACCGGCGCGCCGAGCGCCCAGACGCCGCGGACGAGCGCACGCCCGAATACGCGGCCGTTGAAGCTGGCGGCCGCCGGCATGCCGGTGCGCCGCGCGTACCAGAAGACGTAGCCCGCGAGCAGTCCCGCGATCAGCAGGCCGGGCAGCACGCCGGCCGCGTAGAGCCGCGGCACCGATTCCTCGGCCGACATGCCGTAGATGATCATCGGGATGGACGGCGGGATGATGATGTCGATCGCGCCCACGGCGGTGATCAGGCCGGCGGAGAAGCTCTCCGGATAGCGCGCCCCGCGCATCGCCGGCAGCATGATCCGGCCCACGGTGGCCACCGTCGCGGCGCTCGCGCCCGAGATCGCGCCGAAGATCGCCGACGTGCCGACGGTGGTCAGCCCGAGGCTGCCGCGCACCGACCCGACGCCCGCCTGCACGACGTCGACGATGCGCCCGGCGACGCTCCCGCGCCCCATCAGCTCCCCGGCGTACAGGAAGAACGGCACCGCGAGCAGCGCGAAGCTGTCGATCGCGCCGTAGAGGTTCTGGTGCAGTACCGCGAGCGGCACGTGCATGAAGAACGCGAGCGCAACGGAGACCGCGGCGAGCAGCACGAGATAGATCGGGAACCCGGCGAGGAGGAGCGCGACCGGCAGGACGACGAGCGCGAACGTCACTGCAGGGGTCCCCTTGCCGCGCGCCGCGTGAGGCCGTAGACGGCGATCAGCCCCATGAGCCCGAACGCGATCGCCACCGCCGAGTGCGAGATCCAGGCCGGGATGCCGAGGGCGTCGCTGCGCCGGCCGATCTCGAACATCTGCACCGTGTAGCGGCACGACTCGCCGAGGACGAGCGCGGCGAGCACCGCGGCGACGAGGAGCTCGGCGAGGCGGAGCCACCCGCGCGCGAACGCGGGCAGCCGCGCGGCGAGGAGATCCATCCGCAGGTGCAGCCGGCGCCAGGTCACGACCACGACGCCGAGAAAGGTCATCCAGATCATCAGGAAGATCTGGAGCTCATCGGCGCCCAGGATCGGCTTCTGGAAGCCGTAGCGCGCGACGACGTTCGTGAAGTTGACGAGGACGGCGAGGACGAGCGCGTACGCGACGAGGTGCTCCACCAACCGCGTGAAGCGGTCGGCGAGCCGTTCGATCAACGCCTTCCCCGTACGAGCGCGGTGAGGTCGCGGACGTCGGCGAGCGACTCGAGCGCCTCGACCGCGCCGATCGCCGCGTCCGCGCCGGCGAGCGGCCGCGGCGCGAGCGCCCACGAGCGCCGGAACTTGGCGACCTGCGCCGCGCGCGAAAGCGGGTTGTCGGGATGGCCGATCGCCTTGTCGACGACCTTGTCCCAGGTCCAGCCGTCCTTCAGCCGGATCGCGAAGCGCTGCGGCCACAGCGCGTTGAGGTCGGGATTGTCGTCCTGCTCGACGCGGATCCGCGCCGCGACCGCGTGCGTCGCCGGATCGGTGAGCGCGGCGCCGGCGAATGCCTCCGGCCCGACTTCGCCGCGAAGAAGCTCCGTCGCCATCACGAACGGGATGCAGAGCCGGGCGTAGTTCGGCGCCGGGTCCGGAATGTCGGGCCGGCCGACGAGCCGGAAGGTGAGCGGCGTGACCCGGCCGTGGATCGACTCGACCTCCTCGGCGGTGAAGTTGCGCTCCTTCCGCGCGCGCTGCACGGCGTCGATCGCCGCGTGCGTGAGGCGTCCGCTGGGGAAGGGCTTGTGCGAGAGCCGGGTGATCTGCCAGGTTTGCCCGAGCTGCGCCCACCAGGTGTCGATGTCCGACTCGGGCTCGAACAGCTTGTAGAAGCCGTAGGGACCGACGAGCACGTCGTGCGGTCCGGTGAGCCCGGCGGCGGCGAGATCGACCGCGTTCAACCCGGCGCGCGCGTTGAACCCGACCTGCAGCCCGAGGACCATCGAGCCTTCGAGATGCGCCTGCAGCGTGCCCGAGGTCTGGCCGTAGAGGATGCCGAAGGCGTCGACGAGCGCGCGGGCGTCGAGCCCCGCCATCTTCCCGGCGCCGGCGACGACGCCGAAGCCGCCGACCGTCGCCGGCCGGAAGAACCGCATCGGCGAGCGCGACGCAGCGCCGATCGTGCACGCGATCTCGACGCCGAGCACGGTAGCGAGCAGGAGCTCCTTGCCGCTCACCGGCTGTCCGCGCGCGCCGCGGCGCTCCGCAGCCGCCACGAGGGCCGAGAACAGCGTCGCCATCGGATGCACCACCGCCGGCTCGTGGACGCAATCCCATTCGAGCGCGTGGATCTGATAAGCGTTCACCACTGCCGCTGCACCGGCGGGCAGCTTCCGGCCGTCGACCCAGACGGTCGACTCCTCGCCGGCGCCCCAGCTCGCGGCGGTCTCCACGAGCTCCGCTACGCGCGGCGCGGCGGCACCGCCGGCACCGACCCCGATCGTGTCGAGGATGAAGGTCTTCGCCGCGTCGATCGCGCGCGGCGGGAGGTCCTCGTAGCGCGTGCGCGTGACCAGCCCGGCGAGCGGGAGGATCGGATTGGTCATGCGCTCGACCAAGTCTTCCGCGGCGGCGACTTGATCTCGATCGCGACGCAATCCTCGAGCGTTTCGCTCCAGTGCGGCACGCCGCGCGGATGCAGCCAGGCATCGCCCGCGCGTGCGATGAACTCGCGGCCGTCGATGACGAGCCGCATGCTGCCCTTGACGAGGTAGACGATCGATTCGTGGTCGTCGTGCGCATGCTCGGGAACGCGCACACCCTTCGCCTCGAAGAGCTCGATCAGCAGCATGCGGTCGCCGACGACGAGCGGCTTGATCGTCATCTCGCCTGCGCTCGCCGCGCCTTCGAGCGTCGTCATGCGATCGACCGGCGCGGCCGCGCCGGGGAAGAAAAAGCCTGCGCTCCTCGGCAGCAGGCGCGGATCGGACGCATCCATCGTGATCCTTCCTCTAGCGGGGTAATTGTCTCCGACGGGGCTCACGATCCCGGTCCCCGACGGAGGTTCATCGTGAACGCGAAGCGGTCGCCCGGATGGATCGAGTCGGAGGCCTCGAGCACCCGGTCCTTGTCGTCGAAGTAGAGCCGCAGGGTGCGGAGCGCCGGCGCGCCGCGCCGCTCGTTGAGGCTCACCGCGTCGTCGCGGTCGAGCGACACCGCCGAGATCTGCTGCTCGACGCGCGTGAGGCGATGCCCGAACACCTCCTCGAGCAGATCGTAGATCGGGCCCTTGCGGTCGCGCAGATGCTGCTGGATGCCCTCGAGCACCGGATTGAGATAGACGCGCGTGATGCAGATCGGCGGCGCCGCGTTGCCGTCTCGCCCACGGTCGATGCGGATGCCCGCGGCGAAGATCCACTCCTCGCCCGGCTTCGCCTTGAACTGGCGCGCAAGCAGGCGGTCGAGCGCGACCTTGCCGGTGTGGAAGACGCGGAACTCGGTGGTGTGCGCGTACTGCGTCAGGTCCTGGAGCGACCCGACCTCCTGGACGAAGCGCGACTTGCCGGGCACCGCGACGACCTGGGTGCCCGACCCCTGGCGCCGCGTGACAAGGCCCGCTTCGAGCAACTGGCGCAACGCCTCGCGCGCGGTGAAGCGGCTGATGCGGTACTTGCGGCAGAGCTCGAGCTCGGGGGGAAGGAAGCTGCCGATCGGGTGGACGCCATCGGCGATGTCGGCCATCAGCTGCAGCCCGAGCTCGCGGTAGCGCGGCAGCGCCTCGGCCGTCTTCCGCTTCCGCGGGCGCGCCGGCGCGGGCGAGCGGCGGAGCGCGGCGGAACGGGCGGCGGGCACGCGCACATTGTAGTATGTCCGGACAATGCAAATGGCCCATCCCCCGTCGGTCAGCGGCTCCGTTACGGCGCGACTCGCCGGGATCTGCTTGCGCAAGGTGTCCGCGGACGACCGGCGGCGGGCGGCGCTGCACGTGCTCGACTGGGCCGGGTGCGCGATCGCCGGCGGCGGGGCGGAGCCCGGCCGCGTGCTCGCGACCTGGGCGCAGGGCGACCCGGATGGGCCGTGCCACGTGATCGGCGCCGGCCGGCGGACGCTATGGACCGCGGCGCTCGTGAACGGCGCGGTCGGCAACGTGCTCGAGATGGATGACGTGCACCGGACCGCGATCCTGCATCCCGGGCCGGTGGTGATCCCCGCGGCGCTCGCGGCCGCCGAACGCCAGGCCGCGTCGAGCGCGGCGTTCCTCGACGCGGTCGTGCGCGGCTACGAGGCGGTGATCCGGGTGGGCATGGCGGTAGGGCCCACACACTATAAGTACTGGCACAACACCGCGACCTGCGGGCCGTTCGGCGCCGCGGCTGCGGCATGCTCGCTCTTCGGCCTGGAGGCGAAGGGCTGGATCGACGCTTTCGGCAACGCCGGCACGCAGGCGGCTGGCCTGTGGCAGGTGCGGCACGAGCCGATCATGTCGAAGCAGCTCCACAACGGGCGCGCCGCGCACGCGGGGCTCCTCGCCGCCGACCTCGCGCGTATCGGCTTCACCGGGCCGAGCGCGATCCTCGAAGGGCCGCAGGGCTTCTTCGCCGCGATGTGTCCCGGCGCGGATCCGCACGACATCGTCCGCGAGCCGCTCATCCGCTGGAAGATCTACGAGACGAGCTTCAAGCCCTGGCCCGCGTGCCGCCACGCGCACCCGGCGATCGACGCCGCGCTCGACCTGCGGAGCGAGATCGACGCCGGCGCGGTGAAGCGGATCGCGGTGCGCACGTACGGCGACGCGCTCGCGTTCTGCGACCGCGCCGAACCGCGCACGCCGATCGACGCGAAGTTCAGCCTGCAGCACTCGGTCGCGGTCGCGCTGCTCGACGGGCCGCCGCCGCTCGAGGCGTTCGAGCCGGCGGCGATCGCGCGCGCCGACGTGGCGGGGCTGCGCGCGAAGGTGGAAGTCGCCGCGGCCGAGCCCTACGTTTCGGCGTACCCGGCGCGGTACGGCGCCGAGGTCGAGGTCGAGCTCGCGGACGGCACGCGACGCATCGCGCGGATGCCCGATGCGCTCGGCGATCCGGAGAATCCGCTGTCGGTCGAGGGCGTGCGCGCGAAGGCGCTCACGCTGATGCAGGCGGCGCACCTCGAGTCGGCGCGCGCCGAGCGGATCGCCGACGCCTGCCTCGCGCTGGCGGCAGGCGGGACGATCGCGGATCTGGTGGCGCTGCTGCCCTGAGGCTTGCCCGCTACTTGAGGTGGGTGGTCAACCAGAGCGCGATCTCCGGGAAGAAGCAGAGCAGCCCGACGGTCACGAACATCGCGCCGAGAAAGGGCAGGGCGCCGATCGCGATGACGGTGATCGGTACGCCGCGACCGATGCCCTGCAGGACGAAGAGATTCATGCCCACCGGGGGGTGGACGAGCCCGATCTCGGCCATGACGACCAGAATGATCCCGAACCAGACCGGATCGAAGCCGAGCGCCTTGATCAGCGGGAAGACGACCGGGAGCGTCAGCACGATCATCGAGATCGAGTCGAGGAACATCCCGAGCACGACGTACAGCGCCATGATGATCGCGAACACCACCCAGCGGTCGACCTCGAGGCTGGTAGCGGTCGCCATGAGCGCCTGCGAGACCTTGAGGTAGTCGAACCCGAACGTGAGGACGCTCGCACCGACCACGATCAGGAACACGAAGCTCGTCACGTTGACCGTCTCGGCGAGCGCGCCAACGACCATTTCCCGGCGCAGGCGGCCGCGCGCGAGGCACAGCAGGAACGACGCGAACGCGCTGAGCGCGCCGACCTCGCTCGGCGTCGCGAGCCCGGCGTAGAGCGAGGCGATGACGAGCAGGATCAGCGCGACGACCGCCGCGATGTCGAGTGCCGCGCCCCGGGCGAGCTGCGGCCCCTCGCCCGCACGGATCCGCGGCGCGTCCGCCGGCCGCCAGATCGCCCAAACGGCGATCACCGCCATGAAGAGCGCCGTCATCAGGATGCCCGGAAGGATGCCGGCGACGAACAGCGTCGCGACCGGCACGCCGACCGCGGAACCGTAGACGATCATCGGCACGCTGGGCGGGATCAGGATGCCGAGCGTCCCGCCGGCGGCGATGCTGCCGTACGTGAGCTCACGGCTGTAGCCGCGCCGGATCATCTCCGGGCACGCGACCGTGCCGATCGTGGCCGCGGTCGCGACGCTCGACCCCGAGACCGCGGCGAACACCGCACAGCCGGCGGTGCCCGCGTGGGCGAGCCCGCCGGGCAGCCGGCCGAGCACGCGCGCGGCCAGGGTGAAGACTTCGTCGCTCAGGCCGCTCCGCACGAGGAGCGCACCCATCAGGACGAAGAGCGGCACCGCGGTCAGCGAGAAGCTGTTCACCGCCGTCCAGGTCCGGTCCGCCACGGTCACCGGGAACGGCACCGGCGTGAGGAAGTAGATCGACGCGAGCCCGATCGCGCCGAGCGCAAAACCGATGCGCACGCCGAGGGCGAGCGTGACGAGGATGCTCGTCGCGAGCAGCGCCGTGACCCAGCCGACGCCGAGCGTCTTGCCGAGCAGGAACGCCGCGATCGTGCCGCCGGCGAGGGCGGTAACACCGAGACCCACGCGCCGGCCGCTGAACGCGAACGCCCCGCCCAGGGTCGCGATCAGCACGATGACGCTGCCGGCATCGAAGCGCGTCGGCGGCACGGCCGGCGGGCGCGGGCCGAGCGCGACGAGGGCGACGGCGACCGCCGCGAAGAGCGCGTACGGTCCCCACCGTCGCCACCCGGACAGGCTCGCGGAGAGACGCTCGATCTCGAGCAGGATGGCGGCGGCGAGCGCCGTGAGGCCGATCGCGATCGGCGCCTTGGGCAGCCACGACGGAGTCAGCAGCAGGCTGAAGATGCGCGCGCCATTGCGGTAGTCGGAGAGCACGAGCACGCCTGCCTGCCACGCGGCGATCGCGACGTAGAGCAGCGCCGCCCATGCGGCGACGAGCTCGAGCTGCCGCCGTCCTTCGCCGCGCAACCGGCCGAGCAGCAGCTCGACGCGGACGTTCGCGCCGTCGAGGTGTGCCTTGGCGGCGCCGACGAAGACGATGGCGATCAGGACGTAGGTGCTGATCTCCGTCGCCCAGATCGTCGGGCGGTTGAAGAAGTAGCGTGCCACGACGTCGTAGACGGTGACGAGCGTCATCACCGCCACCGCGGCGGCCGCGACCGCACCGAAGACGCGCGCAACGGCGGCGATAGCGGCGCCCGCGCGGCTCGGCCGCGGCGTCTCGCTGGTCACGTCTCCTCCCTCCTGCCGGGCGTCGGCCCGGCGCCGCGCTTGACAGGACGCGGGGGCGCGGGCTGATAATCGCCTCGGGAATTGTCTGGACAAATTATGAGGGGGACGCACCCATGCGAGCAAGCGCCATCCTGATCGCCGCTCTCGGGCTCGCCGCCGGCGGCGCCGCGGCCCAGGAGATCAAGTGGAACGTCGGCTTCGTGAACGCGGTCGGGTCGAGCTACCTCGTCACCCTCAAGACGGTGCCGCAGCGGATCGCGACCGCGACCAACGGCCGGCTGAAGATCGACCTCTTCGACACGCTCGTCGCCGGTCCCGAGCAGCCGGCGGCGGTGCGCGACGGGCGACTCGACGCCTCGTTCGCAGTGTCGCCCTGGCTCAGCGCCGAGGCGCCCTACATCAACTTCGGCCACCTGCCGGGGCTGCTGACCGACGTGGGCGCCTATCAGAAGATGCTCGACCCGCTGCTGCGCGAAGAGATGGCGAAGGTCTGGCGCGCGAAGTACAACGCGGTGCAGCTCGCGACCGGCGTGTTCGAGGATCAGTGCCTCATTTCGCGCGTGGCGATCCGGACCGCGGGCGACTTCGGCGGCAAGAAGGTCCG
>CAVXND010000031.1:0-9964 GCA_963762785.1 uncultured beta proteobacterium
CCGAGCGTGCCGCCCATCCACTTGAGCTTCGCGAGCACCTCGGGGCTGTTCGCGCCGTAGCGCAGCACCTTGCCGAGCCCTTCGTTCAAGTTGCTGAACGAGCGGTTGCCCTGGACCGGGTTGCGGAGCATCCAGACCGGCATCGACGGGCTGATGATCCCCGCCATCGGTCCGACGGCGGCATGGTGATGGCACGGGTCGAAATCGACCTCGCTGCGCTCGGCCAGGGCGCGCGCAGCATCGTGGTCCTTCGCCCGGCCCTCGAGCAGGCACGCGCCGATCACGGCGCCACGCATCGCCCCGCCCATGCGCGCCCACTCGATCGGCGGGCCGGCGTGCAGCAGCATCCGCTCGCCGAGGCCGGGGATGACGTCGCGCGCAACGCCGACGCCCTCGAGCACCGGTTCAGCGGCCAGGTAGGTGTCGAAGGCCTTCTTGTTGGCCGCATCGACCGCGGGATCGCCGACGAGGCGCGCGAGCGCACGCGCGGTGGCCGGCTCGCCGCCGGGCGGGCTCCATTGCACGCGCGTTACCCGAGCGCCGGCGCTTGCGATCGCGTCGTCGAAGGAAGCGAGTCCGACGGTCACGACGGACAGCGGCGCGCCCAAAAGCGTGGCCATCGTCGCCGACTACTTTCCCGACCAGTGCACGTAGCGCTTCTCGACGAGCATGAAGAGCAGGTTGAGGCCGTAGCCGAGCGCGCCGGCGGCGAAGATCGCGGCGTACATGTCGGGCATCGCGAAGAGCTGCTGCGCCTCGAATACGCGCTGACCGAGCCCGTCGGTGGAGCCGATGAACATCTCCGCCACGACCACGATCACGAGCGCGAGCGACACGCCGTTGCGCAGGCCGACGAAAGTCTGCGGCAGCGACTCGAGCAGCATCACGTCGGTCAGCACGCGCAGGCGGGAGGCGCCCATGACGCGCGCCGCGAGCAGGCGCGTCTTGCGCGCGTTCATGACGCCGTAGGCGACGTTGAACAGGATCACCAGTGCCGCGCCGAACGACGCGACCAGGATCTTGGTCTTGTCGCCCACGCCGAAGATCACCAGGAAGAGCGGGAACATCGCCGAGGCCGGGGTCGAGCGGAAGAAGTCGATCACGAACTCGACCGCGCGGTAGGCCTTCTCGTTCGCACCCAGCAAGACGCCCAGCGGGATGGCGATCACGGCGGCGATCGCGGTCGCATACGCGGTGCGCTCGACGGTGCGCCAGAAGTCGTGGCCGAGCTTGCCGCTTGCCATGCCCTTCACGAGCGCCGCGAACGCCTGCTCGGGCGGGGGCAGCAGCACCGGATCGACGACGCGCGTCCAGACCGCGAGGTACCAGACCACGATCAGGCCGGCTACGCCGACGAGCGGCAGGAACGTGTCGCGCTTCATGGTGGCGTCATTCCGGCGCACGCCGGAATCCGGTCCCGCGCTTCCAACCTGGCAGGCGCTCGCCCTGGACCCCGGCGTTCGCCGGGGAGACGACGAGGTCTCATCCCTTCCTCACCTCGCGCTGGAACACTTCCAGGCAGTGTCCCTTGATCGCCACGAACGCGGGATCGGACAGCGTGTCGTCGTTGCGCGGCCGCGGCATCAGGATCTCCGGGAAGTCGGCGACCCGAGCGGGCCGGCGCGACAGCAGCAGCACGCGGTCGGCGAGGTACACCGCCTCCTCGAGGTCGTGCGACACGAGCACCGTCGTCGTCCCGGTTTCCATGAAGAGGCGCTGCAGCTGCTCGCGCATGAACAGCGTCATCTCGTAATCGAGCGCCGAGAACGGCTCGTCGAGGAACAGCACCTCCGGCTCGACCACCAGCGCGCGCATGATCGAGACGAGCTGCTGCTGCCCGCCCGAGAGCTCGTAGGGATAGCGCTGGAGGTCGATCTTCACGCCGAGGTGCGTCACCAGCCGCTCGACCTTCGTCTCGCGCTCGCGCTTGGGCAGCCTCGCGAGCTTGAGCGGGTACTCGATGTTGTCGATCGAGCGCAGCCAGGGAAAGAGCGCCTCGCGGTAGTTCTGGAAGACGTAGCCGATCTTCGTTTCCTTCAGCGTCTTGCCGCCGAAGAGGATCGTGCCCGCGTCGGCCGGAACGAGGCCGGCGACGATGTTGATCAGCGTCGACTTGCCGCACCCGTTCGGGCCGAAGATCGAGAGGAACCGGCCGCGCGGGATGTCGAAGTCGAAGTTGTCGTAGATGACCGCGCCCTGGAAGCGCTTGGAGAGCCCGCGGATGGTGATGTGCGCCTCGCCCGCCGGCGCGGCGCCCGGCGTCGCAGCGACCGCCGCCGCGCCGTTCACCAGGTTCATCCTCCGCGCCTACTCGCCGGCGTCGATGATCGCGATCACCGGACCGCCGCCTTGCGGGCCCTGGTGCATCGCGTCGACCGAAACGAACACCGCCGGGTCGCCGATGGCCGCCGCCGCGACGCCGCCGACGGCCGCCTTCGAATGGCGGTGGTGGTGCACGTCGGAGTCGTCGAGCATGATCTGCCGGCGGCCGCGCAGGGTGCCGCGATGGTCGGCTTCGCACTTCATGAAGCAGTTCACGAGGCGGCCCTTCAAGTCCTCGGCGCGCGCCCGCTCGGGGAGATCGAGCCCGGCGTTGCGGATCGCCGCGTAGATGCCATCGATGTCGATCGCGTCCTGCATCACCGCGTGGCCGATGCGATAGCGCCCGCCGGCGCCGGCCTTGTTGCCCATCAGCACGATCTGGCCGGCATCGAGCTCGACGCCGGACGAGCATGACGCGACCGAGGAATACAGGTCGAGGTTCTTGCAGATCTCCTCGGGCTTGTAGGACTTCACCTCGCCGAGGGCGACCGCGATGCCGAGCGCGGTGGTGCCGTTCGAGACACCCATCGAGTCGTGCACCTCGCAGGCGACGGTCTTGCCGCGGCTGTGGGCGTCGCGCACCGTGTCGATGGTGAGGAGCGGCGTCTTCGTCTGCACGTAGTGCACGTCTTTCGGATCGTCGATGCCCGCGTCCTTCATCGCGAGCCGCACGCCCGCGGCGATCTTCTCGACCATCGCGGGCCGGCCGATGTCCTCGGGGAAGATCTGCGGGCTCATCGCCGCGCCGATCACCAGGCGGTCCTTGTTCTTGGGGCCGGTCTTGTCGTTGCGTGCGAACACCGTCGCGTGCGGCGTGATCACGCCGTCGCATCCGCCCGACCACACCATCGGGATCTGCTTGATCTGCTCGAGCGTGCGTTTGCCGTGCTTCATCAGCACCGCGCGGAACGCCTGGTCGGCGAGGATGCGCGTGAAGTCGTTGACGCCGCCGTTGCCCTCGGTCTTGCCGACGACCGCGACCACCTGGTCGGCGGTGAACTGCCCGGCGAGGATGCGCGCCTCCATGCCGGAAGCGTCCTGCACCGTGTTGAGAATCACCTTCGCCACTTCGATCGCCATTTTCCGCCTCCAAACAATCCTTCCGGACCCCGGCTTCCGCCGGGGTGACGCAATGCGCCGTCATTCCGGCGACGGCCGGAATCCAGTCTGGCTCAGTAACAACTAGACGCGCGGGCCGTACTCTCCACGCTGCATCTTCTCGAACCCCGGCCCGCGGTCGATGAGCGGCAGCGGGCCCTTCCGCGCGGCGCGCAGCTCGGCGCGCAGCTTGACCGTCGCCGCCTCGTCCACCGCGTACTCGTTCGCGCCTCCGGTCAGCACGACGCCATAGGCGCGCCGCGCCGCCTCGGGCGACACCTTCGCCTGGACCACGTCGCGCAATACTCGCTCCGGCTCGCGCTCGAGCGGGTCGCCCCAGCCGCCGCCGCCGGTGGTGACGACGCGCACGACCTGGCCGGCCTTCACCGGCTCGCCGTCGACGAGCCCGCCGAGATCCTTGTGCTTCCCGTGCAGGTCGACGGTCACGCAGAACGGCTCTCCCGCGCTCCCCCCGGCGACACCATAGCAGCCGAGCCGCACGCGGTCGGCGGTCACGATCGTGTGGCAGTCGACGAGCACGCGGTAGTGCTTGTCGTAGCCGAGGCCGCCGCGGCGCTTGCCGGCGCCGCCCGAGTCGGTCCGCAAGCCCAGCTTCTCGACGATCACCGGAAAGCGGTTCTCGGTGAACTCGGCCGGCTGATTGCGCGAGTCGGGCACGATGTGGATCGCGTCGTTGCCGTCCGCGTACCAGCGGCCGCCCGAGCCGCCTCCGATCACCTCCCGCGAGAGGAATGCGCGGCCCTGCGGATCGTTGCCGTAGAAGCCGGTGTAGCGGATCGTCTCCTGGTCGGCGGGCATGCGTCCGCCGGTCGCCTGCGTCACGACGCCGGCGAGAAGCCCGAGGGAGCGCAGCAGGACGAACGAGCGTGCGTTGGTCGCCGCCGGCCACTCCGGCGTGATGAGCGTGCCCTTGGGCGGGAACACCACGTCGAACACCTCGCACACGCCTTCATTCACGTGGATCTCGGCCGCGCGCTCCGGCGTGTCGGCGAGATTGCGCAGGATCGGCGCGATCCACTTGACGAGGAACGCGCCGTCGGCGTAATCCGCCGGCCAGTTGATCGGACCGGTCGATTGCGGCGCGGTGCCGTTGAAGTCGAGCGTGATCCGGTCGCCCTGCTTGGTCATCCTGAGCGCGAGCCGGTGAAGCTTGGGGTCGGTCACCCCGTCGTGCTCAACGTAGTCCTCCCACGCGTACTCGCCGTCCGGGATCTTCGGCAGCAGCTCGTTGCGATAGATGTCCCGGCACTTGTCGAGGATCGCCTGGAAGCACGCCTCGACCGTGTCCGCGCCGAAGCGCCGGAACAGCTCCTCCATGCGCCGCGCGCCCATGCGGATCGCCTCGATCTCGCTGTCGAGGTCCGCCTCGAGCATCTCCGGGACGCGCGTGTTGCGGCGGATGATCCGGAACGCCTCCTCGTTGCGCCGGCCCGCGTCGTAGATCCGGATCGGCGGGATCGCGAGGCCTTCCTCGAACACCGTCACTGCGGTGCCCGGCATCGAGCCTGGAACCCGGCCCCCGATGTCGTCGTGATGCCCGAACGCCTGGATGTAGGCGACGACCCGGCCGTCGTGGAACACCGGCACCGTCGAGCACACGTCGGGCAGATGGCCGATCGAGCCCTCCGTGAGGTAGGTGTCGTTCATCAGGAACACGTCGCCGGGGCGCATCGTCTCCGGCGGGTAGTCGCGCACCACCGCGTTCGGCATCGCCGAGTACGAGCGTCCGGTGAGCTTGCGGCAGAAGCGGTCGAAGAGGCCCACGCGATAGTCGTGCGCCTCGCGGATCATCGGCGAGCGCGCGGTGCGCTCGATCGCGTACTCGATCTCGGCCTCGATCGAGTTGAGCGTGCCCTCGACGATCTGCAGCACGATCGGATCGACGTCGCGGGGCTTCGTCCGCGCGGGCGGCGTAGGCCAGGGCTTCGGGACGGCGGCCATTGCGGTGCTCCTTACCCTTTCCGCACGATCATGATCCCGTGCGGGTCCACGGTCAGCGTCTGCCCGGGGAAGACGACGGTCGTCGACCCGAACTCCTCGATCACTGCGGGCCCTTCGATGCGCGCGCCGGCAGGCAGCGCGCTCCGCGCATAGACCGACGTGTCGGTCAATGCGCCGGCGAAGAAGACGCGCCGCCGGGACTGGGGCTGCGGGGTCGCGCCGCTCGTCGCGAGCTTCGGGAGCTGCGGGCGATCGATCAGGCCGAACCCCGACACGCAGAAGTTCACCGCCTCGACCTTCTGCTTGCCCCGATAGCCGTAGCCGAACGCCTTCTCGTGCGCCGCGTGGAACGCGTCCACGAGCGCGCGGACGAACCCGGCGTCGACGCGCCCGCCAGGAGCCTGCACGCGCACCTCCATCGACTGCCCGATGTAGCGCAGGTCGGCCTCGCGCACGAGGCGGACGTTGCGGGACTCGATGCCGTCCCGCTCGAGCGTCGCCGCCGCCTCGCCTTCGAGCCGGCGGTAGATCGCGTCGAGCGCGCGCGGCTCGAGCGCGTCCTCGTGCGTCACCTGCGTCGCGATGTGATCGGTGCGCCAGTCGACCGCGAGGAGCCCGAACGCGGACAGGTTGCCCGGGTTGAGCGGCACGATGCACGCCTGCATGCCGAGCAGCTCCATTACCGCGGGCGACTGCGCCGGGCCGGAGCCGCCGAACGAGAGCAGCGCGAACTCGCGCAGATCGATGCCGCGCTGGATCGTCATCTGGCGAATCTTGTTGCCCTGGTTCCAGTTGGCGATCTCGATGATCCCCGCGGCGAGTTGCTCGACCGAGAGGCCGCTCTTCAGGCGCTTCCCGAGCTCCTCGATGCCGGTGCGCGCGCGCGCCGCGTCGAGGCGGATGCCGCCGCCGATCAGCGCGGGCGGGATGCGCCCGAGCACGAGGTTCGCGTCGGTGATGGTCGGCTGGTCGCCGCCGTTCGGGTAGCACATCGGACCCGGGACCGCGCCCGCGCTCTTCGGGCCGACCTTGAGATGCCCTTCGCGGCTGATCCACGCGATCGAGCCGCCGCCGGTGCCGACGGTCTTGATGTCGATCATCGGGATGCGCACCGGGAACGGCCCGACCGAGCCGCCGTTGGTGACCTTCGGTTCGCCCGCCTCGATCAGACAGAGGTCGGTCGACGTGCCGCCCGCGTCGAGCGTCACCACGTTCTCGAAGCCCGCGATGCGCGCGATCACCGCCGACCCGAGCGCGCCGGCCGCCGGGCCGGAGAGCGCCGTCGTGATCGGCTTCTTCACCACCTGCGCGCTGCTGATGACGCCGCCCGAGGATTGCATGACGAGAAACGGCTTCTCGCGCAGCCCGGGACCGAGCTCGTCGTTGATGCGCTGCAGGTAGCGGGCCATGTACGGCTTCACGAACGCGTCGACCAGCGTGGTGACCGCGCGCTCGTACTCGCGGTACTCGGGCAGCACCTCGCACGACAGCGACACCGCGCAGCCGGGATACTCGGTCGCGAAGATCTCGCGCACGCGCCGCTCGTGACGGTCGTTTGCGTACGAGTGAATGAGGCACACGCCGACGGCGCGCACCGCCTGGGCCTCGAGGGCGCGCGCGGCGCGCCGGACGCTCTCCTCGTCGAGCGGGCGCAGCTCCGCACCGCGGAAGTCGAGCCGCCCGCCGACCTCGTGCACCAGCTCGACGGGCACGATGCGCTCGGGCTTTACCCAGAAGTAGGAGTTGCCGTAGCCCTCAGGCACGGACTGGCGCGCGATCTCGAGGAGGTGGCGGAACCCCTCGGTGACGATCAACCCGAGCGATTCGATCTCGCCCTGCAGGAGCGCGTTGGTTGCGACCGTGGTCCCGTGCGCGAGGCCGGCGAGGTCGTCGACGCTGCGCCCGGTCTGCTCGAGGATCTGGCGCACGCCCTTCACCAGCCCGATTGCCGGATTCGCGGGCGTGCTCGGGACCTTGGTCACGGCGACGCCGCCGGTCGCGCCGTCCACCGCGACGATGTCGGTGAAGGTGCCGCCGGTGTCGATGCCGATGCGGATGCGCCCGGCGCTGCCTGCGGGCATTGCGCGCCTCCCCCTTCGTTCGCGCCCCCGCGGAACCGCACGGGCGAGCGCCACGATAAGCGCCGCCCTCCGGTCGCGTCAAACAGTCGGAAACGATGGGTCGATCGGTTGCGCCGATGGCACTCGGTCCCGTCTGCCGCTTCGGCCTGCGACTAGACCCATGGTCGGATACTCCTTCCGGCGCGGACGCGCTACGCTCGGTGCCGATCCTGCAAACAGGCCATGGAGAACGAAATGAGCGCTGCAGCAACGCCCTTTGACTGGCTGAATTACTGGTGGACGGCCCCGACGCGGCTGGCCCCGGAGTCGCTCAAGCAGGTCATCAACCCGTGGAGCTTCGAGACGCAGCAGGGGTTCATCAACGTGAACCTCATGCAGTCTAGCGACCCCGGCATGGAGCGCGACATCGTCGAGAACGTCGCCGGCTACGGACGGCAGCTCGGACGCATCAGCGAGACGCTCCGCGTGCTGCTCGATCACGGCGCGCTGCGCGCGGCGGCGCTCTCGGCCGAGGAGCGCAAGGCCGTTCAGGACTTCACGGACATGACCGACCAGATCGCGGACGTGAAGAAGAAGCGCGAGCAGATCACCTCACGCGAGGTGGACGCGTTCGTGGAAACGCTGCAGCGCCTGCGCGAAAAGAATCCGGACGCCTACCGGCGCGCCGCCGAACAGCTGCGCGCGGCGCTCGGCTGAAACCTTCAGAAGAACCCGGCCGTCCGCGCGGCCTCGACGCCGACGCGCGCGAGCTCGCTCATCTGCGCAGTGACGTTCTGCGAGGCGGGCGTCGTGACCTTGCTCGTCCACATCAGGCGCACGGTCGCGACGTCGGTGAGCGCCATGTTCGCCGCATAGCCGGTCGTCGCCTGCCCGCCGCCGATCGGGATGCCGATGCCGACGCTTCCGCCCGTCACCGTGCCGCCGCGGTAGCCGCCGGAGCCGCCGAAGCCACCGACGCCGATGCCGATGCTCGGGCCGGGATTGACGACCGTCACATCGGGACCGATGGTCGACCCGAGTATGGCCTTCGCGCCCGCGGCGCGCGCGGCGGCGAGCGTCTTGTCGTTGGTAGGCGGCGGACCGGCGGTCAGCCCGGCGTCCGGGCTGATGACCGGCGTCGCGCCGGAGGCCCGGACCTGGGCCGCGACCTGATCCTGGCAGACGCGCCGGATCGCGACGTCCTCCGCGTCGCAGACGACGAGCACCTTCTCGCCGCGCAAGGAGCGCCCCGCGAACTCGGGGTCGGACCATTGCACGGCCACCTGGGTCGTGGCGCACCCGGCGACCAGGAGCGCGCCGGCTGCCCCGAGTACCGCAAAGAATCGCGCGAGAACCACGGCCGCGCCCTCCCTAGTGAACGAGGAGGCCTTCAATCCCGATGAAACGGATGATCGTGTCGAGCCCCTGCCGGTCTTGAGGTGGGTGAAGACGAACGGACGGTCGCCGACGTTGGCGACTTCGCGCGTGCCGGCGCGCCGCCCTGCGTTCGACTCGATCTCGCCGCGCGCCACGTTCTTCTCTCCGATGATCATCCGCTCTCCTGCTCGGACTCTTCGCGCGCGGGTGCGTCGGCGCGGGTCAGGAATGCGCGCACCGCTTCGATCTGGTCCGCGCTCATCAAGGCCGGCGCGTGGCCGACGCCGGCGAACTCGATCGATTCGACGCCGGGCGTGCGGCGCTTCATCTCCTCGACCGTCTCGCGCGTCAGCACCTCGGACGCCGCGCCGCGCAGCACGAGCTGGGGACAGGCGACCTGCTCCCACGTGCTCCAGAGGTCCACACCGCGCATGAAGTCGGGGCCGAGCGGCAGCTCCGGATCGCGGTGGCCCTGGAACGCCCGCCCGATCCCCGGGTCGTAACACAGCGCGAAAGTGCCGTCCTCCTGCTTGCGCACGCTGTGGATCGCGAGGTGCCGCCACTGCGCGTCGGTGAGCGGGCCGAACGACGCGCACGCCTGGCGCACCTGCGCCTCGGCCTCGTCGAGCGAAGCGAACCGCGTCGCGCGCCCGATGTGGCCCTTGAGGCGGAACAGCGCATTCCAGGGCACCAGCGGCCCGACGTCGTTCAGCACCAGGCGCCGGATCGGCGCGTTGCGCTTGGCGGCGAGCAGCACGCCGATCAGCCCGCCCATCGAGGTGCCGACCCAGTCGAGCCGGGTGCCGCTCGCGCGCCGCAGCCAGCGCGACCGCAGCTCGGGGAAGAACCGCTCGCGGATCGGCGTGGTGATGCGGGCGATGAGGGCCGCCGCATCGCTCATGTACGTCGAGAAGGTGTACTCGGACTTGTCCTCGAGCCAGTCGCTGTCGCCGCGCCCGACCACGTCCATGCAGATGACCCGCGCGTCGCGCGCCAGCGCCTCGGCGAGGAAGTCGAAGTCGCGGCTGTTGCGCGCGAGGCCGTGCACGCACAGCACCACGTGCGGGTTCGACGGGTCGCCCCACTCGGTGTAGGCGACGCGGTGGAACCCGCGCTCGCCGAGGCTGAGGAAGCTGTGGCTCTCC
>CAVXND010000032.1:0-40210 GCA_963762785.1 uncultured beta proteobacterium
GAGGAACACCGAGCCGACCGTGACGAGGATGTACATCGCGCCACCGACGATCGCGAGCAGGCCGCCGATGGCCATCAGCGCCATCATGAGGAACGCGGTGCCGGGGAACTCGAACCCGAGCGGGTTGCCCGAGAACGTGATGTCCCAGTGCCGCCGCGGCACGCCCAGCGTGCCCGCGCCCATCATGAACAGCGCGAATATGGTCATGCCGGCGGCGAAGACGTAGGGCTGCCACTTCGCCATGGTCGGGAACATCACCTCGCGCCGGAACAGCACCGGGATGAGGAAGTACGTGATCGCCATGAACGCGAGCGTGGTGCCGATCACGACCGTGGCGTGGAAGTGGCCGGGCACGTAGATCGTGTTGTGCAGGATCAGGTTGAGCTGCTCGGTGCCGATGATCACGCCCGAGATCCCGCCGAGGAAGCCGAACCCGATGATCGACATGAACACCCCGGAGAACGCCGGGTTCGACCACGGCGCCTTGCGCAGCCACTCGAAGAGGCCCTTGGTGAAGCCCTTCTCGCGCTGCGCGACCTCGATCGAGCCGGGCACGGTGAGCCCGTGCACCATCGACGCGAGCACCGCGAGGTAGAACGCGTAGCTCGTGTTGAGGATCTTCCAGCTCGACGTCAGCCCCGGGTCGACGAGCAGGTGGTGCGCGCTCGCGATCGTAATGAACAGGATGTAGAGCAGGAACGCCGTGCGGCTCACCTTCTCGCTCATCGGCTTCGCGCCGAACACGATCGCCGCGACCGCGTACCACACCGCGACCTGCGCCGAGACGTTGATCTGCTGCGACGAGTGGCCGAACGCCCACCAGATGTGCCGGTACAGGAGCGAGTCCATGTACCCGACCAGGCCGATCGACCACAGGAAGGTCGGGATCAGGATGATCGCGCCGGAGGCGATGGTGAAGATGGCGATGATGCACGCCGTCAGCGCGCCGAACGTCACCAGCGGCACCGAGCCGTTGTACGTGCGCTCCGCCTTGCCGATGACGAGCGCGCCGAGGAAGATGAAGCAGCCGATGAGCGCGCCCACCGCGAACAGGATCAGGCCTAGGTAGAAGCTCCAGTGCGCCTGCATCGGCACGTAGGAGGTGAACATCACGCTCGAGTCCTGGCGGATGAAGACCGCGTAGTTGTTCATGAGCGCGCCGACGAGCATCAGCGCGAATCCGGTCCAGCCGAGCCGCGGCGTCGGGAGGCGGCAGCCGAGGAGCGTCGAGCCGGCGAAGTACAGCACCGCGATCTCGAAGAAGATGATCCAGAACACGAGCATGTTGAGCCCGTGTCCGGTGAGGACGAGGTAGAACCAGTCGGCCGGCAGCAGGTGCACCGCCTGCCAGCGCGTCAGGGTGACCAGGATCGCGAGCACCCCGCCGAAGAGGAGGAAGACCACCGCCGCGACGGCGTTCGCCTTCATCAGCGCCTCGGCGGGCTGGTGGAATTTCAGACCCGTCGTCGGGCAGGTCCGGAACATGCGGTTGACGGCCATTGTCGCCTCCCCTACTTCTTCGCCACGACGTACAGCCTGGTCACCATCGTGTGATGGTTGATGCCGCAGTACTCGTTGCAGACGATGTTGTAGGTGCCGGCCTTGGTCGGCTGCACCGTCAGCAGGTGCTCGTAGTTCGGGTGCACCTGGATGTTGATGTTCTCCGGCTGCAGCGAGAACCCGTGCAGCCAGTCGAGCGACATGAGGTGCAGGCGGTAGCTCTGCCCTTCCTCGAGCTCGATGATCGGCCACCACTGCCAGAGGCGGGCGATCAGGTAGACGTCGCTCCCGGCGGGCGGGCGGACGACCGGGATCTTCTCGTTGTTGAGCCCCGTCTCCTCGCGCACCTTGAACTTGTCCACCATCTCCTGCGTCTTGGCGGTGAAGCGCTCGGGCGTCGAGCGGTAGGCCTCGTTCGCGAGGTTCTGCTTACCGAACACGTGCCAGTACGGCATCATGAAGAAGAGGAAGAGACACCAGACGAAGGCGATCAGGATCCAGGTGATCTCGATCCGCTCGATCGGCTCCTTCCACCACAGCTTGTTGGTCGGCGGCTGAATCGCGCTCATGACTCGTTCTCCCCGTGGCTCACTTCGCGATCGGCACGCTGGCGATCTCCATCACGCCCCAGATCACGTACAGCACCGTGGGGATGACGACGCCGAGGAACAGCAGCATCCACGGGTTGTCGATCAGCTGCTGCATGAACGGCACCGGCTCCTCCGGGATTTCCTCGTACGCAGGGCTCGGGGTTGGTTCGGCCATGACGACTCTCCTTGTTGTCCTTGGACGGCGGCTGGCGCTCAGGGCAGGCAGCCCTGCGCGAGGTAGAAGCGGATGCACGCGAGCGCGTCGAGCGCCTGCGCATCGGGCAGCCAGACGGCGAGGACCGCCGCGGCAGCGGCGGCGAGGGCGAATGCGGCCGCCTCGACGGCGCGCGGCTTGCGGTCCCGCCGGACTTCATGAGGCACGCCCATCGCTCCTCCTTCGCGCACGCGGCCCGCCCCACGCGGGCGGGTTCTCGCGGACTCAATCTACGGAGGCCGGCGACGAAAAAACTTGATGCGCGCTAAAAAAAGCCGGGTGCCCCGGCCCGGGCGGGCCGGTTGATGCGGGTCAAGCGCGTCCGGGCGACGCCGGGCAGAATCGCGGCGTGACGAGATCGCTCGCCGTGGAGGCCACGCTCGCGCGAGCCGCCGCGCCGGCGACCACCGGCCGCGCGGTCGCGGTCTGGCTCCTCGTCTGCGCGCTCGCCGTCGCCGCGATGGTCGTCGTCGGCGGCGTCACCCGCCTCACGCACTCGGGGCTATCGATCGTCGAGTGGCAGCCGCTTGTCGGCACGCTCCCGCCGCTCTCCGAGGGCGACTGGCAGACGGTCTTCGAGAAGTACCGTCAGACCCCTGAGTACAAGCTCGTCAACCACGCCATGTCGCTCGCCGAGTTCAAGGGGATCTTCTGGTGGGAGTACTTCCATCGCCTGCTCGGGCGGGCGATCGGGATCGTCTTTCTCGTGCCCCTCCTCTGGTTCTGGTGGCGCCGCCGCATCGACGCGCGGCTCGGGTGGAAGCTCGCCGGCGTATTCGCGCTCGGCGGCCTGCAGGGGGCGATGGGCTGGTACATGGTGGCGTCCGGTCTGGTGGACGAGCCACGCGTGTCGCACCTGCGGCTCACCGCGCACCTTGGACTCGCGTTCCTGATCCTCGGCGCGATGCTGTGGATCGCGTTCGACTTGCTCTATCCGGATCGCGAGGCGCGGCGAACGCGCGGGCTCGCGCGTTTCGCCGGAGCGATCGCCGGGATCGTCTTCCTGCAGGTGCTCGCGGGCGGGCTCGTCGCGGGAATACGCGCCGGGAAGGCCTACAACACCTTTCCGCTGATGAACGGCCACCTCGTCCCGCCTGAGACCTTCCTGCTCGAGCCCTGGTGGCTCAACTTCTTCAACAACATGGCCACCGTCCAGCTCGACCACCGGCTGCTCGCGTGGCTCCTCCTCGCGCTCGTGCCCTGGCTGTGGTGGCGGGTGCGGCACTCGGACGCGACGGCCCGCGCCCGGACCGGCGCGCATCTCTTGCTCGGGGTGCTCGTCGCGCAGTTCGTGCTCGGCGTCGCCACGCTGCTCGCGGCCGTCCCGGTGAGCCTGGGTGCGGCGCACCAGGGCGTCGCGACGCTGGTGTTCGCGGCCGCGCTCTTTGCCGTCCACGCCCTGCGTACCCCGCGCTGACACCGGCCCGGGCTTGACCCAGGTCAAAGCGGCGCGCGACACGCGCGCTACCGTCACGGCATGGCCGAGCCGATCGCGATATGGCACGCGGATCACGTCAGGTTCGCCCGCCTGCTTGATCTCGTCGAGCGCGAGCTCGCCGCCTTCCACAGCGGCGAGCAGCCCGACTACGCGCTGCTCCTCGACGTCGTGCACTACCTCCGCCACTACCCCGACCGCTTCCACCATCCCCGGGAGGACGTCGCGTTCGCGCGTCTCGTCGAGCGCGACCCCGCGATGTCGATCCCGGTCGCCCGGCGACTGCAGGAGCACCGCGTCATCGCCGCAGCCGGCGAGCAACTCCTCGCCGTCGTGGAGGCGATCGTCGAGGGCGCGCTGATCGAGCGCTCCGCCGTCGAAGCCGCGGCCGCGACCTATCTCGTGTACTACCGCCACCACCTGGCGGCCGAGGAGGAGCACGTCGTGCCGCGCGCGGGGAAGGTGCTTACGGCGGAGGACTGGGCGGCCGTCGCCGCCGCCGCGCCGCCGGGTCCCGACCCGCTCTTCGGCGACGACTCCGAAGCGCGCTACTGCGAGCTGCGCCGGCAAATTGCGCTCGAAGCGAATCAGCGCAGCGCGGACTGACTGGCGGGGTCGATCAGAGGGCGCGCTGGAGGCCGAACGACACGGCGAGCAGCGCGGCGAAAGCGAGGCCCAGCAACGCGGTTTCCGCGAGCAGCCCATTCAGCCATCTGCCCGGTGGCCGGCGGCCGATCGTCCAGGCGAAGCTCGCCTGGACGATCGGCGCCGTCAGCACCGCGCAGGAAGTCGCCGACGTCGTTCTGGAGGTTCGTTCCGACCTGGATCAGCACCGCGGCAATCATCGCGACCACCATGGCCGCCGGATCGAAGCGCCCCGCTTCCGCGCTGCCCGCCGCCGTGCCGACGAGGACCGGCCCCACCGCGATCGTCAGCGTGCGCGGCCGCACCGCGAGCAGCCAGGCGTGCAACGCACCCGGCCGCGCTTCCCGGGCATCGCTGCGGCGAGCGTGGTCGAGCGCCATCAGGCGCGCGGCGGTTCGCCGAGCTTCAGCTTCAGGTACTCGCCGATCAGGATGGCCGCCGGGTAATACACCTGCTCCTCGGTTTGGAGATGCCGGGTGAGCTGATCGCAGATGCCCACGTACTCGAGCTTGCCCTCGTCCCGGGCCGCGTCCGCGAGCTTCCGGATTGCCGCCGCGATCGCCTCGTGATCCGCGAGCATCTGCTCGTACTCGACCTTCAGCCGGTCCGTCATGACGGTCACGCCGCGCATCGCCGGGGAGACCCGCCCCGCCACGAGGTGCTGCAGCAGGCCGAGCGCGGGAAGGCCGAAGTCCTCCTCCTTCGCCACGTGGGGACGCAGCGCCTCGACCACCGCGACGGCCGCCTCGCCCGTCCTCCCGCCTTCCTTGACGGCGCGGTCGAGGCGGTGCTGCATCAGATCGTGCTCGCGCTGCAGGGCTTCGGGAACCCTGAAGAATTCCATTCGCGCCGCTCCGCTCGAGTCCCGTTGCGCAGATCATGAGCGCACCCGGCGGCGCGGACTTGACGCGGGTCAAACGCGGCCCGTGCGACGGACTCAGCCGGCGGCGTGCATCCTGCAGCCGACCGCGCGGCAGCCGAGATAGGCGATCGCGACCCAGGTGGCGCTGCGCAGGATCATGGCCCAGACGGTGCGCGGCTCGAACGCCGCGCCGCCGGCAGCCCGGATACCGAACGCGGCGAACGTCGCGAGCGTCGCGATTGCGAGCGCCACCGCGAGCCACACCGCCCAGCGCCGTCCGAACCACAGCCCGACGCCCGCGGCGACGTATGCGAACCCGGCGAGGAAATTGAACCAGACGACAAACGGCACGTAGTCCCCGGCGGCGCGGGCCATCTCGCCGCCGAAGAGCACGCTTGCGCCCGACGCGATCGAAAGCGCGCCGAAGACGGCCCCGAAGAGCGCGGCTGCCCGCAGCGGCCAGGACGGATTGAAAGCACGCATTCCGACGCTCCTAATGAACGGTGAACCCCTATTAGTCGGCGCGGCCGGCGCCACGTTCCCGGCCGGAGAGGGTATCTGCGCGCTACTTGATCTGGATCACCAGGAGCGACGCTGCCGCTTCAGCGCGAAGGGGGTTGAGCGACCGCCCGCTCTACGGCCGGCCTGAGTCCCGCTGGGATTCGCGCGACCGTCAGCGCCGCTTCGCGGCCGCGCGGCGACATCTTCAGCCAGGTCTTGCGGAGGATGTCGGCGAACTTCGCATCGTCATACTCGGGGTGCCCGCCGACGAACCCTTCCAGGTAGTGCTCGAGGAAGACGAGGGCGATGACGTCCTCGAGGAGCTGCGTCTCGGGATCGCGCTTCAGCCGCTCCTTGCGCAGGAGCGAACGCACGCGGGCGACTGGCGCCTCCTCATAGCCGGCCTCGCGCAGGATCGCGGCGGCCGCATCGGCGTGGAAGTCCATCAGGCGCGTCCGCCACGCCTTGTAGCCCTCGGGCGTGCGCGGATACGAGTCGCGCGGGATCTCCCACCTGCGGATGTGCTGGCAGCGGACCGCGAGCTGGACGGCCTCGGACGCCTCGGGCGCGAAGCGCTCGAGCATCTCGCTCATGCGCCGCGCGTACAGGAGCTCGCGCGGCTGCTCGGCGCCGGCGCCGTCCGGCTCGCGATTCGGGTCCACCGCGTTGGCGGCGTCGAAGCGCTCGACCGCGGCGCGGAAGCGGTGCGCGAGCGCAGTCATCGCACGGATTCTCGCCCGACCTAGTGCGGGAATTGGAACGCCGCGTGGCAGGCGTTGCAGCGCTGCATCAGCGCGCTCGTCTGCGCCAGCGTGTGCCGCGCGTCGCGGCGCCCGGCCGCGTCCGCCGCCAGCGAGTCGAATCCGTCGTGCGTCGCCCGCGCGAGCTGCCGGAACTCCGGCGGCAGCTTCTTCGCGATCGCGGGCGGCATCCGGCCGGCCTCGGAACCCGCCCCCACCTTCCGCGCGGCGGCGGCAACGGCACCGAAGTCATCGCGCGCCAGGCCGTCAGTCACGCCCTGGAGCGCGGTCAGGAAATCGCGCATCTCGCCGAGGACCAGCTCGCGCTCGTCCGGCGTGAGCGGCACGACGACGCGCTGCGGCGTCGCCCTGGACTCGGGCGGCGGCGAGGCGGGAGGCGGGGAACCGGCGCAACCGGCGACGATCAGCGCAGCGATCCACAGCACGATCGGCTTCTTCATGGTCATCAGTGGCTGGTTCCTTCCGAGCGGGTGATCTTGTTGTAGACGTTGTACTTCCCGACCGGCTTCTTCATCGGGATGCGCTTCACCTCCTTGAACGTCGCCGCGTCGAACACGATCAGCGCCCCGTCCTGCTCCCACAGGCTCGCGACCGCGTAGCGCCCGTCGCGGGTGAACTCGACGTGGGCAAGCGTCTTTCCCGGCTCCGGCCGCACGGTCGCGACCGGCTCGAGCGTGCGCTTGTCGAGGATTGTCAGCGTGTCCTTCGCTGGGCTCATCATAGAATCGACCCAGGCGTACGGCGTCGCCTCGTGGCTGCGCATGAAGAAGCCCGGGCCCGGCGTCGGGATCTGCTTCACGATTTTCCAGTCCTTCACGTCGATCACGCTCACCAGACCCTCCTTGAGGTTCGGCGTCGCCACGACCGTGCGCCCGTCGCGCTGCCAGCTGATGCCGGAACCCAGGTGCGGCATCCCGGTGAGGTCGACGGTCGCGATCCTGCGCCGGACGTCGAGCTGCACCACCTGCCCCTGCCGCGCGTCTCGCGACGAGCCGACGAGCTCACTGTAGTCCCGCGTGAAGAAGAAGTCATCGAGATAATCGTCGAGCTGGGTGCGGCGCGGGTGCAGGAACCCCGGCAGGAACGCACCCTCGCGGTAGCGGAAGTCGTGGACGAGCCCGACCGGGATGTCGGCCGCCCGCGGGTCGTAGCTCACTTCCCACAGCTCCTGGACATCCTTCAGCGCGACGACGAAGCTCCGGCGCGGCGCAGCGTCGTACACCGCCGAGACGCGCGAGGAGCGCTTCCCTTCGCGGTCGGCGACCGGGAGCACCTTCACCAGCTCGAGGTTCGCGTCCAGGATCGTCAACGTGTGCGGCAGGTAGTTCGCCACCGCTACGTACTTGCCGTCGCCGGACACCGCGGCGTTGCGCGTGTTGAGGCCGGCGCGCACCTCGGCAACGAGCGCGAGGTTCCACAGGTCGTACTTCGAGATCCAGCCGTCGCGCGAGGCGAAGTAGACGAAGCGCCCGTCGGGCGAGAACTTCGGCCCGCCGTGCAGCGCGTAGCGGCTCGCGAAGCGCGCGAGCGGCTCGAAGCGGTCGCCGTCGAGGATCGTGACGTGATGGTCGCCGGCCTCCACGACGACGAAGAGGTTCAGCGGATCGGCGCCGAACTTCGGCCGGGCAGGCAGCGAACCGGCGTTCGCGTGCTCGATCCGCGACGCGCGGATCTCGTCCACGCCCCACGCGGGCGGCGTCGCCGGCGGTGCGTAGACGTAGTCGGCGAGCTGCCCGATCTCCGCGGCCGAGAGCCTGTCGGCGAAGGCGGGCATCTGCGTGGCGACCCGCCCCTTCGCGATCGTCTCGGCCGCGGCAGGTTTCCGCAGCCGCTCGAGGTTCGACGGCAGGAGCGCAGGCCCCATCCCGCCGAAACGGTCCGCGCCGTGGCAGCTCGCGCAGTGCTCGGCGTAGAGCTTCGCCGGGTCGGCCGCGGCCGGCGCCGCCAGCGCAAACACGACTGCAAACGCGGCGAGCGCCCTCATCGCAGGGCGGCCTCCGGTGGCCGCTGCCGCGAGTACGGCGTCACCTTGACCCGCTCGCGCCCGGCGGTCGCGCCGATCTCGTCGTCGTCGAGGTAGCAGCCCGGATCCTCCGCCCACGGATCGCCGGTCAGGCTGCGCGCACGCGTACGAGTATTGCCGCCGCAGATCGCGAAGAACCCGCATTCCGCGCACCGGCCGCCGATCCGGCGCGGCCGTGCGCGCAGGCCGGCGAGGATCCCGTCGGAGAGATCGCCCCAAATCGCCGAAAACGGCCGCTCGCGCACGTTGCCGAGCGAGTAGTCCCACCAGTAGGTGTCGGGATGCACGTTGCCGAGGTTGTCGATGTTCGCGACGTTCACGCCCGAGGCGTTGCCGCCCCACTGCTCGAGCTTCGCGCGCAGATGCTCCGCCTGGCCCGGGAACCGCGCGCGCGCCCACATCAGGAAGTACGCGCCGTCGGCGTCGTTGTTGCCGGTGACGAACTCCTTCTCCGGGAGCGTTCCACGCCGCGTCGAAGACGAGGTCCATCGCGTGGCGCGTCGTGGCGAAGAACGCGTCGTGCTTGCGGTTGACGTTCCCGCGGCCGGCGTAGTTCAGGTGCGACAGGTAGAACTTGTCGATCCGCTCGTCGTCGACGAGGTCGAGGAGGTACGGCAGGTCGGCCGCGTTGCCCTCGGTGAGGGTGTAGCGCAGGCCCACCTTCACGCCGGCGTCGCGGCAGTGCCGCGCCGCGGCGAGCGACTCGTCGAACGCGCCGGCCCGCCGCCGGAACACGTCGTGCGTCTCGCGCCGGCCGTCGAGGCTGATGCCTACGTAGTCGAAGCCGACGCCGGCCACGCGATCGACGAGCGACCGGTCGATCAGCGTGCCGTTCGTCGACAGCCCGACGTAGAACCCGAGGTCTTTCGCGCGCGACGCGATGTCGAAGATGTCGGGCCTGAGCAGCGGCTCGCCGCCCGAGAGGATCAGCACCGGCACCCGGAAGCGCTTCAGGTCGTCCATCACCGCGAACGCCTCCGCCGTCGAAAGCTCGCCCGGGAAGTCGCGATCCGCGGACACCGAGTAGCAGTGCTTGCAGGTGAGATTGCACCGGCGGATGAGGTTCCAGATCACGACCGGACCGGGCGGATCGCGCCGCGGCCCCGCGGGCGTCGGCGTCACGATCTCGCGCATGAACTGACTCACGCGGAACATCTCACCCCTCTCCGAGCCGCATCCCGGACTTCTTCAGGATCGCAGTGCTGAACAGGATGTCGTGCGACCGCGCGGCGCCCCCGAGGAGCTCCGCAATCGTCGCCACCCGTTCGGCCACCTCGAGCCGCGTCGGCGCGTGCACCATCGCGAACAGGTTATAGGGCCAGTCGGGCAGGACGCGCGGTCGCCGGTAGCAGTGCGAGACGAACGCGAGTGCGCCGACCCCTGCCCCGAGCTCGTCCACGCGGGTGTCGTCCACGTCCCACACCGACATGCCGTTGGCGCGGAAGCCGAGCGCATAGTGGTTCGGCACCGCGGCGACGCGGCGGATCGCCCCGCGGTCGAGGAGCCGCCGCATGCGCCCCATGACCTCCTCCGGCGCGAGACCGAGGCGTTCGGCGACCGCGTGATAGGGGCGCGGCACGAGCGGCAGGCCGCCCTGCGTCGCAACCAGAATGCGCCGGTCGACGGCGTCGAGGCCGGTCCGTCGAGGCCGGTCCGCTCGAGCTCGGCGACGGTCATCGCGCGGCTCCCGCGTCGAGCTTGAGGCGCAGGTAGTACTCGCGCTGCTTCGGCAGGTCGATCGCGCGGTACCCGGTCTCGCGCTCGATCGCCGCGAGCACCTCGCCGATGCCCTCCGGACGCTCGGTCGCGACCACGAACCACATGTTGAACGGGTGCTCGCGGCGGTAGTTGTGCGCCACCTCGGGATGCGCGTTGACGAGCGCCGCGACGCGGTCGAACTCGTGCGCCGGCACGCGCAGCGCCGCCAGCGTGAAGGCGCCGCCGAGCGCCGCGGCGTCGATCATCGGCCCGAACCGCGACAGCCAGCCCTCGTCCACGAGCCGCTGCAGACGCCCGCAGACCTCGGCCTCGGGGATCCCCAGCTCCGCGGCGACCGGCGCGAACGGGCGCTCGACGACGTCGATCCCGTCCTGCAGGCGGTTCACGAGCATCCGGTCGACCTCATCCATGCGCCGCCTCGAGGGAGGCCACGCGCGCGCCGGTCTGCTTGAAGCGGATGCCGCTGAAGAGGACGGCGCGCGGAAACGCTTCCAGCCCGAGATCGCGCGTGAGCGTGTCGATCCGCTCCCAGACCGGCGCCCGATCGAGCCCGTGCACCATGCAGTAGAGGTTGTAGGACCACTCGGGAAGGTGGCGCGCGCGGCGGTAGGCCAGCGTCACGCCCTCGCTCGCCGCGAGCGCGCGCCCGTACGCGGGTGCGACGGCGTCCGGCACGTCCCAGACGGTCATCGCGTTCGCCCGGTAGCCGAGCTCGTGATGCCGCACCACCACGCCGAACCGGCGGATCACGCCGCCCGCCAGCCACTCGGCGAGCCGGTCGATCGCCGCGCGCTCGTCGAGACCGGCGCGCGCCGCGAGCGCGGCGTAGGGCCGGGTCACGAGCTCCAGGCCGTCCTCCAGCGCGGCGGCGAGGCGTCGGCCGGCCGCGTCCAGCGGCGCCCGCTCCGGCGTGCGCGGCTCGTGCAGCGGGCGCGTGCCGGCGTGGTCCAGCCGGAAACCGAGGTCGATGTGGTACTCCTCGACGAGCGGCAGCGCGAGCACGTCGATGCCGGTCGCGCGCTCGATGCGATCGAGCACCGCCTCGAGCGCGCCGTCGTCCGGCGCCGCGGCGACGAACCAGAGGTTGTAGCGGTGGTCGCGCTCGTAGTTGTGGTTGACCTCGCGGAACCGGCTGACGAGCGTCGCGACGGCCTCGAGACGCTCCGCGCGGCACCGCCATCGCGGCGAGCGTCGAAGCGCCGAGCGCCCCCGGCCGGAAGACCGCCCCGACGCGGCTCACGGCGCCGGATGCGCGGAGCCGCGCCAGTCCCTCGAGGACTTCGGGCTCGCCCACGCCGAGCGTCCCGGCGAGCACCGCGTACGGCTCCGGCACCAGCGGGAAGTCCCGCTGGAAGTCGTTCAGCAGCCGGAACTCGAGCGCCGTCATCGCGCTCACATTCCGATCTTCTTCGCGCGCGAGGCGAAGAAGATCCCGCTCGGGCTCTTCGCCGGCAGCGCGGCGATGCGCGCGAAGCTCGCGGTGTCGTAGACGACGACCCGGTCGTCGTCGCGCGCGGAGATCCAGACCTCGTCGCCGGCGTCGTTGAACTCCATGTGCAGCACGGTCTTCCCCGGCTGGAGCGTCTGGACGACCGCGAGCCGCGCGACGTCGATCACCTGGACGGTGTCGTTGCGCGGGAACGCGAAGTTGACCCACACCTGCCCGCCGTCGGGCCGCGCCATCACGAACACCGGCTGGCCGTGCGCCGGGATCCGCGCGACCTCGCGCCAGCCCGCGCGCTCGACCACGAGCACCTCGTGGCGTCCGATCGCCGGCAGGAACGCGTACGGCCCGGCCACCGCCCAGCCGCGCAGGTGCGGCATCTTGTAGACGGGCAGCTTCTCCTGCCCGCGGCCATAGTTCGCCAGGATGCGGGTCGCCCCCGCCTCGACGTTCGCGAGATCGACGAGCGCGACGCCGTCCTCGCCGAAGAGCCCGGCGATGTAGTGCCGGCCGTCGGGGGTGATGAGCGCGTCGTAGGGCTCGCGGCCCACGTTCGCAAGCTTGTGCACGCGCGGGCGCCGCGGATCGGCGACATCGGCGATCCAGATCTCGCCCGCTTCGAACAGGCTGAACACGAACCGCCCGTCGGGCGCGTCCGCGATGCCCACCACCTTCGCCCGCTTCCCCTGGGTGCCGTAGGTGGCCGGGATCTCGCTCAAGAGCTCGAGCGTCTCGGCGTCGAAGAGCTTCACGCCGCCGGGTTCGTAGTTCGCGACGGCGACGATTCGCCCGTCGCGCGAGATCGCGCCCCCGATCGAGTTGCCCGCCTGCACGACGCGCGCGACAGCTCTGGCCGACGCGAGCTCGACCTTCGTGAGCCCGCCGTCGCGCCCGAACACGTACGCGAACCGGCCGTCGCCCGAGTAGACGAGCGACGCGTGCGAGAGGTCGCCCAGCCCCTCGATGCGCGAGAGGCTCGTGCGCTTGGCGTTGTCCACGAGCTGCAGGCTGCCCGACGCGCGCTCCACGACCAGGCCGAGCTCCGCGCGCGCGGCCTCCACCAGCACTGCGAAGGCGCCGATCGCGGTGAGCGCCGCGACGGCGACGAGTCTATTGCTCATCGAGTGTTCCCTCCTGGAGCCGGCGCACGATCCACTCGGCCTCGGGGCCGGTGACGAACGCGCGCCACGGCGGCATCGGCGTGCCCGGCCGGCCGTAGAGAATGGCGGCGGCGAGGCTCTCCGGCGGCTTGTCGCGCAATGCGTCGCGCGTGAGCGCCGGGCCGAGTCCGCCCCTGAGCGTCATGCCGTGGCACGATCCGCAGTCCTGGCGGACGAGGCTCGTGAGCTCGCCGCGCCGCGCCGGCGGCGGCTCGCCGGCGGTGACCGCGCCGGCGAGGAGCAGCAGGGTCAGGGTCAGCTTCGTACGCATGCCGGAATGGTCGCCCGCACCTGCCGCCCGCCCGTTGATTCACCTCAAACGCGGGCGCCCTCCACGCGCGACGGGATCCCTACTTCGTCAGGATCCAGGCGACCAGGGCCTTGAGATCCCCGTCGCTGATCTTGTCCGGCGCGTTGGGCGGCATCGGCACCTGGCCGTACACGCCGGCACCGCCCTTGCGGACCTTGTCGAACATCGACTGGGCGGCGTCGGCCTTGCCCTTGCTCTTCGCCGCGACGTCCTTGTAGGCCGGCCCGACGCCCTTCTTGTCGACGGTGTGGCAGGCATTGCAGCCCGCCTTCTTCATGAGCTCGTCGGCCTGCTTGTCATCGAGAGCCTGCCCCGGCGCGGCGCCGGCGAAGGCGAGCGCGGTGACGCCCGCCAGGACTGCCAAAGCGTTTCTCATCGTCTGCTCCCTCTCAGTAGACGTCACGGGTGGTGTTGTAGACGTTGAAGTGCCCGGTCGGCGTCACGATCCGCGGATCCTTGATCACCGCCTTCAGCTTCCGCGTCTTGTCGTCCACGATCACGAGCGCCGACTGCTGGTTCTTCGCGCTCCAGACGGCGAACCACACTTCGTCGCCCGCTTTGTTGTACTCGGGCTGGACGATCCGCTTCGCGCCCTCGCCGACGCCGGCCCACTCGCCGATCGGCAGGATGGTCGCGCCCTTCTCGAGGTTGTTGATGTCGAACACTGCGATCGACTGGGCGATCTTCGGATCCGGGTTGAGCGGCGTGTCGGCCCAGAGGTTCTTCGACTTCGGGTGCGTCTTGATGAACAGGTTGCCGCCGCCCTGGCCGTCGAGCATCTGCACGACCTTCCACGCGTTCTCCTTACGCTTCTCCGGGTCGGTGCCGATGAGCGCGATCTTCTCGCTGCCGAGGTGACCGGTCGCCCAGACCGGCCCGTACTTCGGATGCACGAAGTTCGCGCCGCGCCCCGGGTGCGGGATCTTGTCGACGTCGACGAGCTTGACGAGCTTGCCCTCCTTCGAGTCGACCACCGCCACCTTGTTCGACTGGTTTGCCGCGACCATGAAATAGCGCTTGGTCGAGTCCCACCCGCCGTCGTGCAGGAACTTGGCGGCCTCGATCTCGGTGACCTTGAGGTTCGCGATGTCGCGATAGTCGATCATCAGGATCTTGCCCGTCTCCTTCACGCTGACGACGAACTCGGGCTTCAGGTGGCTGCCGACGATCGACGCGACGCGCGGCTCGGGGTGGTACTCCTGGTCGCCCACGGTCATCCCGCGAGTGCCGGCGATCTTGAGCGGCTCGAGCGTGTCGCCCTTCATGATCACGTACTGCGGCGGCCAGTAGGAGCCGGCGATCGCGTACTTGTCCTCCCAGCCCTTCGCGCGCGAAGTCTCGACCGAGCGCGCTTCCAGCCCGACGCGGATCTCCGCGACGTTGTCCGGCTTCTCCATCCACAGGTCGATCAGGTTGAGCCGCCCGTCGCGGCCGATGGTGAAGACGTAGCGGCCCGAGCCCGACGTGCGCGAGATGTGGACCGCGTAGCCGGTCTTGACGATGTTGATAATCTGCTTCGTGTCGCCGTCGATCAGCGCGACTTCGCCGGTGTCGCGCAGCGTGGTCGCGAAGATGTTGTCGATGTTGTAGCTGTTCATCTTCTTCGTCGGCCGCTTCCCCGGCGGGATGAGCACCTTCCAGCTCTGCTTCATCTGCGCCATGCCCCACTCGGGCGGCTGGGGCGGCGTCTGCTGGATGTAGCGCGCCATCAGGTCGACGTCGGCGTCGGTCAGCTCGCCGGCGGTGCCCCAGTTCGGCATGCCGGCGGGCGAGCCGTACTTGATGAACACTTTCAGGTAGTCGGTGCCGCGCGGAACGGTGATGTCGGGCGTCAGCGGCTTCCCGGTCGCGCCCTTGCGCAGCACGCCGTGACAGCCGGCGCAGCGCTCGAAGTAGATCTGGCGCGCCTTGTCGAACTCCGCCTTCGACATCTGCGGGGCCTTCGGGTTGGTGTCCTGGTACATCTCGACCTCGCCGAGCGGCGAGCCGCCGGCCTGGTAACGGATCTCGGGTTGCGTCACCGGCGCGCGCTCGGGCTTGGTCGGCTGCGCGAACGCGGTACCCATTGCGAGCGCGAGGGCGGTAACCGCCGCCGCGCAACCTGCGCTGTGAAGCCTGCTGACTGTCATGGAACGCCTCCCTGCGGGAAATGCGGAATCCTTCGTCGGCTGCGAGGATGCCCGCGGGAGGAAGCGCGGACTTTGATGCTTGTCAAAGTCGCGGCGCCGGACCCCCCATAGAGTGGCCTCGTCGCGAGAACGAGTGCGAGACCATGCCGCGCAACCGCCGGGAGCCGAGACAGCGCCACCGCTGCGAGGTGTCGCTCGAGGAGCGCTTCGTGCGCGCACGCCACGCGCGGGGCGATGCCGGGAGCGACGGCTGGCGCGCGACCGCGTCGGGGGTCGGTCGCGGCATCGTGCATCTCGTCGGCGCCGGACCGGGCGATCCGGATCTACTCACCGTCCGCGCCGCGCGCCTGATGCGGCACGTCGACGTCGTCGTCTACGACTATCTGGTGAGCGCGGCGGTGCTTGCCCTCGTCGATCCGCGCGCCGAGCGAATCTACGCCGGCAAGCGGCAGGGATGCCATGCGCTGTCGCAGGACGAGATCAACGCCCTACTGGTTGCGCTTGCGCGTCGCGGCAAGCGCGTGCTGCGGCTCAAGGGCGGCGATCCGTTCATCTTCGGCCGCGGCGGCGAGGAGTGCGAGTTCCTCTTCGCCCACGGCGTGCCGTTCGAGGTCGTGCCGGGCGTGACCTCGGCGAGCGGCGCCTCCTGTTACGCCGGCATCCCACTCACGCACCGCGACTGCGCGCGCGCAGTCGTGTTCGCGACCGGGCACCTCAAGGACGGTACGGCGGATCTCGACTGGGAAGCGCTCGCGCGCCCGCGCCAGACGGTGGTGATCTACATGGGCGTCACGCGCCTGGCGGAGATCTGCCGGGAGCTGATCGCGCACGGCGCGAGCCCGGGCCTGCCCGCGGCGGTGATCGAGCGGGCGACGACGGATCGCCAGCGGGTCGTGACCGGAACGCTGGCGACGCTCCCCGAGCAGGCTGCACTGGCCGGGGTACAGCCGCCGGCGCTCATCGTGATCGGCGAGGTCGTGAAGCTTCGCGCGAGCCTCGACTGGCTCGCGGCGCAGCCGCAGCCGGTACTCGCTGCGGCCTGATCGGGGAGCCCCAAAGAAAAAGGGCGGCCCAGGGGCCGCCCTCCATCGACCGATCCGAAATTACTGGATCGTGATCTGCTTCGCTGCCGCGGTCTGCTTCTTCGGCAGCACCAGCTCCAGCACGCCGTCGTTGTATTTCGCCTGCACTTTCGCCTCGTCGATCTCGTAGCCGAGCCGGAACGCGCGCGAGGTCTTGCCGTAGAAGCGCTCGCTGTGCACGAGCCGTTCGCCTTCCTTGACGTCCTTCTCCTGCTTCACCTCGGCGGTGATCGATACCTGGTCACCGTCCACGTTCAACTGGATGTCTTCCTTCTTCACCCCGGGGATTTCTGCCAGCACCTTGAAGCTGCCGTTCTGCTCGGTCACGTCGATCTTCACGCGCGGCGCGCTTTCACGCCCCTCGCCCATCACCGGACGGACGAAATAGCCCTTGAAGATGTCGTCGAAAAGCTCGCCGAAGGGGTCGTAACGGGTTACGTTCGCCATGAATTTCTCCTCACTAGAGTCGGTTCGGGCCTGCGCCCTGTAGTCATTAAGAATGGGGCGCCGCCGAGCCGTTTCAAGGGGGATTTTCGGGGGCGGTAAGATTCTTCCGGACCCCTTGAACGGGCGGCGTGCCGCCCGCAGCTACAGGAGCTTTTCGTGGCCTCTCCGGTCGTCCTCTCGTTCAGCGGCGGCAAGGACAGCGTGCTCGCGCTCGAGCGCCTGCGCGCGGGCGGGTGGGACGTGCGCGCCCTGCTCGCCGCGGTCGTCGAGGACGACGGCACACTGGTGATGCACGGGGTGCCGGAGCGCCTAGTGGCCCTGCAGGCCGCGAGCCTCGGTGTACCGCTCGTTCCATTCCGCGTCCCACGCGAGGCGGCCAACACCGTGTACGAGGCGCGGCTCGCGGCGGCGCTCGAGCCGTTCCGCGCGCAAGGCGTGCGGCACGTCGCCTTCGGCGATCTCTTCCTCGAAGACATCAGGGCGTATCGCGATGCGCTGATGGCGCGGCTCGGCTTCGAGCCGGTGTATCCGCTCTGGCACGAAGACACGCGTGCGCTGGCAGAGCGATTCGTCGACGCGGGCTATCGGGGCCTCGCGATCTGCGTCGACACCACAGAGCTCGCGCCGGAGTGGGCCGGCCGCGAGCTGGACGCGGGCTTCTTCGCCGGGCTGCCGGCCGGCACGGACCCGTGCGGCGAGAACGGCGAGTTCCACACCTTCGTCTACGACGGGCCCGGGTTCTTCTACCCGGTCAGGTTCGAGCGCACGACCGGGCCCAGGCGCGGGAAGTTTGCCTACGCGGGGCTGCGCCCCCTCTCGGGCGAAGCCTGCGCACGCTGCGGCGCAACGTTCGAGTGCGGGATGAAGGCGGGGGTCGAGCACTGCTGGTGCGCGGATCTCCCGCCCATCGCGCCGAGCGCGGCCTTCGGGAATTGCCTCTGCCCCCGCTGCCTGCGCGACGAAATCGCGATGCGGGGCGTTGCTATCCGTTGAGCCCGGGACTCAGTGCTTGGCCTGGCCGGCGAGCGGCCGCGAGGTCCCGCACTTCCGCCTTGACCTCGACGTCCTGCGTCTGCCCGGACTTACTCCGGACTTTCAGCTTGATCGGGACCGTGTCGCCCTTCTTGAGCGGCGCCTTCAGGTCCATCAGCATCACGTGGTAGCCGCCCGGCTTCAGGTCGACCGACCGCCCGGCGGGCAGCTCCAGCTGTTCCACCCCGCGCATGCGCATCGTGTTGCCCTCCATGCGCATCTCGTGGATCTCGACGATGCCGGCGGCGGGGCTGTCGGCGCCGAGGAGGATCGCGCCGTCGGCGCTCCTGAGCTGCATGTACGCGCCGGTCGCCGTCTGGCCTTGCACCGTGCCGCGCACCCAGGCGTCGGACACCGTGACCTGCGCCTGGGCCGCCGTTGCGGCCGCAGCGGCAGCGATGAAAACCAACAAACGCGCGAACGAACGCATCTCGACTGGCACTCCTCTCGGGTTACCGCGGCCGCGCCAGCCGCGTCATAGCACGTAGCGCGCGAGGTCCTCGCTCGCGGCGAGGTCCTTCAGCCGGGAGTCGACGTAGGCGGCGTCGATCGTGACGGCCTGCGTCCCGCCGCGCCCGGCCGCGAACGAGACGTCCTCGAGCAGCTTCTCCATCACGGTGTAGAGCCGGCGCGCGCCGATGTTCTCGGTCTTCTCGTTCACCGCGAACGCGGTCTCGGCGAGGCGCTTGATCCCGTCCGGCCGGAACTCGAGCTTGACGCCCTCGGTCTCGAGCAGCGCCTCGTACTGCTTGACGAGGCAGGCGTCGGTCGCGGTCAGGATGCGCTCGAAGTCGGCGGCGGTGAGCGAGTCGAGCTCGACGCGGATCGGGAAGCGTCCCTGCAGCTCGGGGATGAGGTCGGACGGCTTCGCGAAGTGGAACGCGCCGCTCGCGATGAAGAGGACGTGGTCGGTCTTCACCATGCCGTGGCGCGTCGAGATCGTCGTGCCCTCGACGAGCGGCAGCAGATCGCGCTGCACGCCCTGGCGCGAGACGTCGGCGCCCTGCAGCTCGGAGCGGCTCGCGATCTTGTCGATCTCGTCGAGGAACACGATCCCGTTCTGCTCGACGTTCGCCAGCGCGCGGGTCTTCAGGTCCTCGTCGTTGACGAGCCTGCCGGCTTCCTCCTCGGCGAGGAGCCGCATCGCCTCGCGGACCTTGAGCTTGCGCAGCTTCTTCCGGCCGCCGCCGAGGTTCTGGAACATGCCCTGGATCTGCTGCGTGAGCTCCTCCATCCCCGGCGGTGCGAGGATCTCCATCTGCGCCTGGGTGGCGGCGACCTCGATCTCGATCTCCTTGTCGTCGAGATCCCCTTCGCGCAGCTTCTTGCGGAACCGCTGGCGGGCCGCCGAATCCTCGGTGGCTTCCGCGCGTTCGGCGAAGCCCATCGAGCGCGCCGGCGGCAGCAGCGCGTCGAGGATCCGCTCCTCGGCCGCTTCCTCGGCGCGCGCGCGCACCTGCCGCATCGCGCCTTCGCGCGCCTGCTTGATCGCGATCTCGACCAGGTCGCGCACGATCGTGTCGACGTCGCGGCCGACGTAGCCGACCTCGGTGAACTTGGTCGCCTCGATCTTGATGAACGGCGCGTCGGCGAGCCGCGCGAGCCGGCGCGCGATCTCGGTCTTGCCGACGCCGGTCGGGCCGATCATCAGGATGTTCTTCGGCGTGATCTCCTGCCGCAGCGGCTCCGTCGACCTGCTGCCGCCGCCAGCGGTTGCGCAGCGCGATCGCGACCGCGCGCTTGGCGCGGTCCTGGCCGATGATGTGCTTGTCGAGCTCGTGGACGATCTCCTGCGGGGTCATCGAACTCATATCGTGTGCCACGACACGAGGGGCCACAGCCCCTCGTGCTCCCCAAAGCGAGGAAACCCGCTGCCTCCGGCATCGCGTTTCATCTTGGTGTCACTCCAGCGTCTCGACGACGATGTTCTGGTTGGTGTAGATGCACAGCTCGGCCGCGATCCCGAGGCTGCGGCGCACGATGCTCTCTGCGTCGAGCTCGGTCGCCTCGAGCAGCGCGCGCGCCGCGGCCTGCGCGTAGGGCCCGCCCGAGCCGATCGCGATCAGCCCGTGCTCGGGCTCGAGCACGTCGCCCGCGCCGGTGATGACGAGCGAGCTCGTGCGGTCGGCGACGGCGAGCATCGCCTCCAGGCGGCGGAGGATGCGGTCGGTGCGCCAGTCCTTGGCGAGCTCGACCGCCGAGCGCACGAGGTTGCCCTGGTGCTTGTCGAGCTTCGCCTCGAAGCGCTCGAAGAGCGTGAACGCGTCGGCGGTGCCGCCGGCGAACCCGGCGAGGATCCGGTCCTGGTACAGCCGCCGCACCTTGCGCGCGCCGGCCTTGATGACGATGTTGCCGAGCGTCACCTGGCCGTCGCCGCCGAGCGCGACGGCTGCGCCGCGGCGGACGGAGAGGATGGTGGTGCCGTGGAACTGTTCCATCGTGGGGCGAGATTACGCGGGAACGGAGGAGATGAGGGTACGACCGCGGGGAATCAAGGCCGCTGGATCCCGGCTTGCGCCGGGATGACCCGCGCGCGCCGCGGGCGCGGCGCTGACGCGGGTCACTTCCGCGGGATGATGCGGGCGATCTTGGTGATGCCCATGACGGCGAAGAGCGCGATGATCATCTCGCCCGCCCCGCGCACGACGATCTCCTTGCCTACGGCCTTCTGCTTCTCGAGCACGTTCAGGAGGCGCCCGGCGTTGACGAAGTCGATCCGCTTCGCCGCCGCGCAATCGATCGTCACCGGGTTGGCGCCGGTGGCGTAGGCCGCGATGTCGATGAAGAGCTGGTCGCTCTGCCCCGCCACCTCGCCCACGATCAGGAAAGAGTCGTCGCCGCCCGCCACCGATATCGGCTGCGACATCTCGAGCGGCTTGGGACGCGGCGGCGGCGTCTCCCACGACGGCGGCGACACCTCGTAGGTCACCGCGTAGTCGACCGCCGCCTCCTCGAACTCGTTCTGCAGCCCGAGCATCTGGTAGAGGTCGAGGAGCAGCAGCCACACGGCGACGTCGACCGACTTGTCGCCGGCCTTCGCCGAGTCGCGCAGGAGCTGGAACACGCGCGCTTCGCCGGTGAGGTAGACGTCCTTCTTCGCGGTCTTGAACCCGCGCAGCGCGTCGCGCAGCAGCGTGCAGCCGGCGGGCTCGACGCCCTGCAGCTTCGCGAAATCGAGCCGCAGCTTCGGCTGTCGTTCCGGCGGCCTTCTTCAGCTGGTCGAACGCGGCCGGCGCTGGCGGCGCCGAGCACGCCGCTCAGCGAGATCGCGGCGAGGCCGCCGGTGCGGAGGTTGGGGTTCTGGCGCGCGACCGCGGTCGGCGCATCGACCCACACCGGCGGCGAGCGCTCGAACTTGACCACGAAGTCGAGCGACTTCTCCTCGAACTCGGCCTTGCGGCCGAGCTGCTGCAGCACGTCGAACAGCATCAGCCACATCTGCAGCTTCCAGGCGCCCAGGTCCTCGCCGTCGATCGCCTTCTGCGCGCGCGCGCGCGACTCCTCGGTCTGCCCGTTCGCGTACAGGATCGCGGCTTCCTCGATCGCCGGCGGCACGTCGACGCCGGAGCCTTCCTCGACCTCGATGCAGAGGATCGAGTCGAGCGGCTTCTTCAGCGCCTTCTTCTTGGGCGGCTCTGGCGCCTTAGCGGGCTCGGGCGCGCGCGACGCGGGCGCCTGCTGCCCGACCGCCGCGGCGGCGAGGGAGCCGAAGTCGAGGCTGAACGCTTCGCCGCCCGCCGGTGCCGCGGGCGGGGCGCTCGAGGGTGGCGCCGCGATGGACGGCGGACCCTTCGCGGCCGGCGCGATGGAATGCGGGGCGATGGACTGTGGTGCGATCGACTGCGGTGCGATCGACTGCGGCGCGATGGACTGCGGTGCCTGCGACGCGGGCGGCGCGTAGTTCGTGAAATCGAGCGACATCCCGTCGTCCGCGCCCGGCGGGGGTGCGGATGGCGTGGGCGCGTTGGGGCGGCGCGCCTCGATCTTGGGCGCGGCGGGCTTGTCCGGCTTCTTGTCCGGTTGCTTCTTCCCGAAAAGCGAGAAAGCCAATATGTAACCGAATCAGTGCTCTAGGAACGACGGCCCGAACGGACCGCCCACCCTTCTACCACAGCCCCCCGGTCCGGGCAAACCACGGGGATCAAGCGCGGGGGCGTTTGCCGCAGGGAGAGTGCCCGGCGGTCACCCCCGGGGCTCGAGCCGGAACACGATCGGCACCAGGACCCAGGCCTCCTGGGCCTCGCCGCCGCGCCGGGCGGGGGAAAAACGCCAGGTTTTCACGGTGGCGAGCGCGGCCGCGTCGAGGAGGCTCGACCCGCTCGAGCGCTCGAGCGCCACCTCGCGCGGCGCGCCCTCGGCGCTCACCAGCACGCGCAGCGTGACCGTGCCTTCCTCGCCGTTCCGGCGCGCCGCGGCCGGATAACCCGGCGGCGGGTTGCGCAGGTAGGCGGCGCGGAAATCGGGTGGCGACAACGGCTCGCGCGGCACGGCCGCCACGGCCGGCGCCGGCGCCGCGGCGGGCGCCTGGCGCGGCGGGTCGTTCCTCCTTCGGCCCGGCGTCGCGGACGCGGCGGCGCGGGGCTCGTCTCGGCCGGCGCCGGGGCCACCGGCGGGGCCTCCGCGCGAGGCGGTCGGCGCAGGCGCGGCGGCAACCCGGGGCGGCGGCCGCGCTGCCGGCCGAGGCGCCGGCGGCGCGGGGGCGGCCGGAGGAACCGCCTCCTCCGGCGACGACGCCGGCTCGGGGAGCACGACGCTCAACACCTGCGGCGGCTCGAGCGGGTGCGCGTGCACGAACCGCGGCGCCGAGCGCGAGCACCGCCGCGTGCAGCGCGACGCTCGCGGCAACGCTCGCCGCGATCAAGCGGCTCTCGTCGCGCGGCAGGGTCGAGCATCGCGTGCATCCGCGGACTCAGAACGCCCCGCGCACGCCGGCGCAGAACCGCCACGCGGCCGTCCGGCCGGCGCGATGTCCTTCAGGTTCGACGTGCTGTAGCGGATCGTCTCGGTCGAGGAGGTTCGTCGCCTGCGAGGCACGCCTACGAGCGTCGGACCGGCGGCGTCAGAGGGCTTGAAGGCGTAGCGCCGGCGTTCGCGAACACGACTGCGTAGCCGGGCGTCGTGCGTCTGGAGACTGCGTCGCGAGCGCCGGTCGTCTGCGTCGCGCACGAGCGAAGAGGCCGACGAGTGCCCGAGATCGTCCGGCGCAGGCGAAGAGGACGAGCGCTCGCGCTGATACCCGAGGGTCGCCCCGAAGCGGAACGGCGGGATGAACGGCAGCGGCTGGCCGTTCGAGCGATCCGTAGCTTCACGTAAACGATCTGACCCGAGAGGAGGTCACGCAGGTTTTCGCCGCCGTGCGGGTTGTGGGCAAGCACCAGGATCGCGGCGGTCGCAGCCAGGACGAACGCGACGCCGATCAGCGCCTCCTGGAGCTCCGGCCAGCGCTTCTCCGTCCAGTTCAGGACGGCTGCGCCGGAGAGCGCGGCCGCGAACGCGGCGACGCTGCACCGCCGCGCCGCGCGCCTCGAACCCCGCATAGTCGGCGACCACCACGCCGAGCGCGGCGATCTGCGCCACCGCGAGGTCGATGAACACGATCCCGCGCGCGAGCACCTGCATCCCGAGCGGGACGTGCGTCGCCGCGACGATGAGGCCCGCGGCGAGCGCGGGCAGGAGGATCCCTGCGTCAAGCCCGTCGAGATTCACTTCAGCGCCCCGACCAGCCGCGCGATCGTGTCGGCGAACAGGCCGTACAGGTCGCGCGCCTCGCTGGTGCCGCCGACCGTGAACGGGACGAGGACCACCGGAGCCCGCGCGCGCTCCGCGAGCCAGTCGGCCGCCCGCCGGTCCTGGAAGGGCGTGATCACGATGAACCGTGGCGGATCCTTCCGTGTGCGCTCGAGCAGCACCGCGAGGTCGCCCGCCGCAGGCGGGATGCCGGGCTTTGGCTCGAGCGTCCCGTCGTTGACGATACCGAGCCAGGCGTAGAGGTAGGTCATGTCCGGTGGTAGGAGATCGCCTTCGTCCCGGCAGGGCGCCGCTTCCCGCTGCCAGCCCGCGATCGCGTCGCGCCAGCGCGCCTGGAAGGCCTCGACGCGGGTCGATAGGTGTCGCGTTCGGCGGATCGATCGTCACGAGCCGCTCCACGAGCACGTTCGCGACGCGCGCGATGTTGCGCGGGTCGTACTGCACGTGCGGGTTGCCCGCCGGGAGCACATCGCCGAGCGAGCGGCGAGCACCTTGGGTACATCGAGGAGCGTGAGGTGGTCTGCTGCGAGCAGGTGACCCGGCGTTCGCGGCTGGATCCGCGGGTTATTCGCCTGGCGCAGCACGAACGGCGCCAGCCGGCGCCGAGGTCGGCGCCGGGCAGACGAGAAGTCGACGCGCTCGCGCCCGATCGCGCGCGGTGGAGCGGAGCCTACCGCCCGGTGGGGATCCTGGAGCCCGGTCGTGGCGGTGTAGCCGTGCGACTTTGATCGCCGGCGATCTCCGCCACGAGCGCACCTCGAACTCGGTGTGCCGGCAATCAGTGTATTGTACTTCACGCGCGCGCGCGAACCCGGCCGCGGTCACGAGCGCAGCGGCGAAGCTCGCGCGGCGAAGCAGCCTGGGAGTCGGTTTCATCCTTGCCTCCATGGGCTCAGAATCGGGCGCCCCGTGCGGGCCGAGGCTCATGATGAACTGCAGGAGGAACTGGTTATCGTTCACGCCCTCGAGCGCACGGCTGTAGGTGTACTGCAGACGCAGCCGCGAGAACTCGGTGAGCGACCAGTCCACCATGGCGCTCGCGCGCCACGGCTTGTAGTTCGGCGTGTCGACGAGCCCGACGAGCTGCGGGGCGAGGTTCGTCGATATCGTGTCGAGGCGGTCGTAGCGTACGCCGGCACGCCAGCGGGGGTCGAACTTGTAGACCGCCTGGCCGTACCCCGCTGCCTGGTGGCGCGACCTCGCCGATCACGCCGCCCATGCCGTCGCGTAGCCGACGTCGTAGGCGAGGTCCCCGTTCTGCCAGCGCTGGTAGTACTCGGCCTGCAGCTTCAGGCCGCTCCGCGCGGGATGGCGGTTCGGCGCCCACCGTAGCGAAGTAACCGCCGGCGATCCGCGTCGACCGGCTTGAGCATGTCCTTACTGCGCATTGCCGGCCGGATCACGTGTTGACGGTCAGTCCGTCGGTCCCCTTGTTGCTGGTCTGGAACGCCGAGACACCGGCGAGATAGCTCGATACGCGGCCGATGTCGTCGCCGATCTGCGGTAGAGCGTGCCCGTGCCGGTGCCGTTCTTCTCGCGGAAGCCCTCGCCCGGGATGTTCTTTCCCGGCCCGAACTCGAGGCCGAGCGCGATGAACGTGTCGGCGGCGCACCCAGGCGGCCGCCGCCGTCGATCGCGAGGTTCTGTCCCGAGTACGCCTGGTAGACGAGCGGTGCGTCGAGACGTCCGAGGCCGCGGATGGAACTGGTTCAGGTAGGCGATGCTGGAGAAATAGCGGCCGCCCTTCAGTCCCAGCCCATGCGGCAGGGACAGCGTCGGGAAGTACGCCTCCTCGATCTCGGCCGCATTCTCCGACGTCACCCCGATCGTCGCCTGGGCGCGGAAGTACGGGTCGACCCGCCGCTGATCGTAAGCTCGGTGTCATTCAGGCTGAAGCCGCGCGTGCCCGGCTTGAAGTCATTGCCGGGCGGAATGAACCCGGTGATGCCCGCTTGTTGGGATCCTGCGAGGAGTTGTAGTACGACCGACGGGATAGGAGATCTCGGAGCCGAGCGGCCGGCCGGGAGCTGACGACGGTGGGCTGGCAGCGGCTGCGGTTCCGCGCGGCCGGCCTGTGCGCTGCGCGCGCCCTGCGCGCTCCGCGTCACCGAGGCGCTGCTCGAGCGCGATCGACGGCGGCGAACGGCTCTTGGCTGTTTCAGCTGCTCGCGCAGTTCGCTGAACTCCGGATCCGTCACCGCCACCGCGGGCGGGCTCCGACAGCGCGGCGAGCGCCGCGGCGAATGTCCGTTCGCCACACATGGAGTACCCCCGCGTGGACGACGACGAGTGGCCCGCCCCGGCGCGCTACGCCCGCGGGCGAGCGAGCCAGTGATATCAGGCGGGGAGCAGGCGGCGCCCGGCTCGCGAAGCGAGAGAGCGCGATGGAAGGAAGGAGCGGATCGGCGGAGGCGAGGCGCGGCGACGGCATCGGCGGCGCCTCGCCGCCGAGCATGAGCCCGGACGAGGCGACCGCGGCGCCGGCGGCCGCGTCGAACGCGAGGCAGGACGCGGGTCGTGGCCGGTCTGGTGGATCGCGCCGTCCTGCCCGTACAGCGCCTTGCCCAGGTGCGACAGGGCATGCGCGTGGATCCCGAGCTGCGCGACGACGAGCGCAAGCGCGAGCAGCCAGTGGAGCCGCGAGACGCGCGCATGGCTTACTTGGCGGTCGTGAGCACCGCGTTGTCGAGGCGGTAATACAGGCCGTTCGGGTCGTCCTTCAGCACCGCCAGCTTGCCGCTGAGGATGACGGGCTCCATCGTGTACTTCACCGGCGCCTTCGCCTGGACCAGCACCAGCTGCTCCGGTCCGCCCGGGAGGCAGAACGCGCAGCTCTGCGGCATCGCCGTCAGCACGAACTGCTTCTGCTTGTCGCCCATCTCGAGCGGCATCATGAAACCCTGCAGCTTCACCTCGGTCGCGTTGAGCTTGAGGACGCCGTCGGCGTACTGCGGCACGACGCGGTCCTTGACCTTCACCTGCTCGACCTGCGCGAGCGTGCTCCACGACACCACGCCCTTCACGTCGGGCAGCGGCTTGAGCGCCTCGGGCGCGATCGGCGCGCCGGGCTGGGGCTGGTTCGGCTGGCCGGGGGGACCCTGGCCGATGGCGGCCGCCGGCAGCGCGGCGATCGCAAGCGCGAGGACGAATCGCTTCATCGTGTGCTCCTGGCGGTTTGGTCGCTGGGCCGACCGTGTTCCTGACCGGGACCGGTAGTGTAGCGCCAGCACGGGTCTCCCAGCGCGGTGCCTCAGTGCGTGTGGCGCATCCCGCAGTACTTGCCGATCCCGGTGCCCTTGCAGTCCTTCTGGAGCTGCTCGTGGCACACCTTCTCCGACTTCCCGGCCTCGAGGCATTTCGCCGCGTTCTCGTGGGCCAGCGCGAGCTGGCGGTGGGCGGCGATGTCCTTCTTGACCGCGTCGGTCTCGGGCTTCTTCTCCTGGGCGAACACGGGCGACGGGGCGAGCAGCGCGGCCATGAGTACCAAAGCGGGTCTCATCGAACCTCCTAGCCTTGGGCGAGCGTATGGGCGATGTCGGTGCGGTAGGCGCGCCACGCCGGGACGAGCCCGGCGACGAGCCCGACGCCGGCGGCCAGCGCGACGAGCCAGAGCTCGGCTCCGAGCCAGGTCGCGCCGGTGATCCGGCCTTGCTGCTCTGCCGCAAGCATCGCGCCCACCGCCTCGGCGGCGAGATGGCCGAGCACGAGGCCGATCGCGGCGCCGACCAGTGCGAGCGCCACCGCCTCGAGCAGCACGAGGCGCATCAGCTTCCCGGGCGAGGCGCCGAGCATGCGCATGATCGCGAGGTCGTAGCGGCGCTCCTCCATCGCGTTGTAGAGCGCGATGAAGATCGACAACCCGGCCGCGGCCAGCAGCACCAGCGCGAACGCGCGCAGCACCTCGACGCCGACGCCGATCATGCGAAAGAGGCGCGCGCTCTCGTACGCGGGCGACGCCGCCTGCAGGGTGCTGGTCGAGTTGACGAAGCGCGGCAGCGTCGCCGCGGCGATCGGGCTCGCGTACTGGACGAGGAGCGCGGTGATCTCCTGCTCGTCCTCGCGCAACGCCGCGAGCACTTCCTTCGGATCCTCGTGCTTGCCGGGATGGACGTGCACGAACCAGACGCTCTCGACGCTGCTCAGGACGAGCCGGTCGAGGACGGTGCCGGTCGGTTTCAGCACGCCCACCACCTTGTACGGCCGCTCGCCGTGCTCCTCGCCGCCTTCGGCGATGCCGTGGCTGCCGATGAACTCGCCGCCGACGGCGAGCCCGATGGTGCGCGCCGCTTCCGCGCCGAGCACCGCTTCCATCGGCTCGCGCCACAGCCGGCCGGCCGCCGGCTCGCCGCCGTAGTGCGCGACGTAGTCGTGCGTCGTGCCCACGATCCGGAAGCCGCGGAAGCTGTCGCCGAGCGCAAGCGGGATCGCCTTCTTGACGGCCCGGTTCTGCGCGAGCTGCTTCGCGGCCGCGAGCGGGATATTGCCGGTGGGCGCATCGAGATGGAACACGGCGGAGAGGATGAGCTGCATCGGGCTCCCCTTCGCGCCGGCCACGAGGTCGATGCCGCGCGCATCGCGTCCCATCCGCTCCTCGACCTGGTGCGTGGCGAGCAGCACGAACGCGATCGTCCCGACGCCGAGCGCGAGCAGCACCAGGTTGAGCGCCGTGTTGAGCGGCTTCGCTCCGAGGTACGCCAGACTGAGACGCGCGAGGTTCACAGCTCCACCCGGTTCGAGAACCGCGCGCGCACGCGCTGGTCGTGGGTGGCGACGACCAGCGTCGCGCCGCACGCCGCGGCCTGCGACTCGAGCAGCTCGATCGCCTGCGCACAGTGCGCGTCGTCGAGGTTCGACGTCGGCTCGTCGGCGAGGATGAGGCCGGGCCGGTTGATCACCGCCCGCGCCACGGCGACGCGCTGCGCCTGCCCGTGCGACAGCTCGGCGGGCCGCGCGTGCGTGCGCTCCGCGAGCCCGAGCGCTCCGAGCACCTCGCGCGCCCGCGCGCGATCCTGCGGGAGGCCGGCGAGGTACTGCGCGAGCACCAGGTTGTCCTCGACGCCGAGACTGGAAACGAGATGAAGCTTCTGCGGCACGAACCCGACGTGGCGGCCGCGAAAGCGATCGAGCGCGGGTCCGGAAAGGTTGGTGAGGTCCTGACCCCCGACCATCACGCGGCCCGCGCTCGGCCGCAGCAGCCCACCGAGGATGCCGAGCAGCGTCGTCTTGCCGCTACCCGAGGCGCCAAGCACGAGCCAGTGCTCGCCCACCGCCGCGCGCCACGCATCGAGCGCAAGGACCTGCTTGTCACCGTAGCGGTGGCGAACCCCTTCGACGGAGATCATTGGTTCCTGCTCAGGCACGCGCTCGCGCGAAGCGCGGCGCCAGTCGCTTGCGCACGGCCCCGTCGGCGTTGAGCGGCGCCGTCAGGCGCCGCTCCAACGGCGACAGTTATGCGCTCGCGACGAATAAGTCAGTCACCGTACATCTTCTGCTTCTGCTCCCGCCGCTGCTGCGCCTCCACCGACAGCGTCGCCGTCGGCCGCGCCAGCAGCCGCGGGATGCCGATCGGCTCGCCGGTCTCCTCGCAGTAGCCGTAGCTCCCGTCGTCGATGTGCATGATCGACTCGTCGATCTTCTTCATGAGCTTGCGCTCGCGGTCGCGGGTGCGGAGCTCGAGCGCGTGCTCCTCCTCGATCGTCGCGCGGTCGGCGGGATCGGGCACGACGTCGCTCTCGCGCAGGTGCTCGGAGGTGAGGTCCGCGTTCGCGAGCAGCTCCTGCTTCATCTTCTCGAGGCGGTCGCGGAAGAACGCGAGCTGCGCCGCGTTCATGTAGTCCTTGTCCGGCATCTTGAGGACCTGCTCCTCGCTGAGGAGCGCGGGCTTGCCGTCCGGCGCGGCCGGTTTCTTCACTGTGGTTTGACGAGGCATTGGTCCAACCCTTGCAGAAAAACGTCTTTGGGGAGATTGCGGCCGATGAACACCATCACCGACTCGCGGGGCTCTTCGGCGCCCCACGGCCGGCCGAGATCGCCGCCCATGAGCATGTGCACGCCCTGGAACACGACGCGGTGCGGATTGTCCTTCAGGGCGAGGACGCCCTTGTAGCGCAGCAGGTCGTTGCCGTACACCTGGATCATCGACGACAGGAACTCCTCGAGCTTCACGCCGTCGAGCGGCTGCGACGCGCGGAAGACGAACGACTGCACCGCGTCGTCGTGGTGGTGGTGGTCGTGCTCGAGGAACTCCGGCTCGAGCTCGAGGATCGCGTTCAGGTTGAAGCCGCGGATGTCGAGGATGTCGTCGATCGGCGTCTGCCCGAAGTGCACCGGCTTCATCGGCGCGCGCGGGTTCATCTGCCCGAGCCGCCGCTTCAGCGTCTCCGCGTCCTCGTCGCTCACGAGATCGGTCTTCGACAGCAGGATGCGGTCGGCGAAGCCCACCTGCTCCTGCGCCTCCTCGAACTCGTCGAGCTGCTTCGGCGCGTGCTTCGCGTCGACCACGGTGATCACGCTGTCGAGCAGGTAGTACTCGCCGATCGCGTCGTCGAGGAAGAAGGTCTGCGCCACCGGGCCGGGGTCGGCCATGCCGGTGGTCTCGATGATCACGCGCTCGAAGGCGAGCTCGCCCTTCTCGCGCCGGTCCTTCAGCTCGCCGAGGATGCGGACGAGGTCGCCGCGCACGGTGCAGCAGAGGCAGCCGTTGTTCATCTCGATGATCTGCTCGCCGCGCTCCTGCAGCAGGAGGTCGTTGTCGATGCCGGCCTCGCCGAACTCGTTCTCGATCACCGCGATCCGGCGGCCGTGGTGCTCGCGCAGGATGCGGTTGAGGAGCGTCGTCTTCCCGGCGCCGAGAAACCCGGTCAGGATCGTCACCGGCACCATGCTCTCTTGCGACATCTCGTCTCCCAAAAAAACTCTACCCGCACTCGGCGCAGCGGCCCTTGACGGTCAGCTCGACCGCCTCGGAACGGAACCCGCGCGGCAGCGGCACACGGTTCGTGGCCGCTTCGCCCAGGCAGATCACCTTGCCGCACCGGTTGCACTGGAAGTGCGCGCGGCTCGCATGGCTCTCGTGCGCGATGCTGAACCGCCACACCCGGTCCAGCCCCGCCACGCGATGGGCGAGCCCCTGCTCCACCAGCCAGTCGAGCACGCGGTAGAGCGTGACGCGATCGACCGGCGTACCCGCGACGAGCGCGGACTCCAGCTCGTGATGCGAAAGCGCCCGGGCCGAATCGAGGAGTGCCACGTATACGCGGAGCCGCGCCGGAGTGACGCGTTCGCCGGTGGCGCGAAGCGCGGAACGCGCGCGTTCGGTGATCGCGAGTGCAGCCAAGCGGCGGATTCTATCGACGTGCCGCCGCACATGCAACCGAGTTGCAACCCTCATGCCGCAGCGCGGCAAGACGGGTCGGCGCGCCGGGTTCAGCGCACTACACCGTGCACGCCGGTGATAAGGAGCTTGCCCTCGCGGAGCGCGAGCGTCGTCGTCTCGTCGATCGACGCGACCACCGTGCTGCCCCGGTACTCGGCGACCTCGCGGACCTGGCTCTTCACGGTCGCACTCTGGCCGTCGGGCGCAATCGCGATGTCGACCTTCTCGCGCTTGTAGGCGTACTTGTCCATCTGCCGCATGCCCTCGCGCGCGTGCGCCTCGTACTGGTCGCGGTTCATGCGCGCGCGTTGCCGCTTGCCGCCGGGCCCGCGGAAGTCGAGCACCACCTTCGCGTCGCCGGCGAGCGTCTGCATGATTGCCGGGACGTCGCGCGCGTTCGCCGCGCGCGTCGCCTTCTCCACGAGATCGCGCACCTGGCGCTCGGTAATCCGCGGCGCCGGGGGGTCGGCCGCCGGGACTGCCGTGGCCGCGGCGATCGCGAACCCGAAGAGCAAGTGCTGCAGGTACCGGTTCATGGCTCCTCCCGGGTGCACCCGGGCGATCGAGCCATCCTAAGGGAGCCGGCGGAGCCGGCACTGCGAACGGTTACCGCTTTTCGAGCACAAGACCCTTCAGGTACTCGCCTTCCGGGAATGCCAGCGTGACAGGGTGGTCAGCGTCGGCGTGAAGGCGCTCCACGAGCGTCACGTCCGCACCCGCGTCGGCCGCGGCCCCGGCGACGATCTTCTGGAAGAGCTCCGGCGACACCCCGCCCGAGCAGGAGAAGGTAACGAGCACCCCCGCCGGCCGCAGGAGCTTCAGCCCGAGCAGGTTGATGTCCTTGTACGCCCGCGAAGCGCGCTCGGCGTGCCCTGCCGTCGGCGCGAACTTCGGCGGGTCGAGCACCACGAGATCGAAGCTTCGCCCCTGGTCGCGCAAGGTTCGCAGCGCGCCGAAGACGTCGGCCTCGAGCCACTCGGCCCGGCCGTCGTCGAGCCCGTTCAGCGCGGCATTCTCCCGTGCCAGCGCGAGCGCTGTTGCGGAGCTGTCGATCGACAGCGCCGCGCGCGCCCCGCCGGCCAGCGCGTTCAGCGTGAAGCCGCCGGTGTAGCAGAAGCAGTTGAGGACGTCGCGGCCGCCGGCGAGCGCGCGCACGCGATCGCGGTTCGCGCGCTGGTCGAGATAGAAGCCGGTCTTCTGGCCGCGCGCGACGTCGACGCGGTACTTCAGGCCGTGCTCGACGATTCCGACCGTCGCCTCCCGCAGCTCGCCGCGGATCGGCCCGGAGCGCGGCGCGAGGCCTTCGAGCGCGCGCACGTCGAGATCCGATCGCTCGTACGCCACGCGGCAGCCGCTCTCCGCGAGCACCGCGTCCACGATGCCCTCGCGCCAGCGCTCGGCGCCGGCCGACGAGAACTGGAGCACGGCGACCTCGCCGTACCGGTCGCAGACGACGCCGGGCAGCGCGTCCGCTTCGCCGTGAACGAGACGCACCGCGCCCGTGGCGCCGGCGACCCCGGCGCGCCGCGCGACGGCGGTGCGAACGCGGTCGCCGAAGTACCCCGCGTCGATCCGTTGTCCCTCGTCGAAGCTCCAGACCCGCGCGCGGATCTGCGACTGCGGGCTGTATGCGGCGTACGCGAGGAACGCGCCGGCGCTCGTGCGAACCGCGACCGTGTCGCCGGCCTGCGCGCTCCCGTCGATGCGCTCGATCGCACCCGAGAACACCCACGGATGGCGCCTGAGGAGCGACTTCTCGCGCCCGGCCTTCAGGACGAGGGCCGGCGTCTCTTCACCTCGCCGCGCCATAGCGGCTCTCGACCGTGGCGCGCGCGCCGCGCTCGCTGAGGCTCGCGAACGCGCGGCCGACCGCGTCGACGAAGACCGGGGCGCGCGGAAGATCGTCGCCGAAGACTTCGCGCACCGCGAGATAGGCGGTCGCGAGCGTCCGGGCGTCCGGCCCCTCGTCCCGCGCGATTGTCGCCAGCCGGGCGGCGAGCGGATCGCGCACCTCGAACCGGCGCCCCTGCTCGTCGACGCCGGACACGTAGCGCATCCAGCCGGCGACGGCGAGCGCGACGTGCTCGCACGTGGCGCCCGCCGCGAGCCTTGCCCGTGCAGTGTCGAGCAGCCGCTGCGGCAGCTTCTGCGAGCCGTCGGTCGCGATCTGCTCGCAGCGATGCTTGAGCGCCGGGTTGGCGAACCGCTCGAGCAGCGCCGCCTCGTAGCGGGCGGCGTCGACGCCCGGCGGCAGCGTGAGCGTGGGCGCGGCGTCCTCGCGCATCAACCGCCGGGCGAAGCTCGCAAACGCCGGCACCGCCACTACATCGCAGGTGTGCTCGAGGCCGGCGAGCGAGCCGAGGTACGCGATCCCCGAGTGGGTTGCGTTCAGCATCCGGAGCTTCATCGCCTCGTAGGGCACGACGTCGCGCACGAGCTCCGCGCCCGCCTGCTCCCACGCCGGGCGGCCCGCGGCGAAGTGGTCCTCGATCACCCATTGCGTGAATGGCTCGCAAGCGACCGCAGCGGCGTCGTGCAGCCCGAGGCGCGCCTGCGCGTCCGCGGAATCGGCGGCGGTGGCCGCCGGCGCCCGGCGGTCGACCATCGTGCTCGGAAAAGCGACGTTCTCGTGCAGCCAGCGGAGCATCTTCGGCTCGACGCGGCTCGCGTACTCGCGCACGAGCTGGGCGAGCAGGCGCCCGTTCTCCGGCAGGTTGTCGCAGGAGAGCACGGTCACCGGCCCGCCGCCCGCGAGGCGGCGGATCCCGAGACCGGCGGCGAGGAGGCCGATCGTGGTCTGCGGGCGGGCCGGGTCGGCGTAGTCGTGCGCGAGGCCCGGGTGATCGGTGGCAAGCTCCCGCGACGCCGGGTCGTGGCAGTAGCCCTTCTCGGTCACGGTGAGGCTGACGATCTTAGTGCGCGGGTCCGCGAACGCGCGCATGACGTCGTCGAAGTCGGCGCCGAGGAAAAGCGCGCCCCTGATCGCGCCGATGACGGCGACGCGCGTCCCGGCGACGTCCCGCTCGAGCACGCTGTACAGCCCGCCCTGCGGCTGCAGCCGGTCGCGCGCGTCGGGCGACTGCAGCGAGACGCCGACGATGCCCCAATGCGGATCCGCGGCGAGCACCGCGTCGGTGTAGACGGCCTGGTGGGCGCGATGGAACGCGCCGAGGCCGAGATGGAGGATGCCGGGCGCGACCTTGGACCGGTCGTAGCGGGGCCGGGCAACGTCCGCGGGCACCCGCGCCAGCGTGTCCGGGGCGAGTCGCTCCGCCGCGCCGCTCATTGCTTCTTCTTCGTCTTCGCCCGCGGATGCGCGGCGTCGTACACCTGCGCGAGATGCTGGAAGTCGAGGTGGGTGTAGACCTGCGTGGTCGAGATGCTCGCGTGGCCGAGCATCTCCTGCACCGCCCGCAGGTCGCCCGAGGACTGCAGCACGTGCGACGCGAACGAATGCCGCAGCATGTGCGGATGGACGTGAACGCCGAGGCCCGCCGCGCGCGCCCAGCGCGCGAGGCGGTGCCGGACGACGCCAGGATTCACGCGCTCGCCGCGAGCGCCGACGAAGAGCGCCCGCTCGCCCGGTCGGGCAACGCCGGCGCGCGCCGCGAGCCAGGCCGCGATCGCCGCGCGCGCCTGCGCACCGACCGGGACGGTGCGCGTCTTCGCGCCCTTGCCCGTGACGGTGACCTCGCCGTCGCGTATGACCGCCCGCGCCGACGCTTCGTCCATCCCGACCAGCTCGGCCAGCCGCAGCCCCGACGAATAGCAGAGCTCGAACATCGCGCGGTCGCACGCCTCGAGCGCGGTCGGGGCTTCGCGGTCGAGGAGCTGCCGCGCCTCGTCGGGGGCGAGCGCTTTCGGCAACGCCTTCGGCGACTTCGGCGCGCGCAGACCCGCGCACGGGTTCGCGGCGAGGCCATGATGACGCGCCAGCCAGCGGAAGAAGCCGCGCCACGACGAGAGCGTCCGCGCGATCGAACGGCCGGCCAGACCGCGCGCCCTGAGCGCGGCCGCCGCACGGCGCAGATGGTGCGGCGCCATGTCGGCGGGCGCGACGCCGCGGGTGGCGGCGAGCAGCTCGGCGAGGCCGAGCGCGTAGGCCTCGCGGGTCGTCCCGGCGAGGCGGCGCTCGACGGTCAGGTGATCGAGGTACGCGGCGACCAGTGGCTGTCGGGGGTCGCCGGCCATCGTGTCAATTCTTCAATCTGGCTTGGGGGATCAACAAGGGGGCGTGCCCTCTTGTTCCATCGGCCATCTCAGACGAAGCGCAGGAGGGCTGCGCTCACCATCTCGCCGATGCGCTTGAGGTAGAGCGTGCCCATCTCGGGGTAGAAGCGCGCGGTGTCCTCGCTCGCGAACGCGAGCATGCCGAAGGTCTCGTCGAGCTCCCGCAACGGGATGAACGCGACCGAGCGGATGTGCGGCACGGCGTCGCCGAACCAGCCGGCGGCCTCGAAGTTTGCGTTCGGGCCGCAGAACGGCCCCTCCAGCGCGGCGGCGTACTCGCGGAGCCCGTCGCTCGCGGCGCCGAACTCCGGCAGATCGCCCATCCCGCGCCACAGCCGCAGGCTCGCGTGCGGGATCGCGAAATCCTCGCGCAGGTTGTAGTACAGCTCGTGGAGCACCGTGTTGAGCGCGCGCGCCGAGAGCATCGCGACCGCGAGGCGGTGCACCTTCTCGCTGATCACGTCGTTCTCCTCGCCGAACTGGATCAGCTCGGCGAGCTTCGCTTCGAGCGCCTTCGCCTTGTCGCGCAGGGAGACGACCTGGCGGTCGGACAGCGGGATCGCCTGCCCGCCGTGCGGGTTCGGCACCTGGATCTCGGTGAGGAGCGCCGAGTGCTCCTCGAAGAAGACCGGGTTGTCCCGCAGCCAGCGGGCGACGTCGTCAGCCTTCAGCGCGCTCAATCTCGATCTCTCCCTCGAACACCGTCTCCGCCGGTCCGGTCATATACACCGGATTGTCCGCGCCGGCCCAAGTGATCGTCAATTCCCCGCCGCGCGTGGCGACCGTGACCGGCGAATCGACGAGCCCGAGCCGGATCCCGGCGACGACCGCGGCACACGCGCCGGTGCCGCAGGCAAGCGTCTCCCCCGCCCCGCGCTCGTGGACGCGGAGCGCGATGCGGTGCCGGTCGACCACGTGCATGTAGCCGGCGTTCACCCGCTGCGGGAAGCGCGGATGCCCCTCGATGAGCGGCCCTTGCGTCGCGACCGGCGCGAGGTCGACGTCGGGCACCACCTGCAGCGCGTGCGGGTTGCCCATCGACACGACGATGACGTGCGCGGTGCGGCCGTAGACGTCGAGCGGCCAGACGGCGAGCTTGCGCGCGCCGGCCGCGAGCGGCGAGCCCGCGGGGAGATCGCGCAACGGGGCGAGCCCGGTCGTGTCGAACGGGACGCGGGCGGGCTCGAACGACGGCGGGCCCATGTCGACCGTTACGCGGCCGTCGTCCTCGAGCCGCGGGGCGATCACGCCGGAGAGCGTCTCGACCCGGATCTCGCGCTTTCCGGTGAGCCCCTTGTCGCGCACGAACCGGACGAAGCACCGGGCGCCGTTGCCGCACTGCTCGACCTCGCCGCCGTCGGCGTTGAAGATGCGATAGCGGAAGTCGACGCCGGCGGTGCGCGGCCGCTCGACCACGAGGACCTGGTCGCAGCCGACGCCGAAGTGCCGGTCGGCGAGGCGCCGCAGCGCCGCCTGACCGAGCTCGACCCGCTGCGAGATGCCGTCGAGCACGACGAAGTCGTTGCCGACGCCGTGCATTTTCGTGAACTTGACTTTCACGTCAGCTGCGCGCCGCGTCGCCGCGGATGCGGTGACAGATCACGAGGGCGAGCTCGAGCGCGCGGCGCGCGTCCTGCCCGGTCGCCGCCGGCCGGTGGCGGCCGCGGACCGCGTCGACGAACGCGGCCAGCTCGGCCTCGAGCGAATCCCCCTCCGGGAACTCGTCGTGACCGAGCGTGATGCCGGGAATCAGCCCGCCGGTCGCGCCCGGATCGGCGCGCGCGACGTCCACCGTCCGGTCCTGGAAGTCGATCGAGACGTAGCAGTCGGGCTGGAAGACGCGCAGCTTGCGCATCGACTTCGCGCTGACGCGGCTCGCAGTCACGTTGGCCACACACCCGTTCGCGAACTCGATGCGGGCGTTCGCTATGTCGATCCCGCCGGTGAGCACCGGCACGCCGTTCGCGCGCACCTCGGTCACGGGCGAATCGACGAGCGACAGGATGATGTCGAGGTCGTGGATCATCAGGTCGAGCACCACGTCGACGTCGGTGCCGCGCGGCTTGAACGGCGCCAGGCGATGGCATTCCATGAACCGCGGCGCGGTGATCCGGTCGCGGACCGCGAGCAGCGCCGGGTTGAAGCGTTCCAGATGCCCGACGCGCAGCACCAGACCCTTCGCCGCCGCGAGCCCGACGACACGGTCGGCCTCCGTGAGCGTCGCGGTGAGCGGTTTCTCGATGAGGCAGTGGACGCCGGCACCGAGCAGCGCGTCCGCCACCTCCGCGTGCGCCTGCGTGGGCACCGCGACGGTGGCGATATCGACCTTGCCGAGCACGTCGCGGAACCCGGTGATCGCGCGCGCGCCGACCTTCGACGCGATCCCCTCGGCCCGCGCGCGGTCCGTGTCGACGACGTACTCGAGCTTCACGCCCGGGCAGCCGGGCGAGCTTGTCGACGTGCCGGCTGCCGAAGTAGCCGACGCCGATCACTGCGGCCCGCAACTGTTCCATGGGCATGACTCTAGCGGACTTCCCGTTCTAATAGAACTTGGCCTCTCCCGGCGGCCGCGTCTTGAACCGCTTGTGCACCCAGTTGTACTGCTCCGGCATCTCGCGCACGCGGTCCTCGATGAATGCGTTCATGCGCCGCGCGTCCGCGGCCGGGTCGTCGGTGGGGAAACCCTCCCAGGTCGGGTAAAGCCGCACCTCGTAGCCCGCGCCGCCCGGCAGCATCCGCGTCACGACCGGCACGACCGACGCATCGGCCAGCCGCGCGACGCGCGAGAGCCCGGTGATCGTCGCCGCCGGCACGCCGAAGAACGGCACGAATACCGACTCGCGCGGCCCGTAGTCCTGGTCGGGAAGGTAGTAGAAGGGCAGCCCGCGCTGCATCTCGCGGACCGCCCCTCGGATGCCGTCCTGGCGCGAAAGCAGCGTGATCGGCTTGAAGCGGTTGCGGTAACGCTCGAGCAGCCGGTTGACGTAGGCGTTCTTCTGCCGCGAATAGATGCTCACCCCCTCGCCTTCCATCGAGAGGCGCGTCGCGCCGGCCTCGAGCCCGAGGAAGTGCGGCGCGAATAGCACCACCGGCTTCTGCGCCGACTCGAAGTGCTCGTAGCCGACGATGCGTACGAGCCGCGCGATGCGGTCGCCGGAGGACCAGAAGAGAAGGCCGCGCTCGACGACGCTGCGCCCGAGCGCCGCAAAATGGCGCTTCGCGAGCGCGACCCGCTCGCGCTCGGAAAGATCGGGGAAGCACCGGGCAAGATTGACGAGGCAGACACGACGGCGGGACGGAACCGCGACGTACGCGAGCCGCCCGAGCCCCGCGCCGATGGGGGCGAGGAGGCCGAGCGGCAGGAAATGCAGCAGCCAGAGCAGGCCGACCGCGAGGCGGGTCAGCACGGCCGCGCGGACGGTGGGACCGCGCCCGCGGGGCGGGTGGGAACGGAATGGGCGGGAATCGGGGTCAAGCTTTTGCTAGAATCGCCGACTCTCGCCAAACCACCCGGAGCCCTTGATGTCGAGCTTTCTTTTCACGTCCGAGTCGGTGTCCGAAGGCCATCCGGACAAGGTCGCGGACCAGATCTCGGATGCGATCCTCGACGCGATTCTAGCCCAGGAGAAAACCTCCCGGGTCGCCGCGGAGACGCTCTGCAACACCGGTCTCATCGTGCTCGCGGGCGAGATCACCACGCGCGCGGTCGTCGACTACGCCGCGGTCGCGCGCGGCGTCGTGAAGCGCATCGGCTACGACAACGCCGACTACGGCATGGACTATCGCGCCGCCGGCGTGCTGGTGAACTACGACAAGCAGTCGCCCGACATCGCGCAGGGCGTGGACGAAGGCAAGGGCCTCGACCTCGAGCAGGGCGCGGGCGACCAGGGCCTGATGTTCGGCTACGCGTGCGACGAGACGCCGCAGCTGATGCCGCTCCCGATCCACCTCGCGCACCGGCTGGTGCAGCGCCAGTCCGAATGCCGCCGCGACGGCCGCCTGCCCTGGCTCGGGCCCGACGCGAAGTCGCAGGTGACGGTGCGCTACGTCGACGGCAAGCCCGATTCGATCGACACCGTCGTGCTGTCGAGCCAGCACCTCCCCGACGTCGACCACAAGACGCTCACCGAAGGGGTGATCGAGCACATCGTCAAGCCGGTCCTGCCCAAGCAGCTCGTCAAGGGCGAGATCAAGTACCACATCAACCCGACCGGCCGGTTCGTGGTCGGCGGACCGCACGGCGATTGCGGGCTCACCGGACGCAAGATCATCGTCGACACCTACGGCGGCGCGGCGCCCCACGGCGGCGGCGCGTTTTCCGGCAAGGACCCGTCCAAGGTGGACCGCTCGGCCGCGTACGCCGCGCGCTACGCCGCGAAGAACGTGGTCGCCGCCGGGCTCGCGTCGAAGTGCCTGATCCAGGTGTCGTACGCGATCGGCATCGCGCGGCCGACGAGCGTCTGGGTCACCACTTACGGCACCGGCAAGGTTCCGGACGAGAAAATCGCCGAGCTGGTGCAGCAGCACTTCGATCTCCGCCCGAAGGGCATCGTCCAGATGCTCGACCTCCTGCGCCCGATCTACGAGAAGACCGCCGCGTACGGCCACTTCGGGCGCGACGAGCCGGAGTTCACCTGGGAGAAGACCGACAAGGCGCAGGCGCTCGCCGCGGAGGCGGGCGTGAAGAAATCCACGGCGATGGCGTAGTCCCGCCGGCACCGGTGCGCTAGAATCCGCACCTGCTGAGGAGCGTTGCGACCGGCCCCGGATTCCCGCGGCCGGCCAGGCTCAGCCCCGGCGGCCAGACCGCCGGCTCGATCGGAACAACGGCGCTCGCATCGGCAACGGTGCGAGCGCTTTTTCTTTCCCCGGCGCCGAGGGGCGCTGCGACGGGCGATCGGCCCGCCAGGCTCGGGAGCGGGACCGCTGTGAACGGCGCCCGTTCTGCCGACGAACGGAGGCGCACATGAGCGCAGTCCCGAACCCGAAAACCGCCGCCGACT
>CAVXND010000033.1:0-6975 GCA_963762785.1 uncultured beta proteobacterium
AGGCGATCCACAGCATCGCGCCGAGGATCAGGAACGCGAGGCCGAGGTGCGCGGTGAGGCGCAGGTGCGATACGCGCGGCTCGTCGACCAGGCCCGACGCGACCATGTACCAGCCCATCGCGCCCTGCAGGCCGCCGAGCGCGAACACGCCGGCGAGCTTCCAGCCCGAGCCGCGCGTCGATGCGGCGGCGCCACCAGAACCAGAGGAGGGGCACGAGAAACACGATGCCGATCGTCCGGCCGAGCAGGCGATGGAAGTACTCCCACCAGAAGATGCCCTTGAACTCGCCGAGCGACATCGCGTGGTTGACGAGCTTGTACTCGGGGGTCTGTTGGTACTTGTCGAACAGCACCTGCCAGTCGCCATCGGAGAGCGGCGGGAATGGTGCCGACGAGGGGCTGCCACTCGACGATCGAGAGCCCGGAGTGGGTCAGGCGGGTGGCGCCGCCGACGACGACCATCGCGGCGACGGCGAGCGCGCAGACGAGGAGCCACACGGCGACCGCGCGGCCGGCGGTCGCCGGCGCGACGGCCGGAGCGAGCGAAACCTCCGCGGCGAACGATCTCGTCACGACGCGATTCTGCCGGGAGCGGCCCGGACGCGCTTGACCCGCATCAACCCGCCCGCGCCGGGACAGCCGGCGTTTTTTTAGCGCGCATCAAGTTTTTCCGTCGCCCGGCTCCGTAGATTGGGTCCGCGAGAACCCGCCCGCGTGGGCGGGTCGCATGCGCGAAGGAGGAGCGATGGGCACGCTTCGTGGAGACCGGCGGGACCGCAGCGCTCCGGCCGTCGAGGCGGCCGCATTCGTCCTCGCCGCCGCGGCCGCGGCGGTCCTCGCCGCCTGGCTGCCCGATGCGCAGGCGCTCGACGCCCTCGCCTGCATCCGCTTCTACCTCGCGCAGGGCTGCCTGCCCTGAGCGCGCGGCCGATTTCCAGACAAGGAGAGTCGCCATGGCCGAACCCGTCCCCGAGCACCGCCGACGAGGACCTTCCCGACGAGCCGGTACCGTTCATGCAGCAGCTGATCGACAACCCGTGGATGCTGCTCTTCCTCGGCGTCGTCATCCCCACGGTGCTCTACATCATCTGGGGCGTGATGGAGATCGCCAGCGTGCCGATCGCGAAGTGAGCCGCGGGGAGAACGAGCCATGAGCGCGATTCAGCCGCCGACCAACCGACTGTGGTGGAAAGAGCCGATCGAGAAGATCGAGATCACGTGGATCCTGATCGCCTTCGTCTGGTGCCTCTTCCTCTTCTTCATGATGCCGTACTGGCACGTGTTCGGTAAGCAGAACCTCGCCAACGAGGCCTATCGCTCGACGCCGGAGCGCTTCACCGCCAAGACGCAGGAGATGGTGGACAAGTTCAAGGTGCGCGAGGAGGACGGGCCTCAACAACGAGAAGATCCCGGTCGTCCACCCGCCCGCCGGGGAGCGACGTCTACCTGATCGCCCGCCTGTGGCAGTGGTGGCCGATCGTCGAGCTCGAGGAAGGGCAGAGCTACCGCCTGCACCTGATGTCGCTCGACTGGCTGCACGGGTTCTCGCTGCAGCCGGAGAACATCAACATCGAGGTGCACCCGAACTACGAGCACCTGCTGACGGTGCAGCCGAGCAAGGCCGGCACCTACAACATCGTCTGCAACGAGTACTGCGGCGTCAACCATCACACGATGGTGACCAAGCTGTACGTCGTGGCGAAGAAGTAGGGGAGGCGACAATGGCCGTCAACCGCATGTTCCGGACCTGCCCGACGACCGGGTCTCAAGTTCCACCAGCCCGCCGAGGCGCTGATGAAGGCGAACGCCGTCGCGGCGGTGGTCTTCCTCCTCTTCGGCGGCGTGCTCGCGATCCTGGTCACGCTCACGCGCTGGCAGGCGGTGCACCTGCTGCCGGCCGACTGGTTCTACCTCGTCCTCACCGGGCACGGGCTCAACATGCTCGTGTTCTGGATCATCTTCTTCGAGATCGCGGTGCTGTACTTCGCCGGCTCGACGCTGCTCGGCTGTCGCCTCCCGACGCCGCGGCTCGCCTGGGCCGGGTTCGCGCTGATGCTCGTCGGCGCGCTGATGAACAACTACGCGGTGTTCATCCGCCAGGACTCGAGCGTGATGTTCACCTCCTACGTGCCGATGCAGGCGCACTGGAGCTTCTACCTCGGCCTGATCCTGTTCGCGGTGGGCGCGCTCATCGGCTGCTTCATCTTCCTCGGCGCGCTCGTCGTCGGGAAGGCGGAGCGCACGTACAACGGCTCGATCCCGCTGGTGACGTTCGGCGGCGCTGACCGCGTGCATCATCGCGATCTTCACCATCGCCTCCGGCGCGATCATCCTGATCCCGACGTTCCTGTGGTCGATCGGCCTGGTCGGGTACATGGACTCGCTCCTGTACCGGCACATCTGGTGGGCGTTCGGCCACTCGTCGCAGCAGATCAACGTCTCGGCGCAGGTCGCGGTGTGGTACGCGGTCGCGGCGATCGTGTTCGGCGCGAAGCCGATGAGCGAGAAGGTGAGCCGCACGGCGTTCCTGCTCTACATCCTGTTCATCACGATCGCGAGCGCGCACCACCTGCTCGTCGACCCCGGCCTGACGTCGAGCTGGAAGATCCTCAACACGAGCTACGCGTTCTACCTCGCGGTGCTCGCGTCGATGGTGCACGGGCTGACCGTGCCCGGCTCGATCGAGGTCGCGCAGCGCGAGCAAGGGCTTCACCAAGGGCCTCTTCGAGTGGCTGCGCAAGGCGCCGTGGTCGAACCCGGCGTTCTCCGGGGTGTTCATGTCGATCATCGGCTTCGGCTTCCTCGGCGGGATCTCGGGCGTGATCATCGGCACCGAGCAGCTCAACCTGATCCTGCACAACACGATCTACGTGCCCGGCCACTTCCACGCCACGGTCGTGATCGGCACCACGCTCGCGTTCATGGCGATCACGTACTTCCTGATCCCGGTGCTCTTCCGGCGCGAGGTGATGTTCCCGACCATGGCGAAGTGGCAGCCCTACGTCTTCGCCGCCGGCATGACCATGTTCGCGCTCTTCATGATGGGCGCGGGCACGCTGGGCGTGCCGCGCCGGCACTGGGACATCACGTTCTCGGGCAACCCGCTCGGGTTCGAGTTCCCCGGCACCGCCTTCCTCATGATGGCGCTGATGGCCATCGGCGGGCTGCTCGCGATCGTCGGCGGCGCGATGTACATCCTCGTCACGGTCGGCTCGGTGTTCCTCGGCAAGCGCATCGAGACGCCCGGGTTCCAGCACGTGCGCGCGCGGGACGGCGTCGCGAGACCCGCTCCGACGCCGGTCGCCGGGGCGCTCACCGGCTACGGCGCCGCGACGCACGCCTGGTCGGCGCCGGGGACGCTCTCGCTCGCGTTCGTGTTCCTGGTGTCGTTCGTGCTGTACTACTTCATCAACTGGAAGTACCTGTCGACCGTCTGGCCGCTGCGATGACGAAGCCGGAATGAGACGGGGCACGACCATGGCGATTCCGATGGACGGGGTTGCGGCCCGGAGCGCGGCAAAGGGGCGCGCCCGGGCCGTCGTCGCCCGCGCCGCGGGGCTCTTCAAGCTCCGCATCGGCCTCGTCATCGGCTTCACCGCGCTCGCGGGCCTGGCGGCGACGCCCGGGCCGTCGCTCGAAGCGTGGCGGATCGCCGTCCTCGGCCTCGCGGTGGTGCTGTCCGCCGCCGCCGCGGGCGGCTTCAACCAGTGGTACGAGAGCGATCTCGACGCGCGGATGCGCCGCACGCGCGGCCGTCCGTTCGTCACCGGCGAGCTCGCGCGCGATGCGCGCTGGCTGTGGCTGCTCGGCGCGATCACGGTCGCGTCGGTGCTCGCCGCCGCCTGGGCGACCAACTGGCTCGCCGCGCTGCACACCTTCCTCGGCGCGTTCGTCTACGGGATCGTCTACACGGTGTGGCTCAAGCGGCGGACGTGGTGGAACATCGTCGTCGGCGGGCTCGCCGGCAGCTTCGCGGTCCTCGCGGGCGCGGCGGCGATCGCGCCGGGCGTGCCGCCGGCGGTGCCGCTCGTGCTGGCGGTCGTGCTCTTCCTGTGGACGCCGCCGCATTTCTGGAGCCTCGCGATCGCGTGCCACGAGGACTACCGGGCGGCGCGCGTGCCGATGCTCCCGGTCGTGGTCGGCGATGCGCGTTGCGCGCGCGTCATCCTCGCGCACACCGTGGCGCTGGTCGCGCTGTCGTTCGTGCCGCTCGCGTTCGGGATGGGGTGGATCTACGGCGCCGGCGCGGCTCGTCGGCGGCGCGCTGTTCGTCTACGCGAGCATCCGCCTCGTCGCCAACCCGACGCGGAAGATGGCGCTCGCGAACTTCTTCGCCTCGCTCGTCCAGCTCACGCTGCTCCTCGCCGCCGCGATCGTCGATCGGGCGGTCGCGGGCTGACGACCGGGAGCCGAGGTCGATGGCGCGCGCGGCGATGCGGGCTCCGGTCCGCGCTCGCTCTCGCCGCGTTCGTGCTCGGCTCGTCGAGCGCCGCGGCGCAGAACGCTCACCGGCGGCGCGCAGGCGGCGCCGCGCTCGACCCGGACCGCGCGCTCAAGACGAGCCAGGCGGCGATCGGCAACCGGGTCGGCGACTACGCGTTCCTCGATCGCGAAGGCCGGCAGGTGCGGCTCGCCGACTACCGCGGCAAGCCGCTGGTGGTGAACTTCGTGTACACCGGCTGCCTCTCGGTCTGCCCGACCACGACCGCGCAGCTCGCGAAAGCGATCCGCGAGGCGCGGAAGACGCTCGGCACCGGCAGCTTCCGCGTCGTCACGATCGGGTTCAACCTGCCCTACGACTCGCCCGAGGCGATGCGCGACTTCGCCCGGCGCTACGGCATCGACGCTCCCGACTGGGAGTTCCTGTCGCCGTTCGAGCCGCAGCTCGCGCTCGCTCGTCGCCGACTTCGGCTTCGAGTACGTGCGCACGCCGGGCGGGTTCGACCACCTCACCCAGCTCACGATCCTCGACGCCGACGGCAAGGTGTTCCGCCAGGTGTACGGCGACGAGTTCGCGCTGCCGCTCCTGATCGACCCGCTGCAGGACGCTCGTGACCGGGACGCCGATGCCGCTCGCGAGCCTCGCGGAGCTCCTCGAGCGCGTCCGGATCGTCTGCACCGTCTACGACCCGAAGAGCGGCCGCTACCGCTTCAAGACCTCGGTGATCGGCGACGTGGTCTCGTTCGTCCTCATCGGCGTCACGATCTTCGGCTTCCTCTGGCACGACCGGCGCAAGCGCCGCGCGCTCGAGCGGCGCGCCTGAGGCGCGCGCGGGCGGCTATCCCTCCCGCACGACGAACGGCCGCATCATCTCGTGGTCCTCGTGCGAGAGGATGTGGCAGTGCCAGACGTAGCGCCCGGGCCGGTCGAACCGCGCCACGATGCGCGTGCGCGTGCTCGGCGGGACGCGGACCGTGTCCTTGGGGCCGCGCTCGTCGGGACCGGCCGGCCGGTCGTCTTCCGAGCCACCGGATCTGCCTGAGCGCGCCGTTCGCGTCCGGGTCGCCGGCGAAGCGTCGATGGCCGACCACGCGGAAGTGAACGAGGTGGACGTGGATCGGGTGCGTATCGCCGGTCGTGTTGTAGAGGTCCCAGGCCTCCACGGCCCCGAGCAGCGGGTCCTCGGTGACCGGGTCGTGCCAGGTCTTCGCGCCGTCCTTGACGGTCCCGAGCAGCGTCTTGTTGCGACCGAATGCATCCTTGCCTTCGAACAGCACGAGCTCGCGGATCGCCGCGGTCGGTCGCAGCTCGGGCGGCGGGTCGGGGCGGAGACGATCGGGGATGCGGCTCCCGTCCTCGACGCGGCCCGTTCCCACGCGGAAGGCCATCACGCGGCCGGTCGTGCGCGGGTCCGGCGGATCGCCCTCGGGGAACGGCGTCGGCGCCGAGTTCAGCAGCATCACCTGCCGTCCCCGGACGGCGGAATGCGAGAAATCGACGATGACGTCCGCGCGCTCCGCGGGCGCGAGCACGAGCCGGTCGAGGACGACGGGATGCTCCAGGAAGCCCTGGTCGGTGCCGATGAGCACGAACGGCAGGCGCGGCTCGAACGCGAGCGCATAGAAGCGCGAGTCCGAGCCGTTCAGGAGGCGCAGCCGGTAGCGCCGCGGCTCGACCGCCGCGAACGGCCAGACCATGCCGTTCACGACGATCGCCGCGCCGAACTCCTCGGGCTGGATGCTCGGGTCCGGCGCACCGGGGTGCGCGGGATGCGAGGCGATGACGAGCTCCCCCTGCGCCGTGAAGGTCCGGTCCTGGATGAGGAGCGGGATCTCGTAGGCGCCGGCGGGGAGCCCGAGCCGGTCCTCGTTCTCGTCGCGCACGAGATAGAAACCCGCGAGCCCGGCGCCGACGTTGAGCCGCGTCAGCCCCAGCGCATGGTCGTGGTACCAGAGCGTGCCGGCCTCCTGGTCGTTCGCGTAGCGGTACACCTCCTGCAGGAACGCCGGCCCGCGCTCGGCGAAGCCCGGCGTGAACCACGCTTCCGGATCGCCGTCGCTCGCGGCCTCGACATGGCCGCCGTGCAGATGCGTCACGAGCGGAACGCCGCCCGGCGCGCCGCCCTTCGTGTGCGCGATGTGGATCGAGCGGTCGACCGGCAGCAGGTGCGGCAGCGCGCGCCCGTCCGCGGCGAGCGCGTTGGTCCAGCGCACGGTCACCGGCTCGCCGCGCCGCACGTCGAAGGTCGGACCGGGGTACTGGCCGTCGTAGCCCCAGAGCGTGGTCTCGAGCGCGCGCCCCGTGCGCGGGTCGACGAGCCCGAGCGAGCCGCGGAACTGCCGCACCGCGAGCTCGTAGTGCCGCGCTGCCGTCGCCGGTGTCGCGCGGGCCGGTCGCGGCAGGGGATTCACGAACTGGCGCTGGCGCCGGACGTCGAGCAGCGCGACCCGCTGCTGCGCGCCCGCAGGCCGGAGCCCGAACGGCGTCAGGACGAGCGGCGCGGCGAGGAGGGATCTGAGAGCGTCGCGCCGGGT
>CAVXND010000034.1:0-104144 GCA_963762785.1 uncultured beta proteobacterium
ATGAGCACCGCTGACAGCTTCCCGCCCCACATCCCGGTCGACCGGACCTCCCTGACCGACGACGAGCGGATCGGCAACATCGTCCCGCTGCCGCCGCCCGAGCACCTGATCCGGTTCTTCCCGATCCAGGGGACGCCGGTCGAGAAGCTCGTCGCCGACACCCGCAAGCGGATCAAGCAGATCCTCCACGGCGCCGCCGATCGCCTCCTCGTGATCATCGGGCCGTGCTCGATCCACGATCCCGCGGCCGCGGTCGAGTACGCCACGCGGCTCCAGCCGGTGCGCGAGCGGCTCGCCGACGACCTCGAGATCGTGATGCGGGTCTACTTCGAGAAGCCGCGCACCACCGTCGGCTGGAAGGGGCTGATCAACGATCCGTACCTGAACGGCAGCTTCCGCATCAACGAGGGCCTGCGGGTCGCCCGCGACCTGCTGGTGCGGATCAACCAGGCGGGCGTCCCGGCCGGCTCGGAGTTCCTCGACGTGATCTCGCCGCAGTACATCGGCGACCTGATCAGCTGGGGCGCGATCGGCGCGCGCACCACCGAGAGCCAGGTGCACCGCGAGCTCGCCTCCGGCCTCTCCGCGCCGGTCGGGTTCAAGAACGGCACCGACGGCAACGTCCGGATCGCGGTCGACGCGATCCTCGCCGCCCAGCAGCGGCATCACTTCCTGTCGGTGCACAAGAACGGCCAGGTGGCGATCGTCGAGACGCGCGGGAACGCGGACTGCCACATCATCCTGCGCGGCGGGCGCGAGCCGAACTACGACGCGGCGAGCGTGGCAGCCGCGTGCAAGGCGCTCGCGGCCGCCGGCGTGAAGGAGCACCTGATGATCGACTGCTCGCACGCGAACAGCCGCAAGGACTACCGGCGTCAGATCGAGGTCGGCGCCGACATCGGCGGCCAGATCGCGGCCGGCGAGCGCCGGATCGCGGGCGTGATGATCGAGTCCCACCTGCAGGAGGGGCGGCAGGACCTCGTGCCCGGGAAGCCGCTCGCGTACGGCCAGAGCATCACCGACGCCTGCATCGGCTTCGACGACTCGGTGCCGCTGCTCGAGCGCCTCGCCGAGAGCGTGCGGCGCCGGCGCGGCGGCAAGCGCCCCGGCTCGCAGAAGAAGGAGGCGGCGGAGCGCACCCGTTGAGCCTGGCGGCGGCGGACCCCGGGCGCCTCTTCTGGGGCGCGCTCGCGGTCACCCTCGCGCTCCGGTTCCTGCTCGCCTGGTGGCTGCCGGTCACCGGGGACGAAGCGTTCTTCGTCTACTGGGGCGAAGCGCCGGCGCTCGGGGTCTACGACCACCCGCCGATGGTCGGCTGGTTCCTCGCCGCGCTGCTCCAGGTCGGGCACGCACCGGTATGGCTCCGCCTGCCGGCGATCCTCCTGCCGGCGCTGATCGCGCTCGGCATGCGCGCGCTCGTGGCGGCGCTCGCTCGCGGCCGCGGGGACGCGCAAGCCCTCGGCGACTGGGCGGCGCTCGCCTGGCTCGTCGCGCCGGCCCAGGTGCTGAACGTCCTGATCACGACCGACACGCCGCTCGTCCTCTTCTCGTTCGCATCGCTCGCGGCGTACGCCCTCGCCGTGCGTCGCCGCTCGTTCGCGCTGTGCGCGGCCGCCGGGATCGCCCTCGGACTCGCGTTCCTCTCGAAGTACTTCGCCGTGCTCCTCGCCCTGGCGTACGTCGTCTACGTCGCGGCGATCCGCCGCGACGGCCGAGCCTGGCGCGAGCTCGCGGTCGTCCTCGCCTGCGCGGTGCCGTTCGGGCTCGTGAACCTCGCGTGGAACTACGAGCACTGCTGGGCGAACCTGATGTTCAACGTCTACAACCGGCACGACGAGGCCGGTTTCGCCTGGTACCGGCCGCTCGTCTTCCTCGCGCTGCTCGCGTACGTCGCGGGCCCGCTGCTGCTCTTCGACCTCGCCCGCGGCCGCAGCGCGATGCGTGCAGCGGTCCGCGATCCCGCGGTGGCGCTCCTCGCTGCGTGCGCGGCGGTGCCGATCGCGGTGTTCTTCGTGCTCTCCGCGGTCCGGAGCGTCGGCCTGCACTGGCTGTTCGCGTTCATGCCGCCGCTATTCATGGCGGGCGCGTTCGTGCTCGGGCCCCCGCGCCTCGCCGCGTCGGCGAAGTTCCTGGCGGCGTTCTCGGCGGTGCACCTCGCTCGCGGTCGCGGTCGTGGCGCGCTCCCGCTCGAGACGTTCAAGCGCCTCGCGTCACTACGACAGCGTCGTGATGGCGTTCCGCGCGGACGAGGTGCTCGCCGCGCTGAAGCCGTACGAAGGCCGCTACGTCTTCGCCGCCAGCGGTTACTCGCCGGCGGTGCTGCTGTCGTACAACGCCGCCGAGCTGGGCGTCGTGGCGCAGCCCGGCGTGCAGGAGCCGTGGCGGCGACACTATTTCCCGACCTTCGGCCCCGGTTCGGCGCACGGGCGCCACGACGACATCCTCACCGATTTCCGGCCGCTCGACGGCAAGGACATCCTGGTCGTGCGCAAGAGCGCGGCCGAGCCGGACGAGTACCGCCCGTTCTTCCGGGCGATCGAGATGCGCGAGATCGACGTGCGCGGCGCGAGGTACTACCTCGTCCTCGGGCAGGGGTTCGACTACGCCGCGTATCGCGACCGGGTGCTCGCCGAGGTGCGCGACCGGTACTACCGGATTCCGCGGTACCTGCCCCAGGGGCGCTGCTACCTCTGCGAGCGCTACTGGTCCACCCGTACGTGTCCTGCACCGTAGCCTTCCGGGCGCGTCCGTCCGGCCGACTGTCGGCCGGCAGGGTTCGGACGCCCCACGGTGGGGCATAATCAGCCGCCACCCGAGACCCACGCATGGAAATCGCCGAAACCCAGCGACTCCCTCACCTCGAGCACGTCGGCGACGCGACCCAGTTCGCGACCAAGATGCACGCCATGATCGGCGGCTCGCCGCTCTTCGAGCAGTTCAACCTGGCCGAGATCCGGCTGATGGGCCACTTCATGCAGACCTACCGCGCCCAGGCCGGCCAGGAGATCATCCGCGAGGGCGAGGCGGGCGACTTCATGATGGTGGTCGTCGAGGGCCGGATCGAGGTGTTCAAGCAGGACCGCTGGAACGCGCCGCGCCTGATCGCGGTGGTCGAGGAGGGCAAGACCCTCGGCGAGATGTCGATGATCGACGGCGAGCCGCGCTTCGCGACCTGCGTCGCGGTCGAGCCGGTGCTGATCGCGGTGCTCACCGCTGACCACCTGGCGCGCATCATTCTGGAGCAGCCGATCCTCGGCGCGAAGATCCTGATGCAGCTCGCTTTGATGCTCTCGCAGCGGCTGCGCCAGACCAGCTCCCGCCTGGTCGAGTACCTCGACCGCCAGCGCGAGCTGAACGAGCAGATCCAGGGACCGACGTTCGTGTAAGGGCGCCGGCGACCGGCGTCAGCGTGATTGTCAGGTTCCGCCGCCCCGACCGCGGACGGCTTGACTTTCCACGCCCTGTGGCAGAATACCTTCCCACCTGAGAGGAGGAGGGTCCCATGAAAATAAAGGCTCCTAGAGATTTCTGGGCCGGCCTGATGTTCATCGCGTTCGGCGTCGGGTTCACGTGGGTGGCGCAGAACTACCAGATGGGCACCTCGGTACGGATGGGCCCCGCCTACTTCCCGACGATGCTCGGCGGGATCCTCGCGGTCATCGGCGTCGCGATCTTCGTCCAGTCGCTCATCGTGGCCGGCTCGGCGGTGCCGAAGTTCTACTTCCGGCCGCTGATCCTGATCGTCCTCGCGACCGTCCTCTTCGGCATCCTGCTCAAGCCGCTCGGCCTCGTGCTGTCGGTCGCGGTGCTGGTCGGCGTCGGCGCCTTCGGCGGGTTCGAGTTCAAGACGAAGGAGGTGGCGATCCTGTACGTGGTGCTCGCGATCTTCTCGGTGTGGGTCTTCGTGAAGGGGCTCGGCCTGCCGATCCCCGTGTGGCCCGGCGAGTAGGAGACCGCGATGGAACTGCTCAACAATCTCGCGCTCGGCTTCGGCGTCGCGCTCTCCTGGCAGAACCTCCTGTGGTGCTTCGGCGGCGTGCTGCTCGGCACGCTGATCGGCGTGCTGCCCGGGATCGGCCCGGTCGCGACCATCGCGATGCTGCTGCCGGTGACGTTCACGCTGCCGCCGGTGTCGGCCCTGATCATGCTCGCCGGCATCTACTACGGCGCGCAGTACGGCGGGTCGACCACCGCGATCCTGGTGAACCTGCCCGGCGAGTCCTCGTCGGTGGTGACTGCGCTCGATGGCTACCAGATGGCCCGGCAGGGCAGGGCCGGCCCGGCGCTCGGGATGGCGGCGATCGGCTCGTTCTTCGCCGGTTCCGTGGCGACGATCGTGATCGCGCTCTTCGCGCCGCCGCTCGCCGAGGTCGCGCTCAAGTTCGGCCCGACCGAGTATTTCTCGCTGATGGTCCTCGGCCTGATCGCGGCGGTCGTGCTCGCCCACGGCTCGCTCATCAAGGCGATCGGGATGGTCATCCTGGGGCTGCTGCTCGGCCTCGTCGGCACCGACGTGAACTCGGGCGTGGCGCGGTACAGCTTCGGGATATCGGAACTCTCCGACGGCATCGGGTTCGTGACCGTGGCGATGGGCGTGTTCGGGGTCGCCGAGATCATGACGAACCTCCAGCACAAGGAGACCCGCGACATTTTTGTCGCGAAGGTCGACCGGATCCTGCCGAACTGGGACGACATCAAGAAGTGCATCCCGTCGATCCTGCGCGGCACGGTGCTCGGGTCGGCCCTCGGCATCCTGCCCGGCGGGGGCGCGCTGCTGGCGTCGTTCGCGGCCTACACCTTCGAGAAGAAGATCGCGAAGCCGCCGCGCAACTTCGGCAAGGGCGATATTCGCGGCGTCGCGGCGCCGGAGTCGGCGAACAACGCCGGCGCTCAGACCTCGTTCATCCCGCTGCTGACGCTCGGCATCCCGTCGAACCCGGTGATGGCGCTGATGATCGGCGCGATGATGATCCAGGGTATCGCGCCCGGGCCGCAGGTCATGACCGAGCGGCCGCAGCTCTTCTGGGGAATGATCGCGTCGATGTGGGTGGGGAACCTGATGCTGGTCGTCCTCAACCTGCCGCTGATCGGCATGTGGATCAAGCTCCTCACCGTGCCCTATCGCCTGCTCTATCCGGCGATCCTGGTGTTCTGCGGGATCGGCGTCTATAGCGTCAACAACAGCTCGTTCGACATCTACATGATGGCGATCTTCGCGGTGCTCGGCTACGTCTGGGTGAAGCTCGAGTGCGAGCCCGCGCCGCTGATCCTCGGCTTCATCCTGGGGCCGATGATGGAGGAGAACCTGCGGCGGGCGATGCTGCTCTCGCGCGGCGATCCGTCGGTGTTCGTCACCAAGCCGATCTCCGCCGTGCTGCTCGGGATCTCGCTGCTCCTGCTCATCATCGTGCTGTCGCCGTCGATCAAGAAGAAGCGCGAGGAGGCGTTCCAGGAAGCCTAGCGACGCCGTCGCGGAACGACACGGAGGACGCAAGAGAGTCTCTTGCGTCCTCTTTCTTTTTCCATCGGAGAGGCTTCATGAAGCGATTGCTGTTCACGTTCGCGCTGGCTTGCGCGGTCGTCGCCTCGCCCGGCGGCCGCGCAGCCCTATCCGACCAAGCCGATCCGCTTCGTGGTGCCGTTCCCGCCCGGCGGGCCGCTCGACATCATGGGCCGCGGCATCGCGCAGAAGCTGCAGGAGGCGTGGGGCCAGCCGGTCGTGGTCGATAACCGTCCCGGCGCGGGCGGCGGCATCGGCGCCGACCTCGTCGCCAAGTCGCCGGGTGACGGCTACACGCTGCTGATGGGCGCGGTGAGCACGCACGCGATCAACCCGAGCCTGTACGCGAAGATCCCCTACGACCCGCAGAAGGACTTCGTGCCGGTGGCGCTCGTCGCGCAGGTGCCGAACATCCTCGTCGTCAATCCCTCGCTGCCGGTGCACTCGGTGAAGGAGCTCATCGACTACGCGCGGGCGAAGCCCGGCTCGCTCTCGTTCGGGTCGGGCTCGACCGGTTCGACCGGGCACCTCGCCGGCGAGCTCTTCAAGACCGAGGCCCGCGTCGACATGGTGCACATCCCCTACAAGGGCGGTGCGCCGGCGATGCAGGATCTCCTCGCCGGCCAGACGCAGCTCATGTTCGACAACCTCGCCAACGCGCTGCCGCAGGTGAAGGCAGGGAAGCTCCGCGCGCTCGCGGTGACGACGCTCAAGCGCGCGCCGGCTGTGCCCGACCTCCCGACGGTCGCGGAGTCGGGCCTGCCGGGGTTCGATCTCACGACGTGGTTCGGCGTCTTCGTCCCCGCCGGTACGCCGCGCGCGACGGTCGTACAGCTGAACGCCGAGATCGTGAAGGCGCTCGCGTCGAAGGACCTCGCCGACCGGCTCGCCGCCATGGGCGCCGCGCCGTCCGAGAACAACACGCCGGAGAGCTTCGCCGCGTTCGTCCGGGCCGAGGCCGCGAAGTACGCGCAGGTCGTCAAGAGCTCGGGCGCGCGGGTCGACTGAACGCGCGCCGCGGCGTACCATCCGCGCCATGCCTCGCCCGGAGCGGCCGGTGGACGAGCCCGTCCGCGTGCCGCACTCGCCTCTCCCCGCCTACTACGCGACGCCGGAAGCAAGGCGCGGCTTCATCGCGCGCGCCTTCGACGCCGCCGCAGGCGACTACGACCGCGTCGACCGGTTGCTCGCGTTCGGCTCGGGCGCGTGGTACCGCCGCCAGGCGCTCTTGCGCGCCGGGCTCGCCCCCGGCATGCGCATGCTGGACGTCGCGGTCGGCACCGGGCTCGTCGCGAAGGAAGCGATGCGGATCCTCGGGCGCGCCGGGAGCGTCGTCGGCATCGATCCGAGCGCGGGCATGATCGCGGCCTCCGCATCGGGCGAGCTCGCGCTCGTCCGCGGGCGCGCCGAGGCGCTCCCGTTCGCCGCCGGCACGTTCGACTTCCTCTCGCTCGGCTTCGCGCTGCGCCACGTCGACGATCTGGAGTCGGTGCTGCGCGAGTTCCGGCGCGTCCTGAAGCCCGGCGGGCGGCTGCTCGTGCTCGAGATCACGCAGCCGGAGAGCGGCCTCGGGGCGGCGCTGCTCAAGGGCTACATGCGCGGCGCAGTGCCGTACCTCGCGCGCCTCGTCGCGCGCGACCCGGACACCCCGCGGCTCTACCGCTACTACTGGGACACGATCGAGGCCTGCGCGCCGCCGTCGCGGGTGCTCGCGACGCTCGCTGCGGCGGGGTTCGCGGGCGTCGAGCGTTTCGTCCAGCTCGGGATCTTCTCGGAGTACCGCGCCACCGCCTGAGCGCACGTTTGGTTTAGCATTCCGGGGGCAACGCCGGATCCCCGCCCCAGGAGCCCGCCATGCCGCGCCGCCGTACCTTGCCGCTGCCGCTCGTCCTGCTCCTCGCGCTCGGCACCGGCGAGATCGGCGCTCAGACCCCCAAGGTCCCCGACTCGCTCGAGCAGCGCGTCCTCGCGTGCGCGATCTGCCACGGCAAGCAGGGCGAGGGCATCCAGAAGAACGAGTACTACCCGCGCCTCGCGGGCAAGCCGGCCGGCTACCTCTACAACCAGCTCGTGAACTTCCGCGAGCGGCGCCGCGACGTCCCCATCATGACCTACATGGTGGCGTACCTGTCCGATCCCTATCTCCGCGAGATGGCCGAGTACTACGCCAACCTGCACCCGCCGTATCCTGCGCCCGCGGCCGGCGGCTCGAAGGCGCTGCTCGCGCGCGGCGAAGCCCTGGTCACGACGGGCGATCCGGCGCGCGACATTCCGCCTTGCGCGGCGTGTCACGGCAAGGCGCTCACCGGCATGGAGCCCGCGATCCCCGGTCTCGTCGGCCTGCACCGCGACTACGTCGCCGGGCAGATGGGCAGCTGGAAGGTCGGGCGGCGGAAGAGCGAGGCGCCGGATTGCATGGCCCAGGTCGCATCGCGCCTCACCCCGGACGACATCGCCGCGGTCAACGCCTGGCTCGGCGCGCAGCGCGTCGCGCCCGACGCGCGGCCCGCACCGGCCGGCTCCCTCAAGCTGCCGCTCGAGTGCGGCGGCGTGCAGTGACGCGGGCGAAGGAGGAAGCCATGAAACGCACTCTCACCCTCGGCGTCCTCGCAGCGATCGTCGTCGCGGCCGTGCTCCTGCTTCGCCCCGACGAGCCGGGTGCGCCGGCGCCGGAGGCCAAGCGCGACGACACGCAGATCGGGCGCGGCGAGTACCTCGCGCTCGTCGGCGACTGTCTCGCCTGTCACACGGTTCGCGGCGGCCGGCCGTACGCCGGCGGGCTGCCGATCCCGACGCCGTTCGGCACGCTGTACACGCCGAACATCACGCCCGATGCGGCGACCGGCATCGGGAAGTGGTCGGCGGACGATTTCTGGCGCGCGCTGCACGACGGCGTCGGGAAGGACGGCTCGTATCTCTACCCGGCATTCCCGTACACGAACTACACCAAGGTCACGCGCGCGGACTCGGACGCGATGTACGCGTTCTTCATGGCGCTGCCGCCGGTGAGCCGGCCGAACCAGGCGCACGAGATGCGCTTCCCGTACAACCAGCGGCAGCTCCTGCTCGGCTGGCGCACGCTGTACTTCAAGCCGGGCGAGTTCCAGCCGAGCCCGCAGCAGTCGGCCGAGTGGAACCGCGGCGCGTACCTCGTCGAGGGGCTCGGCCACTGCAACGCGTGCCACGGCAGCCGCAACATCCTCGGCGCGGTGAAGGACGACGACATCGGCGGCGGCCTGATCCCGGTCCAGAACTGGTACGCCCCGTCGCTCAGCTCGGCGCGGGAGACCGGCGTCGGCGACTGGGAGGTCAGGGACATCGTCGATCTGCTCCGGACCGGCGTGTCGCCGCGCGGCGCGGTCTACGGACCCATGGCCGCGGTCGTGGCCCACAGCCTGCAGAACGTGACCATCGGCGACCTGACCGCGATGTCGGTCTATCTCAAGTCGCAGGTCCAGGCGGCCGCGCCCGCCGGGCCCGGGCCGGTCAGGACGACGGAGGAGCAGGTGGCGGCGATGCTGAAGCAGGGCGCGTCGCTCTACGAGAAGCACTGCGCCGACTGCCACCAGCCGGACGGCAAGGGCGTGCCGCGGATCTATCCGCCGCTCGCGGGGAACCGCTCGATCCTGATGCCCTATCCGATCAACGCCATCCGGGTCGTGCTCTTCGGCGGCTTTCCGCCGAGCACCGAGGGCAACCCGCGGCCGTACGGCATGCCGCCGTTCTACCAGGACCTGAGCGACGTCGAAGTGGCCGCGCTGGTGACCTACATCCGGCAGACGTGGGGAAACAGCGCGCCGGCCGTGTCGCACGTGGACGTGGACAACGGGCGGAAGGTGCCGGTCGATTGAGCTTCGACCGGATTCGCGCCTAGCGCGGCGGTTCGCGGAAGTCGAGCTTCTTCACGATCACGTCGCGCGCCGGCCCGCGGACGTTGAGCTTCAGCGCCCACTCGCCGTACATCTCGAGCTCGATCCGCGCGCTCGTACTCGCCCGGCGCGGCGCCGGGCTTCGCTTTCACCGGCTTCACGTTGTGCGCCATCGGCATCGACGGCATGTCGGCGCCGACCGAGACCTCGGCGCCGCTCACCGGCTTGCCGGACTTCGCCTCCTTGAGCGCGATCCGGCAGTCGTAGACGAGATCGTGCTTCGTCGGCTTGCAGTCGACGTCGGCGGCGAGCCGCTGCGCGGCGGCCGGCAGGGCGGCGATGAGGAGCGCGAGCGCGGCGGCGAGGCGGATCATGCGGCACGCCGCTGCCGGAAAAGTCCGGCGATGCGGTGCACGGCGGTCTCGTCGAGGAGGCCGCGCGGCCGGACGATCAGCAGCACCGCCACCAGCCCCCCGAACACGATCATCCGGTAGCCCTGGAACACGCGCGTCGACTCGAGGAGCCCGATGTCGAGCGCGACGCCGACGAGCGGCCCGAGCGCCGTCCCGAGCCCGCCGATCAGCCCGTAAGCGAGGCTGTGCACGCCGAGCATGATGTCGAAGTTGCGCGGCTCGATGTAGGTGTTGTGGTGCGCATAGAGCGCCCCGCCGAGCGCGGCGAGCGCGCCGGCCACCGCCGCGACGCCGAGCTTCACGCGCTGCACGTTGACGCCCAGCACCGCGGCGAGCTCCGGGTCTTCGCCCACCATCCGCACGGTCGCGCCGAGCCGCGAGCGCTCGGCGAGGAAGAACGCCGCGAGCACCAGCGCGAGGAGCGCGAAGACCATCGCGCAGTAGCCGGCCTGCTCGATCCCCTGCTCGAGCACCCAGCGGATGCCGCGGAAGCCCTGCGTGCCGTCCGGGCCGACCGGCTCGCCGTCGACCTCCCGCTGCCAGTGGAAGAGCTCGAACAGGATCCGGAACATCTCGGCCGCGGCGAGCGTGGCCATCGCGAAGTAGAGCCCGCGCAGCCGCAGCGTCGGCAGCCCCACGAGCCACGCCGCGGTCGCGCCGAGCGCCATCGCGAGGAGCGCGGCGAGCGGCAGCGGCAGCCCCCACATCGCGGTGCCGATCCCGGCCGCGTAGGCGCCGACGCCGAAGAACGCCTGCTGCCCGAACGACATCTCGCCCGCGACGAGCAGCAGGTACGCCGAGAGCGCGAGGAACGAGAACAGCCCCATGTTGATCAGGACGCCGAGGGCATACTCGTCCATGCGGGTCAGACCGCGGCGGCGGCCGCCGGCTTGCGCGTCAGGATCGCCCACAGACCGGCCGGCCGCGCCGCGAGCAGCGCAAACAGCACGAAGTAGGCGATGAGGTCGCGATACTGCGGTCCGAACAGCCACTGGCTGTGGGCCTCGATGAGGCCGAGCGCGAGCCCGCCGATCACGGCGCCGGGGAGCGAGCCGAGGCCGCCGAGCATCATCGCGATCATGCCCTTCAGCGTCGACCACATCCCGAGCATCGGCGTCACCTGCTCGTGGGCCGCGACGATGAGGTAGCCGGCGAGTCCGCCGAGCGCCGAGGCGAGCGCGAACACGACGAGAAAGACGCGCCCCACGTTGATCCCCGCCAGGCGCGCGGCCTCCGGCTGGTCGACCACCGCGCGCACCGCCAGCCCGAAGCGCGTGCGGTGCAGGAGGCGGTGCAGGCCGAGCGAGGCGGCCGCGGCGCACGCGAGCATCGCCAGGTAGTCGACGCGCACCGTCAGCGCCCCGAGCGCGAGCGGCGGGCCGTCGTAGAGCGGGGGGAAGCCGTAGAGGTGCTTCGGCAGCCACAGCGTCGCGATCTCCTCGAGCTGCATCCACAGCGCGAAGCTCCCGACCATCGACGCGATGGCGGCGGCGTCGCGCGACAGCGTGCGCCGCCCGTGCGGCGCGAAGCAGAGCCGCTCGACGTACGTCCCGGCGAGCGTCGCGCCGGCGATCGTGACGAGCGCGAGCACGAAGAGCCCGGGCCGGAAGCTCAGGTTGACCCAGGTCGCGCAGTACGCGCCGAGCATGATCGCCGGGCCGTACGCGAGGTTGGCCCGGCGCAGGACGCCGAAGATGAGGGTGAACCCGAGCGCGAGGAGCGCGTACGCGCTCCCGAGCATCAGCCCGTCGAGCGTGTTCTGGGCCAGGTCCGCGAGCATCCGCCCGCGTCCCGCTACGACGCCTGCTGCGGCGCCATGCGCTTGATCGCGCCGGTCGCGGGGTCGAACGCGTCGCGGTAGATCCGGTCGAGGTTGGTGCCGGTGATGCGGATGAAGCGCGACTTCGCCGGGTAGTCGATCGAGTGGATCGCCGTGCTCGGGTAGATGCCGACCTCGCCGGGATTGAGGCGGTACTTGCGGGTCATCTCGAGCTTCGCGTGCGCCGGGTCGGCGCCGTCGTCGACGCGCCGGAACTCGGTCATGTCGGTGTAGCCGGTGGCCTGGCCGTAGATCGCCCAGGACTCGCCGTGGTTGTGGGGCGGCGAGACGCGCGGCTTCTCGTTGATGTGCGCGAGCACCTGGAAGCCGAGGTCGCCGTCCTCGTGGAGGAGGTGCAAGCCCTGTTGGGCCGCGGCGCCGCAGGTCCGCTCGACGAACGCCCCGTTCGTGAGGAGACGGGCGAGCGACTGGCGCACGGCCTCGAGCTCGGCGGAGCCCGAACCCCGGGTGAGTATCTCGTGGCAGTCCCGGCAGAGGTCCTCGAGTTCGTAGGCCATGGTCACCCTCCGTGTCTGGTGCGGATCTACGGCAATGGTACTAGTGCCGGGCGGAGCCGAGGTAGGCGCGCCGGATCACCTCGTCCTCGGCGAGCGCCCCCGGCGAGCCGCTGAAGGTCACGCGCCCCTGCTCCATCAGGTAGAAGTGGTGCGCCACCTTGAGCGCCAGGTGCGCGTTCTGCTCGACCAGGAAGATCGTGGTGCCGTCGCGGTTCAGCTCGGCGACGATGCTGAAGATCTCCTCGACGACGAGCGGCGCGAGGCCGAGCGAGGGCTCGTCCATGAGGAGCAGCTTCGGCCTGGACATCAGCGCCCGGGCGACCGCGAGCATCTGCTGCTCGCCGCCGGAGAGCGTCCCCGCCTCCTGCGCGGACCGCTCCTTCAGGCGCGGGAAACGACCGTAGAGGCGCTCGACGTCCGCGGCGATCTCCGCCTTGTCGTTGCGCTGGTAGGCGCCGGCAGCCAGGTTGTCGGCAACGGTCATGTGCGGGAAGACGAGCCGGTTCTCGGGCACGAGCGCGACCCCGCGCGCGACGATGTCGTGCGGGGCCCGGCCCGCGATCTCCTGGCCGGCGAACCGGATCGAGCCGCGGCGCGGCTTCAGGATGCCGCTCGTCGTCATCATCAGCGTCGTCTTGCCGGCGCCGTTCGGCCCGAGCAGGCAGGTGATCGACCCCGGCGCGACGGCGAGCGTGACGCCCTTCAGCGCCTCGATCTTGCCGTAGGCGGTGACGACGTCGGCGACCTCGAGGAGCGGCGCGGTCATTTGACGTCGCCGCCGAGGTAGGCCTTGCGCACCGCGGGATCGGCCTGGATCTCGGCCGGCGTCCCTTCGGCGATCTTCTGGCCGAAGTTGAGCACCGCGATGCGGTCGGTGACGCCCATCACGAGCTCCATCACGTGCTCGACGAGGAGGATCGTGACGCCGCGGCCGCGGAGCTTGAGGATCCGCTCGCGGAGCTGGCCGATCTCCTCGGCGTTCATGCCCGCGGCCGGCTCGTCGAGGAGGAGGAGCTTCGGCCGCGCGGCGAGCGCGCGCGCGAGCTCGAGGCGCCGCTGCTCGCCGAACGCGAGATTGCCGGCGAGCTCGTTCTCCCTGGCGGCGAGGCCGGCGAACTCGAGCAGCTCGCCGATCTCGGCGCGGACACCCGACGAGCCGCCCAGCCAGCGCCGGAAGAAGCCCTTGCGCGCGCGGTCCTCGGGCGAGTTCTGCGCGACCCACAGGTTCTGCCAGACGGTGAGATGGCCGAAGAGCCGGATGTTCTGGAACGTGCGCGCGATCCCGAGGCCGAGCCGCTTGTGCACCGGTACGCCGGCGAGGTCCGCGCCGCGGAACAGGATCTGCCCGGTGGTCAGCGGGAAGAGGCCGGTGACGAGGTTCACGGTCGTGCTCTTGCCCGAGCCGTTCGGCCCGATGAGGCCGAAGATCTGGCCCTCCGCGACGGCGAGGTCGAGCGCGTCGACCGCGCGGACGCCGCCGAAGTGCCGGGACGCGCCCTTGAGCTCGAGCATCGTCATCGGCGGAACAGGCGCTTGAGCCGCGCGAGCGCCTGCGCGTCGAGCAGCCCGTGCGGGCGGAGGTTCATCGCGAGCACGATCAGCGCGCCGAAGAGCAGGTTGCGCCAGTCGCCGAGGAAGCGCAGCCCCTCGATCAGGAAGCCCTGCACGAATACGACCGCGGCGAGCGTGCCGAAGACGCTCGCGAGCCCGCCGACGATCGGGTAGGCGATGGCGAAGGTCGCCACCAGGATGTTGAAGTTCGTGTGCTCGATGTGCGTCGTGTAGTGCGCGAAGATCCCGCCGCCGATCGCGGCGATCGCGCCGCCGACGGTCATCGCGCTCACCTTGACCGCGGTCAGGTTGATGCCGACCGACTGCGCGGCGAGCTCGTCCTCGCCGACCGCGCGCAGCACCGCGCCGTAGCGCGACCGGTCGAACCACCAGAGCGTCGCCATCACCACGGCGACGATCACCCAGATGAAGAGCATCACCTCGAGCGTCGTCCAGCCGTTCTCCGGGAAGTAGCGGATCTGGCGGAAGCCCTCGCCGCCGAGCGGGCCGACCTTGACGTCGCCGCGCGCGACCTGGTAGTCGAAGTTGAAGAAGAAGAGCCGCACGCCCTCGCCGAAGGCGAGCGTCGCGACCACGAGGATCAGCCCGCGCACGCGCAGCGCCGGGAACCCGACCGCGCAGGCGACGAGCGCGCCGAGCAGCGCGCCGACCGCGATCGCCGGGATGAGCGCCCAGCCCGCGAGCACGGTGAGCATCGCGGCGACATACGCGCCGATCGCGAAGAAGCCCGCCTGGGCGAGGGTCACCTGCCCGGTGAGGAGGACGATGTACGCGGACAGCCCGAGGAGCGTGTGCACGCCGATGATCTGCGCGAGGCCGTAGTAGAAATCCACCGTCTAGTCCCGTCCGCCCCGCGGCGCGAAGATGCCGCCCGGGCGGAACACGAGGAATACGAAGAGCAGCAGCATCACGTAGAGGTCGCGCTCGGTGACGCCGCGGTACTGCTGGAACAGGTTCTCGAAGCCGCCGACCAGCAGCCCGGCGACGATCGCGCCCGGGATCGAGCCGAGCCCGCCGATCACCGTCACGATCAGCCCCTTCACCGTGAGCGGCGTCGTGAGCAGCGGCGAGAGCGTGCCGACCGAGGCGCCGATCATGGCCCCGGCGATCCCGCCGAGGAGCCCGGTGACCACGAACGTCGCCGCGTTGACGCGCGTGACGCGGATGCCGCACAGCTGCGCCGCGACCGGCTGCTGCGACACCGCGCGCGTCGCGAGCCCGAGCCGCGTCCGGTAGAGGAGGGCGAGGAGCCCGACCATGCAGACGACGCTCACGGTGAACACGAGGAGCAGATCGCCGCGGAGCGTGAACTCGCCCATCCGCAGCATCTCCTCGTCGAACATCGCCGGGTAGGCCTTGGGCATGCCGTCGGTCGCATGGACGATGATCTCGTCGATCAGCAGCAGCATGCCCACGGTCGCCATCAGCGTCGCGAGCGGGCTCGCGAGCGGAATGAAGTGGAAGCAGGTGAGATAGACGAGGTACCCGAGCACGCCGCCGGCGAGGAACGCGGCGAGAAACACCGCCCAGGCGGGCGCTGCACCGGTCGCGTAGCCGATGACGAGCAGGCCGCAGTAAGCGCCGCCGATCGAGGCGGCGGCGTAGGCAAGGTTCAGCTTGTTCATCACGCCGAACACCAGCGTGAACCCGATGCCGATCAGCGCGTAGGTCGCGCCGAACAGCACGCCGTCGAGAACGGCTTGGAGGAGGTCGAGCATCGACGGCGCAACGCCGCCTACAGGCGCCCCTTGCGCGACGCGACGCGTAAGACGGCGTTGTCTCGTTTCGGCGTCGCCCTAGAGGGGGTTATGGTAGACGGACCACTGTCCGTTCTTCGCCCGCACGAAGACGTACGGCTTCTCGGCCTCGCGGTCCTCGCGCTTCGTCGTCCCGAGCAGGCCGTCGGTCGTCTTCAGCTTCGCCAGCCCGTCGCGGACCTTGCGGCGGTCGGCCTGGAGGGAGTCGGGCCGGCCGAGCACCTTCTCGCTCTCCATCACGTCCTTGAGGATGAACATGTTCTCCCACGCGGCCATGCTGTGGAGGTCGGCGTTGCCCTTGAACTTCGCGGTCGCCTTCGCCGCCGCGATCGCCTTCGGGTTCACCGGCGCGAAGCTCGTCGGGATGATCATCCCTTCGGCCTGCTTCGCGCAGCCCTCGAGCGTCTCGAGGCTGGAGCTGCTCGACAGCCCGATGAGGACCTTCGGCTTCACGCCCTGGCGCTGCATCTCCTTCAGCACGCCGCAGGTCGTGAACGGATGCGCGGAAATCGCGATCGCGTCCGGGTTGGCCTTCTTGATCTCGCGCACCTGGGTGGCGAAGTTGGTGTCGTTCAGCAGCCACTTCGACTCGCCGAGCACCTTGAAGCCGTTCGCGCTGGCGCGGTCCTTCATCACCGCGTACCAGGTGGCGCGCGAGTGCGCGAAGTCCTCCTCGACGCCGCCGTAGACCGTCTTGACGTCGGGATACTCGGTGCGGACGTAGTTGAAGAGCGAGGAGTACATCGTCGCCTCGCTCGGGACGTTGCGGAACGCCCACTCGGAGATCTTGGCGAGCCCGCCCTTGATCGCGACGTCGGTGAAGATCGGCATCTGCAGCCCGGAGTCGCTCGCGTCGCCGACCTTCTTCTGCAGGATGCCGAACTGCGGCTCGGCGACGTTCGAGCAGGTCGGGCCGACGATGACGAGGAAGTCGGCGGAGGCGATGCGGCGGGTGACCGAGATGCCTTCCTCGGCGGTGCAGCGGTCGTCGAAGAACTCCATCGCGATCTTGCCGCGGGTGCCGTCGCCGAGCTTGACCCCGCCGGCCTTGTTGATCTCGTCGGCTGCGGCGAGCATCGCGGCCTCGCTGTTGACGCCGAACGACCGGACCACGCCGGACTTGGCGCCCATGCCCGCGATCTTGATGGTGCGTTCCTGCGCCGCCGCCCCGGAGGGGAGGCCGAGCGCGAGTGAAGCGAGCGCGGCGGTGACCGCGAGAGCGAGGGTTTTCATGCGTTCCTCCTTCATGGATCGGCTATATTCTGCTGACGGGCGGCGCGGCCGATACATCGCCCGAAAGAGGCTGGAAACTACGCGAAGCAGTCTAGTGGCCCCCGCCCGGGGGTGTCAACGAGCCGATCGGAAGGAGGAGAGGGATGGCAGCCAAGACGCGCCGCGCCGCGGCATCGCGCGGCAAGATCGCCCCGCCCGTGAAGCGCCGCGCCCTGGCGAAGTCGCCGGCCCGCGCGCGGCGGCGGCCGGCGCCCAAGGCTGGCGCCAGCATCTGGGCGGGCCTGAAACCCGGCCCTGCCAATTTCGCGACGCTGACGCCGGTGTCGTTCCTGCCGCGCTCGGCGGAGATCCATCCCGACCGCGTCGCCGTCGTCCACGGGACGCGCCGCATCACCTATGCGCAGCTCTACGAACGCGCCCGGCGGCTCGCCTCCGCGCTCGCAAAGCGCGGCATCGGGCGCGGCGACACCATCGCGGCGATGCTGCCGAACGTGCCGGCGATGATCGAGGCGCATTTCGGCGTGCCGATGCTCGGCGCGGTGCTGAACACGATCAACACGCGGCTCGACGCCGACACCGTGGCCTACATCCTCGAGCACGGCGAGGCGAAGGCGATCATCACCGACCGCGCGTTCGCGGCGGTCGTCGGGCCCGCGCTCAAGCGCCTGAAGCGGAAGCTCCTGGTCATCGACAACGACGATCCGCTTTACACCGGACCCGGCGAGCGGCTCGGCGAGGTCGAGTACGAGGATTTCCTCAAGCGGGGCGACCCCGCGTTCGCCTGGTCGCCGCCGGCGGACGAGTCCGCGCCGATCGCGCTCAACTACACCTCCGGCACCACCGGCCGGCCGAAGGGCGTCGTCTATCACCATCGCGGCACGTTCCTCGAGACGGTGGGCAACATCATGGCGTGGCCGCTCCCGCCGCAGCCGGTGTACCTGTGGACGCTGCCGCTCTTCCACTGCAACGGCTGGTGCTTCGGCTGGTCGGTGGTCGCGATGGGCGGAACGCACGTCTGCCTGCGCGCGGTCGATCCGGCGGCGATCTTCCCGCTGATCGTCGAGCACGGCGTCACGCACATGTGCGGCGCGCCGACCGTGCTCGCGATGCTGGTGAACGCGCCGGCGGAGCAGAAGCGCAGGTTCAAGCAGATCGTGGACATCCAGACCGGCGGTTCGCCGCCGCCGGCGAAGGTCATCAAGGGCATGGAAGAGCTCGGCTTCCGCGTCACCCACATCTACGGCATGACCGAGCTGCAGGGGCCGTCGACGCTGTGCGAGCCGCAGGCGGCGTGGGAAGGCCTCGCGCTCGAGGCGCGCGCGGTGCAGATGGCCCGGCAGGGCGTGCGCTACCCGGTGGTCGACGGCCACATCGTCGCCGACCCGAAGACCTGCAAGCCGGTGCCGCAGGACGGGAAGAGCGTGGGCGAGATCCTGGTCCAGGGCAACACGGTGATGCTCGGGTACCTCAAGGACCCGAAGGCCACCGCGGAGGCGTTCGGCGGCGGCTGGATGCACACCGGCGACCTCGCGGTCTGGTACGCGAACAACTACGTCGAGATCAAGGACCGCAAGAAGGACATCATCATCTCCGGCGGCGAGAACGTCTCGTCGGTGGAGGTCGAGATCGCGCTCTACCGGCATCCCGACGTGGCGCTCGCGGCGGTGGTCGCGCGGCCCGACGAGAAGTGGGGCGAGACGCCGTGCGCGTTCGTGCAGCTCAAGCCCGGCGCGACCGTCGCCGAGGACGAGATCGTCCGCCACTGCCGCGAGAGCCTCGCCGGCTTCAAGCTGCCGCGGAAGGTGGTGTTCGGGCCGCTGCCGACGACCGCGACCGGCAAGATCCAGAAGTTCGTGCTGCGGGAGCGGGCGAAGGCGCTCTGAGGCGGAAGGGGAAAGGGGAGGGGCTCACCAGTCGGGATTGAACGCCTTCACGATCACGCCGCCCGACTTCTCGTCCTCCTCGATCTCGATCAGCCGCCGCGCCGCGGCGTCGTCGAGGAGCTTCCCGAACGAGCCGTAGCCGTAGTAGGTCTCGTTGAAGCCGGGGTTGCGGCGCTTCAGCGCCTGCTTGACCATCGAGCCCCAGAGCTTCTCGCCCGCGCCGCGCTCCGCGGCGAGCGCCTCGATCGTCTCCATCACGAGGTCGAGGGCCTCCTGCTTCTTGCCTTCGTCGGTCGGCGCGGCCTTCGGCTTCTCGCCCGCCACCGCCGGCGCCGCGGGCGGCTTCGGCGGCCGGCGCTTCGCCGTCGACTTCCGCTGCTCCCGCACGAGGTCGTCGTAGTAGATGAACTCGTCGCAGTTGGCGATCAGGAGGTCGGAGGTCGAGTTCTTCACGCCGACCCCGATCACCGTCTTGTCGTTCTCGCGCAGCTTCGACACGAGCGGCGAGAAATCGGAGTCGCCGGTGATCAGCACGAAAGTGTCGACGTGGCTCTTGGTGTAGCAGAGGTCGAGCGCGTCGACCACCATCCGGATGTCGGCCGAGTTCTTGCCCGACTGCCGCACGTGCGGGATCTCGATCAGCTCGAACGAGGCCTCGTGCATCGAGCGCTTCCACTCCTTGTAGCGGTCCCAGTCGCAGTACGCCTTCTTGACGACGATCTGGCCCTTGAGCAGCAGCCGCTCGAGCACGTGCTTGATGTCGAACTTGTCGTACTTGGCGTCGCGCACGCCGAGCGCGACGTTCTCGAAGTCGCAGAAGAGCGCCATGCTGCGGGTCTCGGCGGGAGTGGCCATTGTTCTTGCCTGTCGGGTTCGGTGCGGTCCGCATCGTAGCACTGTGTAGAATCAGCGCGCCCGCGACACGTAGTCGTCGCGTTACCGTCCTACATGTCCGACCGCGACGTCTACCGCGAGCAGCAGTTCGGCAACCCGATCGGCTTCGGGCGCCGGAGCGCGCTCCTGGTGATCGATTTCGTCGCCGGCTTCAACGACCCCGCGCTCTTCGGCGGCGGCAACATCGATCCGGCGGTCAAGCGCACCGTCGGCCTCCTTGCCGCGTTCCGCGAGCGCGCGCTCCCGGTCGCGTTCACGCGCGTCGTCTACGCGGACGACGGTTCGGACGGGGGCGTGTTCGCGCGCAAGGTGCCGCGGCTCCTGCTATTGACCGAGCGCCATCCCGCAAGCCGGATCGTCCCGGAGCTTGCGCCCCGGCCCGGCGAGCTCGTCGTGCGGAAGACGCAGGCTTCGGCGTTCTTCAACACCGGCCTCGCGGCCTGGCTCGCGCAGCAGGGGGTCGACACCGTCGTCGTCGCCGGGTGCACCACCTCGGGTTGCGTGCGAGCGAGCGTCGTCGACGCGATCAGCTGGAACTTCCGCCCGATCGTCGCGCGCGACTGCGTCGGCGACCGCGCGCCCGGGCCCCACGAGGCGAGCCTTTTCGACCTGCAGCAGAAGTACGCCGACGTGCTGGACCGCGACGCGATCGTCGCGGCGCTCGCGGGCGCGCGCGCCTAGCGGGCCTTCAGCCCACGAGCTTCCAGGAGCCGTCGGCAACCCGGCAGAGCGTGTACTTGCCGCCGCCGTTGAGTCCGGCCGCGTGGTTCGTGTACTGGGCCTCGCGGCACTTCATGCCCTTCTGCGTGAACGACCTGAGGGGCGTCGCCGTCCCGGACGCGCCGGTCTTCGCGTTCGCCCAGCCGCTCGTCTCGCCGTCGGCGTTCCGGCTCAGCGCCTCGTTCGAGTTCCTGAGCATGAGCGCGAGGTCCTCCTGGGTCATCTTCTCGATCGGCGCATCCTTGAGGAACCGCATGTTGCTCTGCGCGTGGACCGCGACTGAGGCGGCGGCGAGTACGGCGAGGGCGGCGAGGCGTAAGGGCGTCATGGGCGTGTGCTCACGTCGTTGCTGATGCGCGGGAAGGATAGCAGGTCGCCGACGGCCAGGGCGCGTCGAATGCGCTAGGCTAGCTCTCCTCACCGAGGAGGAGGCCCCGATGACGATGCCGAAGCTGCGCACGATCCGCGCGCGCGCCCTGAATGTCCCGATCAAGCGCCCGCTCCCGGTCGCCACCGGCGCCGTGACGCATTCCGCGCTGGTGCTGATCGACCTCGAGACCGGGGAGGGTATCCGCGGCGCGAGCTACGTCTGGGTGCCGGCGCCGTACGCGGCCAGGCCGGTCGCGCAGCTCGTCGAGGCGTACGGCGAGCTCCTGCAGGGCGATCCGGTCGTGCCGATCGCGATCGAGCAGAAGCTGCGCCGGCGATTGACGCTGCTCGGGCCGCACGGGCTGACGGCGGTCGCGCTCTCCGGCATCGACGTTGCGTGCTGGGACGTCGCGGCGAAGGTGGCCGGCATGCCGCTCGCACGCCTGCTCGGCGGGAGTCTCCGGCCGATCCCGGCGTACAACTCGAATGGCCTCGGCATCATGGGCGCGGAGCGCGCGGCGCAGCAGGCGGTCGAGCTCGCGGTCGGTTTCAAGGCGATCAAGGTGCGGCTCGGCTACCCGACGCTCGGCGAGGATCTCGCGGTCGTGCGCGCGGTGCGCCGTGCGGTCGGCGACTCGATGGTGCTCATGTCGGACTACAACCAGTTCCTGCTGCCGCCCGAGGCGGAGGCGCGCGCCCGCGCGCTCGACGCCGAAGGCCTCGCGTGGATCGAGGAACCGGTGCGCTACGACGACTACGCCGGCTGCGCCCGCGTCGCCGCGGCCGTCGCGACGCCGATCCAGATCGGCGAGAACGCGTGGGGGTCGCACGACGTGCAGCACGCGCTCGAAGCGAATGCCTGCGACTACTTCATGCCCGATCTCGCCCGGATCGGCGGCGTCACCGGCTGGCTCCGCGCGGCGGCGCTGACCGAGGCGCGGGGAATGCCGACGTCCTCGCACCTCTTCCCCGAGGTCTCGGCGCACCTGATGGCGGTGACGCCGACGGCGCACTGGCTGGAGTACGTCGACTGGGCGAACCCCGTCCTCGAGCAGCCGCTCGAGATCCGCGACGGCGCGGCGGCGATCCCCGACCGCCCGGGGAACGGCCTGGCGTGGAACGAGGAAGCGGTGAGCCGCTTCCTCGTCAAGTAGCGCGGCTACGCCGCCGCAGCAAGCGGCTGCACGGCGGTCGCCGCCTCGGTTTCGAGCGTCACCGCCACCGCGTGCACGACTGCGGCGATGCGGACCGCCGCCTGGATCTGCTCGCGGGCGAGCCCCGCTTCGCGCAGCACCTTCTCGTGCGCGGTGATGCACTTGCCGCAGCCGTTCACCGCCGACACCGCGAGCGACCACAGCTCGAAGTTCTCGCGCGCCGTGCCGGGGTTGGCGATGACGTTCATCCGCAGGCCCGCCCGCAGCTTCGAGTACTCGTCGTCTTCGACGAGGTGCAGGAAGCGGTAGTAGACGTTGTTCATCGCCATCATCGCCGCCGCCGCCTTGGCCGCGGCGAACGCGGCCGGGTCCAGGCGCGGGCCGAACTCGGCCACCACCGCCTCGATCACCGCCGGGTTGCGGCTGGCGATCGCGGCGGCGACGAACGTGCCGGCCTTCTTGGCGTCGTCGAGCACCGTCTCGCCCGCGAGCGTGCCGAGGCTCAGCTTCAGGTCCTTGGCGTAGTCGGGGAGGCGGTCGCGAAGTGCTTGGATGGACATGGGCGCCTCGTTACGCCGCCTTGAGGAATTCGTCGCCCTTCTGCCAGTTGCACGGGCAGAGCTCGTCCGACTGCAGCGCGTCCAGCGTCCGCAGCACTTCCTCGACGTTGCGGCCGACGCTCAGGTCGTGCACCGACGCGAACCGGATGACGCCCTCGGGGTCGAGGATGAACGTCGCCCGGAGCGCGACGCCTTCCTGCTTGTCGAGGATCCCGAACGCCGTCGAGAGCTCGCGCTTGATGTCGGCGAGCATCGGGAACGGCAGGGTCTTGAGGTCCGGGTGCTGGCGCCGCCACGCGAGGTGGACGAACTCGCTGTCGGTCGAGGCGCCGTACACGACGGCGTCGCGGTCGTTGAACTCGCGGTTCAGCTTGCCGAAGGCCGCGATCTCGGTCGGGCAGACGAACGTAAAGTCCTTCGGCCAGAAGAAGATGACCTTCCACTTGCCGGCGTGGGACTTGTCGGTGATGCGGGCGAAGGCCTTGTCCTGCTCCAGCGCCACCACGGCCTGGAGGTCGAACTGGGGGATGCGGTCGCCAACGGTCAGCATTTCAGTCTCCTTGGATTGGGCTCGAAAATTCATGTGGGGCCGAGTGTGCGGTCGCGGCAGTGATCGATCCAACGGTATTTCTAGGTTAGAGTGATCGGGTCCGTCGATCACGGGGCCGGATCCCCGCCAACCTCATGAGCGCCCTCCCGTCCCTCCGCCAGCTCCGCTACCTCGTCGCCGTCGCCGACCGCCTCAACTTCCGCGCCGCCGCCGAGGCCTCGTTCGTCACCCAGTCGACGCTCTCGGCCGGCATCAAGGAGCTCGAGAGCCTGCTCGGCATCGAGCTCGTCGAGCGCGACAAGCGGCACGTCCGGCTGACTCGCGCGGGTGAGGAGGTGGTGGCGAAGGCGCGGACGCTGGTTGCCCAGGCGCAGGACCTCGTGGAGACCGCGCAGCGCGCCGCCGAGCCGCTGACCGGGCCGTTCCGCCTGGGCGTGATCCCGACCATCGCCCCGTTCCTGCTGCCGCGGATCGGGCCGAAGCTGCGTGCCGCCTACCCGCGCCTGAAGCTCTTCCTGCGCGAGGACCTGACCGATCGCCTGCTTGACCGCCTGCGCTCGGCGGAGCTCGACGCAGCGCTCATCGCGCTGCCGTACGAGACCGGCGGGCTTGCCGTGCGCGAGCTGTTCCGCGACGAGTTCTGGTTCGTCGCGCGAGAGGGCGACCCGCTGGCGCGCGAGAAGGCGGTGGCCGTCGAACGGCTCGGGCCGCGCGAGATCGTGCTGCTCGAGGAGGGGCACTGCCTGCGCGAGCACGCGATCGTCGCCTGCGGCGCGCGTCCGCCGGGCGAGGCCCCGGCGGTCGAGGCGACCAGCCTCGCGACGCTCGTGCAGATGGTGGAAGGCGGCCTGGGCGTGACCTTGCTGCCCGAGATGACGCTGAAGGCGGGCCTCCTCAACGGGACCTCGCTCGTCGCGCGCCCGTTCGCAAGCCGCGTGCCCGCGCGGACGATCGCGCTCGTCTCGCGCCCGGGCGGCGCGCACGGCCGGGACGCCGATCTGATGGCAGCTTTCATTACCCGGCACGCGGCGCCGACGCAGCAAACCGGGCCTGCCGAGCCTGCGCCGCCGCGCGCCCTAGACGAAGGGGTGCGGCCCGGTGGAAGCGGGGACTGGCGGGGGTCTCGCGCCGGCGCCCAATCCCGCCGATTGAAGGGGCAGCCGGTTGTGATATACAGGTGCGACGGACCCCGGGCCGGATTGAGCCGCGGCCGGGGGAGGGGGATCGGCAACTGCAGGCGTGGAGGCGCCCGCGTTTGCCAGCACACAAAAGGACGTTTTCCGACACCAATGCAGAGCCTCAAGACCGTTTCCACAGCCAGCGGCACTCCCGACCCGCGCGCGCTCTCGGCCGACGAGCTCGAGCTCGCGCGGCTGATCGTCGGCGCGCTCAACATCGAGGACACGCGGCCCGAGGAGATCGACCCCGAGGCGCCGCTCTACGGCGACGGGCTCGGGCTCGACTCGATCGACATCCTCGAAATGTCGCTCGCGATCTCCAAGGCCTACGGCGTGCAGCTCCGCTCCGACGATCCCGACAACGAGCGGATCTTCCGCTCGCTGCGGAGCCTCGCCGCGCACGTCCAGTCGCGGCGCGCGAAGTAAGCGGCCGCCGGGACCCGAGCGCCATGGCGCGCCCGGGCGTGCTCCTCGCGGCGGCGGCGTTCGCCGCCTCGGCGGTCGCGCTGCACTGCCTCACGGTGGTCGACGCGGTGCGCCCGTTCGCCGTCGCGCTCTCGTGGGGCGGGGCGGCGCTGCTCGCGATCGGGCTCGCCCGCGCCGCGGGCGTCGGGGCCGGCGAGAGCGCCGCGGTCGCCGGCATGCTCGGTCTTGCCCTGTATCTCGGTACCGGGACGCGCTACGCGGTGTTCCTGCCCTCGCTTGCCGTCAACCTGCTCCTCGCCTGGTTCTTTGCGCGTACGCTCGCGCCCGGGCGGGTTCCGCTCGTCACCTCGTTCGCGCGCGTCGTGCACGATTCGCCCACGCTCGCCCCCGAGCGCGAGTGGTACACGCGGCAAGTGACCTGGGCGTGGTGCGTCTTCTTCCTCGCGAACGTCGGGATCTCGATCGCGCTCGCCGCGTTCGCGCCCCTCGCCGTCTGGTCGCTGTTCGCCAACATCCTCGCCGCGCCGCTCGTCGCGGCGATGTTCGCCGCCGAGTACGCCTACCGCCGGCGCCGGCTCGCCGGCCTCGAGCACGTGCCGCTTGCCGCGGTCCTGCGCCGGCTCGCCGCCGCCGGCTTTTCCGTCACCCGTCCGTCCGCGAAGTGACTGGCGCGCCCGACATTGCCGGCGTCCCGCTCGTCGCGCCGCGTCCGGCGGCCGACGCGCTCGCCTGGTCCGGCGGCGGGCGCATCGGCGTCCGCGAGTTCCTGGCCGACGTGGCCGCGCTCGCGGCGCGGCTCCCGGGGCGGGCGCAGGTCGTGAACTTCTGCACCGATCGCTACCGGTTCACGGTGGGGTTCGCCGCGGCGCTCGTCCGCGGCCAGGTGAGCCTGCTCCCGCCGAGCCGCGCGCCCGAGCTCCTCCGCCGGGTCGCCGAGCAGTACCCGGACGTGTACTGCCTGGCCGACGAGGCGGTCGACGGGTGCCCGCTGGCGATCGTCCGCTATCCGGAGCGCCTCGAGCGCCTGGCGGGCGAGCCGGAGGTGCCCGTCCTCCCGGCCGCGCAGGTGGCGGCGATCGTGTTCACCTCCGGCACCACCGGCGCACCGGCGCCGAACGTGAAGCTCTGGGGCGCGCTCGCGCGCGGGGCGGTCGCCGAGGCGCAAGCGCTCGGGCTCGACCGGCTCCCCGGCGCGACGCTCGTCGGCACCGTCCCGCCGCAGCACATGTACGGCTTCGAATCCACCGTGCTGCTCGCGCTCCAGAACCGGCTCGCGCTGCACGGCGGCCGTCCGTTCTATCCGGGCGACGTGCGCGCCGCGCTCGAGGGCGTTCCGGCGCCGCGCGTGCTCGTCACCACGCCGGTGCATCTGCGCGCGCTCGAGCTCGACCGCACCGTCCTCCCGCCGCTCGCGCTCGTCCTCTCCGCCACCGCGCCGCTCGCGGTCGAGACCGCGGCCGGTGCGGAGGCGCGCTACGGGGCGCCGGTGCGGGAGATCTTCGGGTTCACCGAGGCCGGGATGGTCGCCGCGCGCCGCACGACCGACGGGCCGGCGTGGCGGCTCCTCCCGGGGGTGTGGATCCGTCCCGACGGCGACACGTTCTGGGCCGAAGGCGGGCACATCCCGCAGCCCGCGCGGTTCACCGATATCGTCGAGGTGCTCGACCGCGAGCGGTTCGCAGTCAGCGGGCGCGCCGCCGATCTCGTGAACATCGCGGGCAAGCGCGCATCGCTCGCCGGGCTGAACGCCGAGCTCCTCGCGATCCCGGGGGTCGTGGACGGCGCCTTCTACCTGCCGGAGCCGGGGGGCGAGGGCGTGACCCGCCTCGCGGCGCTCGTCGTCGCGCCGGGCCTCGGCGCCCGGCGCCTGCTCGCCGAGTTGCGCCGGCGCATCGACCCGGCGTTCCTGCCGCGGCCGCTGCGCCTCGTCGAGCGGCTGCCGCGCGACGCTACCGGCAAGCTCTCGCGCGAGAGCCTGCGCACGCTCACCGATCGCCCGCGCCGATGAGGGAGGCGCGGACTCAACCCCTCGAGCGTCCGCCGCACGCGCCGGAAACCGGCTGGTCGGCGCGCCTGCTCGGCCGGTTTCATCTCACCGGCATCTTCTGGTACCGGTTTAACCGCTGGCTGGTGACGGCCACGCCGGAGTGGCTGATGGCGCCCCTGATCGGTTTCATGACGCCGTTCACGTACGCCGTCCTCGTCCGGGTTCGCCGCGCGATCCGCGCGAACCTCGCGGCCGCGCTCGGGCCGGCCGGTTTCCTCGAGCGGCAGCGCCGATGCCTTCGCACGATCCACACCTTCGGGATGTGCCTCATCGAGCGCTATGAGCGGTTCGCCACCAACCGTCCGTTCGCGGTCGAGCTCGAGGCGCCCGAACACTGGCGCGCGGTAGCGGACGGCGGCCGCGGGTTCGTGATGGTCACCGCGCACCTCGGGCTCTACGAAGCCGGCTCGATGATGCCGGCGGAGAAGGAAGCGCGCCGCGTGCACCTCGTCCGCGAGCCCGAGCTCGATCCGCGCGCGCAGGCGTTCATCCAGGAGACCGTCGCGGCGGTGCAGGGCACCCACTACCGGATGCACTTCCAGACCGGCGACCCGCTGCAGGCGGTCGTGCTCGTCGAAGCGCTCGAGCGCGGGGAGATCGTCGCGATGCAGGCCGACCGTCCGCGCGCGGGCGGGAAGACGGTGGCGGCGACGCTCTTCGGCCGCCCGTTCCCGCTGCCCGCCGGTCCCGCCGTGCTCGCCCGCACGGCGCGCGTGCCGATGCTGCCGGTGTTCGCGCTGCGCGAGGGCCGGCGGCGGTTTCGCATCGTGTTCCGCCGGCCGATCGAGGTTGCGCGCACCGCCGACCGGGGTGCGGATCTCGAGGCGGCGATGCGCAGCGTCGCGGGCGAGATCGAATACGCGATCCGGCGCGCGCCGGAGCAGTGGTTCGTGTTCCGGCCGCTCTGGCCCGACCGGTAGCTGGTCAGGCGAGGACCGTCGCGATCGTCCCGCGCAGGATGCGGCGCGGGCCGTGCTCGACCTCGACCGCGTAGTGGGTGAGCGGCGGCGCGGCGGCGACGAGCCGGATCGCCACGAGGAGGTCGGTGTCGGCCGGCACGTGCGTCGCGAAGAACACGATGTCGCGGAGCGCGACGAGGTAGCCCGTCCGCGGCGCAGCGTCGCCGCCGTCGCGCCAGCGCCGCAGGCCTTCCCACGCGGCCGCGGCCTGCGCCGCCGCTTCGATGGCGGCGAGCGCGGGGGCGCTCCCGTCCGTGACGAGCGAGCACGCCGCCGACACGCGGGCCGTGCAGACGAGGCCGTCGACCGCTTCGCCGGCGATCGCGGTCACGAACCGCATCGGCGGGTGCTGCGGGAGGAGCGCTGCGGGCGGCGGCGCGTCCGCGGGCGGCGGGACCATCTCGGCGCGCTGCGCCGCTGCGGCGCCCGGCCGCAGCGCGCCGAGCTCGAGCGTGGCGTTCGCGACCACCGTGTCGCCGCGCGTCACATCGACCCGGATGCGATCGTCCGCGCCCTTGCGCGCGGAGAGCTCGAGCCGGTCGCCGGGCACGACCAGGTGCCGGAGCCGCGCGAACGGGATCGTGTGCACCGGGTCGTCGCGGCCCGATACGTGCGCCGCGGCCTCCGCCATCAGCGCGAGCTCGATGACGCCCGGGAGGATCGGTCGCCCGGGGAAGTGGCCGTCGAAGTACGGCGCATCCGCCGCGAGGGTGATGCTCGCCTTCACGCGCGCCTCGCCGTGACGGCCGCGACCACGAACTGCGGGAAGGTCTCGCGGATCGCGTCGATGTCGGGATAGACCCGCACGTCCGCGAACCCGTTGGCCGCGAGCGCCTGCGTCCACTCGCCCGGTGCGAGGAAGCCGCCGTTCGGACGCCAGCCGGGGACGAGGACCGGCTCGCGGAACGACGCGAGCAGGTTGAACGCGAGCTCGACGTACACCGGCCGCCCGGCGAACGGGCGGACGCACTCGGAGATCACCAGCGCGCCGCCCGGCGCGAGTGCGGCGCGGACTTCGGCGAGCGTCGCGGCGAGATCGCGCGCGACGTGGAGCACGTTGACCGCGTAGACGAGCGCGTATGCGCCCGGCGCGACCCCGAACGGCCGGTCGATGTCGAGCGGCGCGAACTCGAGCCCGCGGTCGCGAAAGCGCGCGCCGAGCGACCGCTCGGCGCGGCGCAGGAAGAGCGGGGAGATCTCGGTGAAGCGGTACGCCGGGATCGCTGTCGGTCGTGGTCCGCTCGAGCAGCGCTTCGGCGCCGCTGCCGAGCCCCCCGCCGAGCTCGAGGACCGCGCCGCCCCGGTCGGCGAGGGCGCGCGCCGCCGCGACCGCCCCGATCGCATTGCTGACGCCGTAGAGCGGATTCGCATTCGAGAAGTACTTCGACCACGCGACCACGCCCTCGGCGTCGAAGAGCGCCTGCTCGCCGGTGAGCTCGCCGCGGAGGACCGCCGGATAGCGCTCGGCCGCCATCGCGGCGATCCGATACGACGGCAGGCAGCGCTCGTCGTTCGCGGCCTGCGCCGCCAGGATCTCTTCCGGGTCGGGCGCCGGGAGCGGCCGCGCGGCCCGGAAGCGCGCGCTGTCGCCTGCACCCGACACCCGCTCCACCCACCCGCGCGCGACGAGCGTCGCGACGAGCCACGCCGCGGGCACGCGCGCGACGGCCGGGGCGAGCCCGGCGCGGGCGATCGCCTCATCCACGGTGGCCGGCTCGGCGCACGCGTCCGCGAGCCCGGTGGAGCGGAACGCCGCCGCCGCGAGCCGGGCCACGTACTCCTCGATCAGGTCGCAGGAGCGCGCGAACACGTCGTCGAAGAGCGGCAGGATCTCGGGCGGGATCAGTTGCGCCCGGCGGTCGGGCGGAGCGCGGTGCGGTGCGGTCGGCATGCCGAGGGAGTGTAACGCGTAGTAACGCCGGCCCGCGAGCGCCCGGCTTGTTATGCTTCGACGCATGCGCAGCGCAGCGATCGGCGTCCTCCTGGCGGTGCTCGCCGCGTCGCCGGCGCACGCCGCTGACCCGCCGCTCGCGCTGGAGCCGCTGATGGCGGCGCTCGCTCAAAACGGCCCGGGCACGGTCCGCTTCGCGGAGACGAAGACGAGCGCGCTCCTCAAGGCGCCGGTCGAGTCGAGCGGCACGCTCACCTACGCCGCGCCGTCCCGGCTCGAGAAGCGCACGCTCGCGCCGCGCGACGAGCGCTTCGCCGTCGACGGCGAGACCGTGCTGATCGAAAACGCCGCCCGGAAAACGCGCTTCGAGCTCCGCCTCGGCGAGTATCCGGCGATCCGGGCGTTCGTCGAGAGCATCCGCGGTACGCTCGCCGGCGACCTCGCCGCGCTCCGGCGCTATTACCGGGTCGAGCTCGAAGGCACCTGGTCCGACTGGCGGCTCCACCTCCTGCCGTCCGACCCGCAGCTGGCCGATGTTGTTCTGAAGGTGGTGATCGGCGGCACCGGCGGCGAAGTGCGGCGGATCGAGATCCTCGAGGCGAGCGGCGACCGCTCGGTGATGACGATCACGAAGCCGAAGGAGCGCGGTTGAGCGCGCGGCGCCGGCCGCTCGTCGCCTGGCTCGTCTTCGTCGCCGCGTGCGCAGCCGTCGCGGCGCACACGCGCTTCACCGCGGACATGTCGGCGTTCCTGCCGGAGGCCGCGACGCCCGCTCAGCGCCTGCTCGTCGGCGAGCTCCGGGAAGGCGTCGCGTCGCGGCTGCTGCTGGTCGGCATCGAAGGCGCCGAGCCCGATCGGCTCGCCGCTCTCAGCCGCGCGCTCGCGAAGCGGCTGCAGGGCCGGGCCGAGTTCGTCTACGTTGCGAACGGCGACGCGGCGCTCGCGCAGGCCGACCGGGAGTTCCTGTTCGCGCACCGCTACGTCCTCAGCCCCGGCGTCGCGCCGGGGCGCTTCGACCGGGAGGCGCTCGCTGCCGCGCTCGAACGCGGCTACGAGGCGCTCGCCTCGCCTGCGGGCGCGCTCGTCCGGCGCTATCTGCCGGCCGATCCCACCGGGGAGCTCTTGCGCGTGCTGGCGGGGCTCGACGGCGAGGCACGGCCGCCGATGCATCTCGGGGTCTGGATGTCCCGCGACCAGCGCACCGCGCTCCTGCTCGTTCAGACCGCGGCGGCGGGCTTCGACCTCGATGCGCAAGCTGCGAACCTCGGCCTGATCGGGGAGGCCTTCGCCGCCGCGCGCGACGAGGCCGGCGCGCCGGGCGCGGCGCTGCAGCGCTCGGGCCCCGCCGTCTTCGCGGTGCTGTCCCGCGAGGCGATCCGGAGCGACGTCCGGCGCCTCTCGACGATCGCGACGGTGATCGTCGCCGGCATGCTACTCCTCGCGTTCCGCTCGCTCGCCGTGCTCGGGCTCGCGTTCCTTCCGGTCGCGACCGGCGCGTTCGCGGGCGTCGCCGCCGTCTCGCTCGCGTTCGGCACCGTGCACGGCATCACGCTCGGGTTCGGCGTGGTGCTGATCGGCGAGGCGATCGACTACGCGATCTACTTCTATGCCCAGGGCTCCCGCGACGAGCCGCGCGCCGCCGCGTTCGCGCGCATCTGGCCGACATTGCGCCTCGGCCTTGCCGTCTCCGCCGCGAGCTTCTGCGCAATGCTGTTCGCCGGCTTTCCCGGCCTCGCGCAGCTCGGCCTCTTCGCCGTGGCCGGTCTCGTCGCCGCCGCCGGGGTCACGCGCTGGGTGCTGCCCGGCATTCCGGTTCGGTCGGGCGTGCCGCGTGGCCTGGCGCTCGTCGCACGCCTCGTCCCGCGCTGGCGGTCGCCGCTCAAGGCGCGCCTCGCGTTCCTCGGGCTCCTGACGGCCGCGTGCGCCGCGGTGATCTGGTACGAACGTCCGATCTGGGACGACGATCTCGCGCGGCTCAACCCGGTCGGCGCGGCGGAGCAGGCGCTCGACAAGCGGTTGCGCGAGGCGCTCGGCGCGCCCGACGCGCGATGGCTCGTCGTCGTTTCGGGCGCGACCGAGGACGCCGCGCTCGAGGCGGCGGAGGCGCTCGCGCGTCCGTTCGCGGGGCTCGTGACGGACAAGGTGATCGCCGGGTTCGACTCGCCCGCGTCGTATTTCCCGAGCGGCCGCACGCAGGCCGCTCGCCGCGCGGCGCTGCCCGACGACGCGACGCTCCGCGAAAGTCTCGGCGCGGCGGTGGCTTCGTCGCCGTTCAAGCCGGATCTCTTCGAGCCGTTCCTGCGCGACGTCGCCGCCGCGCGCGCCGCGCCGCCGCTCGAGCGCGCACGCCTCGCCGGCACCGCGTTCGGGCTGAAGACGGACGCGCTCCTCGTGCGCCGCGACGACCGCTGGCATGCGTTCCTGCCCTTGCGCGGCGTCGCCGACGCCGCCGCGCTCGCAGCGCGCATCGCCGCGGACGGCCCCCCCGGCGCCGCGCTCCTCGACATCCGGACCGAGTCGACGCGGCTCCTCGCGCGCTACCGCGAGCGCGCACTCGCGCTCTGGGCCGTGGGGCTCGCGCTCATCGTGGCGCTGCTCGCGATCCACCTGCGCTCCGCCCTGCGCGTGGTGCAGGTCCTCGCCCCGATCGCCGGCGCGGTCGCCGCCGCAGCCGCGATCCTCCTCGTCGCCGGCACGAAGCTCACGCTGTTCCATCTCGTCGCGCTGCTCCTCGTCGCCGGCGTGGGGTCGAACTACGCGCTCTTCTTCGAGCGCGAGCCGCCGGACGGGAACGAGCGGGAGCGCACCGTGTTTGCGGTTGCGTTCTGCGCCGCGACGACCGCGCTCGCGTTCGGGCTGCTCGCCTGGTCGCAGGTGCCGGTGCTGAAGATGATCGGCGCGACCGCCGCGATCGGGGCCGTGGCGAGCCTCGCGTTCGCGACGCTGATCGCGCGTGGCCGGGGCTGATAAAATCAGCCGACTGCGCGAGCTGCCCGTCCCATCCCGCTCGCTTCCCGCGCCGCCCGACCGTGACCCCCCTGATCGTCACCCGCTACACCGGCGTCAATTGCCTCGGCCGAGGGGTCGACGCGTGGTGGGCGGCCCTGCGCGAGCGCCGCTCGGGGCTCGCCGCGTGCGACTTCGAGGACGCGGTGCTCGACACGTTCATCGGCCGGGTCGCGGGCGTCGAGGACGTGACGCTGCCGGAGCCGCTCGCTGCGTTCGACTGCCGCAACAACCGGCTCGCCTGGCTCGGCCTCGCGCAGGACGGCTTCGGCGAGACCGTGGCCGCGGCGCGCGAGCGGTACGGCCCGCGCCGCATCGCCGTCATCATGGGCACCAGCACCTCCGGCGTCCTCTCGACCGAGCGCGCCTACCAGCACCGCGATCCGGCCACCGGCGCGCTGCCCGCCGATTTCCGCTTCGCCGAGACGCAGAGCACGTTCTCGCTCGCCGCGTTCGTCCGCGCCGCGCTCGGGCTGGAAGGGCCGGCGCACGTGGTGTCGACCGCCTGTTCGTCGAGCGCGAAGGTGTTCGCGAGTGCGGCGCGGATGATCGAGGCGGGGTTCGCCGACGCCGCGGTCGTCGGCGGCGCGGACAGCCTCTGCCTCACCACCCTGTACGGCTTCCGGGCGCTCGAGCTGCTCTCGGCTGCGCCCTGCCGGCCGTACGACGCCGAGCGGAACGGCATCTCGATCGGCGAGGGCGCGGGGTTCGCGCTGCTCGAGCGGTCGGGGCCCGGGCCGGTGCTCGCCGGCGTGGGCGAGAGCTGCGACGCGTATCACATGTCGACGCCGCATCCCGAGGGGCTCGGCGCGCGGCTCGCGATGGAGCGCGCGCTCGCCGCGGGCGGGCTCGCGCCGGCGGCGGTCGGCTACGTCAACCTCCACGGCACGGCGACGCGCACCAACGACGTCGCCGAGGGCCGCGCGGTGCACGATGCGTTCGGCCCGCGGACGCCGGCGAGCGCGACCAAGGGCGCGCACGGCCACCTGCTCGGCGCCGCGGGCATCACCGAAGCGATCGTCGCGCTGCTCGCGCTCGAGCGCGGATTCCTGCCCGGGACGCCGAACACGCGCGCGCTCGACGTCGAAACCGCCTGCCGGGTGCTGATCGAGGGCGAGGCGGCCGCACCGCGCTACGTGCTGTCGAACTCGTTCGGCTTCGGCGGCAACAACTGCAGCGTGATATTCGGACGCGCCTGACGATGAGAGTGCACATCGACGGCATCGGACTCCTCGCGCCCGGCCTCGGCAGCTGGCGCGCTGCGCGCCCGGTGCTCGCCGGCGAAGTGCGCTACGAGCCCGGCGAGATGCCGCGCCCGGCCGCCGAGATCCTGCCGCCGGCCGAGCGGCGGCGCTGCGGCGACCTGGTGAAGCTCGCGCTGCACGTCGGCGCGGAGGCGCTCGCGCCGGGCGGCGCGCGGGCCGACGACCTGGCGACGGTGTTCACCTGCGCGACCGGGCACGGCGAGGTGCTGCACCAGATCTGCGAGACGCTCGCGGGGAGCGCGCGCGACGTCTCGCCGACGCGCTTCCACAACTCGGTGCACAACGCGGCGGCGGGCTACTGGAGCATCGCGACCGGTGCGCGCGCGGCCTCGACGAGCCTGTGCGCCCACCAGGGTTCCTTCGCCGCGGGGCTGGTCGAGGCCGCGGTGCAGGCTCGCGCCGAGAACCGCCCCGTCCTGCTCCTTGCCTACGACCTGCCGCCGCCGCCGCCGCTCGCCGCGGTCGTGCCCTGCACGCTGCCGTGCGGGCTTGCGCTGCTGCTCGCGCCGGCGCGCGGCGTGGCGAGCCTGGCCGCGATCGAGCTCGAGCTCGTGCGCGACGGGACGGAAACGACACTCGCCGACCCCGCGCTCGAGCGGCTGCGCACGGGGAACGCCGCCGCCCGCGGCCTGCCGATCCTCGCGGCGCTCGCCGCCGGGCGTGCCGCGCGGGCGACGCTCGAATGGCTCCCCGACCTGTCGCTCGCCGTGGCGACCGCGCCGCAGGCCGCGGCGTGAGCGGGACCGGTCCGCGATGAAGCGCGCCCTGGTCACCGGCGCGACCGGCGCCATCGGGCCGGCGATCTGCCGCGAGCTCGCGCGCGCGGGCCTGCACGTGATCGTGCACGGCAACAAGCGCGCCGAGACGGCGGCGCGGCTCGTGGCCGAGATCGCGGCGCGCCGGGGGCGCGGCCGAGCACGCCGCGTTCGACGTCACCGACGCGGACGCGACGGCGCGCGCGCTCGAGCGGCTGCTCGGTCACGGGGCGATCCAGGTGCTCGTCAACAACGCCGGCGCCCACGCCGACGCGCCGATGCCCGGCATGACGCGCGCGCAGTGGCGCAACGTCGTCGACGTCAACCTCAACGGCTTCTTCAACGTCACCCAGCCGCTGCTCCTGCCGATGCTCGCGACGCGGTGGGGACGGATCGTCAGCATCTCCTCGGTGTCGGCGCTGATCGGCAACCGCGGCCAGGCGAACTACGCCGCGGCCAAGGCGGCGCTGCACGGCGCGACGAAGTCGCTCGCGCTCGAGCTCGCCTCGCGCGGCGTGACGGTGAACGTCGTCGCGCCGGGCGTCGTCGAGTCGCCGGCGACGGCGAAGGCGTTCCCGCCGGAGCGGGTCAAGACGCTGGTGCCGATGCAGCGCGCCGGCACGCCGGAGGAGGTGGCCGCGCTGGTCGGGTTCCTCGCCTCCGATCGCGGCGGGCTACATCACCGGCCAGGTCGTCGCCGTCGCCGGAGGGCTCGGATGAGCGCCCGCGCGGCCGACTACGCGGTCGTGATCCCCGCCTGCAACGAGGCGGCGACGATCGCCGACGTCGTCGCGCGCGCGACGGCGGTCGCCGCGACGGTGATCGTGGTGGACGACGGTTCGAGCGACGGCACGCACGAGCGGGTGGCCGGCCTCCCGGTCACGCTGCTGCGGAACGAACGCAACCTCGGCAAGGGCGCGAGCCTGTGGCGCGGCATGCAGCACGCGCTCGCGCTCGGCGCGGCCGGCGTGGTCACGCTCGACGGCGACGACCAGCACGCGCCCGAGGACGTGCCGCGGCTCCTGCGCGTCGCGCGCGCGCACCCGGACGACCTCGTGGTCGGCGCGCGGCTCGTCGTCGCCCACGGGGCGCCGCGCGCGCGCCGGGCGGCGAACCGCGTCGCCGACTTCTTCATCGGCTGGGCCGCCGGGCAGCCGCTCGACGACAGCCAGTCGGGATTCCGCGTCTACCCGGCGGCGCTCCTGCGGCGGCTCGACGTGAAGCACGGGCCCGGCCGCGGCTTCGTCTTCGAGAGCGACGTGCTGATCGCGGCGGCGCGGGGCGGCGTGCGCGTCCGCAGCGTCGCGATCGCCGCGGTGTATCCGCCGAACGCGCGGCCGAGCCACTTCCGGCCGGTGGTCGACATCGCGCGCATCTCGCGCATGATCCTCTGGCACCTCGTCAGCCGGGGGCTGACTCCGGCGGGCCTGTATCGCAGCCTCCGGCGCCCGGCGCGCGAATCCGTCGCGACCGACGAGCCGGTCAATCCGGCGTCGTGACCTTGGTGCCGGACTCGGCGAACACCCACGCGACCGCGATCCCCCCGGCCCAGGCGTGGTTCTGCTTGACGAGCGGGCTCGAGTCGAACACCGCACCGCTCAGGTTGTCGTAGCGGACGTAGGCGCCCACCCAGAACTTCTCGAAGCGGCGGCTCGTGGCCGCGAAGAACGTCGCGCCGGAGTAGCCGCCCGTTGCCTGGTAGGCGGGCCGCTCCGGTGTCGCGAACTGCGGCGCGACGCCGTAGAAATACTGGTGGAAGCTCTGCGTAGCGTAGAGCGGCCCGGCGCTGAATCCGACGTTCCACCGGCCGCCGAGGAACTCGGGCCGCACGTCGAGGTTGAGGTGCGGGTAGGCGACCCAGCCGATGTTGTGCCAGTGCGAGAAGTCGGTCGCGATCGCGGTGCGGAACGGGAGCCGCAGCTGCAGCCGGTAGTTGTAGTCGATCCGCCGGTCGCGCGCGAGCGTGAAGACGAGCACCGGGCCCACCTCGACCGTCGCGTCGAGGTCGGGCATCCCCTGGCGCGCGGTGTTGTCGCTCGAGTCCACCGGCGGCGTGCCGAACAGGCTGACGTCCAGCTCGACCCGGTCGGACTGGAAGAAGATGCCGCGGATGCCCTCGCGGTCCACCCGGAGGTAGTCGCCGCGATAGGCGAAGAACGGCAGCGGGAAGAGATAGCCGCGGCTCTGGTTGGCGCCGCGGTAGTCGGGCAGGTAGAGGCCGGTCGCGCCGACGCCCGCCTCCCACAGCGGGCGCTCGACCGCGCGCGCCGCGGGGGCGAGCAGCGCCGCGGCGGCCGCACGGCGAGGAGGGCGCGCACGCTAGAGCGCTTCCACCGGGCGGATCGCCTCGCGCCGCCGGCGCCAGGCGCGCACGCTGGTGCGCAGCCGCACCAGGCAGAAGAAGTAGTAGATGCTGCGGAAGAGGTAGAGCCGCGGCATCACCGGCCGGAAGCGGAACACGTCGCCGGCGAGGAACGACACCACCGCCGACTGCACCCCGAGCAGGTTCCGCGGCCCCATGATGAGGTTCCGCATCGTGGGCGAGGTCATCCGGTAGATCATCCACGAGAAGGTGCGCAGACCCGCGCCGGACCTGGCGGTCGAAGCGCCGGTAGAGCCGCGGCGCGGCGGCCGGGTCGCGGAGGACGCCCTCGACGACGTCGGCGCCGAGGAACGCGCTGTTCATCGCGAGGTACACGCCGCTCGAGAACACCGGGTCGATGAAGCCGTAGGCGTCGCCGACGAGGATGTAGCGGTCGCCGGCCATCCGGTCGGCGTAGTAGGAGTAGTTGCCGGTCGCGGTCGCCGGGCCGGTGAGCTTCGCGTCGCGCAGCCGCGCGGCGAGCTCGGGCGAGAGCGCGAGCGTCTCGAGGAAGAACTCGGTGAGGTCGCCCTTGCGCGTCTTGAGGTAGTAGGGCCAGCAGACCGCGCCGACGCTCGTCGTGCCGTCCTTCAGCGGGATGAACCACATCCAGCCGTGCGGGAACCAGAAGATGCTGATGTTGCCTGCCTCGCGGCCGGCGAGCCGCTCGGCGCCGGTGAAGTGGCCGAAGAGCGCGGCGCTCGAGTGCTTTTCGTTCCGCCGCTTCAGCCCGAGCTTGCCGGCGAGGAACGTGTCGCGCCCCGACGCGTCGACGAGGAACCGGGCGCGGATGCGCGCCGTCGCGCCGCCGTCGTCCGCGATCGCGGCGTCGACGCCGTCCGGCGCGAAATCGACGGCGGTGACGCGAGTGCCCTCGCGCACTTCGGCCCCTTGCTCGGCGCAGTGGCGCAGCAGCATGTGGTCGAACTCGGACCGCCGCACCTGGTAGGCGTACGGCCACGCGGGGTCGAGCTGCTCGCTGAAGTCGAAGGTGAGCGACCGGCCGTGCTCGGCGGAGCAGAACTCCGCGCCGTGCTTGATCATCCCGATCGACTCGACTTTCTCGCGCACGCCGAGCTGCTCGAAGAGCGGCAGGTTGCGCGGCAGCAGCGACTCGCCGATGTGGAACCGCGGGTGGCGATCCTTCTCGACGACGACGAACGCGGTAGCCGCGGCGGGCGAGCAGGGTGGCGATCGTCGAGCCGGCGGGGCCGCCGCCGATGACGAGGACGTCACGGCTCGTCGGGGACGGGGCGGTGGACACGGACGGCGGGGTGGGGCCTGCGGACATGCGCCGAAAATCTACCACGACCCGCGTGGAGGGGGTGGCACGAGTCTGAAATAATAGGGGCATGTCGACCGACTCGATCCGCGCCGGCGGCGCTGCGCCGGTGGCGCGCCCGTGGCGTCCCGCGGCCGCGATCAAGGCGAGCGCGGTGCTGCACGCCGGCGGCGCCGTCGCGCTCGCCGCGGCGCCCGAGGCCTGGGCCGCGGTGCTCGCCGCGATCGCAGCGAACCATGCGGTGCTCTTCGCGGCGAGCCTCGCGCCGCGCAGCCGGCTGCTCGGCCCGAACCTCACGCGGTTGCCGGACGCGGCCGCGCGACGCGGCGAGATCGCGATCACGTTCGACGACGGCCCGGACCCCGAGGTCACGCCGCGGGTGCTCGATCTGCTCGATCGCGTCGGCGCGCGCGGAACGTTTTTCTGCGTCGGCAGCCGCGCGCAGGCGCACCCGGGCCTGGTGCGCGAGATCGTGCGCCGCGGGCACGCGGTGGAGAACCACAGCCAGGCTCATTCGACGGCGTTCGGCTGGTACGGCCCCCACCGCCTGCGCCGCGAGATCGCGGCCGCGCAAGACACCCTCGCGGCGTTCGCCGGGCGCGCCCCGGCGTTCTTCCGCGCCCCGTTCGGCGTGCGCAACCCGTTCGTCGACCCGGTGCTCGCGCGCCTCGGTCTCGCGTACGCGTCGTGGACGCGCCGCGGCTACGACACGGTCGACGGCGATGCGGCGAGGGTCGCGCGCCGGCTCGCGGCCGGGCTCGCGGCCGGCGACGTGCTCGTGCTGCACGACGGTGTCGGGACCGGCGCGCGGCGTGCGCAGCCGGCGGTGCTCGCGGTGCTGCCGCGGCTCCTCGAGCTCGCGGCGGGCCGGGGACTGAAGCCGGTGACTCTCGGGGCCGCATGCGGTGACGGATCCGGCGGCTGAGCAACTCGTGGACGCAGCCGCCCGCCGGTACGCGCCGGCCGGGCGGTTCGCGCGCCACTTCGCCCGCGGCAAGCTCGGCAGCGACCCGGTCTTCGCCGAGATCCTGCGCCGCGGGCTCGTCCCCGACGGCGCGCGCCTGCTCGACCTCGGCTGCGGACAGGGCGTGCCTCCTCGCGCTGCTCGTCGCGGCGCGCGATCAGCATCGCGCCGGCCGCTGGCCGGCGGGCTGGCCGCCGCCGCCCGCGCGGACTCGCGCTGCGCGGCATCGAGTTCCTCGCCAAGGACGTCGCGCGCGCCAACGCCGCGCTCGGGCGCGAGGGGACGGTCGAGCGGGGCGACCTCCGTGCCGTGCCGCTGCCGCCCGGCGACGTCGTCGTGCTGATGGACGTGCTGCACTACCTCGAGCCCGAGGCGCAGGAGCGGCTGCTCGCGCGCATCGCGCAGGCGCTCGGTCCGGGCGGGCTCTTCCTGACCCGGGTCGGCGATCCGGCGGCCGGGTTCGCCGCGGCGCTCACATGGGTGGTCGACCAGGCGGTAGCCATCGCCCGCGGCCAGGGACTGCACCGGTTCCACCGGCGCACCATCCCGGAGTGGACCGCGGCGCTCGAGCGGCACGGCTTCGCCGTCGCGGCCGAGCCGATGAATGGCGAAGTGCCGTTCGCGAACGTGCTGCTGGTGGGGCGGAAGAGGTAGCGGCGCGCCGCCGGGAGCGGCTAGCGCTTCCTGGCGAACGGCTCGTAGACCCACTCGGCCTCGATCTGGCCTTCGCGGGTCTCGACGCGGACGCGCGCCGGGCGGTTCGCCTCGGCCCAGCTGCGGGCGTAGCTCACCGCCACCTTCTTGTCCGAAAAGAAGTGATTCTGCGTGCTGCCCTTGGCGGTGACGGCCCAGCCGTACACCGGCCCGGGGTAGACGACGAAGATCGGTGTTTCGCGCATCTTACTCGGTGAGAAATTTGCCTCACACGCGCGCCGAAGGGGCGGGCGGCAGCGTGCCGACCGTGACGTTGTTCCTGCGGGGCGTTGTCGAGCGACCGACATTCCGGCATCCGGACCGGGAACGGCGGGGGCGTCATGCCCCGGCGGTCGCGAGCGCGCGTTCGAGCCGTTCGACGCCGTCGGCGAGCCGCGCCTCGCTCGCCGCGAAGCACCAGCGGACGAAGCCTTCGCCCTCCGGGCCGAAGGCGGCGCCGGGCGCGAGACCGAGCTTCGCCTCGGCGACCAGCCGCTTGCAGAAAGCGAGGCTGTCCGCGACGCCGTCGACGCGGAAGAAGGCGTACATCGCGCCGGCGGGGGAGTGGGCTTCGATGCCGGGCAGGGCGCGGAGCCGTGCCGACGAGGAAGTCGCGCGCGCTGCGCAGGCGCGCGGCAAAGCGCGCCACGACCGGTTCGCCCTGCGTCACGGCGGCGATGCCGGCGCGCTGCACGAAGCCCTGCGCGCACGAGGTGTTGTACTCGATCAGCTTGCCGATGCCGGGGATGAGCGCCGGCGGCGCGACCAGCCAGCCGAGCCGCCAGCCGGTCATCAGCCAGTTCTTGGAGAACGTGTTGGTGCTGATCACCCGGTCCTCGGGCGTCGCGAGGTCCAGGAACGACGGGGCGACGCCGGCGCCGGGCGCGCCGTAGTAGAGCCGCTCGTAGGCATCGTCGGCCACGATCCAGATCCCGTGCCGGCGGCAGTGCGCGAGCAGCGCGTCCTGCGCCGCGCGGTCGATCGTCCAGCCGGTCGGGTTGTTCGGCGAGTTGACGTAGAGCGCGCGCGTGCCCGGCGTGAGCGCCGCGAGCAGGCGGTCGAGGTCGAGCGTCCAGCCGCGCGGACCGAACGCGAGCGGCACGCAGTCGACCGACGCGCCGAGGATCTTCGGGATCTCGACCAGGTTCGGCCACAGCGGCGTCACTTCCACCACCCGGTCGCCCGGGCCGACGATCGCCTGCGTCGCGAGCATCAGCGCCGACATGCCCGAGTTGGTCACCGCGATGCGCTCGACGTCCACCGGCCGGTGCAGCCGCGACACGTAGGCGGCGAGCGCCTCGCGGAGCGGCGCGATCCCGAGGTTGTGGGTGTAGAAGGTGTCCCCGGCCTGGAGCGCCTCGATCGCCGCCGCGCGGATGAAGTCGGGCGTGACCTCGTCCGGCTCGCCGAACCAGAACGGCAGGACGTCGGGGTCGCCGAAGCCGGCGTTCGCCACCTCGCGGATCTTCGAGCCGCGGAGCGACTGGACGGCGGGGCGGGCGGCGGGCATCGCGGCGATTCTCGCACAGGGGCGCGCGGCGCCCGGCGGCGCCGCCGTATGGCAAGATCGCGAACGGGACCAACGGGGCATGCTGGAAGCCGGGGACAGTCTGGATCTCGCGACGCTCGGCGCGCGCCTGCGCGCCGGCGCCTTGCGTCCGCGCGAGGTCGTGGACGGCGTGCTCGCGCGGATCGCCGCGCGCGGCGACGACAAGGTGTGGATCCATCTCGCGGCACGCGCGGCGCTCGCCGCGCGCGCGGACGAGCTCGAGCGCCGCGGGCCCGCCGATCTGCCGCTCTACGGCATCCCGTTCGCGGTCAAGGACAACATCGACGTCGCCGGCCAGCCGACGACCGCGGCCTGTCCGGACGTTCGCGTACTCGCCGGCGGAGTCGTCGCCGGTGGTGCAGGCGCTCGTCGACGCCGGCGCGATCGCGATCGGGAAGACGAACCTCGACCAGTTCGCGACCGGGCTCGTCGGCACGCGCTCGCCGTACGGCGCGTGCACGAACACGTTCGATGCGCGCTACGTCTCCGGCGGCTCGAGCTCCGGCTCCGCGGTGGCGGTTGCAGCGGGGCTCGTCAGCTTCGCGCTCGGCACCGATACCGCCGGTTCGGGGCGCGTGCCGGCGGCGTTCAACAACATCGTCGGGCTCAAGCCGACGAAGGGCGTCTTCAGCTCGCGCGGCATGGTGCCCGCCTGCCGGTCGCTCGATTGCGTGTCGGTCTTCGCGCTGACCGCCGAGGACGCGCGCGCGGCTGTTCGATGTCGCGCGCGGCTTCGACGCGCACGACCCCTGGTCGCGGCGGCCGCGCGCCGCGGCGCTGCCCGACACCGTCGCCGGCTGCCGGATCGGCGTGCCGCGGGCGTCGCAGCTCGAGTTCTTCGGCAACCGCGACGCCGCGCGGCTGTTCGGTGCGGCGGTCGCGACGCTCGAGCGGCTCGGCGCGCGTCGCGTCGAGGTCGACTTCGCGCCGTTCGTCGAGGCGGCGCGGCTGCTGTACGACGGGCCGTGGGTGGCCGAGCGGTATCTGGCGATCCGCGAGTTCTTCGAGCGGCGTCCGGAAGCGCTCTTTCCGGTCACGCGGGAGATCGTCGCGGGCGCGGCGCAGTACAGCGCCGCGGACGCCTTCGCCGCCGAGTACCGCCTGCAGGAGATCCGGCGCGCGGTGGAGCCGGCGTGGCGGGAGATCGATCTGCTCGTGACGCCCACCGCCGGGACGATCTACACGATCGCCGAGGTGAACGCCGACCCGGTCCAGCTGAACACCAATCTCGGCTACTACACGAACTTCATGAACCTGCTCGACCTCGCCGCGATCGCGGTGCCGGCCGGGTTCCAGGCGAACGGGCTGCCGTTCGGCGTCACGCTCGCGGCGCCGGCGTTCACCGACGAGGGGCTGTGCCGGCTGGGCGGCGCGCTGCAGCGGGAGCTCGTGCGGACGATGGGCGCGACGAACGCGCCGCTACCGGCCGCAGCGGGGCGTGCGGTGCCCGTCCCGGGGATCGTGCGGCTGGCGGTGTGCGGCGCGCACATGTCGGGGCTGCCGCTCAATCACCAGCTGACCGAGCGCGGCGCGCGCCTGGTGCGGACCTGCCGCACCGCGCCGCGCTATCGGCTGTACGCGCTCGCCGGGTTCGCGCCGCCGCGCCCGGGGATGGTGCGGGCCGATTCGGGCGGCCACGCGATCGAGCTCGAGGTCTGGGCGGTGCCGGCGGAGGCGGTCGGCAGCTTCGTCGACGGCATCCCGCCGCCGCTCGGGATCGGCACCGTCGAGCTCGAGGACGGCGAGCAGGTGCGCGGGTTCGTGTGCGAGGGCTACGCCGTCGCGGGCGCGAAGGACATCTCCGCGCTCGGCAGCTGGCGGCGGTTCAGCGGCTAGCCTCGCGCCGCTAGGGCGCGACCGAAACCCCGCGCACGCCGTTCGCGGCGATCACCTTCGCGACCAGCCCGGAGGCTTTCGCCTCGGCGACGAACTCGCGCAGGTACTGCGCGGCGGCGTCGCGGCCCTTGGGCGTGCCGATCGACTGCTGGACCGCGGTGAACCGGCCCTCGAGGACCCGCGAACCGGGATGCTTCTCGGCGTCGGCGACGAGCCGCGGCTTGAGGCCGGCGAGCGCGTCGAGCTTCTCCTTGACCCACAGCTGGTACGAGCCGTCGATCCCTTCCGCGCGCACGAGCTGCGCGTGCTTCAGGGAGCGGCTCAGGTACAGGTCGTAGGCGGCGCGGTCGGCGCAGGCGATGCGCACGCCCGGGCGATCGACGTCGTCGAGCGTGCGGATCGGCGAGCCGGCGGGCACGAGGTAGCTCGTTTCGATCTCGAGATAGGCGGGCGAGAAGTCGATCTCGGCCGCGCGCACCGGCTCGCTGGCGAGGAAAGCGACGTCCCAGGCGCCGGCTTTTCCGCCGTCCGCGAGCTTGCCGGCCTGGTCGTAGTGGACGAACTCGACCTCGAGATTCATCCGCCGCGCGATCTCGCGCCCGAGGTCGGGTGCGATGCCGCCGGGCTCGCCGCCCGGCGGCGGCCGCTTGGTGAGCAGGAAGTTGCCGAAGTTGAGCCCGACGCGAAGCTTGCCGGCCGGCGCGAGCTCGGCGCGGACCTTGGGGGAGGGTTGAGTGGTCATGGTGCGGCGATGTTAGCGCAGTCTCCGGCATCCCGGCCCGCGGTCGCGCGCTCGCGCGCCGGTGGGCGGCGATCCCGGCCTACGGCCGCTCCGGATGCTGCGGCAACGGGTCGCGGATCTCCCACCACGCGGCCTTGGAGGCCACGAAAATGTGGGCGCTCGGCGCGGCGGGAACCGGCGTGTCGAGCGTCCCGAGGCGCAGGCGCACCACGTCCGGGAGACTGTCCCGGGAGCTGATGATCGGCGAGCCGCAGCGTGCGCAGAACATGCGGTGCACGCCTGCGGGCGTGCTGAACGTCGTGAGCGAGTCCTTCCCGTCGACGACCACGAAGTCCTTGGTGGCCACGATGACGTTCGACGCGAAGGCCGAGCCGCTCGCCTTGCGGCACCGGGAGCAGTGGCAATAGACGGCCGTGCCGAGGTCGCCGCGGACTTCGTATTTGACGGCACCGCAAAGACAGCTACCGCTGTGCATCGGATCTCCTTTCGTGGTTGTGCGCTGTTGAAGAGGCCAGCTCGTTCAGGTGCCCGCCCGCCGCTTCACCGCATCGGGCGGAGGAGGCGCTCGACCCAGCCGATCTTGTCGCGGAACTGCGCTTCGTCCGGAGCCCGCTTCTGCATGACCGGGTGAGGCAGCTCGAAAAACGAACCGTCGGCCTTCACGGCGCGCTGCGCGCCGGTTTCCAGGTAGCAGTATCCCTTCCCGTCGAAGGTTTCGTCGGGCGTCCGGCCGAGGATCGTCGCGGCGATCTGGTGCGCGGCGATCCGGCCGTGCGCCTCGGCGAACACGCCCGCCTTCGGCAGCGACAACCCGACGTCCGGCTTGTAGCGGCCGGGCAGCGGGACGACCGTGACATCGCCGACCGCATACACCCCGCGCGCGTCGGGCGGCTGCTTCACCTGCAGGGTTCGCGGGTCGACCGGAATCCAGCCCGACTGGCTGGTGAGCTGCGCATCGCGCACCACCTTCGGCGCTTCGTGGGGCGGAATCGCAATGAGCAGATCGTATCGGGCCTCGCTGCCGTCCTCGAAGACGACGCGCTGCGCAGGCCCGTCCACCCGCGACGTGCTCCGTTGCGGGAAGAACGCGATCCCCCGCTGCGCCAGCTCCCCCTTGATGTACTGACCCATCTCCGGGCCCGCCGTGGCCATCGGCGCCCCTTCCGCCGTGTGGATCGCCAGGCGCGTCTTGCCCGCGAGCCCGCGGCGCTCGAACGCGTGATGGAGGAGGAGCGCCGCCTCGTAGGGCGCGGGCGGACACTTGAACGGCACTTTCGGGATCAGGATCGCGACGTCGCCGCCGGAAAACCGCTCGAGCACGGCTTTCAGGCGCTGCGCGCCCTCGACCGTATAGAAGGTGTGCGCCGCCTCCGCGAGCCCCGGCACCTTCGCCGGGTTGAGATCCGCCCCGAGCGCGATAACCAGAAAGTCCCACTTCAGGGGTCCGCTCGGCAGGGACACGGTGCGATCGGATAGCGCGATGCCCTGGGCCTTCTCCTCGACGAATCGGACGCCCGGAGCGAGCAGGGCCGCCCGCGACTGCGAGATCTCGTCGTACGTGCGCTCGCCGAGCATGATCCAGGTCTTGCCGGCGCCGACGTGGAAGCGCGGCGACTCGTCGACGACGACGATCTCGTGCCCGGCCGGGAGCAACCGGCGCAGCGCGTTCGCCGCCGAGATGCCGCCAAAGCCGCCCCCAAGGATTACGGTAGTCGTGGCGCTCATTCTGACTCCTCGAGAGCTGTTGGGGCCGGCCCGCCGCGCCGCGGAACGGACACGTCGCCGCCGCGCACAGCCGACCCGTGGCCGGCGGGCGCGAGCCCGCTCGCCACGCGTTCGGCTGGTGCGCCGGTTCGGCGAATCGTCCTACGGCAGTTTGGTGATGATCGCCTTCATCTCGTCCGCGGAAAACGCACGCAGCGTTTGCGTTCGAATGTTGCCGAGGGAGCCGAGCTTCAGGAGCGCGGCGGTGACGGCTTCATCGGAGCCTTCGACGACCGTCACGATGTCGTAGCTGCCGACGGTGTAGTGGACGCTCTTGACCGATATCCCGAGCTTCTCGGCCATTGCCTTGAATGCGCCGAGCCGGTCCGGCGACTCCTTGATGTTCTTGATCCCCTGGTCGGTGAAGTTCGCAAGGGTGACGTAGGTTGGCATGGTCCTTCTCCTTCAATGAATGGCGTTTCACCGGCGGTCGGTAATCGACCTGGCGACCCGGAAGAAGACCGCCATTCTTCCAAGTCCGTGAGCGTTTGTGCGGCTGCGGACTTCCGTCCGACGCCGGTCCGGTGCCGCGATGGCCGAGGTGCGGCACAAGCGTACTCCGATTGCCGGACCAGGCCCGCTATTTCCCGAGCGCGTTCCTCTTCCAGAGCTCCCAGGCACGGGTGAAGTCGCCGGGGTTCTTGTCCCGGGCGGCGCCCTCTTCGGCGGAGATGTAGTTGATCGGACCGCCGAGTGCGATGGCCGTCGCCTGCAGGCGGGCGTTCACCTCCGTGTAATAGGCATACCTGACGGCCATCTGGATATCGGGCCCGACGACGACATTGCCGTGCCCGCGCATCAGCGCCACCGGCTTGTTGCCGAGCGTCGCCGCGAGGGACTTGCCGAGAGCGGCGTTCCGGACCAGCATGTCGGTCCCGGGGCCGCCGGCGTCGCGGATCTCCCAGACGGGCACGCCGACCCACAGGAACGTCGCGTTGTGCATCACCGGCCGCAGCGCAACCTGGGTGACGCTGAACGGGACCACGGTCGGCGAGTGGCTGTGTATCACCGCCTTCACGTCCGGTCGCACCTTGTAGACCTCGCCGTGGATGAACCGCTCCAGGACGCTCCTTGGCCCTCCGGGATCGACCGGATTGGAATCGAGATCGTATTCGAGGATGTCGCCGGCGGCGACCAGGGCCGGAGCGAGCGAGCGGGACATCAGGTAGCGGGTCGGGTTGCCCGGATGCCGGATGCTCACGTGCCCGTACGCATCGAAGATCCCCTCTTGCGCGAGGAACCGGTTGGCCGCGACGAGATCCTGGATCAGCGCCGGGTCGACCGGACCGGCGGATGTCGGCGGCGTCTGGGCGTTGGCGGCGCGCTGCCCGATTCCGGCGGCGATCGTCAGAGCGAGAACGCAAGCCGCGGCGAGATTCCTGCCGCGGGCCAGGTCGTCAAGGCGACCCATCAAGCGAACCGCCATATCAACGGGTAGCCTGCCCGAGACGGTCAGACAACCTCTACCTCCAACGAGCAACTGGGAGAACTGCGCGTCGTGCAAGCGATCGGCGAGTGGCGGTCTCCCCAGTCAGCCAGCTCACGAAGCCGGTCTGCGGCCACGTCCTTTGCGCCGATCCTTACCCGGGTCGTGACCGGGGACAGGCCGGCCGAGATCTTGTCGTCGAGGCCGAGCAGGCCTCGATTGTCGGAAGAGCTTTCCACCGTCACCTCGAGCGTCGTGAGATCGACTCCGAGCTTTGCGGCTCGCATGGCAATGGTGGTGGCCGTACAACTCGCCAGGGAGGCGCGAAGCAACCACCCGGGTGCCGGTGCCGAAGCAACTCCGCCGACCGCGGGCGGCATGTCGGTATGCACGGTTTCGCCGTTTGGTCCCTTTACCTCACATCGAAGGCCCTCCAGGAGGCGTGCTGTAGCCGGGACGTTCTTCGCCCGCGCCTTCTCGGGCTGCTCGGTAATGAGTCTGCTCAGGTTCTCGATCGCTTCTCGAATCCGCGGAGTGGACATCGTGTCGTCCTTTGGAGTGCGGGGCTTCTCGGGGTGCTGGTCCCCATGCAGAAAGCGGGACGCTGCGCAGTCGGCTCGTTGCTTCTAGTTCGCCTGGATCTTCGCCGCCTTCACGACCCTCCCCCAGGTGGCGAGCTCGCTTTCCATGAACTTCGCGAGCTCTTCCGGTGTGCCCGGCTTCGCCTCGACGCCGTGTTGGTCCAGCTGCTCCCGCAAGTCCGGTGCCTTGAGCACCCGGGCGAGCTCGCGATTCAGCCGCGCGATGATGTCCTTGGGCGTGCCGGCCGGGGCGACGTACGCGTACCAGTTGATGGCCTCGAAGCCCGGGTAGCCCGACTCGGCGACGGTCGGCACGTCGGGCAGGATCGCTGCCCGCGTCGCACCGGTCGTCGCTAGAGCGCGGATCTTCCCCGACTTGATGTGCGGCAGCGAAGTCACCGGCGTACCGACGATCACCGGGATCTGCCCACCAAGCAGGTCCTGCATTGCCGGAGCCCCGCCCTTGTAGGCCACGTGCACGATGTCGATCCCGGCCGTGAGCTCGAACATCGCCCCGGCAAGGTGGCCGGTGCCGCCGATGCCGGAGGAGCCGTAGGCAATCTTGCCGGGCGAGGCCTTCGCAAGCTGGACGAATTCGGCGAGTGTCTTCGCGGGGAACGACGGGTGCACGACGATCACGTTCGAGAACACGACCGCCATCGTTATCGGCGCGAGGTCGCGGAGCGGGTCGTAGGGGATCTTCGCGACGAGGTGCGGAGACACCGCGAGCGATCCCACTGTGGCCAACAGGATCGTGTAGCCGTCCGGCGCGCTCCGGGCGAGCTGCTGAGTCGCGACGACGCCGCCGGCGCCCGGCTTGTTGTCGACGAGGACGTTCTGCCCCAGGTTCTCGGCGAGCTTTTTCGCGACGATCCTCGCGACGGTGTCGACCGAGCCGCCCGCCGCGAAACCCGCGATCATGGTGATCGGCCGGGCGGGATAGCCCTGCGCGAAAGCGATCTGCGAGAGCGCCGCGAGCCCTGCGGCAAAAAAGACACGCAACATTCTTCCTCCCCCTCTTGTTGCAATCCTTACCCGACCGTCAGATCTCGAAGATGATCCCCGGACCCGTTCACGAAAGTCACGGACTAAGCCACCGATCCCGAACGCCGTCAACAGCGAGACGCCGGGCACCGGCCGTTCGGCCCTCCGAGCCTTGTTCGGCCCAACGGTGGACCTCACGGCAACGGCCTTCAGGACCCACCAACGTAACGAAGGCCGTCCCGCGCAACGAGGGGTTAGGCCGCGGATCATGGCTCGACCTGGATCTTGCCCAACACAGTGAGTTCTCCGCTTTCATTGGCTCGAGCGACGAGCAGTTCTCCCTCAACGATCGACTCCAGGCTGAGCAGGTCGATGTTCGGCCGGTGACTCACAAAGACCACCGGCGACGAACCACGGTGGCTGGCGATTAGCGATTGGGCCTTGCGCTCGAAGGCGCCTGTCCGCTCCCGATCGGCACTTCTGATCTCGCGCAGGACGGCATCGGTTACATGTGCTTCGCCAAATGCAATTCGCGCAGTGTCGCGGCAGCGGCACATCGGCGAGCTTATGACGTAAGGCTTGATGCCGTGCCTGGCAAACGCTTCGCCGATCTTCCGGGCCTGCGCTTGGCCCTCGACGGTCAACATCGATTCGCCCTTGCAGCTTCCGCTTTCGTCCCAGGTAAGCGGGTCGCCGCCTGCGATCCGGGTGTTGCGCATCAGCACGACAAGATCCGCTTCGGTCTTGAGCTTCTGCCACAGCAAGTCATTCGCCGACACGTGCTGGGCAAGGAAGTTGAGCAGGAGTAGTAGCGCAATGCGCATAAGTCAGGCTGCAGGCGGCCCATCGCGATGCGCCGGGCCACGCGGCGCGGCATTCTGGGTTGATTGCTCCCAGTGGAATCGGTGGAGCAACCGGTGAAACACCGGCGCGAGCAACAATCCCGCTGCCACCAGAAAGAACAGGCCAGCGTACAGCGCATACAGGGCGGCAAACACTTTGCCGCCTTCGGTGGCGGGAGTGTGGACAGGCCCCATGCCCCCAAGCAGCATGGCTGCATTGAGCAATGCGTCGCGCCACGTATTCACGTGGGCGCTCTCGAAATACAGGAAGCCGAGCATCCCCGCACCGAGTGACACGCCGACAAACGCGGTTGCGAGCAGGAAATGGCGAAGCATCCGCAGAAAGAACGCTGCTCGGGTCAGTGGTGGACGGCTGCGATGTTCGTACATAGGAGTCGAGCTCATCTAGCGAAGGGGTGCCGCCTAGCGTTGGGCGTAGTCCTCAGTAAGGCGCACCAAGCCTTTGGAAACATAGCGAGTTGAAATCACAGAGCTCCTTGACACTGCCTAACCCGCGCGGACCGACGCGACCAGAGAACAGCTTGCCGTCTTGCGCCCAGACGAGGCGTCCCCCGTCGACTTCGGCCCATTCCCAGTCGGGAAACGCCAGGCCCACCTCGGTACGGGAATTCCAGAGCTCGTGTTCATCAAAGTAGCACCCGCGACCGATCGGACGAAAAAGCGTGGCATAGGCGCGTTTGCGGAGCCTCCAGTGTGCGCTCACGCGTTTCTCGAATAGCGTGACGTTCCCGCCTTTTCCGTCGGGTGCCGTGTACTTCATTGCCCACCCATCGCGCTGCAACCTTAGGTAGTAGACCCCGGGGCACTCGCCACCATATGACTCTTTCCAAGGATAGCCGCGTGCGCGCTTGAGTCTCGAGTCGTCCTGCAGCGATTCATGCCCGTAACCGTCGTTAAGCCAGTACTCCTTCGATGAAAGAAACAGACCACCGCCGTGCCAGCAATCGCCTTTCGCGAACAACCCCAAGGCCTTGAGATAAGGCGCTTTGGACACCGCAGTCCAGGCACCCTTCACTTGGGATTCCCAACGACCGTTCATCGCGAAATAGATCAGGTGTTTGCCATCGGGAGACAGATCAGAACGGCGTTCGTAGATACGACCGTACAGCCACTGGGCGACCTTGAACCGATCAGTCTTTCTGTCCCACCCGATCGCGGCCACGTGCCGAGATGGTCCGCGTCGCAGGACAACAGCCGTCGATGCCTCTCTCGCAAGAAGCACGTGGAGTCGGGCGGGAACAGTGCGCATCGTGGGCTACGCCCAGCGCCTCAGTTCTGCGGCCCGTGCGAGTGGGCGAAGCCCGCTCGCGCGGGTCCGCTGCAGCTGACGGTTGGGCTCACTCCCGCTTGTCTTCGGCACGGTCGCGAGGCGGGAGCGCATCACGAAAGTCGTCAAACGTCTTCCACACCGCGGCTGGCGGGGTGTACTCAGGTCGCGGCGCATATACGGAGTGTTCGACTAATTGCATCTTGTGTATGTACCGAGGGCAATTTGGAAAGATCTTCGTTGCGGTGACGCGAACAATGAACACGGATCCAGGGTACTCGGTGCGCAGGGGGTCATCCTCCCTGACTTGAGCTGTTCCGTTCACGCGGAGTCGCTTTGGGCGCTCGAAGTCTAGGAACAGGAGCCCAACGTGCGGATTGAGGAGCACGTTGCCCCAGGTTCGGTACATGCCATTGCCGTCGTAATCAGGAATAGCGAGGGTGCGATCGTCCAGGACGTGCACGAACCCGGGCAAGCCACCCTTGTAGGAACAGTCAGGATGACCATGGGCATCAGCTGTTGCTATGAAGAACATGGGGCAACGCTGAATGAACGCACGGTCCTCTTCGGTAAACGCCGCGCGAACGGTTACCTGCTCTAGGCGGTCAGCTAGAGGCCGCGTTTCACGGGCATCCTGAAGCTGTCGCATCCCATCGTGATACATCGGATCGTCAGCCATCAATCCTCCCGGTAGATCACCGTGGCCGAGGCCCAACGTGATGGTCAGCTGCGCTGCTAGGCGTCCGCTGCACCTAAGGTTAGGCGCCAGTTGATTGTTACTTTAGTTTCCTTGCCCAACTGATGATCGCGTCGGCAACAAGGTCCGGGCGCTCTTGCGCCATCCCGTGGCCCAAGTCTTCGAATTCTACGAGCGTGACCCGTTCTGGATGATCGCGCTTTAGAGAGCGGCCGTTTTCGGGCGGCGCAACTACGTCGTGAAGACCCTGGAGCACGAGCATTGGCGCCTTGCCCCCGTCCCACCAAGCCTGCAAGGGGACGGTCGCCGCCAGCGACTGGGTTCTTAGTGTCGCGGCCGAGATCTCGTCAAGGCGCATGTCGACTGCGCTGAGCGTGGTCTTGGGCCCGTAGAGAAAAGTACGCGCGGCCTCGGCTCTTTTTTCGAGAGGCTGGGTCGTGTCCTGAATTGTGCGAAACCCGACCAGCACTTCGGGTTTCGGCGGAAACTTGCCTCCGGCGGCGATGAGCACGACGCCGCGTACGAGCTCCGGCTGTTCACTCGCGATCATGCGTGCAACACGGTTCCCGTACGCCCATCCGACCACTATGACAGGGGGCGAGCCGACCTTCTCAATTGCGGATACCACGTCGCGGGCGTTGTCGCGCAGCGTGACGCCTTCGACGGGACCGACGCTCTCTCCGAATCCGCGCGGCTCTGGGCGGACAACCCGGTAGCCCGCCGAGACAAGGCGCTTCGCGAGTTCATCGAAGTCCCGTGGCCCGCGGCCTGACCTCGGCAACAACACGATTGTGGGTCCGCTACCCTCGACGAAGACTCGTAACTTTGCATCCCCATTTTGAACATAGGAGACTCGCTCCGGTTCTTGAACCGCACCGGTTTGTGCGCAGGCGGCAATCACGCCGGCGATCAGAACCGCAAAGGTCCGCTGCATGCTCGAAGAGAGTTCCCGTTGGCGATAGAACATGGTTGCCTCCAATTTGGAGCTCACGACAGGTCTGGCGCCTAACGAACAACTAGAAGTAGACAGCCCATTCGCCGCTTTGTGAAGCGGCTTTGCGATGTATGGGCTAACAGTACTATGAATACGCGCGCCTGAAATCAAAGGGTTGCGCCCAAATAGCACGGCCCATTGCTCTGGGCAAAAGGCGGCGTGCGCTGCACCCGAATCGAAGCTCCGATCGTCCGCCGACGGATCCCGGCGTCGCAGGTTGAGGCTCCGTGCCATGAGATAGGACCGCCCTTCCGCTAGTCCGACAGGATCAAATCGCCTCGATCCCGGAACTTCGCGCCCTTCGACTCCTGGGCCCCCAGCAAGTGCATGTGGCTGTACCAGACCTGGGCGATGTTGCGACTGGATGAGATCTGCCGTTCCAGTCGCTGGAGCTGGTCGTGCTTCCGCGCAAATTCCTGATCGAAGTGCTTTCCGACCAGCCAGGCAAGGAGGAAGAGGACCGCGCCGACGGAGTAAAGCCAAGGGATAGTCCGGGCGAGATGCTTCATTCGCGCAAGCATGTCCGCCTCCTCGTTCCGCCAGGCGGCTCGATGGGCCGGGGGAAACGCAGCGTGATTGACGTGCGACGCGCCGCTCGATCGGCTGTGGCCGAAGGCCGGGCGACTTTCGGGAAGCTCTGTACCGCCTGTTTCACGGGACCCCTCCCCGGGACTCCGCTTAAGCAGCGAGCAACGTGTGCGGCGACTAGTTTGCGACTAGTCCGGTAGTCGCCGCAAGGGCCGCGCCAAAGGACCCCGCCGAGGTCGACGCGATGCGTGCGTACGCGCGCTTGACGGTCAGCCCTTCACCGGGCGGAGGACGATCGGGGTGCGAGGCCCTACAGGACCTTCCACTTCAGGAGGACGGCGACGGCGGCCGGCACGAGGAAGATCGCCGCGAAGATCGGAAGCTCCTCGGCCACCGAATACCCGGCCTTCGCCACGCCCGTCCACATATTGAAACCGGCGAGGACGAACCACAGCACGACGAACAGCACCGTCGCCGCGAGCGGGGCGCTGGGGTAGTTGTGAGAGAAGAGGCGCCCTAGGATGAGCGCCGCCCCCATCAGGAGGAACCCGGCGAGGAGGAAGAGCCCGGTCCTCACCGGCGCTCAGCGCAGGCTGGCGTTGAACTTCTCGAGCGCCGCCGACCCCGGGCAGAGCTCGCGCTCGCCGAGCTTGTTGAGCGCCACGTCGACCGTGTTCAGGTGCGCGTGCAGGTCCTCGGGGTCTTGCTCGACGTAAAGGAGACCGGTCGGGATCTCGCCCTTCGACTGGTGCTGGGCGAGGTAGTTCATCGCCGCGACGCGGTCGTGGGCGTCGTAGCCGTCGTGGAGCTTCTTCAGCAGCACGGTGGAGCCGTCGTGCAAGGTCACCGGCTGCACCGTCCCCGGGTCGTACTGGGTCGTGATCGGCGCGCGCGGGGAGATGAAGTCGAGGAAGTTGACCGCGTCGTTGTGCTCGCGGACGTAGTCGTAGCTCTTGGTCGAGCCCGGGTGGTTGTTGAACGCGACGCACGGGCTGATCACGTCGATGAACGCCGCACCCTGGTGCTCGATCGCCGCCTTGATGATCGGCACGAGCTGGTCCTTGTCGCCGGAGAAGCCGCGCGCGACGAAGGTCGCGCCGAGCTGCAGCGCGAGCATGACCATGTCGATGTGGGCATCGGTGTTCGCGACGCCGCGCTTGCTCTTCGAGCCGCGGTCGGCGGTCGCGGAGAACTGGCCCTTGGTCAGGCCGTAGACGCCGTTGTTCTCGACGATGTAGACCATGTTCACGCCGCGCCGCATGCAGTGCGCGAACTGCCCGAGCCCGATCGACGCCGAGTCGCCGTCGCCCGAGACGCCGAGGTAGAGGAGCTCGCGGTTGGCGAGGTTGGCCCCGGTCACGACGGAGGGCATGCGGCCGTGCACGCTGTTGAAGCCGTGCGAGTTGCCGAGGAAGTAGTCGGGCGTCTTCGACGAGCAGCCGATGCCCGAGAGCTTCGCCACGCGGTGCGGCTCGATCGCGAGCTCCCAGCACGCCTGGATGATCGCCGCCGAGATCGAGTCGTGGCCGCAGCCGGCGCACAGGGTCGAGATCTTGCCCTCGTAGTCGCGGCGGGTGTAGCCGAGCCGGTTCTTCGGCAGGGTGGGGTGGTGGAGCTTCGGCTTGGCGAGGTACGTCATTGCGCAACCTTTCTGAGCGGCTGCACGTTCAGCCGCCGCACGCGCTCCGCGACCGCTTCGGTGATGAAGCGCGCGGTGATCGGCGTGCCGTCGTAGTGGAGGATCGGGATCAGGCTCGCCGGGTTGATGCCGGCGTCGTTCACGAGCAGCGTCTTGAGCTGCGCGTCGCGGTTCTGCTCGACCACGAACACCTTGGTGTGCGAGGCGACGAAGTCGGCGATCTCGTCCTGGAACGGGAAGGCGCGCACGCGGAGCGCGTTCACGTAGATGCCCTGCGCCGCGAGCGCCTCGAGGGCTTCGTGCATCGCCGCGCTGGTCGAGCCGTAGAAGATCGCGCCGAAGCGCGCGGGGCGCTCGGCCGGCGTCAGCACCGGCTTCGGCACCAGCGTCTTCGCGGTCTCGAACTTCTTGAGGAGCCGCTGCATGTTGTACATGTAGTCCGGCCCCGCCTCGGAGTACATCGCGTACGCGTTCTTCGTCGTGCCGCGGGTGAAGTAGCCGCCGCGGGTCGGATGCGTGCCGGGGTAGGTCCGGAACGGAACGCCGTCGCCGTCGACGTCGAGATAGCGGCCGAACTCCCTGCCGGACTCGAGGTCGTCGTGGGTCATCACCTTGCCGCGGTCGTAGCGGTGGGAGTCGTCCCAGGTGAGCGGCTCGGTGAGGCGCTCGTTCATCCCGATGTCGAGGTCGAGCATCAGGAACACCGGGGTCTGCAGCCGGTCGGCGAGGTCGAACGAGGTCGCGGCGAACTCGAAGGCTTCCTTCGGATCCTCGGGGAACAGCAGCGGATGCTTCGTGTCGCCGTGCGACGCGTACGCGCAGGTGAGGACGTCGGACTGCTGCGTGCGAGTCGGCATGCCGGTCGAGGGGCCGCCGCGCTGCACGTCGACGAGCACCGCCGGGATCTCGGCGAAGTAGGCGAGGCCGATGAACTCCTGCATGAGCGAGATGCCCGGGCCGGACGTGCAGGTGAACGCGCGCGCGCCGTTCCAGGCGGCGCCGATCACGATGCCGATCGAGGCGAGCTCGTCCTCGCCCTGGATGATCGCGTAGCGCGCCTTGTTCGTCTCCGGCTCGTGGCGGAACCGCTTGCAGTGCTTCTGGAACGCCTCGGCCATCGACGAGGAGGGCGTGATCGGGTACCACGCCGCCACCGTCGCGCCGCCGAAGACGCAGCCGAGCGCCGCGGCGTTGTTGCCCTCGATGAAGATCTTCTTCCCGACGGCGTTCGCGCGCTTTACCCGGATCCCGAGCGGGCACGCGAGCTTGGCGAGCGCGTAGTCGCGGCCGAGCTGGAGGGCGTGGACGTTCGGCTTGAGGAGCGCCTCTTTGCCCTTGTACTGCTCGCCGATCAGCTCGGCGATGACGCCGGGGTCGATGTCGAGCAGCGCCGCCAGGGCGCCGACGTAGATGATGTTCTTGAAGAGCTGGCGCTGGCGCGGGTCGGTGTAGGTGTCGTTGCTGATCGCCGTGAGCGGCATCCCGATCACGGTGATGTCGTCGCGGAACTTCCCCTTCGGCAGCGGCTTGGTCGAGTCGTAGAAGAGGTAGCCGCCGGGCTCGACTTCGGCGACGTCCTTGTCCCAGGTCTGCGGGTTCATCGCCACCATCAGGTCGACGCCGCCGCGCCGGCCGACGTAGCCCTGCTCGGAGACGCGCACCTCGTACCAGGTGGGCAGGCCCTGGATGTTCGACGGGAAGATGTTGCGCGGGCTGACCGGCACGCCCATGCGCATGATCGCCTTGGCGAAGAGGGTGTTCGCCGACGCGGAGCCGGAGCCGTTGACGTTGGCGAACTTGACGACGAAGTCGTTGATCGCCTCGATGTTCTTTGCCATGGAGGTCTGCTTCAATCCCTGTAGGACGGGTCGTTGCGTTCGATGATGCGCTCGAGCGCGGCGAACTCGAGCTCGCCGATCCCCACCGCGCCGCGGTCGGTGAGGAACTCGTCGCCCATGCGCGCCGACTGCGCGCAGACTTCCTCGGGCGGCAGGTGCAGCGCGCCGCCCGCCTGCGCCGCGAGCTGGATCTGGCAGGCGCGCTCGAGGCGCCACATCAGGAGGAACGCCTCCGGCACCGTGCGGCCGACGGTCAGCAGGCCGTGGTTGCGGAGGATGAGGACCGGGTGCTGCCCGAGGCTCGCGACCAGCCGCTCGCGCTCGCCGAGGTTCATCGCCGGCCCCTCGAACTCGTGGTAGCCGACCTTGCCGTGGAAGTTGTGCGAGTACATGTGCACCGGCAGCAGGCCGCAGGCCTGCGCCGACACCGCCATGCCGGCGAGCGTGTGGGTGTGGAACACGCACTGCGCGTCGTCGCGCGCCATGTGCACCGCGCCGTGGATCACGAAGCCCGCCTCGTTCGCCTTGTAGGCGCTCGACCCCGACCGGCTTGCCGTCCATGTCGATCTTGACGAGGTTCGACGCGGTGACCTCGTCGAACCGCAGGCCGTAGGGATTGATCAGGAAGTGGTGCTCGGGGCCGGGCACGCGCAAGGCTGATGTGGGTGTAGATCAGCTCGGACCAGCCGAGATGGTCGGCGATGCGGTAGGCGGCGGCGAGCTGGACGCGCAAGGCGCGTTCCGCGCCGGCTGCGGGGGTGACTTCGACGGCGCGGGCGGCTTTCACTGGCGGGGGCTCCTCCGGGGGTTCACGCCGCCTTGAGCGGGCGCTTGCGCGGGTCGCGGCAGGACGGGCCGGCGTGCGTCATGTCGAGCAGGAACTTCTGCATGTCCCAGGCGCCGGTCGGGCAGCGCTCGGCGCAGAGGCCGCAGTGCAGGCAGACGTCCTCGTCCTTCACCATCACGCGCGTCGTCTTCAGCGCCGCGGACACGTACAGGTCCTGCGTCGCGTTCGTGGCCGGCGCGCGCAGGCGCGTGCGCAGGTCGGCCTCCTCGGCGTTCGGGACGAAGCTGATGCAGTCCATCGGGCAGATGTCGACGCACGCGTCGCACTCGATGCACAGCTTGTCGGCGAACACCGTCTGCACGTCGCAGTTCAGGCAGCGCTGCGCCTCCTTGAACCCGGTCGCCGGGTCGAAGCCGAGCTCGACCTCGATCTTGATGTTCTTGAGCGTCTGGTTGACGTCGCGCCACGGCACCTTGAAGCGGGCGTCGAGCGTGACGTCGTTGTCGTAGCTCCACTCGTGGATGCCCATCTTCTGCGACATCACCGTCACGCCGGGCGCGGGGCGCTTCTTCACGTCCTCGTCGTGGCAGTAGCGGTCGATCGAGATCGCGGCGTCGTGGCCGTGCGCGACCGCCCAGATGATGTTCTTCGGCCCGAGCGCCGAGTCGCCGCCGAAGAAGACGTTCGGCAGGCTCGACTGCAGCGTCACCGGGTCGAGCTTCGGCATGCCGTGCTTGTCGAACTCGAGCCCGCAGTCGCGCTCGATCCACGGGAAGGAGTTCTCCTGTCCCACGGCGACGAGGACGTCGTCGCACTCGAAGTGCTGCTCCGGCGCGTTGGTGGGGACGAGGGTGCGGCGGCCGTTGGCGTCGTAGATCGCCTGCACCTTCTCGAACGTCACCCCGGTCAATCTTCCGTTCGCGTGCGTGAACGCCTTCGGCACCAGGTAGTTGAGGATCGGGATGCCTTCGTGCATCGCGTCCTCCTTCTCCCACGGGCTCGCCTTCATCTCCTCGAAGCCCGAGCGGACGATCACCTTCACGTCCTCGCCGCCGAGGCGCTTCGACGAGCGGCAGCAGTCCATCGCGGTGTTGCCGCCACCGAGGACGATCACTCTCTTGCCGATCTTCGAGATGTGGCCGAACGACACGCTCGAGAGCCAGTCGATGCCGATGTGGATGTTCGCCGCCGCTTCCTTGCGCCCCGGGATGTCGAGGTCGCGGCCGCGCGGCGCGCCGCAGCCGACGAAGATCGCGTCGTAGCCTTCGCCGAGCAGCTGCTTCATGGAGGACACGTACGCGCCGCCGCGGAACTCGACGCCGAGGTCGAGCACGTAGCCGACCTCCTCGTCGATCACTTCCTCGGGCAGGCGGAACTTCGGGATCTGGCTGCGGATCATGCCGCCGGCGCGGGCGTCGCCGTCGTACACGACCACCTCGTAGCCGAGCGGCGCGAGATCGCGCGCGACGGTGAGCGACGCCGGGCCCGCGCCGACGCACGCGATGCGCTTGCCGAGCTTCTGCGCCGCGGGCTTCGGCAGCCGCGGGCGGATGTCTTCCTTGTAGTCGGCGGCGACCCGCTTCAGGCGGCAGATCGCGACCGGCTCCTTGGACTGTCCGTCCTCGACGCGGCTGCGGCGACAGGCAGGCTCGCAGGGGCGATCACAGGTGCGGCCGAGAATTCCGGGAAAGACGTTCGACCGCCAGTTGACGAGGTACGCGTCGCCGTAGCGGCCTGCTGCGATCAACCGGATGTATTCGGGGACCGGGGTGTGGGCGGGACACGCCCACTGGCAATCGACGACCTTGTGAAAGTAATCGGGATTGCCGATATCGGTTGGCTTCACTCCACCTCCAGGCAAGGCGCCCGCTTCTTGCACCGCACCTGGCTAGCTCCAGGTAACGACAGGCGGGTCGCCGTTCGTGAGCGTAAGTCTACTCTGCGGGTTAACGCAGGAAAAGCGCCCTGTATTCAATCGACTGGCGACCGACGGCGCCGCCGGCGCCCGGTGATAGCTTCAACGCGTACGGGCGTCGTGCCGATGACGTGCCGGAGACCGGCGATGCCCCTTGCTGCGCAGGGGGATATCGGGAGACATCGGCGAACCTCGGGGATGCCAATGATCCGGTTGCGAAAATCCCGCGTCGGGCTCGCGCTCGCCGGCGCGTTCCTGGCGGTCGCGGCGGTGCTGTTCGCCCTCCACATCCTCTCGGTGAAGACGAACCCGGCGGATTCCGGCGAGAGCGCGCTGTGGTTCTTCCTCCTCACCCTGCCGTGGGCCTACCTGCTCCCGGAGGCGGTGATCAACGCCCCGTGGTGGGACCGGGTCGCCTACGGGGCCGGGTGGCTGCTGGTCGGGTTCAACGCGTTCCTCCTCTACTGCGTCAGCGGGGGCCTCGCGTTCACCCGGCGGTCGCGCCAGCCGGAGGCGAGATGAATCTGCTCGACGGCGTCGCCCGGATCAACGCCCAGCCCTGGAAGCCGGTTTCGACCGCCGGTCTGGCGATCGCGTCCGTCTTCACCGCCTACATCGCCTATTGCGCGTGGCTCGGCGACGGCTGGGTGCCGCTGGTCGACGACGCCAACTTCGCCGTTCACGAGGCCGGGCATCCGCTCGTGGGGATCTTCAGCGCGCGGCTGGCGGTCTACGGCGGCACGCTGGCGCAGCTCCTGTTTCCCGCGGTCTGCATGTTCGAGTTCTGGCGCCGGCGCGCGACGCTGTCGTACGCGCTCTGCGGCATCTGGTTCGGGCAAAGCCTGCTGAGCGTCGCCCGCTACCTGGCCGACGCGCGCGCGATGCAGCTGCCGCTCGCGGGGTTCGGCGAGCACAGCCTGCACGACTGGAACCTGATCCTCTCGCGCTGGGGGCTGCTGCGGGAGGACGTCCTCATGGCGAACGGCCTGCGCGTGGTGGCGTGGCTCGGCATCGCCGCGGCCCTGGGATTCGTCGCCTACCGGTGGCGGGAATCGCGCAACGCGCCGGCCGGGCGCTAGCCCGGCTCGCGATCCAGCCGCTCGTCGCGGTACGACGCCGGGTCTTCGAGCGGCTCGATGTGGGTGAACACGCTCGCGCTCGGGACCGCATCGCGGACGCGCGCCTCGATTTCCTCGACGACGTCGTGGCCGCGCTGCACGCTCCACGCGCCGGGCACGAGGACGTGCATCGACACGAACGAGCGTCCGGCCGCGGCGCGCGTGCGCAGCGCGTGGAACTCGATCCCCTGGGTGCGAAACGCGTCGAGCGCGGCCTCGATCGCGCGCCGCTCGGTCTCCGGCAGCGCGCGGTCGAGCAGGCCGACCACCGAACGGCGGACGATCCCCACGCCGGCCCACACGATGTGCGCCGCGACCGCGAGCGCGATCGCCGGGTCGAGCCAGAGCCAGCCGGTGAGCGCGACGAGCGCTACGCCGACCACCACGCCGGCCGAGGTCCACACGTCGGTCATCAGGTGCTTGGCGCCCGCCTCGAGCGCGATCGAGTTGTAGTGCCGCCCGGCGCGGGCGAGCACGCGCGCGGCGCCGAAGTTGACCGCCGAGGCGACGACCGAGATCGCGAGCCCGATGCCGACTCGCTCGAGCGGCTGGGGTGCGAGCAGGCGCTCGACGGCGGCGATGCCGATCAGCACTGCCGCGACGAGGATCAGCGTGCCCTCCAGGCCGCTCGCGAAGTACTCGGCCTTCGAGTAGCCGTACGCGTACTCCTCGTCCGGCGGGCGCGCGGCGACGGTCAGCATCGCGAGCGTCACGACCGCCGCCGCGAGGTTCACGAACGACTCGAGCGCGTCCGACAAGAGGCCGACCGAGCCGGTGAGCCACCACGCGGCGGCCTTCAGCCCGATCGTCGCGATCGCGGCGGCGATGGCGAGCCAGGCGAAGCGGACGAGCGAGGCGCGGCTCATGGCGGGACCGCCGCGATGATACGGGCAACGAACGCCTCCTGATCCCACGCCCCTTCGCCGACCGAGTGGCCGAGCCGCACGATCACGAGCGCGCGCGACGGGACGACGGTGACGTACTGGCCGGCATGGCCGCCGGCGTGGAAGACGTCGCCCGGCAGCGTCAGCGGCGCCGCGCCGTCCGGCCGCTTGAGCCGCAGCCACCAGTGCGCGCCGTAGCGGCTGCCGGGAACCGCCGGCACGGCCGCGGCGCGCGCCCAGCCCGGCGGCAGGATGCGCTCGCCGTTCCAGACGCCGTCGCCGAGAAAGAGCAGGCCGAGGCGCGCCCAGTCGCGCGCGGTCGCATACATGAACGACGAGCCGACGAACGTGCCCGAAGCGTCCGGCTCGAGCACCGCGCTCGCCATCCCGACCGGCGCGAACAGCGCGCGGCGCGGGAAGGCGGCGTACTCGGCGCCGAGGAGATCGCGCATCGCACGCGCGAGGATGTTGGTCGTTCCGCTCGCGTAGTGCCAGTTGGTGCCCGGCGGGTGTACGAGCGGTTTCGCCGCGGCGAACGCGCCGGTGTCGCCGCTCGCCCAGAGCATGACGTTCACGTCCGAGAGCGGATTGGCGTACTGCTCCCCGAACGCAAGGCCGCTCGACATCCTGAGGAGCTGATCGAGCGTGATCGCGCCGCGCGGGTCGCCCGGTGCGCGCCACTCGGGCACCGGTGCCGGCGCGTCGAGCTGCCAGGCGCCGCGCCCGACGAGCACGCCGGCGAGGGCGCCGGCGACGCTCTTCGTCATCGACCAGCCGGGGAGCGGCATGTCGGGTCCGAAGCCGGGTGCGTAGCGTTCCGCCACGACCCGGCCGCGCTGGAGGATCACGATCGCCCGCGTCCGCCGCGTCGGCGCGGACTCCGGTTCCGCGAACGCTTGATCGAGCGCGCCCTCGATTCCGGGGTCGGGCGGTTCGCGCTCGAGCCACGGCGCGCGCGCCACGGGCGGCAGTTTCGGCGCGGCCGCCTGCAGCGCGTCGACGCTCGCGCCGATCGCGAGCGTGCAGCCGAGTCCTTCGCGGTGCACGGCCTGCCGCTCGGCGAGCCCGAAGAGCCGGGCGGTCGCGACGCCCCGCTCGCGGTCGACCGCGACGCGAACGAGCGCGAGCGCGGGGTTCCGGTAAGCGGCGATGTCCTCGGCGACCACCGCCTCCGGCGCGCGGCCCGACACGAACACGCCCGAGCAGACGGTCTTCGCGGCGAATCCGGTCGCGACCCCGGCCACGCGCCAGGCGTACCACCCGCCCCAGCCGAGCGCCGCGAGCGCGACGACCCAGACGCCGACGATCACCGCCGCGGCGACTCGGCTGCGCGGGCTCTTGCCGTCGAGCTCGGCGCGCGCGCGCTCGCGCGCTTCCGCCATCACTTCGGCCGGAATGAGCCGCAAGGCGAGCGCGATGCCGAGCGGGATCAGGATGACGTCGTCCAGATAGCCCAGGATCGGCACGAAGTCCGGGATGAGGTCGATCGGCGAGAGCGCGTAGGCGACGACCGCGGCGACGAGCAGCCGCGCGTACCACGGCGTCCGCCGGTCGCGGGCGGCGAGGTAGAGCGCCAGCGTCTCCGCTTTCAGCCGGCGCGCGCGGTCGCGCAACGTTGCCATGCCCCGATCTTATCGGGCTCGAGCGTCCGGCCTTCGTCAGCGGCCGGGTTAGACTGTCGGCGCCCCGTCCGACCGCAACCAGCCAGGAGGCCACCGTGTCGAGAACCGTCCTTGCAGCCGCCGCTTGCGCGATCGCGCTCGCCGCCGTGCCCGTGCACCGGGCCGCCGCGCAGCAGTCCGAGGTCAACAAGCGGAACGTGATCGAGTTCTACGACCTGGCGATCAACAAGAAGGATTTCGCGGCCGCGTCGAAGTACCTCGGCCCGCGTTACATCCAGCACAACCCGACCGCGCCCGACGGCGCCGAAGGGCTGAAGGGCTTCATCGAGTTCCTGCGCGCGAAGTTTCCCGAGTCACGCAGCGAGGTGAAGCGCGCGTTCGTCGACGGCGACTACGTGATCCTGCACGTGCACTCGGTGCGGGAGCCGGGCACGCGCGGGCGCGCGATCGTGGACATCTTCAGGCTGGAGAACGGGAAGGTGGTCGAGCACTGGGACGTCATCCAGGACATCCCGGAGAAGGCGGCAAACGCGAACGGGATGTTCTAGCGCCGCGCGGCGCTAGGCGACGCTGCCCGGCTGCGTCTCCATCCAGCGCGTGACGCCGGGCGAAGCGGCCTGGCGGCGGAAGCCGTTGGCGAAGCACATGCCGAGCGCGACGAGCTGCTCGATCTCGCGGATGCCGGTCCAGGGCGCGTCGACGTCGATCCGCAGGCCCTGCCAGTCGATCCAGACGGAGATCACGTCCTCGGGCGCCGGCGCGACCCTGCCCCAGTCGAGGAGCAGCGCCTCGAGCTTGTCGTCGACGAGCGCGCGGCCGAGGCGGTGGTTGCGCGCGAGCACGACGTAGCGCTCGCGGAAGGTGCGGCTGCCGACTTCCGCCGGCGGGGTGCGCTCCACGAATTCCGCGCGCGCCTGCGCGAGCGCGATCTCGCGCGGGCTGAGGATGAGGCTCGAGAGCTTCTCGATCACCGGCTCGACCAGCGCCTTGCCGCGGTCGTAGCGCTCCTTGCCGATCAGCCGGAGCTCGGTCGCCGAGCCCTGCACGCTGCGCGTGGCCCAGGTGAGGGTCGGGCGGCTCTCGGGGCGGGCGGGGTCTTCGCGGTAGCGCACCTTCCACTTCACGCCGGAGCTTTCGCCGCGCAGCGTGAAAACGGTGTCGCCGACGGCGGTCTGGTCGTACTGCCAGCCGAGCTCCTTCGCCCGCCGCTCGCGGGTGCGCGGATCGTCGCCCGGGAGGCTCTGCCGGCGCAGGAGCCACACCGCCGCCGGCGCGATCGCGGCGATCGCGCCGAGTGCCGCGGCGATGAAGAGGGTAGGCGAGCCGGCGTCCATGGTCGTTCCCGGTGTCGCGCCGTCGACGGTGCGGCGGCAGATGGACGAAATGCTAATGGCATAGGGGGGGCGGGGCGCGGCACTCGTACCGCTTTCCCGCGGGCCGCGGGACGTGCGGCGCCGCCGAGCCGACAAACGGCACAAAGGGGCGGCACGCCCCGCTACCAGAACCTCAGGCAGTCGCCCTTGGCGATGACCGGGCCGGTGGGGAGGCCGGTCTTCGAGCCGCCGGCCGGCTCGATGCTGATCGCGAGCGCGGGGAAATCCCGCAGCGACTGGTCGGCCGCCGCCGCCAGCTTGATCGTGCCTTTGTCGAGCTTCGGCAGCATGCCGAGCGACCTGGGCGGCTCGCCGGGCGTCGCCGGGAGGCCCCACAACTCGTGCCCGTGGTCGGGCGGCGCGTCGCCGAGCGCGACATTTTTCACCCACAGCTCGTCCGAGTGACGGCCGGCGTAGGCGAGGAAGACGAGCTTCTGGCCGTCCGGCGCGGTCGCATGCAGGAGCGCGATGTACGAGGGCTGCATGGCGGTCGAGGGCACCTCGACGGTCTGCACGACCGGTACCTCGATCGTCTCCGGCTGCCGCAGCGCGACCGCGGCGAGGAGCGCCGCGGCGCAACCGGTCGCCACGAGGCCCCAGTTGCGCCAGAACGCGAGGCTGTCCCAGAAGCCGGGCTTCGCCCCGGCGCCGCCGCCGCCGAGCCGCGACTGGATCGCGGTCCACACCCGGCGCGGCGGGTGGACCTCGGCGATGCCGGCGGCCATCGGCGCGAGCCGGCTTTCCCATTCCGCCACCGTGCGCCGGAGCGCGGCGTCCTCGCGGAGCCACGCCTGGAAGCGCAGGCGAGCGCGCCCGCGGAGCGTGCCGAGCACGTACTCCGCAGCGAGCTTGTCCTGCAGCGCCGGCTTGTTCCGGTACCTCATCCCGTCCCCGTCACAACGTACCCAGGCAGCCCTTCAGCCGCTCCAGTCCGCGCCGCACCCAGGTCTTCACCGTCCCGAGCGGCTCGCGCATGTGGCTCGCCAGCTCCGAGTGCGAGAGGCCCTCGTAGAACGCGAGCATGATCGCCTGGCGCTGCTTCGCCTCGAGCCGGCGCAGGCACTCGCCGAGCGCCTTCGCGTCGGCCGACCGGGCGAGTTCCTCGAGCGGCCCCGGATCCTCGCTCGGCACGTTCTCGAGCGGATCGTCCCCGTCGTCGTCGGGCCGGCCGAGGGCCACCTCGAGGTTGGGCCGCCGCAGCCAGTCAAGGCACCGGTTGCGCACGATGCTGGTCATCCAGGTCATCGGCGCCGACCGCCCCGTCTCGTACGACCCGGCGTGGTTCCAGATGCTGACGTAGCAGTCCTGCAGCACCTCCTCCGCCCAGTCCTCCCGCCGCAATATACGCACGGCGACGCCGAACAGTTTCGAGGAAGTGCTCTGATAAAGGCGGGTAAATGCCGCCTGGTCCTTGCGCGCGCAGGCGGTCAGCAGGCCGGCGAGGACCTGGTTCTGGGCGGGGTCCACGCCGCTAGACCCCCGGCCGGGACGGCCGCGTCACGGTTTCTTGGTGCGCTGCCACTGAACATCGGCGCCGCCGCCGGCGCGGTTCAGCACTCGCCCGAGGATGAAGAGCAGGTCGGAGAGGCGGTTCAGGTAGACGCGGCCGGTGACGGGGAGCTCCTCGGCCCGGGCGAGCGCGACCAGCGCGCGTTCGGCGCGCCGGCACACGGTCCGCGCGAGATGGGCGAGCGCTGCCGCCCGCGTGCCGCCCGGCAGGATGAACTCCTTGAGCGGGGCGAGGTCCGCATTGAACGTCGCCACGAGCGCCTCGAGGTTCGCGACCTGAGCGTCGGTCATCATCGGGCGGCCCGGAATCGCGAGCTCGCCGCCGAGATCGAAGAGGTCGTGCTGGATCCCGGTGAGCGCCGTCCGGACGTCGGCGGGCAGTTCTTCGGCGAGCAGCACGCCGAGCGCGGAGTTCAGCTCGTCGACCTCGCCGAGCGCGACCACCCGCAGGCTGTCCTTCGGCACCCGCGAGCCGTCCGCGAGCCCGGTCTCCCCGGCGTCGCCGGTGCGCGTGGTGATCTTCGAGAGCCGATGACCCATGGACGAAATATATATCAGCCGATCCCCGCCCCCGCGCCGCAGCACTCCCCGGGGGGATCTACAAGGGGGCCCGGCCCCTTGTACGTCGGGGGATATACAAGGGGAATCCCCCCTTGTTCGTACGATGACCCGCGCGCGGGCGCCCTTCTTTTTCGCGCGCCGCAGGCGCACGAAAAAGAAGACGGCCCCGCGAATCTCGCGGGGCCGTAGCCCGCCTGGGGGGAGGCGGGCGGCGACGGTGCTGCTGAGGGGAGAACCGTCGCACCTAGATACGCGGGCCGGGGCAGTCTGGATGCAGACGAGGCACCGAGGACCGCTTCGCCACCTTTGCGCCTACACTCGCCCGGCGGGTGCATCCGATCCCTGTCCCCGGCCGTAGCCGGCCGAGGGGCAGGGTGATGTCGGCTGCAAGGTTCGCGCCGCGCCGCCGACCAACCCCGAGGCCGCCCGCAACCGCTTGTCCACAAGAAGGAAATAACCGGTGCACGCAACGCTCCCCCTGCTCCGCAGCCGCGAGTTTCCGGCGATCGCGCGCAAGCGCCTTGAAACGCTGCAGGTCAACGTCGGCTACAAGTGCAACCAGACCTGCGTGCACTGCCACGTCAACGCGGGGCCGAACCGCACCGAGGTGATGCCGCGCGAAGTCGCCGATACGGTGCTCGCGTTCCTGCGCAACTCGGACGTGAAGACGCTCGACCTGACCGGCGGTGCGCCCGAGCTGAACCCGCATTTCCGGTACCTCGTCGTCGAGGCGCGGCGGCTCGGGGTGAAGGTGATGGACCGGTGCAACCTCACGATCCTGAACGAGCCGGGTCACGAGGATCTCGCCGACTTCCTTGCCGCCCACCAGGTCGAGGTGGTCGCTTCGCTGCCGTGCTACCTCGAGGACAACGTCGACCGTCAGCGCGGCAAGGGCGTGTTCTCCGGCAGCATCGTCGCCTTGCGGAAGCTGAATGCGCTCGGCTACGGCAAGGCCGGCACCGGGCTCGTGCTCAACCTCGTCTACAACCCGCAGGGGGCGTCGCTCCCGCCGGCTCAAGCGCCGCTCGAGGACGCCTACCGCAGCCACCTCCGCGCCGAGTACGGCGTCGAGTTCGACCGGCTCTTCACGCTCGCCAACATGCCGATCGCGCGCTTCGGCTCGACCTTGATCTCCAAAGGGCAGTTCAACAGCTACCTGACGCTGCTGCAGGCGAGCTACCGCGAGGAGAACCTCGAGCAGGTGATGTGCCGGACGCTCCTGTCGGTCGACTGGCAGGGCTACGTCTACGACTGCGACTTCAACCAGATGCTCGAGCTCCCGGCGCGGTTCGACGGCAAGCGCCGGACGCGGCTCGCCGATCTCGTCGGCAAGGACCTCGCCGGGCGGCCGATCGTCGTCGCCGACCACTGCTTCGGCTGCACCGCCGGTCAGGGGTCGAGCTGCGGGGGCGCGCTCGCGTAGCACCATGAGCCGCGACGCGCCGGGCGGAAGGGGCGCAGCATGAGCAAGGCCGTGTGATCGTTCTGGTCGCGATCGCCGCGCTGATCGCGGCGTTCTTCGTCTTCGATCTCGGGCGACTCTTCAGCCTCGACTACTTCAAGGCGCAGCAGGCGGCGATCGACGCCTACTTCCAGGCGCACCCGCTGCAGACCGCGGCGATCTACTTCGTGATCTACGTCGCGGTGACCGGGCTGTCGCTGCCGGGCGCGGCGATCATGACGCTCGTCGGCGGCGCGATCTTCGGGCTGCTCTGGGGCACGGTCATCGTGTCGTTCGCGTCCGCGATCGGCGCGACGCTCGCGTTCCTCGCCAGCCGCTTCCTCTTCCGCGACGCGATCCAGGCGAAGTTCGGCGACAAGCTCGCCGCGATCAACCGCGGCGTCGAGAAGGAGGGCGCGTTCTACCTCTTCGCGCTGCGGCTGGTGCCGGCGTTCCCGTTCTTCGTCATCAACCTCGTCATGGGGCTCACGCCGATCAGGACCTGGACCTTCTACTGGGTGAGCCAGCTCGGGATGCTCGCCGGCACGATCGTCTACGTCTACGCTGGCACGAAGCTCGCGCGAATTCGAGGTGCTCGAAGGAGCTCTGTCGCGGCGATCTGCGTTCGCGCTGCTCGGTGTTTTTCCGCTGATCGCGAAGAAGGTCGTCGACTGGCTGAAGGCGCGCAAGGTCTACGCGAAGGTGGCAGAAGCCGGCGAAGTTCGACCGCAACCTGGTCGTGATCGGCGCCGGCTCCGCCGGGCTCGTGTCGGCCTACATCGGCGCCGCGGTCAAGGCGAAGGTGACGCTGGTCGAGAAGCACAAGATGGGCGGCGACTGCCTGAACTTCGGCTGCGTGCCGTCGAAGGCGCTGATCCGCTCGGCGAAGTTCCTGTCGCACGTCAAACGCTCGCGCGAGTTCGGAGTAAGGAGCGCTGCAGCCGACTTCCAGTTCAAGGACGTGATGGATCGCGTCCACCGCGTGATCAGGACCGTCGAGCCGCACGACTCGGCCGAGCGCTACGCGAGCCTCGGCGTGGACGTCGTCCAGGGCGAAGCGAAGATCACCTCGCCCTGGTCGGTCGAGATCCGCCGCGCCGACGGCGCAAGACAGACGCTGACCACCCGCTCGATCATCATCGCCGCCGGCGCGGCGCCCGTTCGTGCCGCCGATCCCCGGCATCGAGGACGTCGGCTACGTCACCTCCGACACGGTGTGGGAGCTCCGCGAGCTGCCGCAGCGCCTGATCGTCCTCGGCGGCGGGCCGATCGGCTCCGAGCTCGCGCAGTGCCTTCGCGCGCCTCGGCTCGAAGGTGACCCAGGTCGAGATGCTGCCGCGGATCATGATCAAGGAGGATCCGGAGATCTCCGAGATGGTCGCGCACCGCTTCCGCGCGGAAGGCATCGACGTGCGCGTGAGCACCAAGGCCAAGAGCTTCAAGGTCGTGAACGGCGAGAAGATCATGGTCGCCGAGCACGACGGCAAGGACGTCGAGATTCCGTTCGACGTGCTGCTGTGCGCGGTGGGGCGCGTCGCCCGCACCAAGGGCTACGGCCTCGAGGAGCTCGGCATCCCGGTGACCAAGCAGCGCACCGTCGAGGTGAACGAGCACCTGCAGACGATCTACCCGAACATCTACGCCTGCGGCGACGTCGCCGGGCCCTACCAGTTCACCCACACCGCCGCGCACATGGCGTGGTACTGCGCGGTGAACGCGCTGTTCGGCCGGTTCAGGAAGTACAAGGTCGACTACTCGGTGATCCCGTGGGCGACGTTCACCGAACCGGAGGTGGCGAGAGTCGGCCTCAACGAGACCGAGGCGAAGGAGCGCGGCATCCCGTACGAGGTCACGACCTACGGCCTCGACGACCTCGACCGGGCGATCGCCGACGGCGAAGCGGAGGGGCTCGTCAAGGTGCTGACCGTGCCGGGCAAGGATCGGATCCTCGGCGTGACGATCGCCGGCGACCACGCCGGCGACGTGATCGCCGAGTACGTCGCCGCGATGAAGCACGGCATCGGGCTGAACAAGATCCTCGGCACGATCCACATCTACCCGACGCTGACGGAAGCGAACAAGTACGCGGCCGGCAACTGGAAGCGGGCCCATGCCCCCCAGGGCGTGCTCCGATGGCTCGAGCGCTATCACACCTGGATGCGCGGGGGGCGCGGCGGGCCGGCGCCTGCGGCGGCGCCCGAGCCGGCGCGCGGCGCGGCGGAGAAGCATGCATGAGGCGGCTGGCCGCGGCGATCTTCCTGATCACGGCGCCCTGGGGCGCCGTTTTTGCGCAGTTCGACCACGGCCACGCCGCGTGGACGGCGCTGCTGAAGAAGCACGTCGTCGTGATCGACGGCGGGAAGGCGTCGCAGGTCCGCTACGCCGGTTTCGCGCAGGACCGCGCGCAATTGAAGGCCTACCTCGATAACCTGTCGCAGGTGACCGAGGCCGAGTTCAAGGGCTGGTCGAAGCCGCAGCAGATGGCGTTCCTGATCAACGCCTACAACGCGTACACGGTCGAGAAGATCCTGACGCGCTATCCCGACATCAGGTCGATCTGGGATTTCGGCAAGGTGTTCGGGAACCCGTTCAAGGACGGGTTCTTCACGCTGCTCGGGCGCGAGGGCTCGCTCGACCGGATCGAGCACGAGACCCTGCGCGCGAAGGGCGCGTACGACGAGCCGCGCGTGCACTTCGCGGTCAACTGCGCATCGGTCGGCTGCCCGATGTTGCGGGAGGAGGCCTATGTCGCCGACCGGCTGGACGCGCAGCTCGAGGAGCAGACGCGGCGCTTTCTCTCCGACCGCTCGCGGAATCGCCTCAACGCGCAAGGGCGCGCTCGAAGTGTCGAAGATCTTCGACTGGTTCAAGGAGGACTGGCAGAGCGGCTACCGCGGCTTCGACGGCAGGACGCCGGCGATCAGCTCGCGCGAGCAGTACTTCGGACGGTATGCGAAGCTCCTCGCCGACGATCCGGCGCAGCAGAAGCTCATCGAGGACGGCAAGGTCGCGATCGTGTTCCTCGATTACGACTGGACGCTGAACGACGCGAAGCGCTGACCGCATGCAGCTCTCGGTCATCATTCCCGCGCTCGACGAGGCCGCCGGCATCGCCGCGACGCTTCGCGCGTTGCAGCCGCTGCGCGCGGCGGGCCACGAGGTGATCGTCGTCGACGGCGGCAGCCGCGACGGCACGCCGGACGCGGCGCGGCCGCTCGCCGACCGCGTCCTCGCCGCGCCGCGCGGCCGCGCGAGCCAGATGAATGCCGGCGCCGACGCGGCGTCGGGCGACGTCCTGCTCTTTCTGCACGCCGATACCCGTCTTCCGGCGGGCGCCGACCGCTCGGTGCTGGATGGCCTTGCCGCGTCCGGCGCGAGCTGGGGGCGCTTCGACGTGCGGATCGACGGCCGCAGTCCGTTGCTGCGGCTCGTCGCCTGGTTGATGAACCGGCCGCTCCCGGCTCACCGGGATCGCAACCGGCGACCAGGCGATCTTCGTCGCGCGCGCCGCGTTCGCGGCGGTCGGCGGGTTTCCTGCGCTCGCGCTCATGGAGGACGTCGCGCTGAGCAAGCGGCTGAAGCGCGTCTCGCCGCCGCTCTGCCTGCGCGAGCGCGCCGTCACCTCGGGGCGGCGCTGGGAGTCGCGCGGCGTCGTGCGGACGATCGTGCTGATGTGGTGGCTGCGGCTCCGCTACGCCCTCGGCGCGTCGCCGGAGCGCCTGCGCCGGACCTATAACGGTTGAGCACCACGATCCTGGTCTTCGCCAAGGCGCCCGTCCCCGGCGAGGTGAAGACGCGCCTCATCCCTGCGCTCGGCGCCGCCGGCGCCGCCGCGCTGCACGAGCGGCTCACGGATCGGGCGCTGGCGACCGCCGCGGAGGCCGCAGTCGGCCCGGTCGAGCTCTGCTGCGCACCCGACGTCTCGCACCCCGTCCTCGCCGCGCTCGCGCGCGCGCGCGGCGCAACGCTCGCCGCGCAGGGCCCCGGCGATCTCGGCGACCGGATGCACGCCGCATTCCGGCGTGCGCTCGCCGCCGCCCCGGCCGCGATCGTGATCGGTTGCGACTGTCCCGCGCTCACGCCGCAGCACTTGCGCGCGGCCGCCGCGGCGCTTGCGGGCGGCGCCGACGCAGTGCTCGCACCGGCCGCGGACGGCGGTTACGTGCTGGTCGGGCTGGCGCGGGCGGAACCGTCGCTTTTCGCCGGCATTGCCTGGGGCGGGCCGGACGTGCTCGAGCACACGCGCGGGCGTCTCGCCGCGCTCGGCTGGCGCTGGCAGGAGCTGGAGACGCTCTGGGACGTCGACCGCCCCGCGGACCTGGCCCGCCTCCGGCGCGAGATCGCCGGCGGGTCCGCGCTCGTCGACGGGCCGTGAAGCGCGTCGTCCTCGTCGGCGGCGGCCACGCCCACGTCGAGGTGCTGCGCCGTTTTGGCCGGGCGCCGCTTCCCGGCGTCGAGCTGGTGCTCGTCAGCCCGCAACCGCTGACGCCTTATTCGGGGATGGTGCCGGGACTCGTCGCCGGCCACTACGAGCACGCAGCGGTGCACATCGACCTCGAGCGCGTGAGCCGCTTCGCCGGCGCGCGCTTCTTCCAGACCCTCGCGGCCGGCATCGATACCCGCCGGCGGGTGGTGACGCTCGCCGACGGCGGGCCGCTCGAGTTCGATCTCGTGTCGCTCGACGTCGGTTCCGCGCCGGCGACCGCCGGCGTCCCCGGCGCGGCCGAGCACGCGGTCGGGGTGAAGCCGGTCGACCGGTTCCTCCGCACCTGGGACGCCTGGCGCGAGCGTGCGCGCGGTGGAACGCTCCGGCGGCTGCTGGTGATCGGCGGCGGCGCGGCCGGCGTCGAGACGATCCTCGCGATGCACCACCGCCTCGCGCGCGAGACCGGGCGCGCCGACGCGGTGGCGTGCGCGCTCGCGACCGACGTCGACCGGCTGCTGCCGATGCATCCGCCACGGGTGCAGGGAATCCTCGCGCGCATCCTCGGCGAGCGCGGGATCGATCTGCACCTCGCGACGCCTGCGGCGCGGATCGAGCCGGGCGCGATGATCGCCGCGGACGGGCGTCGCATCGCCGCCGACGCGATCGTGTGGGCAACCGGCGCGGCCGCGCTGCCGTGGCTCCGGGGGCTCGGCGTCGCCCTCGACGCGGCGGGCTTCGTCGCGGTGAACGAGTCGCTGCAGTCGATCTCGGACGGGCGCGTGTTCGCCGCCGGCGACTGCGCGACGATGATCGGGCACCCGCGCCCGCGCTCGGGCGTGTTCGCCGTGCGGCAGGGGCCGCCGCTCGCGGAGAATCTGCGCGCCGCGCTCGCCGGACGCCCGCTCGCGCGCTACGTGCCGCAGGAGCACGCGCTCGCGCTGATCTCGGCCGGGGACCGGTACGCGGTCGCCTCCCGCGGCGGCTGGGCGGCGGAGGGCGGGTGGGTGTGGCGCTGAAGGACTGGATCGACCGCCGGTTCGTCCGGCGCTACACCGCGCTCTAGGGGCGGCCGAGCATCTCGCCGGCGATCGCCGTCCACTCGTCCTCGAGCGATCCGTCGAACTCCGGCCGCTTCGCCTGCCGGTACCAGTAGCGCGCGTTGTCGCGATCGCCTTCCTGGCGATGGAGGAAGGCGTGCACCCAGGCGGCGTCGCGGCTCTTCGCCGACATCACGATCCGGTGCGCGCGGTCCCAGTCGCCGCGCGCGGCGTGCCAGAGCGCCTCGAGCGGCTTGCCGAGGCCGGCGGGCGGGCCGGCGCGCGCGAGCGAGCCGCGCAGTTCCTCGGGCGTCACCGGTACCGCCCCGGCATGAGGGTTTCGACGGTCCGCATGTTCGTCGCCCGATTATCCTCGCGTTGCAGTCGCGCGGCGGATTCGCCAAACTCCGGCCATGACCACGGCGCTGCTGTTCCGCGACGACGCCTATCTCCGCCGCTGCGAGACGACGGTGACGGCCGCCGACGAGCGCGGCATCCGGCTCGACGCGACCGTGTTCTACCCGGCCGGCGGCGGGCAGCCGGGCGACACCGGCACGCTCCGCTTCGACGGCGGCGAGGTGCCGATCGCCGACACGGTGAAGGGCGACGGCCCGGACGAGGTGATCCACGTCCCCGTCCCGGGCGCCGCGCTGCCGGCGCCGGGCACGGCCGTCGTCGCCGAGATCGACTGGGCGCGGCGCCACCGGCACATGCGCTTCCACACCTGTCTCCACCTGCTGTGCGCCGCGATGCCCTATCCGGTGACCGGGGGTCGGATCGCGGCGGACAAGGCGCATCTCGACTTCGACCTGCAGGGCGCCGCGGTGGAGAAGGAGGCGGTCGAAGCGAAGCTCAACGCGCTCGTGCGGGCCGGGCATCGCGTGGCGCCGCGGTGGATCACCGACGAGGAGCTCACGGCGAGCCCGGAGCTCGTGCGCACGATGTCGGTCGCCCCGCCGATGGGGCAGGGGCGCGTGCGGCTGCTGGAAGTCGACGGCGTCGACCTCCAGGCCTGCGGCGGCACGCACGTTGCGAACACGGCCGAGATCGGGCCGGTGGCGGTGCTGAAGATCCGCAGCGAGGGCAAGCGCAACAAGCGGATCACGATCGGGTTCGCCGGAGAAGCCGCCGAATGAACGCCCGGACTACGGAGCTCGTCGTGCGCGATGCCGGCGAACGCGACGTGCCGCGGATCACGGCGATCTACGCGCATCACGTGCTGACCGGGCTCGCGACGTTCGAGGTCGTGCCGCCCGAGGACGCCGAGATGGCGCGCCGGCGCGAGAACGTGCTCGGCTGGGCGCTGCCGTACTTCGTGGCCGAGGACGCGAGCGGGGTCCTCGGCTACGCGTACGCGGCCCCGTACCGGACGCGGGCCGGGTACCGCTACACGGTCGAGGATTCGATCTACGTCGACCCGGCGGCGGTCGGGCGCGGCGTCGGGCGGCGGCTGCTCGAGCGCCTGGTCGACGCGTGCGTGGCGTGCGGCTGCCGGCAGATGATCGCGGTCATCGGCGACACCGACAACAGCGCCTCGATCGGCCTGCACGAGGCGTGCGGCTTCGCCCGGGTCGGGATGCTGCCCTCGACCGGCTTCAAGTTCGGGCGCTGGGTGGACAGCGTGCTGATGCAGCGCGGCCTGGCGGATGCCGACCGCTCGCCGCCCGGCGCGGGAGGGGCGCGGTTTTGAGGAGCCATCACGACATGGGCGGGTTGCCGGCCGGGCCGGTCGAGCGCGACGAGCACGCCTACGACGAGTGGGAGCAGCGGGTCGACGCGCTGATGATGCTGCTCTCGGACAAGGAACGGCGGCTCCTGCGCGTCGACGAGCTGCGGCGGAACATCGAGAGCCTCGGCTCCGAGGCGTACGACCGGATGGGCTACTACGAGCGCTGGATGCACGCGATCGTGCAGACCCTGATCCAGCGCGGCGTCATCTCGATCGACGAGCTGGGGCGCACGCTGGCGGGCAAGGAGGGCGACGATGCCGCGTGAGGCGGCGACGGTGCGCTTCCGGCCCGGCGACCGCGTGCGGGTGCGGGCGGCACACCCGCCGGGGCACATCCGGACCCCGTATTACTGCCGCGGCCACGTCGGCGTGGTCGAGCGCCTCTGCGGCGCGTTCGCCAATCCCGAGGAGCTCGCCTACAACCGGCCGGGCCTCCCGGCGCAGCCGTTGTACCGCGTGCGCTTCAAGGCGACCGAGCTGTGGCCCGACTACCGCGAGGACCCGGCCGACGTGGTGGAGATCGAGCTCTACCAGCACTGGCTGGAGGAGGTGTCATGAACGATCCCGCCGGCCCCGGCCGCGAAGATTCCCGCGGCTACTACCGCCGCATGCAGGCCGCGGTCGAAGAGCTGCTGATCCTGAAGGGCGTAGTCACGGCCACGGACGTCGACCGCCAGGTCGAGGCGATGGCGAGCCGCAGCCCGGAGCGCGGCGCACGGCTGGTCGCGCACGCCTGGGTCGATCCGGCCTTCAAGGCCCGCGCGCTCGCCGACGGCGCGGCCGCCGCCGAGGAGCTCGGGCTCGAGGTCGGGCCGCTGCGGCTGATCGTGGTCGAGAACACCCCCGACGTGCACAACGTCATCGTGTGCACGCTCTGCTCCTGCTATCCGCGGATGCTGCTCGGCATCCCGCCGGAGTGGTACAAGAGCCGCGCCTACCGCTCGCGGGTCGTGCGCGATCCGCGGACGGTGCTCGCCGAGTTCGGGACGCAGGTTCCGGAGGGGGTGCGGATCCGCGTCCACGATTCCACCGCCGACATGCGTTACATCGTGCTGCCGATGCGGCCGGCCGGGACCGAAGGCTGGAGCGAGGAACGTCTCGCGGCGCTCGTCACCCGCGACAGCCTGATCGGCGTCGAGCGCCTGCCCGACGCCGTCTAACCACGCCGTCCCCGGGCGTAAACTCCGTCTCCCGACGAGGAGAGGAGGAACGGCAATGGCGGACACCATCCGCAGGCTCCAGTACTTCGCGCTGCAGGTCGCGGACAAGCCCGGCGAGGGCGCCCGGCTCCTGCAGGCGTTGCGGGACGAGAACGTGAATCTGGTCGCGATCACCGGGTTCCCGGTCGGCAAGAAGGCGCAGGTCGACCTGGTGCCCGAGGACGCCGCGGCGCTGAAGGCAGCCGCCAAGAAACTCAAGCTCAAGCTCGGCGCCGCGAAGACGTGCTTCATCATCCAGGGCGACGACCGCGTCGGTGCGCTGACCGACACCTTCGCCCGTCTCGCCGAGGCGAAGATCAACCTCGTCGCCTCGCAGGCGGTCACCGCCGGCATGGGCCGCTACGGCGCGATCTTCTGGGTCAAGCCCCGCGACGCAAACAAGACCGCAAAATTGCTAGCAGCGACGTAGCGAAGAAGCGCGCTGGCCCAGGGGGAATCTACAAGGGGGACTTCGGTCCCCCTTGTTCGTGGGGGATATACAAGGGGAATCTCCCCTTGTTCGTACCTGGCTCGGACACCGAGGAATGTTTTCCGGCGTGTAGCCGGAAAAAAATTCCTCGGGGCGGCTGAGGAGGAGGGGTGCCGCCCCGAGGGTCCACAGGAGAGGAGGATCCCGGGAGGCGTTCTGTGGGAACGCGAACCGGGGACGACGAAACCGCCTTCATTCACCGGGCAACTGCGCCCGGCTGATCCTTAAACCAAGTCTAGTGCGCCGCCAGATATCCGTCCAATCGATTGGATAAATTCCGGTCATCTGCCAGACGGATAATGTCCGCGTCATCGCGACGGTCAGCCGAATAACCGCGCCGGGGCCGCGGGAAATACGCCGCCCACTCCGCCGCCGAGCGCGTCGGCGAGTAGCCAGGCGGCGCCCAAAGCGGCTATGGCGAGGGCAGTGTAGCCAACGGCGCCGAGCAGATGATCGAATCGCATGTCCATGTTCCTGGTAAGGGTGTGGTAGCGCGGCGCGCAACCCACGATTGGAAGATAGTGCGCCGCGCGATATCCTTCAAATCGATCTTTCCGATCTGACTCATCGGTTCAATGGATATCCGCTCGGTCGACCTCAACCTGCTGGTCGCGCTCGACGCGCTGCTGAGCGAGCGCAACGTCACGCGCGCGGCGGGCCGGCTGAATCTCTCGCAGTCGGCGATGAGCGCGACGCTCGGTCGGCTGCGCACGCTCTTCGGCGATCCCGCTCCTCCTGCGCTCCGCCGGCGGGATGCTGCCCACTTCGAAGGGGCTCGAGCTCGCCGCACCGGTGAAGCAGCTGATCGCCGACGTCGGCCGGCTCGTCCAGCAGGCGGGCGCGTTCGACCCGGCGACGGCCCAGGTGACCTTCACCATCGCGGCGTCGGACTATGTGGAGTACGCGATCCTGCCCCAGCTCGTCGACCGGCTCGAGGCGGCGGCGCCGCTCGCCCGCCTCGCCGTGCGCCCGATGGACTTCGGCGCCGTCGGCCGCCAGCTCGAGGCGGCGGAGGTCGACCTCGGCATCCTCGGGGCCGGGTTCGCGCCGCCGAACGTCCGCTCGCGGCCGCTCTATCTCGAGCGCTTCGTGTGCGTGGTGCGCCGCGACCACCGGCGGGTCAGGGACCGGCTGACGCTCGACGAGTTCTGCGCGCTCGACCACCTCCTCGTATCGCCCTCCGGCGGCTCGTTCACCGCCGCGACGGACGACGTCCTCGCGGCGATCGGCCGCCACCGCCGGGTGCGGCTGTCGGTGCCGCACTTCCTGCTGGTGCCGGAGATCCTGGTGCGCTCGGACATGATCGCGATGCTTCCCGAGCGGCTCGCCCGCGGCTACAGCGACCGGTTCCGCGTGTTCGAGCTGCCGTTCGAGATGCCGCCGTTCACGATCGCCGAGGTCTGGCACGAGCGCACCCACCGCGACCCGGCGCTCGTCTGGCTGCGGCAGACGCTCGCCGAGCTGCTGCACGGCGGTGCCGCGCCGGCGCCGCCCGCCGCGCGCAAGCGCGCATCCCCGCCGCGCCGCCGCCGGGCCTAGGCGCGGTACTTCCGCGCGAGCCAGTCGGCGAGCTGCACGCTCGCGCGGGAGCGCGGCCGGTCGCGCGGGAAGACGAGCTGGATCCGCACGTCGATCCGCGGCCGGAACGGCCGGAAGGCGAGGTCGTCGAACTTGCCCGAGAGCTCGATCGACCGGTCGACGAGCCCGACGCCGGCGCCGCAGCCGACCATCATGCAGGCGGCGAGCGACGAGCTCGCCTCGATGCCGATCCAGGGCGGCGTCTCGCCCTCCCGCTGGCAGGCTTCCTCGACGAGCGCGCCGAGGCGCGTGCGCGGCCCGGTCGAGATCACCGACTCGTCGCGCAGGTCGCGGGCGTGGATCGCGGACTTCGCCGCAAGCGGGTGGCCGCGCGGCACGACGACCGCCATCTCCGAGGCGATCAGGTCCTCGGCGTCGAGCGCGGGGTCGGCGACCGGCGCGTAGACGAGCCCGAGGTCGGCCTCCCGGCGCGAGACGCGCGCGATCGCCATCGGGGTCGGCAGCGAATGGACGATCACGTTCAGCGTCGGCGTCGCCGCGCGCAGCGCGGCGATGGCCTGCGGGAGCAGCGCATTGACGAGCGTCGGCGAGGTGGCGACGACCAGCTTCCCGGTGCGGCCGTCGCGCAGCTCCTGCACGGCGCGGCTCACGGTGTCGATGCGCCCGAAGATCTCCTCCAGGTCGGGCAGGAGCGAGAGCGCCTCCGGGGTGGGATGGAGCCGCCCCCCGATCCGCTCGAACAGCTTCATCTTCAGCTGCTGCTCGGTGTGCTTCAGGACCGCGCTGACCGCGGGCTGGGTGACGTGCAGGTTGCGCGCTGCCGCGGTGATGGAGCCGGCGCGCATGATCGCGTAGAGCGTTTCCAGTTGCCGCAGAGTCATCACAAGACCCGGGTTGGAGCCGGGTTATATATCACATGACCTTATGGCCGCGCCCAAAATGATGATTATCGTTCTCGCCCCCGACTCGGGAAGAATGCGGGTTTTCCACTGACGGCCCATTGCCATGCTCACTGCCCGGGACACCCCGACCTTCACGCTCAAGCCGCTGGCCGCGCCCCTCGGCGCGGAAGTCACCGGGATCGACCTCTCGCGCCCGGTGGATGCGGCGACCCGCAAGGCGCTGCACGACGCCTGGGTCAAGCACGCGGTGCTCGTCATCCGCGGCCAGAAGCTCACGCCGGCGCAGTTCGCGGACGCCGCCGCCATCTTCGGCGAGCTGTTCGAGCAGCAGGTCAAGAAGTACGCGCTCGAGGACAACCCGCTCGTCGGCACGATCTCCAGCCGCGATCTGCCGCTGGTCGACGGCAAGCTGCACGTGCGCGGGGAGAACTACCACACCGACCATTCGAACTTCGCCGCGCCGCCCAAGGCGACGATGCTGCACGCCGTGTCGCTGCCCTCGACGGGCGGCGACACGCAGTTCGTCGACGTGCGCAGGGCCTACGACGAGCTGCCGGCGGAGACCAAGCGGAAGATCCTGCCGCTGCGCTCGCCGCACGTCTACGAGAGCAGCCAAAGCCCGCGCAAGATGACGGCGCTCAGCCCCGAGGAGCGCGCGAAGATCCCGCAGACGCTGCAGCCGCTCGTGATCCGCCACCCGGATAGCGGGCGCTCGGCGCTCTACCTCAACACCGCCCGCATGGAGGGCGTCGAGGGGATGGCGTCCGATGCGGGCTTCAAGCTGATCGACGACCTGTACGCGCACGCCACGCAATCGAAATACGAATACCGGCACAAGTGGCTGCCCGGCGACATGGTGATCTGGGACAACCGCAGCGTCATGCACCAGGCGAACCCCGATTTCGACCCGACCGAGTACCGCTTTCTCTACCGCATCATGCTGAAGGGCGCGCCGCTGCAGCCGGCGGCGGCCTGACGACGACAACCATAACGACGCCACCACCCAGGAGGGAACACCGGTGAAGCCCACCACGATCGTCCGTGCGGCGCTCGCCGCGGCGCTCTTCGGCGCCGCCTGCGCCGCGCACGCGCAGGGCGCGTATCCCAGCCGTCCGGTCAAGATGATGGTTCCCTTTACGCCGGGCGGCGGCACCGACATCCTGGCGCGGATCGTGGCCGGGAAGATGACCGAAACCATCGGCCAGCAGATCCTGGTGGAGAACCGCCCGGGCGCCAACACGCTCGTGGCGACCGAGGCGCTGGTGCGGTCGGCGCCGGACGGCTACACGCTGCTGATGCAGACGAACAACTTCGCGTCCAACGTCACGCTGTACGCCGGCAAGCTCACGTTCGACTCCCTCAAGGACATCGCGCCGGTGTCCCTCGTGGCGGGCAATCCGCACGTGCTGGTCGTGAACCCGGCGCTGCCGGCGAAGAACCTGCAGGAGTTCATCGCGCTCGCCAAGGCGAAGCCCGGCAGCATCACCTTCGCCTCCGCCGGCAGCGGCACGGTGAACCATCTCTCCGGCGAGCTGCTGAAGCAGCTCGCCGGCATCGATCTGCTGCACGTCCCCTACAAGGGCAGCGGCTCGGTGATGCCGGATCTCCTCGGCGGACAGGTGAACTCGCTCTTCGCGGCGATGCCGACGGTCACCGGCCACATCAAGGAGGGCAAGCTGCGCGCGATCGCGGTGACGACGCCGAAGCGCTTCCGCGGCCTGCCCGACGTGCCGACGATCGCCGAGCTCGGCTACCCGGGCTACGACTTCAGCTCGTGGTTCGGGATCCTCGCGCCCGCCGGGACGCCGAAGCCGGCCATCGACCGCCTCCACGCCGAGGTGGTGAAGGCGCTGAAGGATCCGTCCGTGATCGATCGCCTCAAGGACTACGAGATCTTCGGCTCCTCGCCGGAGGAGTTCGCCGCCTTCATACGGGTGGAGATCGACAAGACCGCGAAGATCATCCGCGCTTCCGGCGCGAAGATCGATTCCTGAGCGGGCCCGGCGCCATGAACCGCACGCTCTGCGCGGCGCTTGCCGCCTTCCTCGCCGCTGCGGCGCCGGCCTGCTGCCTCGCGCAGGCGTGGCCCGCCAAGCCGGTGAAGATCGTCGTCCCGTTCTCGACCGCGACGGCGGCCGACATCGCGGCGCGGCAGCTCGCGACGCGCCTCGCCGACGCCTGGGGGCAGGGGGTCGTGGTCGAGAACGTGAGGGCGCGGGCGGGAACATCGGCGCCGTCGCGGTCGCCAAAGCGGCGCCCGACGGCTACATCGCTCCTCATGGCCGGCATCAACAACGTCATCAACCCGAGCCTGTACAAGGACGTCGGGTACGACATGGGCCGCGACTTCAAGCCGATCGCGCGCGTCGCCGTCGCGCCGCTCGCCTTCGTGGCCAATCCCGCCTTTCCGGCGAGCTCGGTGACCGAGCTGATCGTGCTCGCGAAGGCGAAGCCGGGGACGGTCCTCTACGGGTCGGGCGGGAACGGCAGCGTGACGCACCTCGTCTTCGAGCTCCTCAAGACGAAAGCCGCCATCGACATGACGCACGTGCCCTACAAGAGCATCGCGCAGATGATGACGGACATCCTCGGCAACCAGATTCCCCTCGGCGCGCCGGCGGCGGCGAGCGCGCTGCCGCAGTTCCGGGCGGGGAAGCTCAAGATCCTCGCCGTCACCAGCGCGAAGCGCTCGTCGCAGCTCCCCGACGTCCCGACCGTCACCGAGGCGGGCATCGCCGATTTCGACGTGTCCGCCTGGAACGGCCTGGTCGCGCCGGCGCGCACGCCGGACGAAGTGGTGGCGAAGGTGTACGCCGACGTGGCGAAGATCGCGCAGACGAAGGACTTCGTCGAGGCGCTGCAGAAAGCCGGTCTCGAGGCCGACCCGATGGGGCCGGCCGAGTTCGGCGCTTTCATCTCGAGCGAGCTCGCCAAGTGGTCGAAGCTCGTGAAGGAAAGCGGCGCCAAGCTGGATTGAACGGAGGGACGGACGCGATGAAACCGAAGGACGTGCTGCGCATCGGGGCGGGCTCGAGCTTCGCCGACGACCGGATCGCGCCGGCGGTCGAGCTCGCCGAACGGGGCGAGCTCGACTATCTCGCGTTCGAGTGCCTCGCCGAGCGCACGTGGCGCGCGAGAACCTCACCCGGCTGAAGAACCCCGACAAGGGCTACACGCCGCGGCTCCTCGATCGCATGGGCGCGGTGCTGCCGGCGTGCCTGAAGAACCGCGTGCGGATCGTCAGCAACATGGGCGCGGCCAACCCGCCCGCCGCCGCGCGCGACGTCCGCCGCCACGCGCGGGACGCCGGCCTCGGCGACGTGCGCTGCGCGATCGTCCTCGGCGACGACGTGGCCGAGCTCCTGCGCCGGCAGCCGCAGCTGCCGATCATGGAGTCGGGCGAGCCGCTCGAAGCGCTGCTGCCGAGGATGATCTCCGGCAACGCCTATCTCGGCGCCGACGTGATCTGCCGGGCGCTGGAGACCGGCGCGCAGGTCGTGATCACCGGCCGCGTCGCCGACCCCTCGCTCTTCGTCGCGCCGGCGATGCACCACTTCGGCTGGCGCTACGACGACTGGCCGCGGATGGCGGCCGGCACCGCCGCCGGCCACCTGCTCGAGTGCGCCGCCCAGGTGAGCGGCGGCTGCTTCGGCGACCCCGGCAAGAAGGACGTGCCGGACCTCGCGCGCCTCGGCTTTCCGTTCGCCGACGTGACCGCCGAGGGCGGATTCTGGATCTCCAAGGTCGAGGGCACCGGCGGCCGCGTGGACCTCGCCACCTGCAAGGAGCAGCTGCTGTACGAGCTGCACGATCCCGCGGAATACATCACCCCGGACTGCGTGCTCGACGTCACCGACCTGGAGATGGCGCAGGACGGGCGCGATCGAGTCCGCGTCTGGGGCGCAAGCGCGCGGCCGCGGACGCCGACGTACAAGGTCACGGTCGGCTACGACGACGGCTTCATCGGCGAGGGCCAGATCTCCTACGCCGGCATCCACGCGGTGGAGAAGGCGAAGTGGGCGGCGGAGGTCGTGCAGCAGCGGCTCGCGGACCGCGGCCTGAAGTACTCGGAAGTGCGCGTCGACCTGATCGGCATGTCGAGCCTGCACGGACGGCCGGAGGCCCGGCCCGAGCCCTACGAGGTGCGGCTGCGGCTCGCCATGCGCACGACCGACAGGAAGGCCGCCGAAGCGGTCGGCTTCGAAGTGCGCGCGCTGCACGTGACCGGTCCCGGCAGCGGCGGCGGCGGGTCCGATCCGATCGTGCGGGAGATCCTCGCGGTGCAGTCGGTGCTGCTGCCGCGCGCGCTGGTGGATCCGCAAGTGGTGGTGAAGGAGGTGACGTGATGCCGAAGGTCTGGGACATCGCGCACTGCCGCGCGGGCGACAAGGGCGACACCTCGAACATCTCGGTGATCGCGTACGACGCGGCCGGGTGGAAGGTGATCCGCGAGCAGCTGACCGAGGAACGCGTGCGGCAGGCGTTCGCCCATATCGCCAAAGGGTCGGTGCGTCGTTACGAGCTGCCGAAGCTGCAGGCGCTCAACTTCGTGATCGAGGGCGCGCTCGGCGGCGGCGTGACGCGCTCGCTCGCGCAGGATCCGCACGGCAAGTCGCTCAGCAGCCTGATGCTGCTGATCGAGCTGCCGGGCAGCGGCGCGGCCGGATGAGCCACTACGTCGCCTGCCTCGACGTGTGGGCGCCGGCGGTGCGCGAGGTGGTGCGCCGCACCGCGCCGCCCGAGCTCGACCTGCACTTCGCGACGAGCTACGACGAGGCCGAGCAGATGGCGCTCGTCGAGGGCGCCGAGATCATCCTCGCCGGATGGGCGGCGGTGACCGCGCCGATGCTCGCGCACGCGAAGCGGCTGCGCTTCATCGAGAAATGGGGCATCGGGGTCGATCGCATCGACGTCGAGGCGGCGCGCAAGAAGGGCGTCCCGCTCGCGATCACCGCCGGCTCCAACGCGGTGCCGGTCGCCGAGCTGACGATCGGGCTGATCCTGGGCGTCTACCGCCGCCTCGCGCAGGTCGACGCCGCGCTGCGGCGGGGCGTCTGGCTGAAGGCGGAGATGCGGGAGATCGGCTACCAGATCGCCGGCAAGACGGTCGGGCTCGTCGGCTTCGGCAACATCGGCCGCAAGGTCGCGCAGCGGCTGCGCGGCTTCGAGTGCCGCGTCGTCTACCACGACGCCCGCCGCGCGGACGAGGCGACCGAGACGGCGCTCGGCGCGACCTACGTGCCGCTCGAGCGGCTGCTCGCCGAGAGCGACATCGTCAGCCTGCATGCGCCGCTCACGCCGCAGACCGGGAAGATGATCAACGCCGCCTCGATCGCGACGATGAAGGACGGCGCCGTGCTCATCAACACCGCGCGCGGGGAGCTGGTGGACGAGAAGGCACTGTACGCGGCGCTCGTGGCGGGGAAGCTCCGTGGCGCGGGGCTGGACGCCTTCGACCCGGAGCCGCCGCTGAAGGACAACCCGCTCTTCACCCTCGACCAGGTCATCGCCACCCCGCACACCGGCGGGGCGGTGTTCGACAACGTCGAGAACGTCGCCCGCCACGCGATCGGGAACATCCTGCGCTTCCTGCGCGGCGAGCCCCTCGCGCCGGCGGACGTCGTGGTGCCGGTGGCTTCGTTGCAAAACAAGGGAGGTCCGAAGTGACTGCAAGAGACGGCGCACCGCGCGTGCGAGTGGTGGCGGAGGACCTGTGGTTCCCCGAGGGCCCGGTGTGGGTCGGCGACGGCAGCCTGCTGGTGGTCGAGATCCGCCGCAAGACGCTCACGCGCATCTGGCCCGACGGCCGCAAGTCCGTCGTGGCGGCGCTCGGCGGCGGCCCGAACGGCGCCGCGATGGGTCCGGACGGGCATTGCTACGTCGCCAACAACGGCGGGTTTGCGTTCACGCAGCGCGCCGACGGGCGCTGGGTGACGGCGGGCACGCCCGACGACTACGTCACCGGCCGCATCGAGCGGGTGAACATCGAGACCGGCAAGTTCGAGACGGTGTACGACCGGATCGGGAACGCGAAGATCCGCGGGCCGAACGACATCGTGTTCGACGCGCACGGCGGGTTCTGGTTCACCGATCCCGGCAAGACGCGCCACCGCGACTGGGACCGGGGCAGCATCTGCTACGCGAAGGCGGACGGCTCCTCGATCCGCGAGATGGTGTTCCCGATCCACAAGCCGAACGGCATCGGCCTGTCGCCGGACGGCAAGACGCTCTATTGCGCCGAAACGGAGTCCGCGCGCCTGTGGGCGTGGGCGCTCAAGGGTCCGGGCGAGCTCGCCGCGCCGGCCACGGCGTCGCCGACCTCGCCGCACGGCAGCCGCCTCGTGTGGGGCGCGCCCGACTATCGGCGCTTCGATTCGCTCGCGGTCGAGGCGAACGGCAACATCTGCGTCGCGACGCTCGACCAGGGCGGCATCACCGTCTGCAAGCCCGACGGCGGCGCGGCGGAGTTCGTGCCGGTGCCGGGCGACACGCACGTCACCAACGTGTGCTTCGGCGGACCCGATCTGCGCAAGGTCTACGTGACGCTGTCCTACGCCGGGCAGCTCGTCGAGATGGACTGGCCGCGGCCCGGCCTCGCGCTCACCGCCTGAACCCTCAACCGGGAGACAGCATGCACTTCCTCGTGATCAGCACGCCGCGGCCCGAGAAACCCTCGGCGGCGCGGGACAACCAGAAGCAGTGGTGGGACTGGGTGAACGCGCTCGCCGCCGCCGGGACCGCGAAGCACATCTACACCAAGCTCGGACGGGGCGCGGTGATCATCTTCGACGTCGACTCGCACGAGACGCTGCACAAGCTCGTCAACCAGTGGGCCGAGTGCGTGCCCGCGAGCTTCGAGGTGCACGCGCTGCTCCCGAAGGAGCATCAGGAGCGGATCGCGAAGGCGGGCACCAACCCGATGGGGCTGTAGCGCGGGCGCGCGCCCGCGCGCTAGAGCGCCCCGTCCAGCGCCCGGAACGTCCGCTCCAGCTCGCGCACCACTCGCGCGAGCCGCTCGTAGTCGACCTTGTCGGGCGTGTCCTGCGCGGTGTGGTAGTGCGGATACCGGTACGGCGCGGTGTCGGTGATCATCAGCGCGGGAATGCCCGCGCGCCAGAACGCCCACTGGTCCGACCAGTCCACGCCGGGTATCCAGCCCGGCGCGGCGACGCCCTCGGACGGGAACTGCGCCGCGGCGCGGAACGTCGCGATCGTCTGGTGCGCGAGCTTGCGCGACGCGAGGTTGGCGACGAACGCGAGGAAGTTTCCGCGGTCGGGATAGAACCAGCTGAACGGGAACGGATAGTGCTGGCTCCCCGGAGCGTCCGAATACCAGCCGATCGTCTCGAGCGAGTACATCGCCACGATCCGCTCGCCGCGCTCACGCGCGCGCTCCGCATGGACGCGGCTTCCCATCTCGGCGGTCCGGTAGAACGGCGGCTCCTCGTTCACGAACAGCACGAGCCGCCACGTGCGCGCCGGCTGCCAGTCGCGGAACGCGCGTGCGAGCTCGAGCACCGCCGCGACGCCCGACCCGTTGTCGTTTGCCCCCGGCGCGCCGAGCACCGAGTCGTAGTGCGCGCCGACGAGGACGATTTCGCCGGCGCGCGATGAGCCCTTGATTTCCGTGAACAGGTTGCGCACCGGTGCGAGCTTGCTCCGGTACTCCTCGCGGCGGACCGCGTAGCCCGCCGCGCCGAGCTCCCGCTCGATGTACGACGCTGCGGCCTCCAGCTCGGCGACGGCCCGGACGTTGTGCTCGCGCGCGCCGACGGCGTGAACGTGAACCCGGAGGCGCTCGGCAAGACGCCGCAGGTCGTCGTCGGGCGGCGGGAGCGGGCCGCTCCACGACCGGCCCGGCATCGCGATCATGTACCAGAGGAGCGCCGCGGCGGCGACCGCCGGGACGACGAGCGCGAGCCAGAAGCCCACGCGCGCGCCGGCGATCAGAACCTTTCCGCCCACGGGCGGAGATCCACCTCGAAGGTCCAGGCCGAGCGCGGCTGCTGGTGGACCTGCCAGTAGATCTCGGCGATGTCGGCGGGCTTGAGCATGCCGTCGGGCGGAAGCTCGGCGATGCGCTCGGCGAAGCGCTCGCGCACGCGCGGCGAGTCGATCATGCCGTCGATGATGACGGAGGCCACGTGGATCCCCTGCGGCCCGAGCTCGCGCGCCATCGACTGCGCGACCTGCCGCAGGCCGCCCTTCGCCGCCGCGAACGCGGCGAAGTGGGAGGACCCGCGCACGCTGGCGGTCGCGCCGGTGAAGAGGATCGTGCCCCGGCCGCGCGGCACCATGTGGCGCGCCGCCTCGCGCCCGACGAGGAATCCGGCGTAGCAGCCGAGCCGCCACACCTTCTCGAACATCTCGCTCGGCGTGTCGAGGATGGAGGCGCGGTAGTTCGCGCCGGTGTTGAACACGGCGACGTCGATCGGGCCGATCTCGGCCTCGACGTCGTCGAAGAGCTTGGTGACCGCGGACTTCTCGCGGAGGTCCGCGACGTAGGCGATGCCGCGCCCGCCCTCGGCCGCGATCTCGCCCGCGATGCGGGCGAGGCGCTCGGCGCTCCGCGCGACCAGCACCGTCGGATGGCCCTCGCGGGCGAACCGCCGCGCGACCGCGCCGCCGAGTCCGTCGCCGACCCCGGCGACGAGCGCTACGTTTGCCATGGCATTCCCCCGGTGAACAAGCGTGCTAAAGCAGCTCGGTGTCCTCGTGCGAATACGCCGGGCTGCAGCAGCACAGGATCTTCAGCGGCTCGGCGCCGGCGTTGCGGATGCGATGCGGTGTCCCGGGCGGGATGCACACGGTGTCGCCGGCACTCACTTCGAAGGAGCGCTCGCCGAGCGTCATCAGGCCGACGCCCGCGGTGACGTGGTAGAGCTCCTCGGTGACGCGATGGCGATGCAGCAGCGTCTCCGCGCCCGGCGGCACCGTCGCCTCGGCGAGGCTCTGGGCACGGTTGCCGTGCACCGACGGATGCATCAGCTCGCGGATCTCGGAGCCGTCCTTCGTCACGTAGGGCGCGATCGCGGCGTAGCGCGAGGTCACTGGACGGCCTTCGCCTTCTTCAGGAGCGCGGCCATCGCCTGGGCGACGCGCGCGTAGCCCTTCGCGTTCGGGTGCACCCAGTCGCTCTTGAGCGCGTTGTCCGTAAGCACCGTCTTCAGGATCGATCCCTCGTAGGGCACCGCGAACTCCTTCGCGATGTCCGCGTAGAACGCGGCCGGGGAGGGCGAGATGCCCGGCTTCGGCACGCCGATCAGCACGACCGGGATCCCCCGGTCGCGGGCGAGCCGCACCATCGCGCGCACGTTGGCGGCGGCTTCCGTCTCGGGCAGCTTGCGCAGGAAATCGTTGCCGCCGTGACAGAGCAGGAGGAGCTTCGGCTGCGTCGCTTCGAGCACTGCGGGCAGGCGCGCGAGGCCCTGCGCGCTCGCCTCGCCCGGGACGCCCTGGGCCACGACTTTCCGTCCGATGAGCCGCTCGAGCTGGGCGGGGTAGCTCTCGCCGTCCGCGGCGCCGGTGCCGAACGTCAGGCTGTCGCCGAAGGCGAGCACCACGGCGGAGGGGTCGAGCGGCGGCAGCGCGGGCGTCGAGCTGCCGCAGGCGGCGAGGAGGACGATGACCAGCGCGGCGACCGTTCGCCTGGTCATCGAGTCTGCTTTTGCGGCAATCAACGCGTTCGAGGGTCGGGGCGGGACACACTATATACAATGCGCCGGCCCCAACCGCCTGCCCGACGACGACGCTCCGCTCATGCGCCCCACGCGATGGTTGATGCTCGCACTTGCGCTCGCGCCGGCCGCCGCACTGGCGGCCGATGCGAGCACGGTGCCGTGGTGGCTGTGGCCGCTCGGGCTCTTCGCGGTGACGTTCCTGCTCGGCATCGTCGCCGTGCTCGGCGGCGTCGGCGGCGGCGTGCTGTTCGTGCCGATCGTCGGCGGCTTCTTCCCGTTCCATCTCGACTTCGTGCGCGGCGCGGGGCTGCTGCTCGCGCTGTCCGGCGCGCTCTCCGCCGGGCCCGGCCTGCTCCGGAGCGGGCTCGCGAGCCTGCGGCTCGCCATGCCGCTCGCGCTCGTCGGCTCGATCACCTCGATCCTCGGCGCGATCGCGGGGCTCGCGCTGCCGACCGCGGTCGTGCAGACGACGCTCGGCGTGCTGATCCTCGTGATCGCCGGCGTGATGTGGCGCTCGAAGAAAACCGATCGTCCGGAGGTGCCGGTGCCCGATCCGCTCGGCGCGGCGCTCGGCATGCACGGGGTCTTCCACGACGCGGCGACGCGCGCGGACGTCGCCTGGCGCGTGCATCGCACGCCGCTCGGTCTCGTGCTGTTCGCCGGGATCGGCTTCATGGCGGGCATGTTCGGCCTCGGCGCCGGCTGGGCGAACGTGCCGGTGCTGAATCTCGTCATGGGCGTGCCGCTGCGGGTCTCGGCCTCGACGTCCGGCCTCCTGCTGTCGGTGATCGACACTTCCGCGGCGTGGGTCTACATCAACCGCGGGGCGCTGCTGCCGATGCTCGTCGTGCCGTCGATCCTCGGCGTGATGCTCGGCGCCCGGATCGGCGGACGCCTGCTCCGGACGGTTCACGCCGCCACCATCCGCAAGGTGGTGATCTCGCTGATGCTCCTCGCGGGCGCGCGTGCGCTCGCGAAGGGCCTCGGCATCTGGACCTGATCGAATGGCGGACGAGCGCGACTACGCATCGCCCGAGCAGCGGCTGTATGCCGCCTGGCTCGACGTCGGCACCAAGATCGGGTTCGTGGCGCTGGTGATTACGTTCCTCGTCCACGTCTTCGAGCTGGTGCCGCCGGGGATCGCGCTCGAGCACCTCCCGCGCTACTGGCACCTGCCGGTCGACGAGTTTCTGCGACTGACCGGGGCGCCGACCGGCTGGGCCTGGATCGCGCGCCTCGGGGAAGGCGATCTCCTCAACTTCCTCGGCGTCGCGATCCTGGGATTCGTCACCGTCGCCTGCTACGCGCGCGTGCTGCCGCTGTTCGCACGCGCCGGGAACCGCGTCTTCGTCGCGATCTGCATCGCGGAGATCGCGGTACTGCTTGCGGCGGCGTGGGGTCTCGGCGGCGGCGGACACTAGAGCGCCGCACACCCGCGGTTGACGCCCGGGTGCTAGCATCCAGCGCTCCGAGGGACCCTGGCATGCCGCAGTTCGCCGCGAACACGAGCTTCCTCTTCACCGAGGTCGAGTTTCTCCAGCGCTTCGACGCGGCGCGGAAGGCCGGCTTCCGGGGCGTCGAGTTCCACTTCCCGTACACCTGGCAGCACGCGGACCTCGAGCGCGCGGCGCGCGACGCGGGCGTCGAGGTGGTGCTCTTCAACCTCCCGCCCGGCGACTGGAACAAGGGCGAGCGCGGGATCGCGTGCCATCCCGACCGGGTGCCCGAGTTCCGCGACGGCGTCGCCCAGGCGCTCGAGTACGCGCGCATCCTCCGGGTCCCGCGGCTGAACTGCCTCGCCGGGATCGCACCCGAGGATGCCGATCCCGACCAGGTGCTCACGACCTTCGTCGAGAACCTGCGCTACGCGGCCGAGGCCGCCGGCGAGGCGGGCATCACGCTGGTGATGGAGCCGATCAACACCCGCTCGGTCCCCGGCTTCTACCTGAACACCACCGCGCAGGCGCTCGACGTCATCCGCGAGGTCGGCGCCGACAACCTCAAGATCCAGTACGACGTCTTCCACATGCAGATCATGGAAGGCGACCTGGCGAAGACGATCGAGGCGGAGCTCGACGACATCGGGCACATCCAGTTCGCCGACGTGCCCGACCGGCACGAGCCGGGGTCGGGCGAGGTGAACTTCCCCTGGCTCTTCGGCTGGATCGACCGGGTCGGTTATCGCGGGTGGGTGAGCGCGGAGTACATTCCGGCCAGGAGCACGCTCGAAGGTCTCGGCTGGCTGAAACCCTATCTATAGTGTGGAGGTGCAAGTGGCGAAGCTCGGTTTCATCGGTCTCGGCATCATGGGCAAGCCCATGGCGGGGCATCTCGTCGCGGCGGGGCACGACGTGTTCCTCAACAGTCGCTCGGGCGTACCGCAGGAACTGAAAGACAAAGGCAAGCCCTGCGCTTCGGCGAAAGAGGTGGCGCAGAAGGCCGACGTGATCTTCTTGATGCTGCCCGGACACGCCGGACGTCGAGAAAGTGCTGTTCGGCGCCGGCGGGGTTGCCGAAGGGCTTGCGAAGGGCAAGACGGTGGTCGACATGAGCTCGATCGCGCCGCTCGCGACCAAGGACTACGCGAAGCGGGTGAACGAGCTCGGCTGCGACTATCTCGACGCGCCGGTCTCGGGCGGCGAGGTGGGTGCGAAGGGCGCGTCGCTCACGATCATGGTCGGCGGCCCCGAGGCCGCGTTCAACAAGGTCAAGCCGTTCTTCGAGCTGATGGGCAAGAACATCACGCTCGTCGGCGGCAACGGCGACGGCCAGACCTGCAAGGTCGCGAACCAGATCATCGTCGCGCTGACGATCGAGGCGGTGGGCGAGGCGCTGCTCTTCGCCTCGAAGGCGGGCGCCGACCCGGCGAAGGTGCGCCAGGCGCTGATGGGCGGCTTTGCCTCCTCGCGCATCCTCGAGGTCCACGGCGAGCGCATGATCAAGCGCAACTTCCAGCCCGGCTTCCGGATCGAGCTGCACCAGAAGGACCTCAACCTCGCGCTCGCGGGGGCGCGGTCGCTCGGGCTCGTCGCTCCCGAACACCGCGTCGGCGCAGCAGCTCTTCAGCGCCTGCGTCGCGAACGGCGGGGCGGCGTGGGACCACTCCGGCCTGGTGAAGGCGCTGGAGCTGATGGGCAAGCACGAGGTCGCGAAGGGTTGAACCTTTGAACGTTCGCGCGCACGGCGTCGATTTCCTCCGCCAGGCCGAGGTCGTCGGGCGGCTGCGCGCCCGGCTCCCGGCGGAGAGCGTGCTCCACCAGGCGGAGGACACGCGGCCCTACGAGTGCGACGGCCTGACCGCCTACCGCGAGCTGCCGATGGTCGTCGCCCTCCCGGCCGACGAGGGCGAGGTGAAGTTCGTCCTCGAGACCTGCCGCGCGCTCGGCGTCCAGGTGATCGCGCGCGGCGCGGGCACCGGGTTGTCCGGCGGCGCGCTGCCCGCGGGCGACGGCGTGCTCCTCTCGCTCGCGCGGATGAAGCGCATCCTCGCGGTCGACCCGGTCGCGCGGCTCGCGCGCGTGCAGCCGGGCGTGCGCAACCTCGCGATCACCGAGGCGGCGGCGCCCTACGGCCTGTACTACGCGCCCGACCCGTCGTCGCAGATCGCCTGCACGATCGGCGGCAACGTGGCCGAGAACTCGGGCGGCGTGCACTGCCTCAAGTACGGGCTCACCGTGCACAACGTGCTGCGCGTGCGCGGGTTCACGATCGAGGGCGAGCCGGTCGAGCTGGGATCGGAGGCGCTGGACGCGCCCGGCTACGATCTCCTCGCGCTCGTCACCGGCTCGGAGGGCATGCTCGCCGTCACGACCGAGGTGACGGTCAGGCTGGTGCCGAAGCCGGCGGCCGCGCGCGTGATCCTCGCATCGTTCGACGACGTCGAGAAGGCGGGCGAAGCGGTCGCCGCGGTCATCGGCGCCGGCATCATTCCCGCCGGCCTCGAGATGATGGACCGGCCGATGACCCGCGCGGTCGAGGAGTTCGTGCACGCCGGCTACGACCTCGAGGCGGCCGCGATCCTGCTGTGCGAGTCCGACGGCACCCCGGAGGAGGTCGAAGAGGAGATCGCGCGCATGATCGACGTGCTGCGCGGCTCGGGCGCCACCGGCATCCGCGTGTCGGCGAGCGACGCCGAGCGCAACCGCTTCTGGGCCGGGCGCAAGGCGCGTTCCCGGCCGTGGGCCGCATCTCGCCCGACTACTACTGCATGGACGGCACCATCCCGCGCGCGAGCCTCGGCGCGATGCTGAAGTTCATCGCCGCGATGGAGCAGAAGTACGGCCTGCGCTGCCCGAACGTCTTCCACGCCGGCGACGGCAACCTGCATCCGCTGATCCTGTTCGACGCCAACGACCCCGACGAGCTCCATCGCACCGAGCTCTTCGCCGGCGAGGTGCTGGAGAAGTGCGTCGAGGTCGGCGGCACGATCACCGGCGAGCACGGCGTCGGGGTCGAGAAGATCAACCAGATGTGCGCGCAGTTCACCGGCGAGGAGCTCGAGCGCTTCCGCGGCGTCAAGCGGGCGTTCGACCCGGCCGGCCTCCTCAATCCCGGCAAGAACATCCCGACGCTGCACCGTTGCGCCGAGTTCGGGCGGATGGTCGTGCGCGGCGGCGCGCTGCCGCATCCGGATCTGCCCAGGTTCTAGCGTTGCCGGCTGACGCGCTGCGCACGTTCGCCGACACCATCCGCGCCGCCGCCGCGGGCGGAAAGCGCCTGCGCATCCGCGGCGGCGGCACCAAGGACTTCTACGGGCAGGCGCTCGAGGGCGAGATTCTCGACACCCGCGCGTACGCCGGCGTCGTCGCGTATGACCCGACCGAGCTCGTGATCACCGTCCGCGGCGGCACGCCGCTCGCCGAGGTCGAGCGGGTGCTGGCGGAGAAGCGGCAGATGCTCGCGTTCGAGCCGCCGCACTTCGCGCAGTTTGGATCGGGTGCCGCGACGATCGGCGGCGCGGTCGCCGCGGGGCTCTCCGGTCCGCGGCGCGTGGCGGCGGGCGCGGTGCGCGACTTCGTGCTCGGCGTGCGGGTGATGGACGGCCGCGGCGCGGACCTCACCTTCGGCGGGCGGGTGATGAAGAACGTCGCCGGCTACGACGTCTCGCGCGTGATGGCCGGGGCGCTCGGGACGCTCGGCGTAGTCCTCGAGGTGTCGCTGAAGGTGCTGCCGCTCCCGGTCGCCGAAGCGACGCTGAAGTTCGAGATGCCGCGCGACAAGGCGATCGAGGCGATGAACCGCTGGGGCGGCAAGCCGCTGCCGATCAGCGCGACCGCGTACACCGACGGCGATCTTGGCGTGCGGCTCTCGGGCGCGGCCGCGGCGGTGAAGGAGGCGTGCGCGACGCTCGGCGGCGAGCGGGTCGGCGACGGCGAGGCCGGCCGCTTCTGGACCGGCATCCGCGAGCAGACCGATCCGTTCTTCGCCGGCGACGAGCCGCTGTGGCGGCTGTCCGTGCCGTCGACGACGGCGCCGCTCGCGCTCGAGGGGCGCGAGCTCGTGGAGTGGGGCGGCAGCCTGCGCTGGCTCAAGGGCGGCGCGGAAGCGCGGACGATCCGCGAGACGGCGGCGCGCGCCGGCGGCCACGCGATGCTCTTCCGCGGCGGCGACAAGTCCGCCGGCGTCTTCCACCCGCTCGCGCCGGCGCTCGCGCGCATCCACCAGCGGCTGAAGGCGGAGTTCGATCCGCACGGCGTGCTGAATCGCGGGCGGATGTATCCGGAGTGGTAACTTCGAGTCAAACTGACTTGGGGGATTAACAAGGGGGTGTGCCCTCTTGTTCCACGAGCGCCGATGCAGACGAATCTCGCCGACTGGATCAAGGACACCCCCGAGGGCAGGGAGGCGGACGCGATCCTGCGGAAGTGCGTGCACTGCGGCTTCTGCACCGCGACCTGTCCGACCTATCAGCTGCTCGGCGACGAGCTCGACGGGCCGCGCGGCCGGATCTACCTCATCAAGCAGGTGCTCGAGGGCGCCGAGGTCACGGCGAAGACGCAGTCGCACCTCGACCGCTGCCTGACCTGCCGCAACTGCGAGACGACGTGCCCGTCGGGCGTCAAGTACGGCCATCTCGTCGACATCGGCCGCAAGGTGGTCGAGGAGAAGGTCGGCCGGACGGTCGAGGAGCGCGCCCTGCGGCGCGCGGCCGCGACCTTCTTGCCGATGACCGGCGCGTTCGGGCTCGCGACGACGCTCGGGCGCTTCGCGCGGCCGCTCCTCCCCGCCGCGTTGCGCGACAAGCTGCCGGCGGAGGTTCCGAGCGCAGGCCGATGGCCCGCGCCGCGTCACGCACGCAAGATGGTCGCGCTCGCGGGCTGCGTGCAGCCGGTGCTCACGCCCGACACGAACGCCGCCGCGGCGCGCGTCCTCGACCGGCTCGGCATCTCGCTCGTCGAGGCGCCGCGCGCGGGCTGCTGCGGCGGCCTGCGCTTCCACCTGAACTACCAGGCGGAGGGGCTCGACGACATGCGCCGCGTGGTCGACGCCTGGTGGCCGCAGGTGGAGCAGGGCGTGGAGGCGTTCGTGATGACCGCCACGGGCTGCGGCGCGATCGTGCGCGAATACGGCTATCACCTCCAGCACGATCCGAAGTACGCGGCGAAGGCGCGGCGCATCAGCGAGCTGACGAAGGATCTGTCGGAAGTCCTCGCGGCCGAGAGCGCCGCGCTCGAGCGGCTCGCGCCGAAGGGCCGGCTGCCGAAGGTCGCGTTCCATCCGCCGTGCTCGATGCAGCACTGGCAGAGCCTCGGCGGCGTCGCGGAAGGCCTGCTCGCGCGGCTCGGCTACCAGCTGACGCCGGTGCCCGACGTGCACCTCTGCTGCGGCTCGGCGGGCACCTATTCGCTGACCCAGCCGGAGCTCTCGGCGCGGCTCAAGCAGAACAAGCTCGCCGCCCTGCAGTCGGGCCTCCCCGAGCTCGTCCTCACCGCGAACGTCGGGTGCCAGACCCACCTCGCGTCGGGCGCGAGCGTGCCGGTGCGGCACTGGATCGTCGACCTGGACGAGCGCCTCGCGCGCGCGTAGCGGGAGGACCTGCACCCCGTCACGAAACCGGCGCGGTCCTCGATTGCGGGGGTCGCGGATCGCCCCTAGGCTAGCGGCGTCCCGAACTCCCCGGAGCCGCCAATGCCGACCCGCCTTATACTCGCCGCCGTCCTCATCGCCGCGGCGCCTGCGTTCGCGCAGACCGGCCCGCAGATCCGCCCCGGGCTGTGGGAGATGACGCTGACCGGCATGCCGCAGAAGCAGACGGTCTGCTTCACGCCCGACATGGTGAAGGACATGAAGAACCTGTCGCAGCAGAAGACCCCGGACAGCGACTGCAAGTCGTCCGGCGAGGCGGTGAGCGGCAACACGCGCACCTTCAACGTCTCGTGCACCAAGCCGAACAAGTACGACGCGAAGATCAGCGTGACGGTCAACGGTCCGGACAACTTCACGATGACGCAGAACTACACGATGGACCGCGGCGGCAAGGGCCAGAGCGGCACGATGTCGGTCGCCTACCGGCGAGTGGGCGAGTGCCCCAAGTAGCCCGGCCGGGCCCGGCCTGACGCCGTCTCGGCGATGACCGACGGCCAGGCTTCCTCGCTCCCGGCGCCTCTCGCCGCGGTCGGCCGCTGGATCGACCGCAACATCCTCGAGCTCGGCCGCGAGATGCGGCTGAGCTACCTCCCGCCGCTGATGGTCTACGTCGCGGCCGGGATCTCCGGGCTCACCGGCATCGTCGGCACCTTCTTCGTCAAGGAGTACCTCGGCCTCTCGGCCGAGTTCCTCGCCGCGCTCGGCTTCTGGGCCGGGATCCCGTGGGCGCTGAAGATGCCGCTCGGGCATATCGTCGACCTCGTCTGGAAGCGGAAGGCGGGGCTCGTCTATCTCGGCGCGACCCTGATCGCCGCGAGCCTCGCTGATCATGGTCGGCCTCCTCGCCGACCGCGCCGCGATGGAGCGGGTGATGGACGCCGAGGCGTGGTTCGTCCTCTCGGCGCTGCTCGCGCCGATCGGCTACGTGCTCCAGGACGTCGTCGCCGACGCGATGACCGTCGAGGCGGTGCCGCGAGTCGACGAGGCCGGCCAGCCGATCGCGCCCGAGACGCGCCGGCTGATGCAGACGACGATGCAGACGCTCGGCCGCGTGGCGATCATCGGCGGCGGCGTGCTCGTCGCGGCGCTGAACGTCTGGATGTTCGCCGGCGCCGCCGCGCTGCCCGAGGCGCAGAAGGTCGCGATCTACGTCCGCGTCTACGAGATCGCGCTCGTCATTCCGGTGGTGTCGGTCGTGGGCGTGATGCTGGCGGGGCTCATCCGCCGCCGCGACGCGCGCCGCCTCGTCGCGCGCGGGTTCTCGCGCGACCGGGCCGACGCGATGCTCGACTCGCACCCCGGGCGCCCGCCGGTCAACTGGTGGATCTTCGGCGGCGGGCTCGCGTTCGCCGTGGTGTCGCTCAGCGTCGGGCTCGGGAAGGTGCCGGCGGCGCAGGAGATCGTCTTCGCGGCGTCGATGGCGATCGTGCTCTTCCTCATGTTGAAGCTCGTGCGGGAGCTCGAGCCGGCGGCGCGCCACACGCTGGTCGGCACGGCGCTCGTCATCTTCGTCTTCCGGGCGATGCCCGGGCCGGGGGCGGGCTCGACCTGGTGGATGATCGACGAGCTCAAGTTCGACCAGCAGTTCCTCGCGATGCTGTCGCTGATCGGCAGCGTGCTCACCCTGTTCGGCCTCTTCCTCTTCCGCCGCTTCATGGGCGAGCGCTCGATCGCCTACATCGTCGGCTTCCTCACCGTCGTCGGCACGGTCCTCGGACTGCCGATCGTGGGGATGTACTTCGGCCTCCACGAGTGGACCGCGGCGCATACCGGCGGCGTCGTCGACGCGCGGTTCATCGCGCTCGTCGACACCGCGCTCGAGTCGCCGCTCGGCCAGATCGCGATGGTGCCGATGCTCGCCTGGATCGCGAACTCCGCGCCCGACAAGCTCAAGGCGACCTATTTCGCGGTGATGGCCTCGTTCACCAACCTCGCGCTGTCGGCCGCGCAGCTCGGCACGAAGTACCTCAACCAGCTCTTCGTCGTGACGCGCGAGGTCAAGGACCCGGCCACCGGCGCGGTCAAGGTCGCCGCCGACTACGGCCACCTCGGCGACCTGCTGATCGCCTCGACGGTGCTCGGGTTCGTCGTGCCGCTCCTGGCGATCGCGTTCGTCAAGACGACGCGGTTCCGAAGCGCCTAGGGCAGAAGGCCGCCGCGGACGCGGCGCACACAGCGTTTAGAATCGCGGCTCGTGGCCCCTCATCCGGTCGGCGCGCTCCGCCGGCTCGTCGCCTTCCTCGCCCCGTACAAGCGCCGCATCGCCGGCGCGCTCGCCGCGCTCGTGGTCGCCGCAGGGAGCGTGCTCGCGCTCGGGCAGGGGCTGAAGCTCGTGATCGACGCCGGCTTCTCGAGCGGCGACCCGGGGCTGCTCGACCGCGCGCTCGCGGGCGTCGTGGCGGTCGCGGTGGTGATGTCGGCGGCGACGTGGGCCCGCTTCTACCTGATGATGACCACGGGCGAGCGCGTCATCACCGACATCCGGCGGGCCGTGTACGGTCATCTCCTCACGCTCGAGCCGGCGTTCTTCGAGCAGATCCGCACCGGCGAGGTGATCTCGCGGCTGACGAACGACGTGACCCAGCTGCAGGCGGTGATCGGCTTCGGCATCTCGATGTTCCTGCGCAACGCGCTCATGGGCTTCGGCGCGCTCGTCATGCTCGTCCTCACCAGCGGCAAGCTGGCCGCGCTGGTCGTGCTCGGCGTGCCGGCGACGCTGGTGCCGATCCTGCTCCTCGGGCGCAAGGTGCGGCGGCTCTCGCGCGCGAACCAGGACCGGGTCGCCGACGTCTCGGCCTACGTCGACGAGTCGATCCACGAGATCCGCACCGTCCAGGCCTACGGCCACGAGGACGCCGACCGGAAGTACTTCGGCGAGCGCGCGGAAGCCGCGTACGCCTCGGGCGTCGAGCGGATCGGGAACAAGGCGTTCCTGATCTCGGCGGTGATGCTGATCGCCTTCTGCGCGGTCGGGCTCATCCTCTGGATCGGCGGCCACGACGTGCTCGCCGGCCGGATCACCGCGGGCGAGCTGTCGGCGTTCGTCTTCTACGCGATGGTCGTCGCGAGTGCCGCCGGCGCACTGTCGGAGACCTGGGGCGAGCTGCAGCGCGCCGCCGGCTCGACCGAGCGACTCATGGAGCTCATGGACACCGCGCCGCGCCTCGCCGCGCCGGCTTCGCCCCGCCCGCTGCCGGCGCCGCCGCGCGGCGAGGTGAAGCTCGAGCGGGTGACGTTCCACTATCCCGCGCGGCCCGAGGTCGCGGCGCTCGCCGAGTTCACGCTCGCGGTCGCGCCGGGCGAGCGGGTGGCGCTGGTCGGCCCGTCGGGCGCGGGGAAGTCGACGGTGTTCCAGCTGCTCGCCCGCTTCTACGACCCGGAGACCGGCCGAGTGCTCGTCGACGGCGTGGACGCGCGCGAATGCGATCCGCACGAGCTGCGCCGGCGGTTCGCGCTCGTGCCGCAGGAGCCGGTGCTGTTCGCCGCGAGCGTCGCCGAGAACGTGCGCTACGGCCGCCCCGACGCGACCGACGAGGCGGTGCGCTCCGCGTGCGCGGCCGCGTACGCGCTCGAGTTCATCGAGCGGCTGCCGCAGGGCTTCGACACGCAACTCGGCGAACGCGGCGTGCGGCTCTCCGGCGGCCAGCGCCAGCGGCTGTCGATCGCGCGCGCGCTGCTCGCGGCGCGGCCGGTGCTGCTGCTCGACGAGGCGACGAGCTCGCTCGACGCCGCGAGCGAGCGCTACGTCCAGCTCGCGCTCGAGGGGCTGATGCGCGGGCGCACCACGCTGATCATCGCGCACCGGCTGGCGACGGTGCAGGGCGCCGACCGCATCGTCGTGATGGACCACGGCCGCATCGTCGCCGAGGGCACGCACGCCCAGCTCGTCCGCCAGGGCGGGCTGTACGCGCGGCTCGCCGAGCTGCAGTTCCTCGGCGGCGAGGAAGCGTCGGCCGAGGCGGCGTGATGCGCGCGGCCGCGCTCGTCGCCGCGGCCGCATTCCTCGTCGCGCCGGCGGCCGCCGAGACGGTCCTGGTCGGCTCCAAGCGCTTCACCGAGTCCTACATCCTCGGCGAGATCCTGCGCGAGACCGCGGCGCGCGCGGGGGCGAAGGCCGAGCACAAGCCCGGGCTAGGCAACACCGGCATCGTGTTCGCGGCGCTGAAGTCGGGCGCGATCGACGTGTACCCCGAGTACACCGGCACGATCGCGCGCGAGATCCTCCGGCTCGACGGCAATCCCGCGCTCGCCGAGATCGACCGGCGGCTCGCGCCGATGGGGTTCGGCGCGGGCGTGCCGCTCGGATTCAACAACACGTATGCGCTCGCGATGCGCGACGACCAGGCGACGAAGCTCGGGATCCGCACGCTCGGCGATCTGGCACGGCACCCCGGGCTGAAGCTCGGCCTGTCGCAGGAGTTCATCGGCCGCGGCGACGGCTGGCCGGGCCTCAAGCGCGCGTACGGCCTGCCGCACGAGACGCCGTCCGGACTCGACCACGGGCTCGCCTACGAGGCGATCGCCGCGGGGCGGATCGACGTGATGGACATCTACTCGACGGACGCGAAGATCGAGCGTTACGGCCTGCGCGTGCTCGAGGACGACCGGGGCTTCTTCCCGAAGTACGACGCCGTGCTCCTCTACCGCCGCGACCTGCCGCAGCGCGCGCCGCAGGCGTGGCAGGCGCTCGCCGCGCTGGAGGGGAAGATCGACGCGCGCCGCATGATCCGGCTCAACGCCGCGGCCGAGCTGGAGGGCCGGACGTTCCAGCAGGCGGCGGCGACGTTCTTCGACGCCGGGACGGGCGGCGCGGGCACTGCCGTGTCGAAGCGCGGGGTGCTCGCCACGATCGCCGGGCCGGATCTCTGGAAGCTGACGCGCGAGCACCTCGTGCTCGTCGCCGTGTCGCTCGTGCTGGCGATCGTGATCGGCGTGCCGCTCGGCGTGCTCGCGTTCAAGGTGCGCGGCGCCGGGCAGCCGATCCTCGCCGCGGTCGGCGTGATCCAGACGGTGCCCTCGCTCGCGCTGCTCGCGTTCCTGATCGCCGCGCTCGACCGCATCGGCACGATTCCGGCGCTGGTCGCGCTGTTCCTGTATGCGCTGCTGCCGATCGTGCGCAACACCCACGCCGGGCTCGAGGGCATCCGGCCGGGCATGCGCCAGGCGGCGCTCGCGCTCGGGCTCTCGACGCGGGACCGCATGCGCGCTATCGAGCTGCCGCTCGCCGCGCCCACGATCCTCGCCGGCGTGAAGACCTCGGCCGTGATCAACGTCGGCACTGCCACCATCGCCGCGTTCATCGGCGCCGGCGGCTACGGCGAGCGCATCGTCCAGGGGCTCGCGCTCAACGACAACGCCTTGCTCATCGCGGGCGCCGTTCCGGCCGCGGTCCTTGCGCTGCTGGTGCAGGGGGCGTTCGAGCTGGTCGAGCGGCGCTGGCGAATCCCCGGCCGCTCCGCGAGCCGAGCAACGGCTCGCGTCCACCCGCGGGCGCTGAGGTATCATCCGCGCTCTGCCGCGCCGGTAACAGCTTCAACATCAAACCGGCATTCGGGCAACAAGGGGGCATCAATGCGCATCGGCATTCCCGCCGAGATCCGTACGGGCGAGACGCGCGTCGCCGCGACCCCGGAGACCGTCAAGAAGCTCGCGACCGGCGGCAAGCACGCGCTCGCCGTCCAGGCCGGGGCGGGCAGCGGGGCGGCGATTCCGGACGCCGAGTTCAAGGCCGCCGGCGCGACGATCGTCGGCGCCGCGGCGGACGTCTACTCGCAGTCCGACATCGTGCTGAAGGTCAGGACACCGGACGCTTCCGAGCTGCCGCTCGTGAAGCGGGGTTCGATCCTCGTGGGGCTGCTCAACCCTTACGACGCCGCGGGTATCGAGACGCTCGCAAAGACCGGGGTGACCGGGTTCGCGATGGAATGGCTGCCGCGGATCACGCGCGCGCAGTCGATGGACGTCCTCTCCTCGCAGGCGAACATCGCCGGGTACAAGGCGGTGATCGTGGCCGCCGACGAGTACCGGCGCTTCATGCCGATGCTGATGACGGCCGCCGGCACGGTGAAGGCGGCCCGCGTGCTCGTGCTCGGCGCGGGCGTCGCCGGACTGCAGGCGATCGCGACGGCGAAGCGCCTCGGCGCGGTGATCGAGGCGTTCGACGTCCGCCCGGCGGTGAAGGAGCAGGTCGAATCGCTCGGCGCGAAGTTCGTCGAGGTGCCGGTCTCGGAAGAGGAGAAGAAGCAGGCCGAGACCTCGGGCGGCTACGCGCGCGAGATGAGCGAAGACTACAAGCGCCGCCAGGCGGCGCTGATCGACGAGCGGGCGAAGGCGGCGGACATCATCATCACCACCGCGCTGATTCCCGGCCGGCCGGCGCCGGTCCTGATCCGCGAGGAGACCGTGCGCGGCATGAAGCCGGGCGCGGTCATCGTCGACCTCGCCGCGGAGCAGGGCGGGAACTGCCCGCTCACCGAGCGCGACCGGGTCGTGGTGAAGCACGACGTGAAGCTCGTCGGCCACACCAACCTCGCGGCCATGGTCGCGACCGACGCCTCCGCGCTGTATGCGCGGAACCTCCTCAACTTCCTCGCACTGCTCGTCGATCCGAAGTCGGGCGAGCTCAAGCTCGACCGCGAAGACGAGATCATCGCCGGTAGCCTGGTGTGCATCGACGGCACCGTGGTCAAGAAAGGCTGAAGCTCATGACCGGAACCATCGATCCGACCGTCATCAACCTCACCGTGTTCGTGCTGGCGATCTTCGTCGGCTATCACGTCGTCTGGGGCGTCACCCCGGCGCTGCACACGCCGCTGATGAGCGTCACGAACGCGATCAGCTCGGTGATCATGGTGGGCGCGATCCTCGCCGCCGGCCCGGGCGAGCTCGACTTCGGCTCGATCCTCGGCGCGGTGGCAGTCGGGCTGGTCGCGATCAACACCTTCGGCGGCTTTCTGGTGACGCGGCGGATGCTCGAGATGTTCAAGCGCAAGGCGCCGAAAGCGGGCGCGAAGGCCTAGCCCATGTCCGCCAACCAAGTCGCGCTCTGGTACCTCGTCGCGAGCGTCCTCTTCATCCTCGCGCTGAAGGGGCTCTCGAACCCCGTGTCGGCGCGCCGGGGCAACTGGTTCGGCATCGCCGGCATGCTGATCGCGGTCGCGACGACGCTCGCGGTCACCCGGCGGATCGACCTCATCCTGGTCGCCATCCTGATCGGCGGGTCGATCGGGGCAGTGGTCGCCCGACGGGTCGAGATGACGCAGATGCCGGAGCTCGTCGCGGCGATGCACTCGCTCGTCGGCATGGGCGCGGTCCTGATCGCGATCGCGATCGTGCACAACCCGACGGCCTTCAACCTGCCCGACCCGATCCCCACCGGCAACAAGCTCGAGCTCTTCATCGGCACGTTCGTGGGCGCGCTCACCTTTTCCGGTTCGGTGATCGCCTTCGGCAAGCTCGCCGGCCTGGGCAAGCACTTCCGTCTCTTCTCGAGCGCGCCAGTCGTGTTCAAGGGCCAGCACTTCCTGAACCTCGTGCTCGCGATCGTGATGATCGGCTTCGGCGTCGCGTTCTTCCTCGCGGCGAAGGAGGGCCAGTGGCTGCCGTTCATCGTGATGACGGCGATCGCGTTCCTGCTCGGCGTGCTGATCATCATCCCGATCGGCGGGGCCGACATGCCGGTCGTGATCTCGATGCTGAACAGCTACTCCGGCTGGGCGGCGGCGGGCATCGGCTTCTCGCTCAACAACTCGATGCTGATCGTGGCCGGGTCGCTGGTCGGCTCCTCCGGCGCGATCCTGTCCTACATCATGTGCCGGGCGATGAACCGTTCGTTCTTCAACGTGCTCCTCGGCGGCTTCGGCGCGGCCGAAGGCACGACCGCGGCCGGGGGCGAGCAGAAGCAGGTGCGCTCGGGCTCGGCCGACGACGTCGCCTTCCTGCTCGGCAACGCCGAGAGCGTCGTCATCATCCCTGGCTACGGGCTCGCGGTCGCGCGCGCCCAGCACGCGGTGAAGGAGATGGCGCAGAAACTGACCGCGAAGGGCGTGAACGTCCGCTACGCGATCCACCCGGTCGCCGGCCGCATGCCCGGCCACATGAACGTGCTCCTCGCCGAGGCCGAGGTGCCCTACGACCAGGTGTTCGAGATGGAGGACATCAACTCCGACTTCGGCACCACCGACATCGCGTTCGTGCTCGGTGCGAACGACGTCGTGAACCCGCTCGCGGAGGAGAAGGGCAGCCCGATCTACGGCATGCCGATCCTGGAGGCGCACAAGGCGCGCACGGTGATGGTGAACAAGCGCTCGATGGCCGCCGGCTACGCCGGGCTCGACAACCCGCTCTTCTACATGGACAAGACGATGATGGTCTTCGGCGACGCGAAGAAGGTGGTCGAGGATATCGTGAAGGCGCTGGAGTGACGATCGGGGCGAGCGACCGGGCCCGCGCCGCGATCCTGGGGCGCATCCGCGACCGGCAGGGCCGCGGTGCGGCGAG